>CAWHJZ010000024.1:0-65422 GCA_963829785.1 uncultured Pseudomonadota bacterium | reverse complement strand
GCTGCCGCCGAGGCCTGCGCCGACGACCAGGATGTCGATGTTGTCTTCGACGATCGTTTTGTAAGCCATCAGTAATACACGCCTTTCTTCAGCTTGAGACCGGCTGCCTCAAGGGTATGCAAACCGCCGTCATCCATGCGGATCCACTTTGGCTCGTTGTAAAGCATCTGGCTGTCGCGCATTTCCTTGGTGGGCCCAGGAACATTTGCGAGCTTGGGGATCGACTGACCCCAGGGCTTGGTCGTGATCGGCGACAGGAAGTTCTTTTCCGTGCCGTTCCGGTATTTGATCTTCCAGGCGATCGTGCCTTTCTGTTCGTCGCGATCGACGCGAACGCTGTGACCGAGCGGCGCGAAGTCGGCATATCCGCGCACATCGATCGCATGCTGCGGGCAAGCCTTGACGCAGGAGTAGCACTCCCAGCACATGTTGGGCTCGATGTTGTAGGCGCGCCGATAGGTCGGATCGATGTGCATGATGTCGGACGGGCAGATGTCGACGCAGTGCCCGCAGCCGTCACAACGCGTCATGTAGACGAAGGTAGGCATAAGTCCGGTTCCTTAATCTGTTCCAGTAGAGCTTGCGGGCTGTCTGCTTAATAGTGGCGGGGCGCTTCGCGCTTGATGCCGAGTCCCATATTCATGGGAGCTTTCTGCAGCAGCTCCATGGAGTGTCTTTTCTGTTGTTCGGGATCGTCACGGGTCAGCGTCGGCAAATTCTGGGCCGAGCCATCGGCCTTGCCGACTCGCTTCTCGAACGCCGCCGCCGGCTTGAAGAACATGTGCGAGAACTTCGACCAGGGGATCCCGGCAAACAGCACCGTCGTCGCGATCAGGTAAAGCGCGAGGAACACCGCGGCCCAACCGCCGGCGCCCGCCGTCTGCAGCCAGGCCCAGATCAGACCGAAGGTCGCGCTCAGCACCAATGAGATGATGAACAGGTCCGCGCGCATGAGGCGGAGCGGCGGCTGGCCTTCCGCCGCGACGTCGACGCGGATGAAGAACCAGAACCAATAGCCGCCGAGGCAGATCATCAGCGCGCCGACGTACCACAAGGTTGCGACCGCGGGCGGCGTCGGCGTGGCCGGCGTCGGATAGCCGAACACCATGATCGCCGTCATGACGACGTAGATGATGAAGCCGTACATGCCGAGCAGATGCGCGACGCGGCGCTGCTGGTTGCAGAATTCACCCGAGGCCGCGACGTCGACCACCGCGGTCTGCACGGCGATCGCGATCTTCCCGCCGCCGCCGACCTGCTTCGTCGCATTCTTTTTCGAATCGCGCATGTTCTTGAAGAAGTACTGCGCGCTTCTTTTGTGAATGACGTCGAACAGCGTGCCGCCGATGACCAGAAGCGCCATGACGACGACGTACGTCTGCATGACGGCGGGTGATACGGACGCCGAAAGTTCAGCGAACGGATTGCTGGTGAACATTGACCGACGTTTCCTCTATGGCCTTGCCTTTGCGCGTCAACATAACTGATCGAACAAAAACTGACAATCATTCTAATCTGTAAATCTGTTTTACGCGCGCGATTGCAACACAAAAACAGTCCACGCAATGGGACTTTGTCCATTCACACAACCGAACGTTCTGTTCGATGAAATCGGTTAAGCGCGGAATTGAACGCAATCGATGCGATTCGCTCCATCAACTTCGGTTCGCGACACCCACGCCCGGCAAAACGCGCGATGTTTTCAATAAGGCGATGCGCATCACGGCATCGGTGCCCTGCCTCTTCGCGCGTTCGGGATTCCAATGATCGGTATCATCATCGCAACGCTCGTGCGTGTGGCCCCCATACCCGTTGCAACGCCCTGCTCCGACGTTGCATCCGCGGTGGCGCAACGCGACGGGCACCGGAGGCGCGCCTGACCGCGCCAAGCCGCCGGTCCGGGCCTGTTGTCGATCCGCTGGCAATGTGGCCCGCTGCACCGCTGGATGAGGCCAAAATCTTGCGCTTCCGCGGTGGCGCGGGCGGCGCCCAATCAATCGATTTAATCGATTGATTATACCATAACAATAAGTTGGATTTGCCAATTGCGGCGCAGCATATTGGCTCCAGAAGGAGCCCAGTATGAGCGAAACCACTGTCGTCACCAACACGCCGGTCACCGAAGCCGCCCTGCGGCAAGCCCGCGGCGGCTTAGCCACGGTCATTCCCGGCCTTTTGCTGACGGCGGGAGTGGCGGGGCTCGCCTTCGCGCTGCGCCGGGTTCCGGGCGTCGCCATGCTGAGCCCGATGATCCTGGCGACCCTGATCGGCATGACGCTTCATAACGTCTTCGGCACCCCCGCCTGGGCCAAGCCCGGCATCACGTTCAGCCTGAAACGCGTGCTGCGGCTCGGCATCATCCTGCTCGGGCTGCAGTTGATGGCCTCGCAGGTGGCACAGGTCGGCTTCGCCGGCGTCGGTGTCATCGCGGCGACCCTGGTCGCCACCTTCGCCTTCACCAAATGGCTCGGCCGCATGATGGGCGTCGACGCCAAGCTGACCGAGCTGATCGGCGCCGGCACCTCGATCTGCGGCGCCTCGGCCGTTATCGCGACCAATACGGTGACGCGTGGCAGCGACGAGGACGTCGCCTATGCCGTGGCCTGCGTCACGGTGTTCGGCTCGCTCTCCATGTTGCTCTATCCGCTGCTGCCGGGGCTGCTGCACCTGAGCCCCGCCGCCTTCGGCCTGTGGAGCGGCGCCTCCATCCACGAAATCGCGCAAGTGGTCGCCGCCGCCTTCCAGGACGGCGCCCACGCCGGCGAGGTCGGCACCGTGGCCAAGCTCACCCGCGTCATGATGCTGGCGCCCGTCGTCTTCACCTTGGGGATCATGGCCGTGCGGCGGGCCCGCCACGCCTCCGACAAGTCCGCCTCCCGCGCCGCGCCGCCGATGCCGTGGTTCGTGGTCGGCTTCATCGCCATGGTGATCTTCAACAGCGTCGTAACCGTCCCGGCCGCCCCGAAGGCCTGGATCGCCCTGGGGACGACCTTCATGCTCTCCATGGCGCTGGCCGCCATGGGCTTTGAGACGGACTTCCGCAAACTCAAGGCCGAAGGCCTGAAACCGATGCTTTTGGCGGCGGCGGCCTGGGTCTTCATCTCTGTTTTCGCGCTCGCGCTGGTGAAGCTTACCGCCTATTCTTGAGATATGACGCTTGAACAGCTTCGTATCTTTGTCGCGGTGGCCGAATGCGAGCACGTCACCCGCGCCGCCGAGGCGCTGCGGCTGACCCAATCGGCGGTCAGCGCCGCCATTTCCGCGCTTGAGACCCGCTACAACGTCTCGCTGTTCGACCGGGTCGGCCGCCGCATCGAATTGAACGAGGCGGGCCGGATGTTCCTGGGAGAAGCCCGCGCCGTGCTTGCCCGCGCCGCCGCCGCCGAGCTGTCCCTGTCCGAAATGAGCGGCCTCAAGCGCGGCACGCTCAGCGTCCATGCCAGCCAGACCATCGCAAGCTATTGGCTGTCGCCGCGCCTGGTCGCCTTCCGTCACGCCTATCCGCAGATCGAGGTCAAGCTCGCGGTCGGCAATACCGCGCAGACCGCCAAAGCCATCATCGACGGCACCGCCGAGCTCGGCTTTGTCGAAGGCCGCGTCGACGACGCCGCGCTCCAGCAAAGCACGATCGATCAGGACCGTCTGACCATCGTCGTCGGCGCCGGCCATCCCTGGGCGAAAAAGAAGAGCCTGACCAAGCGCGATTTGGTTGAGGGCGATTGGGTGTTACGCGAATCGGGTTCGGGCACGCGTTCGGAATTCGAAGCGGCGCTGTCCGGCGAAGGGTTATCGCCGGACAAGTTGAACATCATTCTCGAACTTCCGACCAACGAGGCGGTGCGCGCCGCCGTCGAAGCGGGCGCCGGCGTCACCGCGATCTCTGAACTCGTGGTCGAGGCGGCATTGCGCGCGGGCACACTGGTGGCGATGACGTTTCCATTGCCGGCGCGGCCCTTTCTCGTGCTGCATCACCGCGACCGCTATCAGTCCAAAGCCGCCCAGGCGTTCCTGGAAATCATCACCAATTTGGCCGAGCCGCGGCGCGCCCGCCCGGCATAGTGCGTGTCGTGCGCTATTGAGTGAACGGCGGCCGCGGGGCCGTGAAGTCCGACACGCTGGTGCCGAAGCGCCTCTCACCGTTCGGCTCCGCGAAAGCGGGGACCCAGAGCAAAGAACAGAGGCTTTGCGAATTTCGCCCCTGGATTCCCGCTGGAGCCTGTCCCCGCGCAGACGGGAACGGGAATGAACCGAGAATGGGCCGGCCTCGACGGATCAGACTCTAGTGTCCGCCGGCCCCCGCCTGCTTCAGGGGCACCTTGAGGCCTGTGGCGATGGCAGGCGCAATCTGCGCCGGGGTATCGACGACCGTAACACCGGCCGCTTCCAGCGCCTTGCGTTTGCCGGCGTAACTGCCGGCGCTGCCGGTGACGATGGCGCCGGCGTGGCCCATCTTCTTGCCGGGCGGCGAGGCGGCGCCGGCGATGAAGGCGACCATCGGCTTGCGCACTTTCTTGGCGTAGTCGGCCGCGGCTTCTTCCATGCCGCCGCCGATTTCGCCGACGATGACGATGGCGTCGGTGCCGGCATCTTCATCGAGCGCCTGCAAGCGCATCGGTGGTGGTGGTGCCGAGCATGGGATCGCCGCCGATGCCGATGAAGGCGGACTGGCCGAGGCCGGCGCGGGTCAGGTTCAAGCACACCAGTGTGCCGAGGCTGCCGCTGCGCGAGATCACGCCGACCCGGCCGGGCGCGAACACGCTCGGCACGAAGGCCGGCATGATGCCGACGAAACATTCGCCCGGCGTCACCAGACCGGCGGTGTTGGGGCCGACGATGCGGGTGCCGTGTCTTGCGGCGGCGGCGTGCATCGCCATCACGTCCTGCGCCGGGATGTGCTCGGTCAGCACGACCAGGAGCTTGATGCCGGCTTCGGCCGCCGACACCGCGGCGTCCTTGGCCATCGGCGGCGGGATGAACATGACCGCAACGTCGCCACCGACGGCGGCGACCGCTTCCGCGGTGGAGGCGAACACCGGCACGCCGACATGGGTCTCACCGGCACGCTTGGGGTGGACGCCCGCCACCACATTGGTGCCGTAGGCGATCATCTTCTCGGTCCAGAACGTGCCCTGCTTGCCGGTCATTCCAAGCACGACCACGCGGTCTTTTTGACGGACGATCATTGCGCTGCCTTCACCGCCGCCTGGATGGCGTCTTCCATGAAATCGTAGGGCTCGATGCCGAGCTCTTGGCGCACCAGCGCCACCGCCTCGTCCTCGCCGGTGCCGTGGATGGAAAAGAACACCGGCACTTTGGGTTTGAGCTTGTGCCAGGCTTTGACCACGCCATCGGCCATCACGTCGGTGCGGGCAAAGGCGCCGCAGAAATTGATCACCAGACTTTTGACCCCGGGGTTGGACAGCACCAGATCGAGCGCGATCTCGGCTTTGGTATAGGCCTCGCCGCCGATCTCCAGGAAGTTGGCGGGGCGGCCGCCGAAATGGCTGATGACGTCCATGGTGGTCATGGTGAGGCCGGCGCCGTTGGCGAGCACGCCGACATTGCCGTCGAGCTGGATCAACTTGAGGCCGGCCTCGGCGCCGCGGCGTTCCAGTTCGGTCATGGCGCCGGGCGAACCGGCGGGCGCGATCTGCGCCTGACGGAAGACCGACGAATCGTCGAGCACGAATTTGCAATCGAGCGCCACCACCCGGCCGTCGGCCAAGAGCGCGAGCGGGTTGATCTCCAACAGTTCGGCGTCGTGCGCGCGGTAGGCGGCATACAGCTGTTCGAGAATGCCGGCGATCTGCGCCTCGGCGTCGCCAAGATCGAGGCCGGCGAGCATGTCGGCAATGTCATTCGATGACGGCGCGCCGCCGATCTCGACCAGCAGGCGGCGGATCGCCTGCGGCTTTTCGGCGGCGATCTCCTCGATGTCCATGCCGCCTTCGGTGGAGAACAGGATCAGCGGCTTGCGCGCGGCGGTATCGTGCAGCACCGCGGCATAGAACTCGCGGGTGATCTTGCCCTGCTCCTCGATCAGCAGGCGCTCGACGGTGTAGTCGCCGATCGTCATGCCGAGGATCTGGCCGGCGACTTGTTCGGCTTCCTTGGGCGTCGCTGGCAAGCTTGATGCCGCCGGCCTTGCCGCGTTTTCCCGTCGGCACCTGCGCCTTGACCACGCAGGGGCCGATTTCACCCGCCGCCTTGGCGGCTTCCGCCGCGCTGGTGCAGAGAATGCCGCGCGGCACCGGAATGCCGGCAGGCGCCAGGATCAGCGACTTCGCCGCATGTTCTTCGAAATTCACTCAACCCACTCCTTACTACTTGCCGTACTTCTTCCAGTAGGGGCCGAACAATTCCTCTTCGCTCGGCTTGTCTTCCGGAATGGTGGTGACCAGGTGGGTGATGTTGAGGAAGTTCATGTAGTTGAGGTTGTCGGTGATGGAGTTGCCGCCCCAGGTGCCGCAACCCATGCTGAGCGTGAAGTTCAGGCCGTTGTTGAAGCCGCCGCCGTTGCCGAAGGTGTGCGCCTGGTTGACCAGCACGCGAACCACATCGGAGCGTTCCGCCAACGTGCGCCCGCGGCTCAAGTCCTTGGTGTGCAGGCCGACCGAGTGGCCGCGCCCCTGATAGTTGAGGATGGCATTCGAGATCGCGATGGCATCCTCGAAGTCCTTGGCGCGGTAGACGGCCAGCACCAGCGATAGCTTCTCGCCGGAGAACGGATAGTCGCGGCCGACGCCGGCCTCCTCCACCATGAAGAACTTCTTCGATTCGGCTTCCGCCGGCAGACCGCAGCCGCGCGCGAACACGTCGGCGTCACGCGCAATCAAATGGCGCGAGAGCTTGCCGTCGGGCCAGAGCGCGGCCTGGATCTTCGCCTTCTCCGCGCTTGAGGCCATGTAGCCGCCGGCGCGCTCCAGCGCGGCAATGGCTTTGTCGTAAATGGCGTCGACCAGAATGACGGAATTCTCCGACGAGCAGGAGGTCGAGTTGTCGAAGATCTTGGAGGCGCAGATCTTGACCGCCGCGTCGTCGAGATCGGCGGTCTCGTCGACGATCACCGGCACGTTGCCGAAGCCCACGCCGATCGCCGGCGTGCCGCTGGAATAGGCGCGGCGCACATTGTCCTGCGAGCCGGTGGCGACCACCAGATCGGCGGCCTTCATCAGCGCCTGGGTCATGTCCTTGGAGGCCGGCGGCGGCAGGATCTGTACCAGGTCTTCCGGCAGGCCGATCTTCTTCAGTTCGGCGCGCATGTAGTCGACCGTCTTGCCGGTGGTCTTCATGCCGGCAGGCGACGAGGCGATGATGACGGCGTTGCGGCCCTTGATCGCCAGCATCGCCTTGTTGACCGGCGTGGCGCCGGGGTTGGTCGACGGCGTGATGGCGCAGACCACGCCGACGGGCTTGGCGTATTTGACGATGCCGCGCGCCTTGTCTTCCTCGATGATGCCGACCGACTTGACACGCAAGAGGTCGCGCAAGGTGCCGAAGGTCTTGCGCGTCTTCTTGATGATCTTGTCGGGGACGTTGCCGAGCTTGGTGTCCTGCACCGCCAGCTCGGCCAGCTCCTTGGCGTGGTCGGGGTTATAGAGCGACCAAGCGAGCGCGGTGACGGCTTCGTCGGTCCGCGCCTGATCGGCCTTGGCAAATTCGGCCATGGCGACACGGGCGCGGGCGACCAACTCGTCGACCACCGTTTGGACGTTGGGATCTGCCGGCGGCTTGATTGCGACAGTCATCGTTGTCTACTCCTGAAAGCTATCTACCGCTCGTCCCCGCGAAGGCGGGGACCCAGGACACCCAACGCGAACCTTGCAATCTGGATCCTGATGTCCCGCTTGCGCGGGAATAAGCGGAGAATGTTCGGCATTCATGTTTCAAGTCACTCAAGCCACCGACTGCGGGCGCATGTCCTCGCGCTTGATGCCGGCGACCACCGTCGGCTTTTTCATGGCGTCGCGGCGGAACGGCTCGCCCAGTTCCTGGTTGAGCAACACCTCGATGAAGGTGGTGATGCGCTTCTTCTGGTCCTCGCAGGACTGGCGCAGCGCCTCGGTCAGTTCGGCTTGCGTCTTCACCTGCACGCCTTTGAGCCCGCAGGCCATCTGCCACCTTGGCATAGCTGAGATGCGGGTCGAGCTCGGTGCCGACGAAGTTGTTGTCGATACCAGAGGATCGAATTGCGCTTCTCGGCGCCCCATTGGTAGTTGCGGAAAACGACCATCGTGATGCCTGGCCATTCCTCGCGACCGACCGAGCTCATCTCGTTCATGGAGATGCCGAAAGCGCCGTCGCCGGCAAAGCCGACACAAGGCGTATCCGGATTGCCGATCTTGGCGCCGATGATCGCCGGGAAGCCGTAGCCGCACGGCCCGAACAGGCCGGGCGCCAGATACTTCCGGCCCTCGTCGAAGGTCGGATAGGCGTTGCCGATGGCGCAGTTGTTGCCGATGTCGCTGGTGATGATGGCGTCCTTCGGCAGGCCGGCCTGGATCGCGCGCCAGGCTTGGCGCGGCGACATACGGTCGGCGTCGCGCTTGCGGGCGTCGGCGTTCCAGGTGGTGCCCGGATCGTCGTCCTCGTGGTCCATGCTGGAAAGCGTCTGCAGCCAGCGTGACTTGGTCTGGTGGATCAGCGCCTTGCGCTCCTCACGCCCGGCATCGCCGGCGGTCGGTGCAAGCTGCGCGAGAATGGCTTTCGCCACCAGCTTGGCGTCGCCGCAGATGCCGACGGCGACCGGCTTGGTCAGGCCGATGCGGTCGGCGTTGATGTCGACCTGGATGATCTTGGCGTCCTTCGGCCAATAGTCGATGCCGTAGCCGGGCAGGGTCGAGAACGGATTGAGCCGGGTGCCGAGCGCCAGCACCACGTCGGCCTTGGCGACCAGCTCCATGCCGGCCTTGGAGCCGTTGTAGCCGAGCGGGCCGACGGCGAGCGGATGGCTGCCGGGGAAGCTGTCGTTGTGCTGGTAGTTGTTGCAGACCGGCGCATCGAGCTTTTCGGCCAGCGCCGCGCATTCGGGAATGGCGCCGCCGATGACGACGCCCGCGCCCGACAGGATGACCGGGAACTTGGCGCTCGACAGAAGTTTCGCCGCCTCGGCGATGGCCTTGGCACCGCCGGCTGGGCGCTCGAATTCGACGATCTGCGGCAGATTGATGTCGATGACTTGCGTCCAGTAATCGCGCGGGATGTTGATCTGCGCCGGCGCCGACATGCGCTTGGCCTTGGTGATGACGCGGTTCAGGACTTCGGCGACGCGCGAGGGATCGCGCACTTCTTCCTGATAGCAGACCATGTCGCGGAACAGCGCCATCTGCTCCACTTCCTGGAAGCCGCCCTGCCCGATGGTCTTGTTGGCGGCCTGCGGCGTGACCAGCAGCATCGGCGTGTGGTTCCAGTAGGCGGTCTTGATGGGCGTCACGAAATTGGTGATGCCGGGGCCGTTCTGCGCGATCGCCATGGCCATCTTGCCGGTCGAGCGGGTGTAGCCGTCGGCCATGATCAGCGCGCCGTTGCATCTCGTGCGCGACGTCCCAGAAGGTGATGCCGGCCTTCGGGAAAAGATCGGAGATCGGCATGAAGGCCGAACCGATGATGCCGAAGGCATGCTCGATGCCGTGCATCTGCAGAACTTTCACGAAGGCTTCTTCCGTCGTCATCTTCATCGCTAATGTCCTTTTGCAATATCCAACGTCACGCTGGCATCAGAGTTATGGTCGTTTCCCGGCGGAAACAATTCGACTTCCGGCGGTCAGGCCTTGGTCTCGAAGATTTCGGCGAGCTCGCCGGCGGCGCGGCGCAGGATCGGCAGATAGCCGGTGGCGGTCTCCACGTTCATGCGCGCTTCCGGCGCCTGCACCGCGAGCGCGGCGAGGATGCTGCCGTTCTGGCCGATCACCGGCACCGCCATGCAGACGACACCGACCAGATATTCCTCGCGGTCGAACGACGACCTGGTCCTTGCGGATCTGCTTGAGCTCGGCCTCGAGCCGCGCGCGGTCGGTGATGGTGTGGTCGGTGAAGCGGTGCAGCTCCAGGCTCTGCAGCAGACGCTGCCGGCGCGGCGCCGGCGCCAGCGCCAGGAACAGCTTGCCGATGGCGCTGCAATGCAGCGGCACGCGCGAGCCGCTGGTATAATGCAGGCGCAGCGGCCAGTCGTCGGCCTCCACGCGGTCGAGATAGACCACTTCGCCGTTGAGCAGGGTGCCGATGTTGCAGGTCTCGTTGAGACCGTGCACCAGGCGCTGCAGCACGACGTGCGGCGTGTCGTAGCGCATCGAAGCAGGACAACGCGCCGAAGGCCAGATTGGCGAGCCGGGGACCGACGATCAGGCGCTTGCGGCCGGGCTCGCGCGCAAGGTAGCCGTGGATCACGAACCAGTCGACCAGCCGGTAGGCCGTCGCCTTCGGCAGCTTCAGTGTGTCGATGATGTCGATCACGTCGACCGGCGCGGACGAACCCGCGACGTGTTCGAGGATGGCGAACGAGCGTGCGGTGGCGCCGAGCTTTTTCGGCCGCGGCTTGGCCGCCGGCGTACGGCGCTCCGGATGGCGCAACGTCAAGGCGGCGGCGTTCGCCGCGGACTCACTGCTTGCGGAACTTGTCGGCTGCTGCGCGCCGATACCGGTTGTCATACCCATTGGACCGTCACCCTAACCCATGTTCGGAGCGGCACATCGCGCGCCGCTCCGTCGCTTAGCGATGGCGGGAAGGCAACGAACGGATCACCGACCCGTTTCGCATCTTGCCGCCGACATTCGAACCGGGCGACGCCGCGACGCGCGGCGCCGCCGCGGGTGCTACTTCTTGCGGCGCAACTCCTTGAGCAGCGCCTCGAGATACTTCTGACGCGCCTGGAACATCTTCTGCACCTGTTCGCGCGTCATGATGTGGAGCGGCGAACCGCCCGCCTTCATTTTCGCGACCACCTTCTTGTCCTTGAACATGATCGGCACGTTCTTCGCGAGCATGGCAATCACTTCCGGCGGCGTGCCCTTGCGCACCATGACGCCGCGGAAGTTGACGCTGGAGTCGTCGACGGCGATGCCATTTTCCTTGAACGTCGGCACCTTCGGCAGGAACTCCTTGTTACGCTCGTTGTCCGCGACCCCCAGGATCTTGAGCCGGTCCTGGTTGCGGAAAGCGTCGGACAGGTTGTTGAAGCCCGCCATCACCTTGTCGCCCATGACCATCTGCAGCGCGGCAACGCCGCCCTTGGCCGGCACGTAGGTCAGCTTGATGTTCGCGGCCTTCTCGAGTTGCAGCGTGGCGATATGGTGGCCGACGAACAGGCCGGCGCCGGACACGGTGATTTTGCCCGGGTTCTTCTTGGCGTAGTCGACGAAGTCCTTGATCGAGTTGAACGGGCTGTTCTTGGGCACGATCAGCACCGCCGGGTCGGCGCCCCAGTTGGCGATCGGCTCGACGTTGTGGATGTTGTACTTCGTGTTGAAGGCGATCGACTGGGAAATGAAGTGCGGCAGGTTATAGGCGCCGAGGTCGTAGCCGTCCTGGGTCGCGCTGGAGGCGAACCAGTTCCAGCCGACCTGACCGCCGGCGCCACCCTTGTTGATGATGACGATCGGCTCCTTGAGGTATTTGCTCGCCATCATGGTCACGATGCGGGCCTGGAAGTCGGTCGCGCCACCCGGCGGATAGGACACCATCAACTGGATGGGCTTGTCCGGGTATTTGTCCGCGGCGATCGCCGCCGAGGCTGTCACCGCCAAACCGGCGATGAGAGCCAGTCCCAAATTCAGTAACAACCTTGATGTCATTTTCATTGTCATTTCCTCCCTTCGAGTCAAAAAGCAAAGCCACGTGGCAACTGCACCTGCAGAAGCATCCAGAAGACAAGATAGAGCACGGCGAGAAACGCGATCGATGCCGGAACGACACGCTTGACGGCGGCGGCTCGCTTGCCCGCGGGCGTGTAGAGGACGCCGATCGACGAAAAGGCAAGCCACGAACTCAAGTAGAATCCGACTGTCTGCAGGATCGACAGGAAGGCGACCAGCACGACCATGCCGGGCAGGATCCTAGCCCATGGGATGTCCGCCCAGGGCGCGGACGACGGGGCGCCCTTGCTGAAAGCGGTCACCATCATGGCGATGCCGAGTGCGACCATGGCCAGCGCCAGCATCCGCGGGAACAGATAGGCCAGCGGCATGTCGCTGCCGAGCGCGGCCCAATACAACAAGGCGCCGACGATGGTGCAGGCGATCGCGGTCAGGCGTGCTGCCATGCTTCGCCCTCCCGTTCTTTACGCTGTTTCCGGACCTTGAACTCGGCATAGACGCTATAGGCGACCGAGAGCACGCATAGGCCGATCAGGAAGAGATTGATGCCGCCGGTGCAGAAATATTCAAGCAGGCCATTCTGCGTGTTGGCGATCAGCCGCCCCTGCATGAAATTGTTTTCGGCGATCGGCCCCAGGATAATCCCGAGCACCACCGGCGCCGGGCTGAAGCCGAACTTGGTGGCGAAATACATGCCGGTGCCGAGCGTCATCATCACCAGCACGTCGGAGAAGCTGTTTTCCACGCTGTAGGTGCCGAACACGGCCAGCACGACCACCGCGGCCGCCATGAAGTTGTCAGGCACGCGCATGACCCAGCGGCTCATGCGGCTCATGGTCAGGCCGAACACGCCCATCAGAATCTGGCCGAGCAAGCAGCGAGTCGATGAAGGTCCACGTAACTTTGGCGTGCTGGGTGAACAGGTTCGGCCCCGGAAACAGGCCGTGGATCAACAGGCCGCCGAGCAGCACCGCGGCGGTCGGGCTGCCGGGAATGCTGAGCGTCAACAGCGGCACCAGCGAGGGACCGACCATGGCGTTGTTGGCCACCTCCGAGGCGATGACGCCGTCGGGTTCGCCCTTGCCGAAATTCGTCGCGCCGCGAGCTGAACTTGCGGTTCTGATCGTAGGAGACGAGGCCGGCGATCTGGCCGCCGGCGCCGGGGATGAGCCCGACGAAGATGCCGACAACGCTGCCGATGGCGAGCACCTTCACGCGCCGGAGATTGGTGCGCAGCGAGTCGAGCACGCTGCGGTTCTCCATTTCGTAGAATGGGTCGCGCTCCGTGCTGGCGGCGCCCTCGAACATGCCGAACACCTGCGGGATGGCGAACAGGCCGATCAGCGCGGCGATGATGTTGATGCCGCCCTGCAGGTGGTCGGTGAACACGAAGCGCGCGACGCCGTTGATCGGGTCGTAGCCGATGGTCGATAGCCACAGGCCGAACACGCCGGCGAACAGGCCCTTCACCACCGACTGCGCGCCGAGCGAGCCGATGACCGTGACGCCGAGCACCGCGGTCCAGAACAGTTCGGACGGGCCGAACTTGAGCGCGAATTCGGCCAGCATCGGCGTGAAGAAGATCAGCACCAGGACGCCGAGCACGCCGCCGATCACCGAACTGATGAATGCGTAATGCAGCGCCTCGGCGGCGCGGCCCTGCTTGGCCATGGGATGGCCGTCCAAGCGCGGTGGCGATGTTGGCGGGCGCGCCGGGAATATTGATCAGGATCGCGCTGATGGCGCCGCCGGCGACGGTCGCGGTGTAGACCGCGCCGAGCAGGATCAGCCCCGAGCTCGCATCCATGTGGAAGGTGAAGGGAATGAGCAGCGCCACCGCCATGGTGGGGCTCAAACCGGGCGCGGCGCCGAGAATCAACCCACCGATGGTCCCGAGAATCAGGACCGTGAGATTCCAGGGGCTGAAAATCTCCGGCAGGTAATGGATAAACGCCAACCGCTCCTCCTCAACGCAACGCACACGGCGACATCGTCGGATGTCGGCCGCGCCGGAGCCGGAAGGCGGCTCGTTTGCGGCCGCGGCGGCATCTTTTCCGGTGAGGCAATTGGACGGATGAGGCAAAGCCGCTTCGCCAAACGCCTTTCGCGCGCGCGGCCTGTCTCGTCCCTCCCTTGCAACGCCGGCTTGCCGCCGATCGTCAAAGTCTCATTTATTGAGACTATTTTTCTTATAAAGATGATAGGCCCAAGTGCCCCCCACCCGCAATCAGATTTTGCGACCCTCGTTCCCGATCAATGAGAATTCGCAGGTAGTTAGCGCTCCGCGACGGGGCGATAGCTGCGCAACTCCGGTCCGTTGTAGAGCGTGAGCGGGCGGATCAGGATGTTGTTTTCCTGCTGCTCCAGCACCTGCACCACCCAGCCGGGCACGCGCCCGATGGCGAACATCGGCACGAACAGGTCGCGCTTGACGCCGAGCAGGTGGTAGACGACGCCGGAATAGAAATCGACGTTCACGTTGACGCCGTGGCGCGCGTAAGGCGCCATCGCCTTCACCACCGCCTGCAGGATCTCGTACCACTTCGGCTGGCCCATCTCCTTCGACAGCCGCTCGACGCCGGCGCGCATGTGGCGCGCGCGCGGATCCTCGGCGCGATAGACGCGGTGGCCGAAGCCGGTGATCGGGACGCCGGCCTTGCGCGTTTCCTTCACGTAGTCGGCGGCGCGCGCCGGATCGCCGATCTCCTCCGCCATCTTCATGACGTCCTCGGCGGCGCCGCCATGCGCCGGGCCCGACAGCGCGGCGATGGCCGCGGTGATGGCGGCGTGCAGATTGGCGTCGGTGCCGATCACCACCCGCGCGGCGAACGACGAGGCGTTGGAGCCGTGCTCGGCATGCAGGATGAGATCGCGGTCGATCAATTCGGTCGCGTCCGCGCTCGGCTTCTCGCCGCGCAGCATCCACAGCAGGTTGCCGGCGTGGCCGAGCGAATCGTCCGCCGCCAGCGGCTCGAGCCCCTCGCGGATGCGCGAATGCGCGGCGACGATCATCGGCACCTGCGAGGACAGCCGCACGCCCTTGCGCAAGGTCGCCTCGCGCGAATTGTCGGCGGTCTCGGGATCGAAGGCGGCGAGCGCCGACACCGCGGTGCGCAGCACGTCCATCGGATGCGCGTCCTTGATGGCGCGCATGATGTCGAGCACTTCGCTTCGGCAGCTTGCGCGCGGCTTTGAGCTCGGCGTCGAAGGCGGCGAGTTGCTGCGCGTTCGGCAGATCGCCGTTGAGCAGCAGGTAAGCGGTCTCCTCGAAGCTCGATTTCTCGGCGAGATCGTGAATCGAATAGCCGCGATAACGCAGCTCGCCGGCCTTGCCGTCGATGAAGGTGCATGGCGAACGGTCGAAATAGACGCCCCTCAGGCCGCGTTGAATCTTGATCGCTTCGGCAGTTTCGGTCATTGATGGCCTCGTCTCGTTCGACGTTTTCTCACGCGGTGAGAAGTATGGACTTACTTGATAAGTTGTTTGATATCGCACGTCAGCGCCAGCGCAAAGTCGTTTTGCCGGAGGGCGACGACGCGCGCGTCATCGCCGCCGCGGTTCGCCTCGTTAAAGAAGGCATCGCGCAGCCGATCCTCATCGGCGAGATATCAGCTATTGACGAAGCCGCGGGCACGCTCGGCGTTTCGCTCGACGGGATCGAATGCATCGACGCCGCGCAAGGACGCGCGGCTGCAAGACTTATGGCGCCGCGCTGGCCGAAACGCGCGGTTCCATGACGCCGGCGATGGCGACACGGCTGACGAGCAAGCCGCTTTATTTCGGCGGCATGATGCTACGGCAGGGCGACGCCGACGCCATGGTCGCAGGTGCCGCCAATCCGACCCGGCGCGTGATCGAAGCCGGATTGATGACGGTCGGGCCCGCGGACAAAGTGGGCCTGCCGTCGAGCTATTTCCTCATGGTCGTGCCGGACTTTCTCGGCCAAGGCGCGCGCTCCTTCGTGTTCGCCGATTGCGCGGTCAATGCCGATCCGAACGAAAGCGAACTCGCCGACATCGCCATTGCCTCGGCGCGCAGCGCGCAGGCGCTGCTCGGCGAAACCCCGCGCGTCGCCATGTTGTCGTTTTCGACCAAGGGCAGCGCGCAGCACGCCCGCATCGACAAGGTGCGCCAGGCGTTGACGCTGGTGCGCGAGCGCGAACCTTCACTCAAGGTCGACGGCGAGTTCCAGGCCGACGCCGCGCTGGTGCCCGACGTGGCGCGCAAGAAAGTCAAAGAGCCGAGCGAGGTCGCCGGCAACGCCAATGTGCTGATCTTCCCCGACCTCGATTCCGGCAATATCGGCTACAAGCTGACGCAATGGCTGGGCGGCGCCACCGCCATCGGCCCGTTCCTGCAGGGCTTCGCCAAGCCGATCAGCGACCTGTCGCGCGGCGCCAGCGTGGACGACATCGTCACCACCTGCGCGGTGGTGCTGGCGACGGGCGACGCGTAGCGGCGTTCAGGTCTTCGGGGTCCGGCACCGCCGCGCTAAGCCTGCCGCAAGAAGGCTTCCATCAAAGTGGCGAAGGCGACCGGCGTTTCGTTCATCGGGTAGTGGCCGGCATTGGCGACGACCACGAGCTGCGCGTTGGGATACCATTGCATATAGGTGGCTCGCATCGCCGCTTCGTTGATGGCGTTGTCGAACTCACCCACGGCAACCAGCATGGGAACCGGATTGCCCTCGATCTCCGCGTGGAAATCGGTCTTGGCCCAGCTCGGCAGATAGCCGGCGAAGGCCTCGTCGAGCGCCGTGACTTTCGCGTAGGTCGCGATGTGCCGCACCCATTCCTTCGACAGCCGTCCGCCGGTCGAAAAATCGACGATACCGCACGCGACCTGCTCATCCGCCACCGCGCGTTCGAAACTGGCATAGGCGTCAGCATCCATGCCGGCGCCCGAAGCCGGCACCGGCGCCACCGCAACGATCTTTTCGACCCGTTGTGGCGCATCGGCCAGGACGCGCTGCACCGCCATGCCGCCCATCGAATGGCCGATCAGCGAGAAGGTCTCGATCTCGAGCGAGTCCGCCAGGTCGAGCACGTCCCGGGAAATCTCCTCGACGGTGTAGTCGCCGCGCATGTTCAGCGAGCCGCCGTAGCCACGATAGGATGGAAAAATGTAAGTGAACTCCTCCGGCGACAGCGCGTCGTACATCGGGGTAAAGGTAGTCTGGTCGCCGAACCAGCCATGCAAAGCGATCACTGACTTCGGCCCTCTCACCGAAGCTGTCAAAGGCGAGAACCTGTTCGGCCATTCTTGATCTCCCGGTCTTGCGTGGCTGTTGTCGATGTCCAGGCATTGTGCGCGAACCCCTCGACCGCCAGCAAGGCCGCGGCCAAAGCCCGGCGGAGCGACGGCCTGCCGAGGCCGAGGCGCCGAAAGGTCCTCCGATCGCCGGCGCAACCGGTCACGCGGGCATGCCATTGACACGGCAACGTAATTTGAGGCGCGACAGCACGCCCCGGCGGTCCCCGTTTCCCCCGCCGCGCGGACATATTAGATAAAGTTCATATGAAGTGGCCGCGCCTCTGGCTTCGGCGGCAGGTAGGGGATCAATGTGACGACAGTCGCAATCGTCGGAATGGGCTGCCGGTTTCCCGGCGGCGTGACCGGGCCGGAGTCGTTCTGGTCGCTGCTGACCGCCGGCAAAAGCGCGATCCGCGAAATCCCGCCCGAGCGCTGGAGCCTGGATGGTTTCTACGATCCGGCGCCGGACAATCCGTTCCGCTCCTATTCCAAATGGGGCGGCTTCCTCGACGACATCGCCGCCTTCGATCCCGACTTCTTCGGTCTCTCGCGGCGGGAGGCCGAAGCCATGGATCCGCAGCAGCGCATCCTGCTGCAGGTCGCTTATGAAGCGGCGCAGGACGCGCGCATGCCGTTACAGGCGTTGCGGCGGCGGCGCACCGGCGTGTTCATCGGCGTCTCCAACACCGACTACGGCCTGCTGCAACGGTACGAGCCCGGCGTCGCCGACATCCAGGCCGGCACCGGCACCGCGCTGAGCATCGTCGCCAACCGCCTGTCCAACGCCTTCGACCTGCGCGGACCGAGCCTCGGCGTCGACACCGCCTGTTCGTCGTCGCTGGTGGCGCTCGACACCGGCTGCCGCGCCTTGCGCGAAGAGAGCGCCGACGTGGCGCTGGTCGGCGGCGTCAATATCCTGCTCGATCCGCGCATGTTCATGACTTTCTGCCGCGCGCATATGCTGTCGGCCGCGGGGCGAATCGCGGCTTTCGATTCAAACGCCGATGGTTTCGTACGTGGCGAGGGCGCGGGCGTGGTGCTGCTCAAGCGCCTCGACGACGCATTGCGCGACGGCGACCGCATCTACGCCGTGATCAAATCGACCGCGATCAACCAGGATGGCGGCACCGACAGTATCACCGCGCCCAACCCGGCGGCGCAGAAGGCGATGCTGCAGGAAGCCGCCGCCAAGGCCGGCATCGGCGCCGACGACGTCGCCTATGTGGAGGCGCACGGCACCGGCACGCCGCTGGGCGATCCGATCGAGGCCGGTGCCATCGGCGAAGTGTTCGGGCAGGCGCGCAGCAACGGCCCGGTGCGCATCGGCTCGGTGAAATGCAACATCGGCCATCTCGAGCCGGCGGCCGGCATCGCCGGGCTGATCAAGACCGCGCTGGTGCTGAGCCGCGGGCAGATTCCGCCGAGCATCAATTTCAACACGCCCAACGAGCGCATTCCGTTCGACGCGCTGAACATCGACGTGGTTGGCCGCGCGACGACGCTCGACGGCGACAACGCGCACGCGCTGGTCAACTCCTTCGGTTTCGGCGGCACCAATGCCTGCGCGCTGCTCGGGCGCCATACCCCGGAAACACCGCGCCGAGCCACCATCGCACGCCTCGTCAGCGACGCGGCGGCAGGCGCACCTGAGCTCACGCCTATTCCGCTGTCAGCCCCGACGCCGGCGCATCTGACGGCCTGGGCGCGCGTATTGGCGGAAGCCGCCGGCGAAGGCGGCTCACTGTCAAATGTGCCGTTGGTGACATTGGGCGCTTCGCTTGACCGCCAGCGTGACCATTTCGATCACCGCGCGGTGGTGATGGCCCGCGACAACGCCGACCTCGCCGACAAGCTGACCGCGCTCGCCGACGGTCGCGACTGGCCAAAAGCCGATAAGCGCGCGCCGGCGATGATCATCAAAGGACAGGCCCGTGATCGGCGGCAAGCTGGCGTTCACCTGCACCGGGCAAGGCGGGCAGTTCTGGAACATGGGGCGGCGGTTCCTCACCTCCAATTCCGTATTCCGCCGCTTCGTCGAAAGCTTTGACGCGTTGTTTAAGCCCGCTTCCGGCTGGTCGGTGGTCGACGCGCTCGCCGCCGACGAGGCGGCGAGCCGGCTGCACGACCCCGCGGTGACCCCGGCGGTGATGTTCGCGCTGCAGGCCGGGCTCGCCGAAGTATGGAAGTCGGTTGGCGTGACGCCGGACATGACGATCGGCCACAGTTTCGGCGAAGTGACCGCCGCCTATCTCGGCGGCGCCATCGCGCTGGAAGACGTCGCGCATCTGGTCGACGAGCGCGGGCTGATCCGCGGCCATATCGACCGCATCGGCGGCATGGCCGCGATCGGCATGGGCGCCGACGATTTGGCGCGCTTCCTGCCGAAGGATGGCTCCATCGAGATCGGCGCCTACAATTCGCCGACCATGGTGACGGTAAGCGGCGAACGCCCGGCCATCGAACGGCTCATCGCGGATATTGCCGCGCACGACCCGAATATTCCGACTCGGCTGCTCGATCTCGATTTCGCCTGGCATTCGAGCTGGCTTGAGCCGGGCGAACAGATATTCAAGCAAGCCGTCGGCAAACAGCCGTGGCAGGCGCCGCGCCTCCCGGTGATTTCCACCGTCACCGGCATGATGGAGACACGGTTCGATACGGATTACTGGTGGCGCAATCTGCGCTACCCGGTGCGCTTCGACCAAGCCGTCGATTTCGCGCTCGATCTCGGCGCCACGCGCTTTGTCGAGCTCGGTCCCTCGCGCACGCTGTCGGCGCCGACGGTGGCGAACGCCGCCGCCAAGGGGCTGAGCGTGACGGCCGTGACGACGTTGCAGCGCGGGCAGGACGACTTCGAGGCCTTCGGCCAGGCGCTGGCGGAACTTTACGTCAACGGCACCGATATCGCCTGGGCGCGTGTGTTCGAGAGCAACGACGACGCGACGTTGCCGCCGATGCCGTGGCTGAATGAGACCTTGTGGAAGGCGCCGGAGGAAGCCGAGCGCATTCTGTTTCCAGCGGCCTCGTATTCCTTGCTCGGCGCGCGCGAGAACGGGCCCGGCATGGCGTGGTCGAGCGAAGTGTCGCTTGCGGCGTATCCCGTGCTCGGCGATCACCGCATCATGGGCTCGGTGGTGCTGCCGGGCGCGGCGATCATCGCCATGATGCGCGCTGCGGCTGCGGAGATCTTCGGCGACAGCGCGTTGGAACTGAGCGATGTGCGGCTGCCGGAAGCGCTGTTCATCGGCCCCGACGACCGCGTGATGCTTCGTACGGTCTATGAAGCCGAACGCGCGCGCCTGCGTATTTTCAGCCGCCACAAGGGCGGCACGAACGCTTCCACGAATCCTTGGGTGCTGCGCGCGGAGGCGATAGCGTTCGCGCGGGAGGGCGGGCTCGCGCCGCTCGAAGTTGGCGGAACGCCACAGACAATCGATGTCGATGCGCTTTATGACAAAGCGAGCGAGATCGGCTATGGCTTCGGGCCACAATTCCGCGGCGTTCAACGTATCGAACGCGGCCCCGGTGCGTTGCGTGCCGGCGTTCGCCTGCCGAAAGGCCCGGCAACGAGAATCGACGACGACGCGCTCGATCCGCGCGTGTTGGATTCCTGTTTGCAGGTCATCATCGCCGAACTTACGGCGTCGGAAGAAGGCGCTACCGGCCCGTTGCTGCCCGAGCGCATCGACCGCATCTTGATCGAGGGACCGCTTGGCCGTTCGGCAGCGATCAGTGCAACGACCAAGCTTTCATCGCAAGAAGGCTCTGGCGAATTCTCGCTGTCGATTTCTGATGCTGAGGGTCGCACGCGTATACGCATAGAAGGCCTGCACGCCCGCGCCATCGAGGCGAGTGCGCCGCGAGAGGCCGAAGGCGAACCCATCTTTGTCGACGAGACGTTCGCTGAAACGAACAGCGTGCCCCTCACCGCCCCGGCGAAACTTTGGACCATTGTCTCGTCCACCGACGACGCGCACGCCGACGCGCTAACCGGCGCGCTCGCGGCAGACGGCAATCAGGCCACGCTTGCCGTTTTCGATAAAGGTGACGCGGCGATCGCGCAAGCGTTCGCGACGGCGCAGCAAGGGAACGCCACGGCCATCGTCTATGCGCTGCCGCTCGACGTGCTGCAAAAGGACGACGTCTGGCCTTCCGCCGGCCAAATAGAAGATTCCGCCGCCGCGTTGATCGCCTTCGGCCAGAAGCTCGCCCGCCACGCCGTTCCCGGCCAGGCCTCCCCGCACGTCTTCATCTTGACGCGTAACGCACGGGCCGCCGGCGACGTGCTTGGCGTGGCCGGCCTTGCGCAGAGCGCGCTGATCGGTGCCGCCCGCACGCTGGCGATCGAGTGCGCGGATGTTTCGTTCACGCTCGCCGATATCGATGACGCATCGCTCGCCAATCCGGAACAACTCGCCACCGCGCTCGCCGCGATGGCCAGCGGCGAAGAATATCTCGTGCGAGACGGTAAATTGTTGGCGGCGCGCCTCGCCGCCAGGCGTCCGGATGACATCGGCCTGCGCGTGCGTGCCGTTTCGCGGCTGCCGCGCCAGGCCAATTTCACGCTCAGGCCACAACGGCCGCATGGCATCGACACACTTGCCTGGCAGGAATGCGAAGCCACCGCGCCGGACACGAACGACGTGCGCGTGCGCATCAGCGCCGCCGGCCTGAATTTCCGCGACGTGATGGCGGCGACCGGCTTGTTGCCCAAGGACGCCGAAAACGGCGACGCCGGCGAGGCGCTCGGCCTGGAATTCGCCGGAGCCATTGAACGCGTGGGCAACGGTGTTGAAGGTCTGGCCCCGCGGGACCGGGTCTTCGGCATGGCGCGCGGCAGTTTGCGCCGCGACCTCACGCTTCGAGCCGACCGCATTTACCGCGTGCCCGACACGCTCAGCGACGAGCAGGCGGCGGCGATTCCGTCGGTCTATCTCACCGCCCATTATGCGCTCGGCGAGCTCGCGCGCCTGCGCGCGGGTGAGCGCGTGCTGATCCATTCCGGCGCCGGCGGCGTCGGCGTCGCGGCCATTGCGCTCGCAAAGCGGCTCGGCGCCGACATCTATGCCACCGCCGGCAACGCCGAAAAGCGCAATTACCTAAAATCGCTCGGCGTCCACAAGGTCATGGACTCGCGCTCGCTCGGTTTCGCCGACGAGGTGCTGGCGGCGACCGATGGCGGCGGCGTCGACGTCGTCCTGAACGCCCTGCCCGGCCCCTTCATCGAGAAGGGCCTTGCATGTCTCGCGCCTTCGGGGCGCTTCATCGAGCTCGGCAAGCGCGACATCTATGACGACCGTTCGCTCGGGCTGAAGGCGCTTCGCCGCAACATCTCGCTGCACGTGGTCGATCTCGCGGCGCTGCTCGACGAGCGCCCGTCGCTGATCCGCGCCATGATGGACGAGTTGATCGCGTTTTTCGCCGCGGGCGAAATTGCGCCGCCGCCGCTGACGGTCTTCCCCGCGGGCCAGATCACCGACGCCTTCCGTTATTTCGCGCAAGGCAAGCACATCGGCAAGATCGTCATCGACATGCGCGATCCCGACGCCGCGGTGCGCGCCGCCCGCGATCGATTGGCGCTCGATCCCGACGGCAGTTATCTCGTCACCGGCGGCTTGTCCGGTTTCGGCTTTGCCATCGCGCGCGATCTGGTGGAGGCCGGCGCCGGGCGCGTCGTGCTGGCCTCGCGTTCGGGTGTCGCGAACGACGACGTCGCAGAAGAATGCGCGCGTCTCAAGTCGCAAGGCGCGGACATTGTTTTCCGAGCGCTCGATGTCGCCGACAAGACGCAAGTGGACCAAGCAATTCGCAATCTTGCGGCGGGCGACAAACCATTGAAAGGCATCGTCCACGCCGCCGTGACATATGAGGACGCGCCGCTCGACCGCATGACGCTCGACAAAATCGCGACCGTGTTCGCGCCCAAGGTAGCGGGCGGGCTCAATCTGACGCACGCCGTCATGGACAGCGGCGCCGATCTCGATTTCTTCCTGTCGATTTCCTCGCTGGCGCAGGTGGTCGGCTGGCGCGGGCAGAGCAATTACGCTGGCGCCAATGCCTTCCTCGAAGGGCTGGCGCGGGCGCAGCGCGCGCACGGCATTCCCGGCACCTGCCTCAATCTCGGCATGCTCGGCGAAGCGGGCTTTGTCGCGCGTAGCGAGGCGATGACCGGCTATCTCGAAAGCGCCGGCTGGCGGCCGTTGGCGAACGGCGAGGCGCTGCGGGCGGTGCGCACGGCGCTGGCGAGCGAAAATGCCAACCTCACTTACGCGGCGGCCGACTGGGCACGGCTGCGCGCGAGCGAACAGGCCCTCGCCGCCTCGCCACGCCTGGCGCCGCTGACACAAGGCGCAAGCGACGCGGCGTACGCGGCCGGGCAATCGCTCGTTCAACTCGACGCAACGCAACGCGCACCGAGGGCGGAAGCGGTCATCCGCCAGGAGATCGCCGCGGTGCTGCGGCTCGACGCATCGAAAATCGAGGTGCGCCGGCCGCTCGGCGATATCGGGCTCGAACTCGCTGTCGTCGTTCGAATTGTGGAACCGGATCGAGGCCGCGCTTGGCCTATCGATCCCGCTGCCGCGTTTTGTCGAAGCGGCTACGCTGGAAGCACTGGTCGAATTGGCCTGCAGCCTGGCGGGGGAAAGCGCCCGCGCCGCGCATCCGGATACGCCGGCGCAGGACGCCGTCGCGCAAACGGAAACGAAGGCCGGCGATGTCGAGTTGTTGCCACGCGAGAGGTGGCTGACCGATGCTCAAAATGCACGCATGACCTCCGACGAAGGCCGGCGCGCGCTTGATGTATCGCTCGCCGTCACGGTCGAGCCGGCGATCGAGCAGGCGGAACTGCGGGCGGCATGGCAGGAAGTGGCGCCGAAGGATGTTGCGCCGCATGCCCACGCCGAGGCGACACCGGCGGACAAGAGGACGCGGATCACGTTGCGCGCCACGCGCACGCATTTCGATTCCTGGTCGGCGGCATTGGCGCTGGAAGACTTGCTGGCGTGGCTTGGCGGATCGGATCGTAAGTTGAAGCTGCAAACGGATCGGCAAGAACGGCGTGCGCTTGAGCTCTCCCAACTCGCTGGCGCAAACCGAACAAGGCATGCCGCCTTCTGGTCCGAAACGCTGAAGGACGCGCCATTGCCCTTGCCGTTCGTTCAGCGCGGCCGGGCCTTGGCGCCGGTCGGCTTCGGCCTGAACCGCGGGCCGACCGCGCGGATTGCCGCGCTACTCCCCCCGCATACCGCCAGCGACGAAAACACGCTGCTGGTCGCGTTCGCGCGCGCGTTGGCGGAGGTCACCGGCCTTCCCGACTTCTTGATCGCGTGCGACATCGATGGACGGGCATCGGAAAGCGCGCGCGCCACCGTCGGCCCGCTGGCCGCCACGGTACCGCTGGTCTGCCGTATCGATGCCACCGAGCCGCCGGAGGCGCTGACGGCGCGCATCGCCCGCGACCTGCGTCATGCGCATGCTCATGCCGCGTTCGATCTGGCGGCTTGCGAAGAAACCTTCGGCGCCGCCTGGCGCGCGGCAGGTATCGTGCCGCGGCAGATCGGCTTTTCTTATATCGGCCGGGCAACCAATCCACCGGCCTTGTTGGCTATGACCGACACGCCGCTTCATTTCGGAAGACTGGCCGTCCGCCGTGACGACGCTGATCTTACACCAATCGAAAATGAGCTTCGTCTCGGCATCACGCCCGCGGGCGATGGCCATCGCGCCGAGATCGCCTATGACCGCGACGTCGTGAGCGCGGAATTCGCGCAGGCCCTGCTCGATGCTCTTGTGCATGAATTGCGTGACACAAGACAGAAAACATCCGTGCCGCAAGAGCTGAGCGCGCAGACGCCGCGCTAGCTCAATCCCAGCCGCCGGACACACGCCCCGACGGATTGGCGACGCGGCCGCCGGCGCGCTTGAGCGCGGAGATGCGGCTCATCTCGTCGTCGTTCAGCTCGAAGTCGAACACCTTGAAATTATCGGCGATGCGCTGCGGGTTCGACGAGAACGGAATCGACGCGACCTCCTGCTGCAACAGCCAACGCAACGCCACCTGCGCGATGCTGCGCCCGCGCGCACTTGCGATCTCCGTCAGCACCGGATCGTCGAACAGCCGCCCGCGCCCGAGCGGGCAATAGGCGACGTAGACAAGGCCGCGCTCACGCACGGCATTAAGCAGCTTGGTCTGATCGAGAAAGGGGTGGTACTCCGCCTGCAGCGCCACCAGCGGCTCCGGGCAGAGCGCGATCGCCTCATCGAGCAAGGCAATGTTGAAATTGGCGACGCCGATGTGGCGCGCCAGCCCCTGCCGTTTGGCCTTGGCCAGCGCCGGCATGGTTTCGCTCAATGCGATCGCCGGGTTGGGCCAGTGCACCAGAAGCAAGTCGACGTAATCGACCTTGAGTGCGGCGAGGCTCTGGTCGACCGAGCGGGCGAAGTCGTCGGCGCGCAAATATTCGTGCGAGACCTTGGTGGTGAGGAAGATGTCCTCGCGCGGCACGCCGGAGGCGCGCATCGCTTCGCCGACTTCCGGCTCGGTACCGTATTTGCGGGCGGTGTCGATGTGGCGGTAGCCGGCCTTGAGCGCGGCCAGCACGATTTCGGCCGAAAGCCCGCCGGTCATCGGCGAGGTGCCGAAGCCGACGGCCGGAATGGTGGCGCCGTGGGCGGAAAAGCCAGGATGCGTTGAAACGGTCATGGGACACTCAATTTCGATTGCACGGACGGGCCCCGAATATCACGTTCGCGCCCTGGCGTCCTGGATCGCGCGTCCGCTCAGCGTGCCGCCAGGCCGAGAATGCCGCGCGCTTCGGCCACCGTGGCGGGATGTTCGCCAAGCTGCTCGACAATCGCCACCGCCTTTTCCACCAGGGCCGCATTGCTCGGCGCGGGCATGCCGCGGCTCAAATAGAGGTTATCCTCGAGCCCGACGCGCACGTGCCCGCCGAGCAGCACCGCCTGCGCCGTCATCGGGAACTGCGCGGCGCCGATACCGAAGGCCGCCCACAACGCGCCGGCCGGCAATTGGTTGCGCATCGCCAGCATGGTCTCCGGCGTCGCAGTCGCGCCCCAGGGAATGCCGAGGCAGATCTGGAACAGCGGCGGCGGGGCGACCAGACCGCTCTCGACCAGGTGCGTGGCCAGCCGGATGTGACCGAGCTCGAAGACTTCCAACTCCGGCTTGGTGCCGTTGTCGCGGATGGCCTTGGCCATCGCGCGCAGATCGGCTGGCGTGTTGACGAACACGCGTTCGCCGAAATTCATGCTGCCGACGTCCAGGCTGCAAACCTCGGGCTTGAGTTGCTGGACGTGCGCGACGCGTTCCGGCCACGGCCGCAGCGTCGAGCCCGCGCCGCCAAAGTTCGGATCGTCATCGCCGGGAACGAAGCGCGCGCCGGGCCCGGTGGTGAGATTGATGATGACGTCGACGCCGGCGTCGCGAATGCGCTCGACCGTTTCTCGGTAGAGCTCGAACTGCATGCTCGGCTCGCCAGTTTTGGGATCGCGCACATGAATGTGGACGATGGCCGCGCCGGCCCGCGCCGCACCGAGCGCCGATTCCGCGATGTCTTGCGGCGACACTGGAACGGCCTTGTTCTTGCCGGACAGCGGCGCCCCGCCGGTCAGCGCGCAAGTAATGATCACCGGCCTCGACATCGTATCCCCCCCTCACCTGCATGTGCCGCAACACGATACTGATGCGATCGCCGCACATCCAGCCGGGCGGCTAACGACCCGTCGGTCTGACGAAGCGTCGTTACGACCGATATCGCGGTTCAAGGCCGAGAACCTGGCAGGTTCTACGCTCGGATGTCCCAAGCTTCTGCCGGGCCTGGATAACAGCAACTCGCAAGTCCTTCGCCGTCAGGTCCTGGGTTTTAAAAAATCAAGGCTCTCCTTGAGGATCAGCTTGTCGAGTTCCAGATCGGACACGATCTTCTTAAGCCGCTGGTTTTCTTTCTCCAGGGCCTTCAACTCAATCAGTTGCGAGCGACCCATGCCCCCCGAATTTCTTGCGCCAGGTGTAAAACGTCGCATCGCTGATCCCCGCCGACCGGCAGGCCGTTGCCACATCCGCCCCGACGGCCAGATCAACCTCAACCTGCCGCAAAATTCTCAGGCAATCATCGTCCGAATACCGCTTCCGAGCCATACCAAACCCTCCAACTGGCACAACGATAGTGGCTCAGTTTTAGGGGGCAAAGACAGTCCCCGATACACTGGCCCATCTGGACCGCGCCAAGCGATCCAAGACACTGCCATTGGCAACGTCCACCAAGCCTCGCCCATGACGTCGAATTTCGCGCGGTCAGGATGCGACACCAATGGTTGGAGTCTAAGCCGCGCCGCTTCCGCCTCGGCGTCGGCTGGGCTCATTTGCCCAATTTTGACCTGCTCAATGATATTGTCGCGCGTGCCGAACATCGGCGCCTGCACTCCAATACGAGTAATGGGCAGTCTGAACGAGGCAGCCAAAATCGCAAAAAACTTATCCCCGGCACGGTGGTCCCAAGGTATTGTTGGCGTGCGTCATAGGCGCGCTACCATTCCGAACCGGTCCTAGGAGGGCCTTATCTGGGCCATTGCAGGCACTTCGATACGACGCCGAGACCCCGTCCCCTACGAAACGCAAAACAACTAGCTTGTTGGGTTGTCTATGAAAGAGAATATAAGTTCTGAGCGCGCTGTCGCTGAATTTGGAATCGAATTGCTTCATGAGCGCATGGAGAATGGTGAGCTGCGATTTCATCTCTTTGGGAAAGAGGGGAATGGATACGTCCGCACCGAGGCCGCTCCAAATGGAGCATGGCAAAACAGTCACTTTCACACTGAATTTCGCGAATTGTACCTGGTTGAGTTCGGCTGGATGGCGCTTGCTGTTCCCGGCCAGGATAGAGAACCCGCCATAACAATCTATCGTCCCGGCGAGACGTGCTTCACCCCGGTTGGCCAGGTCCACAATGTTTATTTGTCGAGCAATTCGATAATTCATACGATCAAATATGGAATTAGGGGCGCTTATAAGCGTTGGGAGCCCGAACCTTGGTTCAACGAGATCACTCACAAACTAACTGAGGCTGAAATTTTGCAATTAGCGGACGCTAACTAGTTGGGTTTGCGCTGGTCGCCAAATTCAAACTGACCCGCGACCACAATGCTCCCACCAATTTCAGCTTGGCATTCGGACGCCAAATTCGCCCGCGTGTTGCCCCGGTGCTGCCCCGCCGGATGCGCTCTCAAGCACGGAAAAATCGCGCAGAAATTCTGAATCAAAATCAATGAGTTGATGGCGCGCCCGAAAGGATTCGAACCTCTGACCCCCAGATTCGTAGTCTGGTGCTCTATCCAGCTGAGCTACGGGCGCATTTGGCCGCCGGGGCCTAAGACCGCGGAACCGGGGCCTTAGCTATCGTCTCGGCTATGGATTGGCAAGGGTCGCGGAAAAGCCTTTTCGGCGGCCGTGGCAGGCCGGTCCGCCCCGAATATGCCAAACCGTCAGGCGCGCGCCCGCTCGTCACGGTGGGCACCCAGATCGATGGTCCGGTCGGGAATGGTGAAGCGGAACGTGGCGCCGATGGTACCCGGCACCAGGGCAATGTCGCCGCCATGGGCGCGCACCAGCTCTGCCGCGATGGCCAAGCCCAGTCCGGTCCCGCCGGCGCGGGTGGAGCTCTGGAACGCCTGGAACATATGACCACGTGCTTTTTCGGGTACGCCCGGACCGGTGTCGGAGACTTCCATCACCACCACGCCGCCCTCGCGCCGGCCGGTGATGCGGATCTGGTCGCGCGCCGGATCGCCGGTGCCGCGCGCCTCCAGCGCCTGCACCGCGTTGCGCGCGATATTGGCCAGGATCCTGAACAGCTGATCGTGATCGGCCTCGACCGTCAGCCCGCGCTCGACCGAGACGATCCAGCGGATCGGCACGTCTATGCCCAATCCGAGCGCCTCGTGCACTTCCTCGACCAGCGGCTCGACCTCAAGCGTCTTGCGGTCGGGCGCGGATTCCTGCGCGGCGCCGTACGAGAGGGTCGACTGGCAGAAGGCGATCGCCCGCTCCAGCGTGCGCATCAGCTTAGGCGCGAAGCGCTGCACCTTGGGGTCTTCCAGGGCGGAAAGCTGGTCGGAGAAGAGCTGCGCGGAGGCGAGCAGGTTGCGCAGGTCGTGATTGATCTTCGACACCGCCAGACCGAGCGCCGCCAACCGGTTCTTCTGGTGCAGCATGGAGGCTAGCTCACGCTGCATGGCGGCGAGCTCGCCCTCGGCAATGCCGATCTCGTCGCGGCGCCCCGACCCAGTGATGATGCGCGCCGGGTTTTCCGGGTCGGCGCGGAACGCCACCATGTTGCCGGTGATGCGCCACATCGGCCGCACCAAGAGATAATGCAGCGCGAAGAAAACCAGCATCGCGGTGATGCCGGAAATGACCAGCGACAGCAGCAGGATGTTGACCGAGAACGTCACCATCGCCTTGCGCAATGGCGCCTCGTCGAGAATGATCTCGAGAAAGTCGCCATGTGCCATCGGCGCCGGTCCCACCAGGCGCATGACGTCGTCCGGCTGCGAGGACGCCAGCGTGTCGAAGGCGTTCATGATGGCGTGCCACCAGGTGACGCTGCGCATGTCGACGTCCTGGTGGATTTTCGTCGGCACGTTGTAGGCGGCGAGCATGCGGCGCTCGTTGCCCATCTTCACCGCCACCGCGCGCGCGCCGATGCTGCTCAGGATCTGCTTGGCGAGGCTTTCCGGCACCATGCCGCTGGGCGCGGCATCGAGCACCAGCGCCGCGGTGTGGGCGGCAGCGAGCCGGTCGTTGAGCCAGTTGAGCCGGAAGTTGGCGATCGACGGCACATAGATCAGCACTTCCGCCACCATCACGAACAGCACGGTGAGGAACAAGAGCTTGCTGGACAGGCCGAGGCCGGCGCGGCGCGCAGGTGGCGGCGCGGTCTCGGCGGGCTGTCCGTTTGCGGGCTCGATCGTCATCGGCAAAAAAACGCCTCAACCGAAGATTCGCAGCCAAGCGATGATGCGCCGCAACATGGGGCTCGTCAAACTTGGCGTAAAGAAGTCGATGGCCGCACGTTTGCCGATTTCCGACAGCGTCGGATACGGCAGCACGATGCCGGTCATGGCGCGGATGTTCAGCTTCTGCGCGATCGCCAGCGTCCACGGCGTGATCAGTTCGCCGGCCTGCGCGCCGACGATGGTGACGCCCAGGATCTTCCCCTTGGGTGTGGTGATCACCTTGATATGGCCGTGGGTGGTGCGCTCGGCAACCGCGCGGTCGTTATCGTGATAGGGCCAGCGCATGATGCGCAGCTTCTTGTGGCCTTGTTCGCGCGCCTGCGCTTCGGTGAGGCCGGTCTGCGCCAGCTCCGGCTCGGTGTAGGTCACCCACGGAATGGCGTGCACGTTCACCTTCACGGGCAGGCGGAACAGCGCGTTCCGGATCACCAGGCCGGCATGATAGTTGGCGGCGTGGGTGAACTGCGGCTGGCCGGCGGCGACGTCGCCGATGGCGTAGATGCGCCCGTTGCTGGTCTTTAGTTTACGATTCACCGCGATGCCGCGGCGATCATAGCGTACGCCGGCCGCTTCGAGGTTCAGCCCGTCGACGGTGGCCTTGCGGCCGGTGGCGACCAAGAGGTGCGTGCCGTCGACGACCTCTTCGTTGCCGGCATCATCGACGGTCACCGCGACGTTGCCGTCCGAGTGCGCGACCTTCACCACCTTGACGCCGGCGCGCACGATGACACCCTCGCGCGCAAGCTGATCGAGTACGACGCCGGCCGCCTCCGGATCGTCCTTGGCGAACGGCTTGGCCGCTTCCAGCACGGTGACGGCGCTGCCGAGCCGGCGGAAGGCTTGCGCCATTTCCAGCCCGATCGGACCGGCGCCGACGATGATGAGACGCTGCGGGCGTTCGGTGAGCGTGAAGATCGACTCGTTGGTGAGATATGGACCGCTGTCGAGGCCGGGGATCGGCGGCACCGCGGGTCCCGAGCCGGTAGCGATGACGAAACGCCGGGCGCGGATTTCAAATTCATCACCGACCGCGACCGTGCGCCTGTCGATGAATTTCGCCGCCCCCTTGATCACGTGCACGCCGAGGCCGGTGAAACGCTCCGCCGAATCGACCGGCGCGATCTGCGCAATCACGCCGTGCACATGGTCGTGCACCTTGGCGAAATCGACATGCACCTGCGACGCGCTCAAGCCGAACGCACTCGAATGGTGCATGTGCTCGGTGCGCTTGGCCGCTGCCAGCAACGCCTTCGACGGCACGCAGCCGGTATTGAGGCAATCGCCGCCCATCTTGTGGCGTTCGATCAGCACGACCGGCACGCCGAAGGCCGCGGCGGCGGCGGCCACCGACAGGCCGCCGGAGCCGGCGCCGATTACGCAGATATCGGGTTTGAGAACTTCCACCATGCCCTTTGAACTTTCCCAGCCACAATAACTCAAAAAATCACTCGGCGGTGCGGGCGCGTCCCCGCCAACGCTTGACCAGCACCGGCACCAGCGCGAGTGCCGCCAGCGCCACCAGCGCGCCGATCAGCTCCGGTGTCAGGATCGCCGTCGGGTCGAAGGTCAATTGACACTCGGCGCGGCCGGACGCCACGCAAGCGTCATAGGTGCTCTTCTGCGCGGCGATGATGCTGTCGAGCCCGGTGCCAGCAAAGGCAAAGGCAGCGGCACCGGGGATAATGCCGAGCGCGGTGGCGGTGACGAAGGGCACCAGCCCGACGCCCGCAAAGGCCGGCACCAAATTGACCAGGAAAAACGGGAAGGCCGGCACCAGCCGCAGGAACAAGAGGTAACTGAAGGCATCCTCGCGGAAATTCTTCGCCAGCTTGATGGCACGCGGGCCGGCCCGCCGCAGCAGCGGCTCGCCGAGCGCCGTCCGGGCCACCAGGAAAATGATGGTGGCGCCGATGGTGGCGCCGATCACGGCGGCCGAGGCGCCGAGCGCCAGGCCGAACAAGAAGCCGCCGGTCATGGTCAGGAAGGTCGCCCCCGGCAAGGAGAGCGCCACGGCGACGGCGTAGAGGCCGATATAGGCCAGGACCGCCAGGACCCGGTGGCTCATCACGAAGGTGTCGATGGCAGCCCGGTGCTGCACCAGGGACTCGAGCGAAATCATGCCCCGGCCCACGGTCAGGTAGACCGCCGCCGCAATCGCCACGATGACGAGCAGAGGCAGCAGCCGGCGGGCAAAACTGCGGGTTTCTCGGGCAGGTGGGGCCGAAGCGGACATGACCACTATATACACGAGCCGGGGCCCGCCGCGGGCTGGCATCACCCGCTTGTGAGCCTATGTGACCGGGTGAGGCGGCCGCTTGCGGTGGCCTCGCGGTCGCATTGACGGGTGAACGCCCCTCCCTTATAAGCCGCGCAAAATCCCGTGCCGATCCGCCCTAATTGCGGGTTTTCATGGTGGTTTTGGGGCGAAACCGACGCGCCCCACCACCACGGCGCGACCAGCGGAGAACTTAATCGTGAAGCGGACCTATCAACCGAGCAAGCTCGTACGCAAGCGTCGCCACGGTTTCCGCGCGCGCATGGCCACCAAAGGCGGACGCAAGGTGGTTTCGGCACGCCGCGGGCGTGGGCGCAAGCGGCTCTCCGCGTAAAGACGCGGCCCCAAACGGAGGCCGCGCTTTGCTTCCATGGAACGGCTGAAGCAACGGGCGGATTTTCTGGCTGCGGCGGCTGCGGCGGCTGCATCGGCCGGAACAAAGGCTGCGGCCGCCGCCTTCGTGCTGCAGGCCCGCAAGCGGGACGACAGCGGCCCGGTACGTGTCGGCTTTACCGTGTCGAAGAAAGTCGGCAATGCGGTCGAGCGCAACCGGGTTCGCCGGCGGCTGCGCGAAATCGTACGGTTGTCACCGGCGGCGCGTATGCGGGCCGGTCACGACTATGTGTTGATCGGCCGGCGCGCCGCGCTACGCGTGCCGTTCGAACGGATGGCGCAGGACTTCGAGGGGGCGCTGCGGCGGGTTCATGCGGGGCGCAAGGCAGTATCTGAATGACCGACAATAAGAATACTATCCTCGCCATCGTGCTCTCGGCCGTGGTGCTGATTGCGTGGCAATTTTTTGTCGGCATGCCGCAGCAGAAGGCGCGGCAGGAGGCCGCGAAGCAGCAACAGCAGCAGACGGCGCAGCAGCAGACCGCGCCCGCGGGCCAGGCCGGCCAGAGCGCGCCGGCGCCAGCCCCCGGCACGCCTTCGGGCACGCCCTCGAGCGCGCCGCAGGTTCCCGGCCAGACCGTGACCCCGGCCGTCCGGCAAGAAACCCGCGCCCAGGCGCTGGCGAAATCGCCGCGCATTCCGATCACGACCGGCAGCCTCACCGGCTCGATCGCGCTCAAGGGCGCGCGCCTCGACGACCTCTCGCTCAACAAGTTCCACGAGACCGTCGACAAGACCTCGCCGCCGATCGAGCTGCTGTCGCCGTCCGGCAGCCCCGACCCGTTCTATGCCGAGTTCGGCTGGACCGCCGCGGCCAACGGCAAGGTGAAGCTGCCCACCGCCGACACGGTGTGGAAGCAGGTCGGCTCCGGCGCGCTCAGCGCCGGCCATCCGGTGACGCTCGCCTACGACAACGGCCAGGGCCTCGAATTCCGCCGCACCATTTCGGTCGACGACAAATACATGTTCACCGTCAAGGAAGACGTGATGAACAAGAGCGGCCAACCGGTCTCGCTCTTTCCCTACGGCCTGATCTCGCGCCACGGCACGCCGAAAACGGCGGGCTACTACATCCTGCATGAGGGCCTGATCGGCTATCTCGGCGACAAGGCCCTGCAGGAATACACCTACAAGAAGATCGAAGACGAGAAGAAGCCGGTCGACTTCAACGTCACCAACGCCTGGCTCGGCATCACCGACAAGTACTGGGCCGCGACCCTGCTGCCCGACCCGAAGGCGCACCTGAAGGCGCGCTTCTCGAGCGGCAAGATCGGCACCAAGGAAACCTATCAGGCCGATTATCTGCTCGACGCGCGCACGGTCGCGCCGGGCGCTTCGGCTAGCGTCACCACGCACCTGTTCGCCGGCGCCAAGGAAGTGAACGTCCTCAAGGCCTACGAGAGCCAATACAACTTCAACCACTTCGATCTGTTGATCGACTGGGGCTGGTTCTACTTCATCACCAAGCCGATGTTCACGCTGATCGACTGGTTCTACCGGCTGGTCGGCAATTTCGGCATCGCCATCCTGATCGTCACCGTGCTGATCAAGGCCGCCTTCTTCCCGCTCGCCAACAAGTCGTATGCGTCGATGGCGAAGATGAAGGCGGTGCAGCCGCAGATGGCCGCGCTGAAGGAGCGCTTCCCCGACGACAAGGCCAAGCAGCAGCAAGCGCTGATGGAGCTGTACAAGAAGGAGAAGATCAATCCGATCGCCGGCTGCCTGCCGATCGCGATCCAGATTCCGGTCTTCTTCTCGCTCTACAAGGTGCTGTTCGTCACCATCGAGATGCGGCACGCGCCGTTCTACGGCTGGATCCACGACCTGTCGGCGCCGGACCCGACCAACCTGTTCACGCTGTTCGGCCTCATTCCGTGGGACCCGATGGTGCTGCCCGTGGTCGGCCACTTCCTGCATCTCGGCCTGTGGCCGCTGATCATGGGCGTGACCATGTGGGCGCAGATGAAGCTCAACCCCTCGCCGCCCGACCCGACCCAGGCGATGATCTTCAACTGGATGCCGGTGATCTTCACCTTCATGCTGGCGAGCTTCCCGGCGGGGCTGGTGATCTACTGGGCGTGGAACAACTCGCTCTCGGTGGCGCAGCAGTCGATCATCATGCGCAAGCACGGGGCGAAGATCGAGCTGTTCGATAACGTGAAGGGCCTCGGACGCGGGATACTGCGGTTGCTCGGGATGGGGAAGAAGACGCAGACGTAGGGCGTCTGTTTCAGCGCGAGATTGCTACGGGATGGCCGGGCGAAAGCCCGGCCATTTTCGTTTTGGGGGTCCCTGGCTCGTCGCTTCCAATCTTAGTCGGCAAATGCCTTCGGCATCTGCTATGCGTCTAATACCCGTACTAACGCCCGCTAGGAGCGAGGTCCGCTAGGGGCCACTTCCGGACCTGCACCAAGCGACAAATGAGCGCGGCCAGCGAGTTGGTCCCGGCTCAAGATACGGTTCTTGGATGCCCCGGATGTCTCCCTGCCCTTTGCGGAAGAAACAACACGCCACCGACGATGAAAGCCGCAAGAACGGCGGAAGCAAGAGGACGGCTGAGCGCGAGCCCGCCATGGCTGAGCGGCTTATCCAAAAAGTCGCCCACTGTCGCCCCGAGCGGACGGGTGAGGATGAATGCTGCCCAAAACAGCAGCACGTGGGACACATTGGTCCAATAGTACAAAGCCGCGACGACCGCGATGGCCGCAAGGAATACAAGCGCGCCGCCTTCGTAGCCGAGCCCGGTTGAATCGGCCATCCAATCGCCAAGTGCAGTGCCCAGCGTCTGCGAGAAGGTAATCGCTGCCCAATAAAAGGCTTCTACCTTGGGCGTGTTGACGGTTGCGACCGATATGGAGCCGAGCGACCAATACCACAGCCCGAGCGTCGCCATCAGCAACACGAGGAGAAGGCTGGAGCCGCCGGTATAACCGATGCCGAGCGAGCGGTCGGCGAAGTCGGCCATGGTGGTGCCAAACGTGGTCGAAGCAACGATGGTCGCCCAATAAAGAATGGGATGGAACTTCTTGGCGATGATCTGGAAGATGACCAAGGCGACGAGCACGGCAAAAAACAGGATCGTGCCTGCGAGGTATCCCCAGTTCATGGTCATGGTCACGGTGTCGCCGCCGGTCTCGCCCAAGGTCGTTGCGGCGATCTTGATGATCCAGAAGATGAGCGTGACCTCGGGCACCTTAGTCGCATAGTCGGCGGGCGCGTGCTTCATAAAACCTCTCTCGGTAAAGCAAAATGACGGAAAAGCACGCGTCACCGCACGCCGCTTTCAATTCATGAATTAACAATGGAAAAATTACCGGGGTATTTCTTGGGACATACACAATTGTAAGAATGGCTTTCATGCAGAATCCGTTGCTTTACAAATGTGTAAGAACGGATCGGCGGCGCCGAGTTATACAACCGAGTGCGCCGGTTCCAGCCGCGCGAAAGCGATAACGACGCGCAAGCCGGGGCGCGCATCTTCCAGATGGATTTCGGCCGCGTGAAGATCGGCCACCGCCTTGACCAGGCTGAGGCCAAGTCCCGTTCCCGGCGAGGTCCGGCTCTTTTCGAGGCGGTAGAGCCTGCGGAACACCTTCTCGTGTTCACTCTCGGGAATGCCGCGGCCATTGTCTCTGACGCTCGTAATGATAAAATTACCCTCAGCCTTAAGCGACAGGCGAATGACCGCGCCTTCGGGACAATGCCGGATCGCATTCTCGATCAGATTGGCGTACATCTGAGTCAAGAGTTCCTTGTCGCCTGATATGAAATACTCGCCGCTCAAATCGAAGTCGCACCTGAGCGTGCGGCCGGCATCTTCCGCAACATCGCGATAGACATCGGCAAGGGACGCATAAATTTCCCCAAGATTGACCCTGGCAAAACGCGACTTGCGCGTTCCGGCCTCGATCTGCGCGATGCGCAAAAGCGCTTCAAAGGTCTGATTGATCTGATCGGCTTCGGCCAGGGCGGATTCCAGTTCATCGACGACGGGCGCGCCCCTCGCTGCACTTAGCCTCGCCTCCTCAAGCGTGATCTTGAGATGGTTAAGCGGCGTCTTGAGGTCATGGGCGATGTCGCTGCTCACTTGCCGCATGCTTTCCACCGCGGCCGATAAGCGCTCCAGTGCGATATTGATGTCGTGCGACAAGAAATCGATGTCGTCTCCCTTGCCGAGAAGCGGTATGCGCGCGGCAAGTTCTCCATGCGACGCCCGCCCCATCGTATCCCTCACCGCATCGAGGCGGCGCTGGGCGCGGGATGCGATAAGCGCGCCGCCGCCGATGGCGAGAGCAACCACGACGATGGAAGCCCAGCCGAAACTGATAAAGACGATTTCCTGGAGTTCGCTGGTTTCTTCATTGTCGGTGCCCACGACAAGGCGGTTAGGTCCGACCTTTGCCGCGTAGATCCGATAGGTGTTATTGCCTGGAACGCCAAAATCAGAGCTTGGCCGCTTCGACCAGCCGTCGCGAACCGCGACCGCCGGAATGTTGGCCGCCAACACCCGGCCGTTGGCCGCCTGAAGCAGGAATATGTCGCGCTTATGCGACGTGGCGGCAATGTGCACGCGGGTTGAGTCGATCACATCCTGTATATCGCTATCGCCATAAGTCTGCGAGATGACGTGGAACAGCTCGCGGGTGCGGTTATCATAGCGAATGTCGAGTTCGCGCTTGATGAGATTGATGGTGACAAAACCCGCGAGGAGGAATGCACAAACGAAGAAAGCCGCGAAGGCGAGCGCGAGGCGAAACGGCGTGCTGCGCAGGAGGCTATGACGGCGCATGCAGGGAGTATCCGGTATTCCGGACGGTGTGCAAAAGGGGCGTGTCGAACGGTTTGTCGATCTTGGCACGCAAGCGGCTGATATGCGTCTCGACGACGCTGGTTTTCGGATCGAAATTGAATCCCCATACGCGCTCCAGCAGCATGGTGCGCGTCACCACGCGGCCTTCGTTGCGCATCAGATATTCGAGCAGTTCAAACTCCTTCGTCTGCAACTCGATCGCCTGCCCGTTACGTGACGCGCGGCGGCGCAGGAGGTCGAGTTCGAGGTCATGCACGCGAAGCCTGGTCACCTCGGCCTGGGTCGGCGGGCGTCGGCCGAGTGCATTGACACGGGCGAGGAGTTCCGAAAACGCGAAGGGCTTGACCAGATAATCATCACCCCCGGCATCGAGCCCCTCGACCCGGTCATCCACACCCGCGACCGACGTCAGAAACAAGACGGGCGTCACCACGTTGGCGGCGCGCAGCGCGCGCACCAGCGATAGCCCGTCCAGCCCCGGCAGCATCCGGTCCACCACGAGCACATCATAGGCTTCCCGCGTAGCCTGATAGAGACCGTCCTGCCCGTCCGCCAACGTCTCGCAATGATGGCCGCTCTCGGCAAATCCGTGCACGATATAGTCGGCAGTCCGTTGGTCGTCTTCGATGAGGAGTATCCGCATGTCGAATTAGGTAGGCCACACCCCTAAGTGGATCAAGCAAAATGCCGTGGCAGGAGTGCCGCGGGGCCTTCGCTTCTTGGTGGGCGCAGATTACTCCCGTCCCTCCTTCGTGATGGTCATATAGATAATGATCGCGGCGATGCAGCCGAGAAATACAAGGCTGGTGATCGTGGTGCCCAAGCCAAGCCCCCCGTTTGAATGCGGTTGTGAGAGATAGTCGCCAAAGGACGCACCCATCGGCCGCGTCAGGATATAGGCGAGCCAGAAGGCGAGGATGCCGTTGAGGCGGAAGCCGTAATAGGCGATGGCGATCAAAGCGATCACCGCCGCATAGGCGAGCCCCGCCTGAAGATAGCCGAGCCCGAGTCCCTCGGCGGCAAGATCGCCCGCGGAGGTCCCAAGTGCAAATGTGAACAGAATGGCGAGCCAATAAAAAGCCTCGCGGCGTGTCGTGTAAATGGTGTGAATGGAGAGTGTTCGTTCGGAGCTAAACCACACGGTGAAGGTCGCAATCAGCGCGACGGCAAAGATAGTACTGGTGGTGGCAAGGGGGACGTCGAGATTATCGGCGAGGTTGTCGCTGATGAGCGTGCCAACCACGCTGATCAGCACGACCGCCAGCCAGTACGGTAACGGGACGTATTTGCGCTGCGCGAATTGCAGCAACAGGGCGGCGGCGAGAAACCCCGTCATGATAAGCGAGGTTGCCGTCAGGCCAAGACCAAAATGAACACTCAGAAAGTCGGCGGCGGTCTCGCCGACGGTGACGGCCATCAGCTTGATAAGCCAGAAATCGACGGTGACCTTGGGCACCCGGTTATAGGTAAAGGGAGGTGTTTCAGCAGCGATGGCCGGCATCGGAAGCTCCGTCAGGCTTGCAAATGGATGTTTGCAAAAGTGGCGTACGCGCCTTGCGCATATCGGCAAAGCGTGGCTTCACAGTAGCGGAGCAAATTCACGCTAGCCTGTCCTAGGGCTTACTGATTTGTAAGGTGCGCAGGCATGAGCTTTAACGATTTGTATGCAGGCGAAGATGTCCCTGCAAAGTTCGGCTCCTATATCGGCTCCAGGGGTTAACGCGGCAGCCGCCCCAGCTTGGACCAGGTTGTCGCCTCTACGAAACATGGAGCACATAGATGGATATGCATAAAATGCCGCTGCGGATCGCGTACGCGGCCCTGCTGGCAGCCGCCGTGGTGATGCCGCCCGCCTTGGCAAGCGCGGAAGCGGCTCCCGCCAAGCGACCCGCGATCAGCATGAGCAAGGCTCGCGCGATCGCGCTCAAGGCCTATCCGGGAAAAATCATGAAGGAGGAGCTTGAGCATGAGCACGGCGGCAGCGGGCTGCGTTATTCCTTTGACCTGCGCCGTGGCAAGCATTGGCGCGAGGTTGGCGTTGATGCGATGACCGGGCGCGTGCTGGAAAACACGCGCGAAGGAGCCAACCCGAAAGACTAGCTGAACGACGGCAGGCCGGTGCGCCACGCATCGGCCTGCACGCTTCCGTTCGATGACCCCAGGAAATGTCAGGCGGCAGCGCTCTCGTGGGCTAGTCGATAGGCGCCAGGCCCCGCACCTGCGGCACGTCCGTTGTGGGTCATCTCCGGCAATCGAGCGGCGGGCACCACAGATCGACTACGCACCCTATAGCGGACCTTGGTTTCGCTCGGCGCAATCGTCCTCCCCCGCGAGACTGGCGGAACATATTCCTTGACAGCGTGACGCTGCGCCGCTAGCCTGCTTGCATCCTTCCAAATCTGACTCTGCGGCCCGCCATGCGCGGGCTTTTCGTGTTGGTGCTGACGCGCGCTTCAGCCCCGAGTCCCCGTTGGCGTTCATCCCCGCGAAAGCGGGGACGGGGACGAACGGAAAGCGGGTGTCATAGACGGGGTGGGTTGGCGACCGAGGCGGCGTTAAGCGCGATTCCGCATGTGGCTCAGCGAGCGATACGACGTTCTCTCACCGCCCGGGGACGTTCTCTCGCCTCCGGCTTGCGCTTCAGGCAGGCGCTGGCGGCTTGTACCGCTTCATGACTCAAGGTGGCGTCAGCATGCGCTTTCGCCGCCTTGTAGCCATACTGCGCCACGGCGGCGCGGACCTGATCGCATTGGAATTCGGTCTGCGCCACGGCCGCGCCGGCCAACAGAAACGTCAGCCCCACGGCGGCCACCATCATGCTTTTGATCATCCCGCGAGCACCTTGTATCGCGACGACAAAAGTTTCCTCTACCAGTAGCCGCGACGGCGACCAAAGTATCCTCCGCCGCCGAAGAGCAGAAAGAGCACAACGATAATCAAGAGCAATTCCATGGAAGCCTCCTTCAGAGTGAGGCGTCGCGGAGCTGTTCCACAACAGCGTCCGCGATGATCGGCGCCGTTTCAGGCCTTGGTCAGTTGGCTGAATACGTAACTCAACACGCGCCGCGCCAATAAGGTTCCGATCATAATGGCGGCTTTGCGCTGGCATGACCGGGACGGGCCGATAGCCGGCCTCGCAAGCTTGGCCGAATTGAAAAGACCGCCAACCGAGGCGGCCTTTTGTTCCAACCCCGCCACCGTACACGCACGGGGGGATCGGGGGGGATGCGCTCGGCAGCGGGGCCGGAATGGGAATCATCGTCCATCCGGCGCTTTAAGAAGTCTGTTCAAAACAGACCACTTTCGTCATTGAGCCACTCCCTATTTCGAAGCAGGCCATTCCTGAAGCCGCATAGCGGTACCGCCTGTTCACGGTACCTCGGGCGGGTTGGCGCCGATCGGCGCGCAGCCCGCATGGCGCGAAGCGGAAGGCGGGGCGCGTCCCTCCCGGATTTCGCCGCGCTCCATCCGGGCGACGGGGTCCCCGCGTGCGCGGGGACGAACGGGGATGGATGCCGCCCTATGGCGCCCCCGCCCCTTGCCCCCGCCCCTTGCCCCCTCCCGGCGATCCGGGCATGACAGCCCGCATGGACACCCCCGCCCCCTTCACCGCGCAAGAGATCGAGGCCGGCCGCAAGCTGTTCGTCACGCAGTGGGACTTCGTGGCGGCTGCCGGCAGCGAGGCCTCGCTGCCCGCCATGCGCGGCACCGAGATCGCCTTTGCCGGGCGCTCGAACGTCGGCAAGTCGAGCCTGATCAACGCGCTCACCAACCACAACAGCCTGGCGCGCACCTCGCGCACGCCGGGGCGCACGCAGGAACTGATCTTCTTTTCCGCCGGCAAGGAACTGCGCATCGTCGACATGCCGGGCTACGGCTACGCCGCCGTCGGCAAAGCCAAGGTCGCGGCCTGGACCGAGCTGATCCACGCCTATTTGCGCGGGCGCGCCAACCTCGCCCGCGTCTACGTGCTGGTCGACGCGCGCCACGGCCTCAAAGATACCGACCAGCCGACGCTCGACCAGCTCGGCCGCGCCGCCATGAGCCATCAGGTGGTGCTGACCAAGGCCGACGCGGTGAAGCCGGCGGAACTGGACGCGCGCATCGCCGAGGTCGAGGCCGCGCTCGCCAAGCGGCCGGCCGCCTATCCGACCGTGCTCGCGACATCCGCGGACAAAGGCACCGGCATTCCCGAACTGCGCGCCGCGGTGGCGCGGCTTTTGGCGGAGCGCGGCGTGGCGTGAGCGGCCGCCGGCCGCTCAGCTTTCCGGCAGCGCCTTCTCGATGCGGCGGTCGGGCACCAGCCAGATGACCGCGACGCCGATGTCGATCGCGATCGAGGCCCGCGGCTCGATGAAGGCCAGCCCGATCGCCGTGAGATAGAAGAGCGGCGACAGCTTGCCCTTGAGGTCGCGGCCGAGCGCGCGCGCCAGCACGGAATCCCGGCCCTCCCGGTGCAGGATCGCCTGCTGCAACAGGGCGTAGGCGATCGCCGGCATCAGCAGGGCGATGCCGTAGGTGGCGGTCGGGGCCGACGACAGCGGGTGTTCGCCGAACCAGGCGGTGCCCACCGGGATCAGGGAAAGCCAGAACAATAAATTCGCGTTGGCCCACAAGATGAGCCCGTCGACGTGCCCGACCGTGTGCAGCAGGTGGTGGTGATTGTTCCAGTAGATCGCCAGATAGACGAAGCTCAGCACATAGATCATGAAATGCGGAGCCACTTCGGCGAGCGACGCCCAATCGGCGCCGTGCGGCACCTTCAGTTCCAGCACCATGATCGTGATGATGATCGCGATGACGCCGTCGCTGAAAGCGGCCAGCCGCTCTTTTCCCATGCCACCTGTCCCAACCGATTCCCGGGTTGGCGAGAGCCTAGCACAGGCGTCGGCCCGCGCGCGGACGCAACGCGCGGCGCCGGATCGGCCGGGCGCTACTGGAAAGCGGCGCGGCTGTTCGCCGGCGCGGCGGGGCCGGGCGCGGCGTTGCCGGACGCATCCTCGTCCCGACTGCCGAAGATCGAATCCAGAGCGGCCTGCAGCGGCAGCTTCTTGACCGGCTGCGCCGCGTTGGCCTGAGCCTCGGCGGGCGGCGCCGTTTGCGCCGCCGGCTTGGCCGGTGCCGCGGCAGCCCGCACCGGGCGCCGCTTCACGTGACGCCGGCGCCGGGCGTGCTTGGTTGCTTTGGCCCGGTGGCGGCGGACGGCGGCCCGCTTCGGCGCGGCGGCTTTTCCGCCGTCGGCGGCTTTGGCTTTCGGCGGTTCAGCCGCGGGCGCCGATGCCCTGGCGGACGGATCGTCCGGAAACATGGCCCACGCCTTCAGCGGCGCCGTCAGCGCCAGCGCCGGTTCGGCCATCGGCCGCGCCGGGCTCGTCGCGGCCGGCGCATCGCCGCTCGGCGGCGGCGACGACGGCGCAGCTTGCGCGGCGGCGGAAGTTTCGGTGTCGGCCACCGCCGTTGCGTCGGGCCGCAACGACACGGTGCGCACCGTCTTCGGCATGTCCGATGCGCCGGCCATTTCCGGTGCGCCTGGCGCGACCGCGGACGCCGGACGCTCCGCTTTCGATTCCAGGAAGGTGACGGACGCGACCGTCAGCACGGCGAACAGGCCCATGGCAACCGCCAGACGGCCGGTCATCGACAGCGGGATCGTCAGCGACGACGGCGCGTCGCGCATGTGGATCGGCTCGACCGGCGGTACGCTTTGCGCGCGGGTCGCATCCGGATCGTCTTCGGCGGCGCCGCGGCTCAGCCGTTCCAGAACCGGGGCAATCGCCGCCCCGCCGTCCGGCCGGCGATGTCGCGGCGGCGCAAAGCGCGAAACATCGAGACCATTTTTCCGCTCATCGAAATCCGAAGTACTCATACCAACCTCCGTCCACCCGTCGTGACGACGCCAAGCTGAACGGAACGGGCTGGCATTAGTTGGTCGTAAGCTGGCCTAAAATGTGAATACATTGAGAAGCGGCAGCGGGTAAGCTGGTGCCGCATCGTCAAGAAGACTCGCGTTGGCGTTGAACGCCGAGCGAAGGGGGAAGGAAACGACACGCATGGACGTTTCTACCGCTGTCGACAGCCGGATCAGCTGCCGGGCCTTTCGCCCCGACCCCGTCGATCCCGCGCTGCTGCGCACGCTGCTGACGCAGGCCGCGCGCGCGGCGTCCGGCGGTAATCTGCAACCCTGGCGGATCTACGCGCTGACCGGCGACGCGCTCGAGACGCTCAAGCGCAAGGTCGCCGACGAGATGGAACGCAACGACCCGCGCCACGTCGACGCCGAATATCCGATATACCCGAAGGAACTGTGGGAGCCCTACAAGGGCCATCGCGAAGAGCACGGCGTGCAGCTCTATGGCGCCCTGCAGATCGACCGCGGCGACATCGACGCGCGCGTGCGGCAGTACAAGGAGAACTACAAATTCTTCAACGCGCCGGTCGGCCTGTTGATCACGGTCGACCGCCGGCTCGGCCCCGGCCAGTTCGCCGACCTCGGCAACTACATCACCACCTTCATGTTGCTGGCGCGCGCCAAGGGTCTCGACACCTGCGCGCAGGAATCCTGGGCGCGCGCCTATCGCAGCGTCAACGCCTTCCTCGACGTGCCGCCCGAGCAGATGCTGTTCTGCGGGGTCGCGGTCGGCTATCGTGACGCGAAGCACCCGGCCAACACGTTCCGCTCACCGCGCGCGCCGCTGGCGGACTTCTGCCGGTTCGTCGGCTTCGAGGGCGCGCCGGCGTCGGCGGCCGAATAACGGAGACGGTCAATGAGCGAAACGGAGATGGAGATGCAATCGCTCGGTTACGTCGGCGTGCAGGCGAGCGACCTCGACGATTGGCTCGGCTTCGCCACCCGTTTCCTCGGCATGCAACTTGTCGACAAGAGCAGCACGAACCTGACCTTCCGCATGGACGACCGCCGGCAGCGGCTGGTGGTCGAGAAGAGCGCGGGCGATGGTGCGGGCTTCTTCGGCTGGGAAGTGGCCGACGCCGCCGCGCTCGACGCGCTGGCGGCGCGGCTCGAGCAGCACGGCGTCGCGGTGACGCGCGGCAGCCGGGCGCTCGCCGACGAGCGGCACGTACGCGAATTGATTGCGTTCCGCGATCCGGCCGGCAACCGCGTCGAAGCCTTCTGCGGGCCCGAGACGGTGAGCGAGCCGTTCAAGCCGGGGCGCTCGATCTCCGGTTTCCGCACCGGGCCGCTCGGCATGGGCCACGCGGTGCTCACCTGCAAGACCATCGACGACGTGCTGCCGTTCTATACCAACGTGCTCGGCTTCAAATTGAGCGATTATATCCTGAAGCCGTTCAAGGCGTATTTCATGCACGTCAATCCGCGCCACCACAGCCTCGCCTTCATCGAAACCGGCGAGGCCGGCGTTCATCATCTGATGGTGGAGCTGTGCAACCTCGACGACGTCGGACAGGCCTACGATATCGTGCAGCAGACGCCGGAGAAGATCGGCACCACCTTCGGGCGCCACGTCAACGATCACATGACGTCGTTCTACACCTACTCGCCGTCCAAGTTCCTGTTCGAATACGGCTGGGGCGGCCGCTCCATCGATCCCGAGACCTGGACGCCGCACGAGCGCCCCGAAGGCCCGAGCCTGTGGGGCCACGAGCGCGCCTGGCTCACGCCCGAGGGGCGCGTGGAGGCGCGCGAGCTGCGCATGGCCATGGCGGAAGCCGGCCTGCGCGAGCCGGTGAACGTGATGGAGGGCAACTACCGCGTCGCGCCCGGCACGTGCGCCTGGTGGGACGCCGCCAAGGCCTCGAACCAATCCGGCTGAACGGGTTCTGCGCCGGCGCACCTTGAGCTACACTCACGCCATGGAACAAATTCTGATCGCGCTGGCCGGCGTCATGGGCGCCGCCGGCATCATGCTCACCGCCGCCGGCGCCCACAGCAAACCGGGCGTCGGGCTCGACAGCGCCGGTTATCTGCTGCTGATCCACGCCGTCGCGGTGATCGCCGGGGTACTGGCCGCGCGCCAGGGGCTGGTCCTGCGCCCGCTCGGCCTGGCGGTGGTCTGGGGCTTCGTGGTGGGCGCCGGCCTGTTCGCCGGCGACGTCGCGGCCCGCGTCTATCTCGGCAGCCGGCTGTTTCCCATGGCCGCCCCCACCGGCGGCATGATCATGATCCTCGCCTGGATCGTCCTGATCCCGGCGGCGCTGATGGCATCTCGTACCGGCTGACGCCGGCGCCTTGGCGCGCCGGCTAGCTTTTGATCCACCGGGCTTGAAGCTCTCTCCGCTCATTCCCGCGCAAGCGGGAATCCAGGGGCGTAACGGTACGGCTTCTATTTGCAGCCCTGGGTCCCCGCCTTCGCGGGGACGAACGGTTAATGACGATTCAGCCATACCGGATCAGACACTGACCTCTTTCGCCCGGCCGCGACCACCGCTAAAAGGGCGCGACCGTCGGCCAAGTCCCGAATTTGCCCCGAGAGCCCCAAATGACGATCACCGCCCAGGACAAGGCGCGCATCCTCTCCGAGGCGCTGCCGCACATGCAGCAATACGATGAGGAGACCGTCGTCATTAAGTACGGCGGCCACGCCATGGGCAGCGAGCAGACCGCGCGCGACTTCGCGCAGGACGTGGTGCTGCTGGAGCAGACCGCCATCAACCCGGTCGTCGTGCACGGCGGCGGGCCGCAGATCCAGGCCATGCTGGAGAAGCTCGGCATCAAGTCGGAATTCGCGGCGGGCCTGCGCATCACCGACGAGAAGACCATCGAGATCGTCGAGATGGTGCTGGCCGGCTCGATCAACAAGCAGATCGTCGGTTACATCAACGCCGCCGGCGGCAAGGCCATCGGCCTGTGCGGCAAGGACGGCAACATGGTGCAGGCGCGCAAAGTGACGCGCACCGTGGTCGATCCCGATTCCAACATCGAGAAGGTGATCGATCTCGGCTTCGTCGGCGACCCGGAGAAGGTCGACACCATGATCCTCGACCAGGTGATCGGCCGCGACATGATCCCGGTGCTGGCGCCGGTCGCGACCTCGGCCACCGGCGGCACCTTCAACGTCAACGCCGACACCTTCGCCGGCGCCGTCGCCGGCGCGCTCAAGGCCAAGCGGCTGCTGCTGCTGACCGACGTGCCGGGCGTGCTCGACAAGAACAAGAAGCTGATCGAGCAATTGTCGGTGGCCGACGCGCGCAAGCTGATCGCCGACGGCACCATTTCCGGCGGCATGATCCCCAAGGTCGAGACCTGCATCTACGCGCTCGACCAGGGCGTCGAAGGCGTGGTGATCCTCGACGGCAAGGTGCCGCACGCGGTGCTGCTGGAGCTTGCTGACCGACCACGGCGTCGGCACGCTGATCCATCGCTGAGCCGGAGGCCGCGACCCAACGCAATGATGCTGAGATTGACACTCGCGATCGGCGCCCTCGCCCTGCTGGCGGCGACGCCGGCGCGAGCCGCGCTGACTTTGTGCAACCACACCAGCTATCGCATGGACGTGGCGCTGGGGCTCGCCAAGCAGGCCCATGTTTCGACCCGCGGCTGGTTCCGCGCTCGATCCCGGGCAATGCCGGCCGGTGATCGATGGCGCGTTCGACGCCGACCTCGTCTACGTGCACGCGCGCACGCCGCCAATCTATGGCAGCGCGCCGACTCCGAAGCGCGGCAGCGCCGTGTTCTGCGTGCGCAAAGACACCTTCGATCTCGCCGACGGCCGCAATTGCCCGCTCAGCCAGCAGGTGCCGTTCTCGCCGGCGCGGCCGTCCGAGGGTGACAACGGCCTGGTGGTCAAGCTCGCCGAAGACGCCGGCTACGACGACGCGCAGGCGCGGCTCGCCGGCATCCAGCGGCTGTTGTCGATTGCCGGTTATGACGCCAGCCCCATCGACGGCGTCGACGGCAGCAAGACGCAGGGCGCGCTCAAGGCTTTTCTCAAGGACCACAAGTTGCCGGCCGACGCGCCCGCGCAGCCGGCGATCTTCGATCAGCTTCTGGCGGCCGCGCGCGATCCGCACGGGCGCGGCTTTTCCTGGTGCAACGACACCCCATATACGGTCATGGCTTCCTTGGGACTCGTGGAAATGGGCGCGATCGTCACCCGCGGCTGGTATCGCGTGCCGGCGCACGGCTGCCTGCGGCCGGACGTCGCCGGCGACCCGCGCCGTCTCTACAGCTACGCCGAGGCGGTCGACGGCAACGGCCGCGCCATCGCGCGCGACGGCAAGCCGCTTTCCTGGGGCGGCAAGATCACGCTGTGCACGCAAGGCGGCAAGTTCGAGATCAGCAACCACAAGAACTGCGCAAGCCGCGGGCTGACCGAAATGGGCTTTGCGAAGGTCGACGTGGGCGGCAAGCCGTCGATGACCCTGCATCTCAAGGAGCCGCCGCCGTGAACGCCCCTGCCCGTCCCGCGCCACGCAGCTTCGGCCATGTCGAGACCTGGGTGTTCGATCTCGACAACACGCTCTATCCGCATCACCTGAACCTGTGGCAGCAGGTGGACGTGCGCATCCGCGATTTCATCGCCGAGTATCTCAAAGTCCCGCACGACGAAGCGTTCCGCGTGCAGAAGGACTATTACAAGCGCTACGGCACCACCATGCGCGGGCTGATGACCGAGCACGGCATGGCGCCCGACGACTATCTCGACTTCGTGCACAGAATCGACCACTCGCCGCTGACGCCCAACGCGGCGCTGGGCGCGGCGCTGGAAAAACTGCCCGGCCGCAAGCTCATCCTCACCAACGGCACCCGCAAGCACGCCGAGGCGGTGATGCGGCGGCTCGAGGTGCACCACCATTTCGAGGACGTGTTCGACATCATCGCCGCCGAACTGGAGCCGAAGCCTTCGGCGCAGACCTATGCCCGCTTCCTCGACCGCCACGATGTCGATCCGACCCATGCCGCCATGTTCGAAGACCTCGCGCGCAACCTGGTGGAGCCGCATGCGCTCGGCATGACCACGGCGCTGGTGGTGCCGGAAGGCACGCGCGAGGTGTTCCGCGAAGGCTGGGAACTGGAAGGGCGCGACGCGCCCCATGTCGATCATGTCACCGACGACCTGACCGGATTTCTCCAGCGGCTGGTCGCCTGAGCCCGGCTCACACGGCGGGGATCACCTGCTGCACGAAGACCGCAAGACCGATGCCGGCGATGCCGGCGCCGATCAGACGCAGCGCGGAGAGATCGGCATGCCGCTGCACGGCGAGGCGCGTGGCAAGCATGGCAGCAAGGGCGATCGCGCCCTGGATGACCGCAAGCCCGACGAGATAGGCGTAAAGCGGCGTCGGCTCGGCGCCATAGATCGACTCGCCCAGCGCATAGCCGTGCAGCAGCCCCACCGCCGCGAATACGGCAAGCGCGGGACCGGCGGCGAGCCGATACCGGCGCACCATCACCACGCCGAGCCCGATCACCGATAACGCCACCAGCAGGTCGGCGCCCGGCACGGTCGCGCCCCGCAGGTGCACGGCAACGCCGGCCATCATCGCCAGCACGAAGCCGACGGCGAGCGCAGGCCCGCGCCGATGCGCCGCCGCCAGGCAACCGACCGCCACCACGGCCGCGAAATGATCGAGGCCGATGACCGGATGGCCGAGCCCCGACAGCAGGCCATCGGTGAAGGTCGCCGGCATCCGGCCGCCCATGACGTGATGGGCATAAGCCGGCGCCGTGGCGGCCAGGACCGCGAGTGGCGCAAGCGCCAAACGGGCGAAGCGATGTTGCATGATGTCTCTCCCCTGAACCACAAGCTTAATGGCGCCCGCCTGGATTACCAGTCCTTCACGCCGCCGCCTTGCCAAGCAACGTGGGCGGCGCGTCCTTGATGTGCAGGTCGCGCTGCGGGAACGGGATCGTGAGGCCGGCCGCTTCCAGCGCGTCCTTGCCCGCCTTGGTGAGCGCGCGCCGCACGTCCCAGTAATCGTCGGACGTCGACCAGACGCGGAGCCGCAGCACCACCGCGCTGTCGCCGAGCTGGTCAACGAAGACGATCGGGGCCGGATTGGACAGGACGCGCTTGTCGGCGGTGGCGGTGGCCATCAGCGTCTCCAGACCCTTGTCGAGATCGTCGCCGTAATCGACGCCGAAGGCGAGATCGTTGAGCCGCGTCGGCAGGCGCGAATAATTGATGAGCTTCTTGTTCCACAGTTCCGAGTTCGGCACGAACTGATAGATGCCGTCCCAGGAATGCAGCTCGGTGGCGAACAGCCCGAGATCGACCACCGTGCCGGCGGCCGAACCGGTGTCGATGTAGTCGCCGATTCGGAACGGACGCAGCCACAGCAGCATCATGCCGGCCGCAATGTTCGCCAGCGTGCCCTGCAGGGCGAGGCCGATGGCGAGGCCGGCAGCGCCGAGCGCGGCGAGGATGCTGGTGGTCTGGATGCCGAGCTGCGCCAGCACCGCCACCAGCACGACAATGAGGATGGCGTAGCGCACCAGCGAGGCGATGATCCCGCGCAAGGCCGGGTCGACATGCCGCTGCCCGTCGAGCAGCCGTTTGATGGCCCGCTTGGCGCGGGCGGCGATCCACCAGCCGATGACCAGTAGCGCAATGGCACCGACGAAACGCGGCAGCGCCACCGCCGCCCAGGCCACCGCCGCTTCGGCAAAGGTGGCAACTTCCCCGCTCAGTTCCGCAACATTTATCGTCATCCGCCGCTCCTCTCGCGTTATTCTGTCCGTCGATTCATCGCGTTTTAGCCCATCGAGGCCGGCGCCGGTACCGCCCCAGGCGAGCGCGGCGGCTTGACAGACCACCGGGTTCCCCCGACAAAACGCTGCAAATTCGACACCCAGGTCGACACCTGCGCCAGGAAACGCCATGTCCAAAGTTGAGTCCCTTGCCGATCTCGCCAAGACCATCGACGACGCCTTTGAGCAACGCGAGGGCGTCAGCCCCACGACCAAAGGCGCGGTGCGCGAAGCGGTCGAGGCCGCGCTCAACCTGCTCGACAGCGGCAAGGCGCGCGTCGCCGAGCGCCAGGCCGACGGCCAATGGCAGGTCAACCAATGGCTGAAGAAGGCGGTGCTGCTGTCGTTCCGCCTCAACGACATGACCGTGATCGGCGGCGGACCGGGCAAGGCCGTGTGGTGGGACAAGGTGCCGTCGAAGTTCGACGGCTGGGGCGACAGTGAGTTCCGCGACGCCGGCTTCCGCGCGGTGCCGAACTGCGTGGTGCGGCGCTCGGCCTTCATCGCGCCCGGCGTGGTGCTGATGCCGTCCTTCGTCAATCTCGGCGCTTACGTCGATAGCGGCACGATGGTCGACACCTGGGCCACGGTCGGCTCCTGCGCGCAGATCGGCAAGAACGTCCATCTGTCGGGCGGCGTCGGCATCGGCGGCGTGCTCGAGCCGTTGCAGGCCGGACCGGTGATCATCGAAGACAATTGCTTCATCGGCGCGCGCTCCGAAGTGGTCGAAGGCGTCGTGGTGCGCGAAGGCTCGGTGCTCGGCATGGGTGTCTATCTCGGCATGTCGACCAAGATCGTCGATCGCGCGACCGGCAAGATTTTCTACGGCGAAGTGCCGCCCTACTCCGTCGTCGTCTCAGGCACCCTGCCGGGCAATCCGATGCCGGGCAGCACGGTCGGCCCGGGCCTCTACTGCGCCGTCATCGTCAAGCAAGTCGACGAGCGCACGCGCTCCAAGACCAGCATCAACGAGCTGTTGAGGGATTGAGTTGAAAGCGGCCGCCACCAAACTTCGGGTCATGAACCGCGATATCAATATCCGAGCGCGGTGGGATGGTGAAGCCAAAGTCTGGACCGCAACGAGCAACAATCTTCCTGGCCTCGTCGTCGAGGCCGACACATGGTCATCCATGATCGAAGAAATAAGACTTGTCGTGCCCGACCTCATAGAAGTGTCTAGCAGGACCTAATGAGCGCCGATCCCGTTGCCATCGCCCGCGACCTGCTGCGCTGTCCGTCGGTGACGCCGGCGGAAGGCGGCGCGCTTAGCGTTCTCGAAAAGACGCTGAAGGCGGCCGGTTTCGCCGTCCACCGCATGACCTTCAGCGAGCCGGGCACCGCCGACGTCGAAAACTTCTATGCGCGGCTTGGCACGGAAGCGCCCAATCTCGTCATCGCCGGCCACACCGACGTGGTGCCGCCGGGCGACGAGGCGAGCTGGCGCCATCCGCCGTTCGCGGCCGAGATCGACAACGGCGAGCTTTACGGCCGCGGCGCGGTCGACATGAAGGGCGGCATCGCCTGCGCGGTCGCCGCCGTGCTCGACCATCTCGAGCAACACGGCAAGCCCAAGGGTTCGATCTCGTTCCTGATCACGGGCGACGAAGAAAGCGTCGCGGTCAACGGCACGCCCAAGCTGCTGCAATGGACCGCCGAACATGGCGAGAAGCTCGACCATTGCATCCTGGCCGAGCCGAGCAACCAGGAAGAGCTCGGCGACACCATCAAGATCGGCCGCCGCGGCTCGCTCAACGGCCACCTCACCGTCACCGGCAAGCAGGGCCATGTCGCCTATCCGCAGCGCGCGGTGAACCCGGTCCGCGGCCTGGTCAACGCTGATCGACGCGCTCCAGTCGGAGCCGCTCGACCAGGGCAACGAAAACTTCCAGCCGTCGAATCTCGAATTCACCTCGGTCGACGTCGGCAACAAGACGGTCAACCTCATTCCCGGCGAAGCGCGCGCGCGCTTCAACATCCGCTTCAACGATTGCCACACCGTGGAGTCGCTGAAGGCGCTGATCGAGCAGCGCGCGGCCAAGGCCGCCGGCAACAGCATCAAATTTGCGTTCGAATGGGAGCCGTCGAACGCCAACGTGTTCGTCACCGCGCCCGGCCCGTTCACCGAGCTCGTGGCCAATGCGATTTCAGAGGTGGCGGGCCGCAAGCCGGATACTCTCCACCACCGGCGGCACGTCGGACGCGCGCTTCATTACGAATTATTGTCCGGTCGTGGAGTTCGGCCTGGTCGGGCAGACCATGCACGCGGTCGACGAGCGCGTGCCGATCGGCGATTTGCGCGCGCTGACGACGATCTACCGCAAGATCATCGAGCGGTATTTCGCAGGACATTGATACAAGTGAGCACCTTGCCGCAGTCATTGCCGGGCTTGACCCGGCAATCCATGAGGCCGCGCGGCAATTGCGGCCTTACGTAAAGCCGTCACAAACCGAACGTCATCATGGATGCGCGGGTCAAGCCCGCGCATGACTCCGAGTTTGCTGCACGCAACAGAGCAGCCGCTCCCTACCCCTCCGCCGCGGCGTTCTGCGACGACTGGCCGGCTTCGATCTTGGCGGCGGCGATCACGGCTTGCGTGCGGCTCTCGACGCCCAGCTTCTGCAGGATGGCGGAGACGTGCGCCTTGACGGTCGCTTCCGAGACGCCGAGCTGGAACGCGATCTGCTTGTTGAGCAGGCCTTCCGACAACATCATCAGCACGCGCACCTGCTGCGGCGTCAGCGTCGCCATGCGCGCCATCAGCTCCGAGGACTCCGCGTCGGAGCCGGCCGTCAGATCGACGTCCGGGGGCGTCCACACGCCGCCGCCGAGCACGCGCGAGATCGCTTCGCGCATGGCCTCGCCCCCCACCGTCTTGGGGATGAAACCGGACGCGCCGAACTCCATGCAACGGCGGATGGCGACCGGATCTTCATTGGCCGAGACCACGATCACCGGCACGCTTGGATATTGCGCGCGCAGATACATCAGTCCCGAAAAACCGCGCACGCCGGGCATGGCGAGATCGAGCAGGATAAGATCGACGTCGCCGCCCTGCTCCAGCAGATCGGCTGCTTCGTCGAAACTGCCGGCCTCGGCGATCTCAACCTGCTGCAACAGGCCGGAGACGGCCTCGCGCATGGCGCCGCGGAACAAGGGATGGTCGTCGGCAATCACCAGCCGGTAGTGCGAATTGCCATTCAACGCCATGATCCCCTCAACGTCTTCTCAACGTCCCCACCACGCCATGGCCCCCACAAAGCCATGGCCGCGCTGCCAGCAGCGTGCCGATCAGATAGGCAATCTACAATACTTTAGGTCGAGAAGGACTACCCCCGGCGAAAGTGCCGCGCGCGCCTGCGGCCCCGCCTCGATCCGGCCCGCCGTGGCCGGAAACGTCAAGTTTTACAACACCATAAGTGGTGAGACCCCGCCCGGGAACAAACGTTATGGGGTCGCGTTTGATCTTGCGCGCGCCATTCTATTGGCGCGGCGATTGCCTTTTTGGCGTGGAACCGGATCGAAACAGGAGCCACCAGGAATCGGCATGATCCTCTTTATGCGCTTTGCGGTCTTCACCGTGACCCGCGACGCCGCCTTCGTCGCGCTGGCCGCGGTGGGGCTGATGTTCGCCTACAGCTTCGCACTGCCGCTGGCGCTCGACATGGCCGCTACGGTGGCGTTGACCTTCGCCGTCGCCATGATGATCCGCGCATTTTGTCTCACCGAGGAGCGGCTGGAACGCAGCGAGGCCTGGCGGGTATTGCCTCCCGACGAGCGGCCGGAAGGCGAGCAAGGCCGGCGCTGGGCGCGGGCGGAACTCGAAGAGCTCCTGCTGCGCTTCGCCAAGGGCGCGTCCGGCATCGCCGGATTTCTCTACGGCTCCGCGCTGGTGATGTCGGCCACGGTGTGAGGCGCGCGCCGCCTAACGCCGGCCGCCGATGAACTGGAAAATCACCTCGCGGCTGTGCGGACGCGCACGGTGCTCGACCACGTAGAGGCCCTGCCAGGTGCCGAGCGCCAGCGCGCCGTCGATCACCGGCACGTGCAGCGACACACCATTGAGCATGGCTTTGACGTGCGCCGGCATGTCGTCGGGGCCTTCGGTGTCGTGCACCCAATGCGCACCTTCCGGCGCCAGCCGGTCGAGCGCGGCGACGAGATCGGTCTGGACGTCGGGGTCGGCGTTTTCCTGGATGGTGAGCGACGCCGAGGTGTGGCGCAGGAAGACCAGCAGCGCGCCGTCGCCGGCATTGAGTTGGGCGACGAACTTGCGCGCCTCGGCCGTGATGTCGGTCAGGCCGGCGCCCGGCGTCTCGATCCGCAAGGTGGCGCGCGCGGTCAATTGAACTTCGGCTTCGGTGACGGCGGACAGGCGGCCGGGCACTAGTGGTCCGATTCCGACATTTGCATCCCTCTGCTGCAAGCTCCCGAGCAAATGTCGGAATCAAAGGACCACCAGCAACTATTTGATTCTAGTGGAGCTTTGAATTTGACATTTGATGAGCGGCTTGCAGCAATTGGATATCAAATGTCAAATTCGCTCCACTAGCGACCGTTCAACCTTTACGCAGCACGTCGTGCTGGAAATGCACGATCATCTGCACCAGCCGGTGCCAGGTATCGGTAAACGTGTCGGCGAGATAGTCGCGCGCGCGGGCGACCTCCTCGTGCGTCGGCATCCGCAACGACACGGCCGGCGCCTTTTCCGGCGGCGGCGGGGGCGGCGGCGGCGCGGCCCGCAAGGCCGCGATCTCTTTCTTCAAGGCGGCAACCTCGTCCCGCAGGCCGGCGATCTGTTTCTCCAGCGCGGCGCGGTCTTCCGGCACCGCCTGGCAGGCCCAGCCGGGGTTGCGCGGCGTGCAATGGGCGACATGGCCGGTCTTGTTGTCGAGGCGGACGAAGCCGTCGTCGACGCGCTTGAAGTTCCAGCGCGTGTCCGGCGCGGACGGCGCAGCCGGGGGCGGCAGCAAGGGCGCCTGCTCCTGCGCCAGCGCGGCCGCCGCGCCGCATCCGAGCGCGGCTGCCAGCACGAGGGTGACGATCCTCAATCTCTCCTCCTCCGCTTCCCGCGCGCCCCGGTTGCCCGCGACCCTTTTTTGAGTCTCCGGCGAGCCTAGCACCGGCCGGCTTCGGCCTTAATACACCCGCCGATTGCGCCGCGCCTGCCGCAGTGCACCGAAGCGCCCTTGAGCGCCGTCAAAGACCCGGTAAAATCTTGCATTTCATCCATTAAATCAAGCTCTTATGTCGCATGGCCGCTTTCTTGACTCGGACAAACCGCATCAGTATGGTCCGCGCGGCTTTAAGGGCGGCGGGGCAAGCGGGATGCCTTGAATCACGCGGGTCGAAGGCATGGCTGACGGCACGCGGGACAAAGGTGATCGCCAAGAACCGTCGGACGACGAGGCTGCTCTCTCCGCGAGGCTCCAGCGTCTCGGCGAACGGCTCGCAACCGCGAACCGACCATCCGAAAACGGCTCCGGTCCTCGTCAGACCGCCGATGCGTCGGCGGTCGCACGCGGCTTCCGGCTTTCCGCCGAGCTGGTCGGCGGCGTGGTGGTAGGCGCGGGAATCGGCTGGGGTCTCGACCGCTGGCTGGGCACCACGCCGTGGGGGCTGATTGTGTTTTTTCTGCTCGGCTTCGCCGCCGGGGTGCTCAACGTGATGCGCGCGGCCGGCGTGGTGCGCGAGAGAAACTTAAACGGCTAAGACGGCGTCATGGACCCGATCCACCAATTCCAGATTATCAATCTGTTTCCGCTCGGCCAGTTCGGCGGCGCCGAGATATTCTTCACCAATTCCGCCGCCTTCATGGTGCTCGCGGTGATCCTGCTCACCGGGTTCCTGGTCATCGGCACGGCCGGCGGCAAGGCGGTGCCGACGCGCCTGCAATCGGCCGCGGAGCTGACCTACGAATTCGTCGCCGACATGCTGCGCTCGACCGCCGGCAGCGAGGGCATGCGGTTCTTCCCCTACGTGTTCACGATCTTCATGTTCGTGCTGCTCTTGAACATGTTCGGGCTGGTCCCCTTCGGCTTCACCGTCACCAGCCACGTCATCATCACCGCGACGCTGGCGCTGATGGTGTTCTTCACCGTGCTGATCTACGGGCTGATCCGCCACGGCCTGCACTTCTTCAACCTGTTCGTGCCCAAGGGCGTGCCGATCTACATCCTGCCGATGATCGTCGCGATCGAGATCCTGTCCTTCATCTCGCGCCCGATCTCGCACAGCGTTCGTCTGTTCGCCAACATGCTGGCCGGCCACATCGCGCTTAAAGTTTTCGCCGGGTTCATCATCCTGTTGGGCGGGGGCTTGGGCGCGATCGGCTGGATCGGCGGCGCGCTGCCGTTCGCCATGATCGTGGCGCTCACCGCGCTCGAACTGCTGGTGGCGTTCCTGCAGGCCTACGTGTTCGCAATTCTCACTTGCATCTACCTCAACGACGCGATTCATCCGGGCCACTGACGGCCCGGCCCGCAAAACCAGAAGGAGCTCATCTCATGGATCCAGTGGCAGCGAAGTACATCGGCGCGGGCATCGCGGCGATCGGCATGGGCGGCGCCGGCGTCGGCGTCGGCATCATCTTCGGCAACTACCTGGCCGCCGCCATCCGCAATCCGTCGGCCGCGCAGGGCCAGTTCGGCAACCTGATCTTCGGCTTCGCCATCACCGAGGCGCTCGGCATCTTCTCGCTGCTGATCGCGCTCCTGCTGCTGTTCGCGCTCTAAGGTAAAGCGCGCCGTCCAGCGCCGGAGCTTCAACGATGGCCGAGCATAACGCACATACTGCAGGCACCGAGGCCCCTTCGGGCGGACACGGCGGCTTTCCGCCGTTCAACCCGCAGACCTTTCCCTCGCAGCTCGTCTGGCTGGTCATCACCTTCGTGCTGCTCTATGCGCTGATGGCGAAATGGGCGCTGCCGCAGGTCGGCCGCGTCATCGACGCGCGGCAGAAGCGCATCGCCGACGACTTCGCCGAGGCCGAGCGGCTGAAGACGCAATCGGACGAGGCGGTGGCCGCCTACGAAAAGGCGCTGGCGGACGCCCGCTCGCGCGCGCAGGCCATCGCCACCGAGACGCGCGACAAGGAAGCCGCCGCGGCGGACGCCGCCCGCAAGACGCTCGAGGACGAGCTCAACACCAAGCTGGCCGCGGCGGAGAAGACCATCGCCGCCACCAAGGAAGCGGCCATGGGCAATGTCCGCTCCATCGCCGAGGACGCCACCCGCGCCATCGTCGAGCGGCTGATCGGCAACGCGCCGAGCGACCAGGCGGTTTCGTCCGCGGTCGCCGACGTGCTGAAGCGGTAAGGAGCCCCGATGATTCACGAAGCTGAATTCTGGGTCGCGCTGGGCTTTATCGTCTTCCTGGGCCTGCTCGGCTATATCGGCGTGCACAAGATGCTCGCCAAATCGCTCGACGACCGCGCCGCCCGTATCAAGGCCGAGCTCGAGGAAGCGCGCAAGCTGCGCGAGGACGCCGCCCAGCTGCTGGCCGACTATCAGCGCAAGCGGCAGGAGGCCGAGGGCGAGGCGCAGGGCATCATCGCCGGCGCCCAGGCCGAGGCCGAGCGCATGGCCGCCGACGCCAAGGCCAAGGTCGAGGAATTCGTCGCCCGCCGCACCAAGATGGCGGAGACCAAGATCGCCCAGGCCGAGGCCCAGGCGTCCGCCGACGTGCGCGCGGCTGCGGCGGAAGCCGCCATCGCCGCTGCCGAGAAGATCCTCACCCAGGAAACCAAGGGCAAGCTCGGCGACGACCTGATCGCCAAGGGCATCGCCGACCTGAGCAAGCGGCTGAACTGACCGCTTTTTCCGCGCAAGACGGCCGCGGACGGCCGGCGCCGGGCCCCACAACCGGAACGCCCCGGCGCGCGCCTTCCGCCGCGCCGACCCCTCCGGCCAAGCCTTTGTCCAGGCTCGGTAAAGCCGCGCCGGCGCCCACAACCATAATTTGAACGCCGCGACAGCCGGCGTTTACCTTACGCTAACCATTCGCTCGCACAGTCGGCGGCAAGCGCCCGTCGCGCGCAGTTTGTCCCTCATGCGTATGAGCGGCCGGACGTTCCGGCCCAAGGCTTTCGGAGGACCAATGGTCATCTTCGATTGCAACGGCGTGCTCGTCGACAGCGAGCCGTTGGCCTCTGCAATCGTGTCGCGGGAATTCATGCGCGCCGGCTTCGGGCTGACGCCGGACGTGGTCGCACGCTATTTCACCGGCCGGCGCCCGGCCGACATGTTCGCCGAGGTCGAGCTCGCCGCCGGCCGCAAACTGCCGCCCGGCTTCTCCGCCACGGTCGCCAGCGCGATTTTGCGCCGCTTCCGCGCCGAATTGCGCGCCACGCCCTACGCCGCCCATGCGCTGACCTGGCTGCGCGGAAAAAAATGCGTGGCCTCCTCGTCCTCGCTCGACCGCATCCGCGTCAGCCTGGAGAGCACCGACCTCATACGCTTCTTCGAGCCCAACCTGTTCTCGGCGGGCGAGGTGCGAAACGGCAAGCCGGCGCCGGATGTGTTCCTGCACGCCGCCGCCAAGATGCACGTCGACCCGAGCGAATGCGTGGCGGTGGAAGATTTCAGCGGTCGGCGTCGCCGCCGCGGCCGCCGCCGGGATGAAGGTGGTCGGCTTCGCCGGCGGCAGCCATGCCGGCGCCGGGCTCGGCAATCACCTGCGCGCGGCCGGCGCCCATGCGGTGGTCACCGACATGCGCGCCCTGCAGGGCACCGTCATCGAGCTGCGCGGCTGGTAGGTTCTTGTTCCCCGGATGCAGCGCAGCACGACGTGATGCGCTGCTGATCCGCGGTCCAGCTTCAAATCAGAAAACCAGGTTTCCGGGTCTGCAGCGCGGTACTGCGCACCGCGCCGCGCCCGGGACACGCCATCCGGAACTCACCGCCGCCGCCGACGCGCCGGCCGCTTTTTCTTCTGCTGCGCGCCGATCGGATCGAAGCCGACATAGACCGTATAGGCATCGATCAGGCCCAGCGGTTGCGGCAGCGGGAACGACACGTCCGGATAAACATGGGTGAAGGCAACGCGATCGGTCGCGGCGTCGACGGTCACCGGGATCTGCACCAGCTCGGTCGCGATCGTCACCGGGTTGACGCCATCGCGCACCACGGCGACGCGCAGCGGCACGTTGATGGTGCCGGGACCGCCGGCCGGGCCGGTGATGATGCGGCCCTCGACGCCGACCTTGATGTGCATCGCGCGGCCGACGACATGGCATTCGCGCGCCATGCGCACGATGCTGCCCTGATAGCGCACGTCGAGCGGCGACGGCTCGCCCTGCCCCGCCGTGCTGCCGACGATCAGGGTGGCGGCGCCGGTGCGCACGCCGGTCTCCGGGCACGTCACGTCGTCGTCGGTGATCTGGGGCGGGGTGCCGCCGACGCCCGCCGCCGGGCCGGTGGTGACTGGCGCGGGCGGCGAAGAGCCGACGAGGCCGCCGGTCATGCTGTTCAGGCTGCTGCTGCTGCAGCCGCCCAACAAGAGACCCAGGCCCAACAGCGCGGCCATGGCGCCGCCTGCCGGCAAAGTTCGCGCGTCTCGTTTCCCACCCATCGTCAACCTACTCATTTGCCGCGTTTGTTCTCAAACCGCCCGCGTCCGCCGTGTTGCTCCCACGCACCGCCGTTTATAGCAAGGCGAAGATGGCAAGCCCAAGGTCCCCTCAAAGCTGCCCTCAATCCGCGTCGTCGCGCAGGCGCGCATAGAGCAGATGGTCCTGCCAGATGCCGTTGATGCACAGATACTGGCGGGCATAGCCCTCGCGCTTGAAGCCGGTCTTTTCCAGGAGGCCGATCGACGCGGCATTGCTGGGAATGCAGGCCGCTTCCAGCCGGTGCAGCCGCAATGTGCCGAAGCTGAACGGGATCAGCGCGCGCAACGCCGCGGTCATATAGCCCTGGCGGGCGAACGGCGCGCCGACCCAGTAACCGATGGAACCGGCCTGCGCCACGCCGCGCCGGATATTGGCCAGCGTCAGCCCGCCGATCAAGGCGTTGTCGCTGCTGCGGAACACCAAGAGCGCATAGGCGAGATCGTTGCGCTGGTCCTCGGTGTAGCGCCGGATGCGGCGGCGAAAGGCGGTGCGGGTGAGGTCGTCGACCGGCCAGGTCGGCTCCCAGGGCGTGAGGAAATTGCGGCTCTGCTCGCGCAGGGCCGCCCAGGCCGCATAGTCGGTGTTCTGCGGCAGGCGCAGCGTAACGCCGTCGCCGGTGATCGCCGGCGTGGTTTCGTTGAAGTTGACGGTGCGGAAGAACGCCATGGACGGTTTTTGACGCCGGGCTTATCGCGTCCTTCTGTTCAGGCGGCCCGACGGACCAAAGTCTCCGCGATTGCGGCGGTGCTTTCAAGGCCGCTGCCCGGCCCCAAGGCGGCAATCGCCGGCCGGCTGCGGCTGACCAGGATGCGGCCGGCGGCGCGCGCGCTCTCGACGGTCACGGCGTCGATCTTGGCGACGATCTCGTCAAGCGGGATCGGCCGGCCATAGGCGATCATCTGCCGCGCCAGTTGGCCGATGCGGGCTTCCGAGCTTTCCAGCGCCATCAGCAGGCCGGCCTTCATCTGCGCCTTGGCGCGGGCGACCTCGACCTCGGTGATGGTCTCGGTGGCGCCGCCGATCTCGTCGATCACCACCCGCATCAGTTCGGGCGCGTCGGCCTCGTCGGTGCCGGCATAGAGGCCGAAAATGCCGGTGTCGCTATAGGGCATGTGGAAGGCCTGGATGGTGTAGCAGAGGCCGCGGGCCTCGCGCACTTCCTGGAACAGGCGCGAGGACATGCCGCCGCCGAGCACATTGGTGAACACCTGCAGGCTGAAGAGCTGATCGTTGCGCACCGGCAGGCCCTCGAGCGCGAGCGCGATGTGCACCTGTTCGAGATCGCGGGTCTCGACCCGCGTGCCGCCCTGGAAGCGCGCGGGCTCCGGCACCGGCGCGGCCGGACCGGCGAACCCGCCAAAACGCCGTTCGACCTCGGCGACGATCTTGTCATGCTCGACCGCGCCGGCGGCGGCGACCAGCATATCGGGGCCGCGGTAGTTGCGCGCAAGATAAGCCCGCAGACCTTCGGGCGTGAACGAGCGCACGGTTTCCGGCGTGCCGAGAATCGAGCGGCCGACGGCCTGCTTGGGGAAGGCGGTTTCCTGCAAACGGTCGAACACCAGGTCGTCGGGCGCGTCCTCGGTGGCGCCGATCTCCTGCACGATGACGTTCTGCTCGCGCTTGAGCTCCACCGGATCGAACCCCGGATCGCCCAGGATGTCGGAGAGCACGTCGAGGGCGAGCGGCACGTCCTCCCTGAGCACACGCGCGTAATAGGCGGTGGTCTCGACGCTGGTCGCCGCGTTGAGATCGCCGCCGACCGCTTCGATCTCCTCGGCGATCTGGCGCGCGCTGCGCCGCTTGGTGCCCTTGAACGCCATGTGTTCCAGGAGATGCGAAATGCCGTGCTCGTCGGCAAGCTCGTCGCGGCTGCCGGAGCCGACCCAGACGCCGAGCGAAGCGGTCTCCAGATGCGGCATCTGGTCGGTCACCACCGACAGACCGGAGGGAAGACGGGTTACTTGCACACTCATGCCGCAGCTCCTTCACGCGCCGCACGCGACGCCGTCGATACGAAACGTTCCACCGCCGCCTGATCCGCCGGCAACACCGTGATGCGCTCCTCGCGCTCGAGCAGATCGCCCAGCCAGTCGGGCAATTTCGGCGTGACGCCACAGGCCGCCTGCACCGCGTCCGGAAACTTGGCCGGATGCGCGGTCGAGAGCACCACCATGGGCACCGCCGGATCGCGCGCTTCCTTCTCGGCCACCGCCAGGCCGACCGCGGTGTGCGGATCGGCGCAATATTCCGCCTCGCGCATCCAGGCGCGCATGGTGGCCGCGACTTCCTGCTCGTCGGCGCGGCCGGCGGAAAACAGCGCGCGCATGGCAGCGAGCGCATGGCCCGACACCGAGAACTGCCGCGACTGCGCCAGCGAGCCCATCAGCGCGCGGATCGATTTGGCGTCGCGGCCATAGGCCTCGAACAACAGGCGCTCGAAATTCGACGACACCTGGATGTCCATGGACGGCGAGGTGGTCGCCATCACATCGCGCAGCTCGTAAGCGCCGGTCGAGAACGTGCGCGCCAGGATGTCGTTGACGTTGGTCGCGACCATCAGCCGGTCGATGGGCAGGCCCATGCGGGACGCGACATAGCCGGCGAAGATGTCGCCGAAATTGCCGGTCGGTACCGTGAAGGCGACCTTGCGGTGCGGCGCGCCCAGCGCCACCGCGGCGGTGAAGTAATAGACCGCCTGCGCCACGATGCGCGCCCAGTTGATGGAATTGACGCCGGAGAGGCGCACCCGGTCGCGGAAGGCGTGGTGATTGAACATCGCCTTCACCAGCGCCTGGCAATCGTCGAAGGTGCCGTCGATGGCGACGGCGTGCACGTTTGAATCGGGCGCCGTGGTCATCATGCGCCGCTGCACCTCGGAGATGCGCCCCTGGGGAAACAGCACCACCACGTCGACCTGGGCGCGGCCGCGGAAGGCCTCGACCGCGGCGCCACCCGTATCACCCGATGTGGCGACCACGATGGTGGTGCGCTCGCCGCGCTGGATCAGCACGTGGTCCATCAGCCGCGCGACGAGCTGCATGGCGAGATCTTTGAAGGCGAGCGTCGGGCCATGGAACAGCTCGAGCACGAACAGGCTGGGGCCGAGCTGGGTCGAGCGGCGTCACCGCCGGATGGCGGAAGGTGCCGTAGGCTTCCTGCGCCATGCGGGCGAGGTCGGCGTCCGCGATGCCGCCGCCGACGAAGGGCTTGAGCACCTCGACCGCCACCTCGGCGTAAGGGCGGCCGGCGAAGCCCGCGATCTGATCCGGCGCCAGCGCCGGCCACGTCTCGGGCACGTAAAGGCCGCCATCGCGGGCCAGACCCGCGAGCATCACCTCGACGAAATCGAGCGGGGCGGCCTCGCCCCGGGTTGAGACATAACGCATTGATTAGACTTTGTTTTCCGCTTCCGGCGGGGCCGAATTTTGCAGGCACAGTAGCCGCCGGCCAAGGCTTTCACAAGGAAAGCCGGCGCGGCAGCTCAGGCCCGGACGGGCGCCAGCGGATCGTTGCCGAAGCGGTTCTGCCCCTGGGTTCCCGGCGGCAGACCGGCCACCATCACGGCGGTCATGAACAGGAAGATCAGCGAGCAGTTGTTGATGACCGCCGACACGTAGGACAGCGTCAGCGAGACCGCCACCCACCAGCCGGACAGATTCAGGTCGTGCAGCCGCTTCACCACGATGGCGGTCACCGGCCAGAACAGCACGGCGCTGATGAAGTAGAACGGCAGCGCGAGCGTCAGTTCGAACGCGTCGCGGCTCCACACACCGCTTTCAGGCTGGCGCATGGCGAGGAAATACGCGGTCAGTTTGATTTCGAGCAGCGCCACCAGGACGATCAGCAGCGCCTGACCCAGCCAGAATTCCTGCCGGCTGACGCGGCCTTTCAGCGACAGGAAGTACCACGCAAAACTGAGATCCATCGCGCCGGCCGGCTCGCACGCAGGCCGGGCTTGTGGCCTGCGGATGCGAGGCTAGCGAAGCCGGGTTAAGGAGCGCCGAGCGGTTATGGCTAATGAAACGTTACCGGACATGGGATCATCTTGCATCGAAGCGGACCGGCATATTCGGCACTCACCCTCCCCTTGAGGGGGAGGGTCGCCAGCCGAGCGCCAGCGAAGGCTGGCGGGGTGGGGTGACAGCGTCACAACGACTCGATGCGAAGCCGGCCGCTTTACATTTCACCCCCTCCCGACCGCCGTCGCTACGCGACGCCGGTCGACCTCCCCCCTTCAGGGGGAGGTGAAGCGAGCCGGCCGCACGCGAAATAGGAGCAAATTATACGTGGCGGCGCCGGCGGAAGAGCCAGACGCCATAGACGCCGGCAAGACCCAGCGCCAAACCGAACCAGGTGATCACGTACTGCAGGTGATTGTTCGGGAGGTTGACCACGAGCCGCCCCGGCTTGGGCAGGCCGCCCGGCGGCACCGGCGCTTCCTGCTCGATGTAGAAGGGCGCGTGGTCCGGCCACTGCTTGGCGGTGGCGATGGCCTTGATGTCGCGCGCGTACCAGACATTGCCCTTGACGTCGGCGCCGGGGGTGAAGGTGCCGCTCGTTTCCGGCCAGCGCATGACGCCGACGATGTCGATCAAGCCGCTGGGCGGCGCGTGGCTGGCGGCGTCCTTGCGGTCGAGCGGCACGAAGCCGCGGTCGATGATGACCACGCTGCCGCCGGCAAGCCGGGCCGGCGCCAGTACCCAATAGCCCGGTCCCTTGACGTCGGGACGGAACGGGGAGCCGGCGGTGTAAACCAGCGCTTCCTGGCCCGGCAGGAACTCGGCCGGAAAGGTGACGCGGCGCCATTCATGGCCGGCGGCTTTGAGATCCTTCCACGCCGTGCGCGGCGGCAGATTGGCCGGCGGCTTGGCCAGCCGCGCGTTCAACGTCGCGATCAGGTCTTCCTTCCAGGCTTTGCGCTCGACCTGCCAGACGCCAAGCCCGCACAGAATGGCAACGCCGACGACGACGGCAATCGTCGCGCCGATGACGCCGCCACCCGGCGGCGGCTGCGGTCTGGCTGTCGGCTCCCTCAAGCGTCGCTCCGGCGCTCGAGGCGGCCTTCCCGCGCCTTGTGGTGATATTGCAGGGCGATCAGCAGGCCCTTGATCGGCCGAAGCGGGCCGAGCGTGAGCAACAGGATCAGCGGCAGCCACAATGCCGCGTGCACCCAATAGGGCGGCTGATAGACGACTTCGGTCATCAGCGCCGCGAATACGACGAGCGCACCGCCGATCAGGATCACGAACACCGCCGGCCCGTCGCCGGCATCGGCGAAGTTGAAGTCGAGGCCGCAACGCTCGCAACGCGGCCGCAAGGTGAGGAAGCCCTGGAACAGGTGGCCCTCGCCGCAGCGCGGACAGCGCCCGCGCAAACCACGGCCGATGGGAAGCGGCTCCGGCGACAGATTTTCAGTCATGGGTTCATCTTTCAATTGCGCATGATCTTATCCGAAAACCGGTTCCCACCTTTCGGGATCATGCGCGTATCCTCAAACGCAAAAGGGCGGCGTCGCCGCCGCCCCTTTGGAAATCGCCGGGTCGCTTAACCCGGGTGCACGGCGCTGG
>CAWHJZ010000023.1:0-8102 GCA_963829785.1 uncultured Pseudomonadota bacterium | reverse complement strand
TTGGAACTTGACCGCGAGGATGCCGCCCGCGGTTTAGATGGCATCGATTCCGGACTCGCCCGTTCTGATCCGGATGGCTTCTTCGATGTTGGAGACAAATATCTTGCCGTCGCCGATACGGCCAGTCTGGGCGGCGCGCCGGATCGCTTCGATGGCCTTTTCCACCAAGTCGTCGCCGAGTACGACCTCGATTTTCACCTTGGGTAGAAAATCGACGACGTACTCCGCGCCACGATAGAGTTCGGTGTGCCCCTTCTGCCGGCCGAAGCCCTTGGCCTCGGTGACGGTGATCCCCTGTAAACCGACCTCCTGCAGCGCTTCCTTCACCTCGTCGAGTTTGAAGGGCTTGATGATGGCCTCGACTTTCTTCATCGCTCAGTCCTTCCCTCCGGAGCCCGCCGCACGCATTCCGGAGAGCCGTGCTTTGCTTGCTTTCGGCGTTTCCCGCGCTGTCGGGTTTGCCCGCGGGGTGCGCGCTTCCCGACGGTGTCCCTTGTTAGCAGGTCTCGTGCCAAATCCGCAGGCGACATTTTACGGCGTTAAGTCAGAAGGTTAGGCTGGGAGTGGCGGTTTCATGCCCGGTTTGCCTAATGTTAGGTGCCCAATAAATGGTCGCTCTGCATAGCAAATAATCAGACCCGGGAACAATCCCGCCGGGGGCTGCGAATAGGCCGAATTGTTCGGCTTCGGCCCAACCGGTAGTGTCATCGGCCATGAACGAGCTGCTCACCACCGCGGAAATGGGCGAGGCCGACCGGCTGACGATCGCCGGGGGCACCCCTGGGATCGACTTGATGGAGAATGCCGGCCGCGCCGTTGCCGACGCCGCCGCGCGCCTGGCGGGGCGGCGGGTGGCGGTGGTGGCCGGCCCCGGCAATAACGGCGGCGACGGTTTCGTGGCCGCCCGCATCCTGGCCGAACGTGGGCTTACTGTGCGGCTCTGCCTGGTCGGCGACCGGGGACGGCTGAAGGGCGATGCGGCGCGCGCGGCCGAGCGCTGGCGCGGCCCGGTGGAGCCGGCGTTGCCTGACATGCTCGCCGGTTGCGACGTGATCATCGATGCGCTGTTCGGCGCCGGGCTCGACCGCGTGGTGGCGGGACCGCCGCGCGCCATGATCGAGGCGATGAACGCAGCCGGCGCTCCGGTGGTGGCGGTCGATCTGCCGAGCGGCATCAATGGCACCAGCGGCACGGCGATGGGCGTCGCGGTGAAGGCGGCGCGCACCGTCACCTTCTTCCGCCGCAAGCCCGGCCATCTGCTGTTGCCGGGCCGGCTGCATTGCGGGCCTGTCGATGTTGCCGACATCGGCATTCCGGATCGCGTGCTCGCGACGATCAAGCCGCAGACCTTCGCCAACGATCCGGCGTTGTGGCGCGGGGTCTTTCCGATGCCGAAGCCGGACGGCCATAAATATTCGCGCGGCCACGCCGTCGTGGTCTCGGGCTCGATGCCGACCACGGGTGCGGCGCGGCTCGCCGCGCGCGGCGCGTTGCGGGCGGGGGCAGGGCTCGTGACGATCGCGTCGCCGCGCGATGCGCTGGTCGTCAACGCGGCGGCGAGCCTGTCGGTCATGGTGCGGCCGGTCGACGGCGCGGATGACCTGGCCGGCTTCCTCGCCGACAAGCGGCACAATGCCGTGGTCCTCGGACCCGGCGGTGGCGTCGGGGCGGCGATGCGCGAACAGGTGCGCGCCGCGCTGCAAAGCGAGGCGGCGGCGGTGCTCGATGCCGATGCGCTGACCAGCTTTGCGGACGACCCGGAGGCGCTGTTTGCGGACATTGTCGCGCGCGGCGGCCGGGACACCGTGCTGACCCCGCATGATGGAGAATTCTCACGTCTTTTCAGTGCGATAAATAAGGATTCGGAAGTTCACGGAAAGCTTGAAAGGGCGCGCGTGGCGACACGGCTCAGCGGCGCGGTGGTGCTGCTGAAAGGCCCCGACACCGTGGTGGCCGCCCCTGATGGGCGTGCCTCGATCGCCGACAACGCGCCGGCTTATGCTCGCCACCGCCGGTGCCGGCGATGTGCTGGCCGGCATGATTGCCGGGCTGATGGCGCAAGGCATGCCGGTCTTCGAAGCGGCCAGTGCCGCGGTCTGGCTGCACGGCGAGGCGGCGCGCAGCCTTCGGCCCCGGTCTGATCTCGGAGGACCTGCCGGAAGCATTGCCGCGCGTGTTTACCGGCGGCTGTTTGCCGATCTCGATCGCTGACGTTCAGACCACGTTGTCGACCTGGAACCAGGCCGCCATGCCGGCGGCCATGTGCTCGATCATGTGACAGTGCATCATCCACTTGCCGGGATTGTCGGCGACGAAGGCGGTGCGCACCGAACGGTCGACGTCGACGATCACGGTATCGAGCCAATAGGGCCTGAAGCCTTCGCCGCTGTCGTCGAACGGCGCGGAAATGATGGCCGTGGGTGTGCATGGCGTGGGCGAACGCCGTGCGGTTGATGTAGTTCAGCACCACCGTGCGCCCGCGCGGCACCGTGAACATCGGCGGGCCGTCGTGGCCGGTGGCGGAAATGCCGGCGAGCGCCCAGATGCGCTGCTGCGGCGGCACGCCCTGGCCCTTGAAGCTGCCGGGCCGCATGCCGCCGCCCATGCCGCGCATCATCATGGCCATGCCGCCGCCGTCGAGCGGCACGTCGAGCTTGAAGGCATTGGCGAGATCGAGCTTGGCCGGCAGCGGATTGGGCGGCAGCGGCCGCGGCTCGGGCAGCGGAGCGGGCGCGCGCCGGCGCGCCGGCGTCGTAGACGAGATTGCCCGACCTGCAGCCAGCCGCCGCGCAGGTCGTCGACCAGGATCGGCGCCTTGGAGCCGGGTTCAAGCGTCGCATCAAGAAACAGATCGATCCGCGTGCCGGGCGCCAGCCGCAGCACGCCGTCGGGCGCGAACTCCGGCGGGCAGGGCTGGCCGTCGACCGCCATCACCCGCGCCGCGTGCTTGGTCGATGCGCAAGCTGGAAAATGCGCGAATTGGCGGTGTTCACGATGCGCAGCCGGATACGCTCGTTGGTCTTCACCGTGAGCATCGAGGAAGTCCTCGCTGTTGAGCGTGATGTACTGGCCGAGCCGGCCGGCCATCATGGCGTCGTGGAAATTGCCGAAGCTCGGCTGGATCGTGCCGTCGTCGGTCAGCCGCCAGTCGTCCACCACCATCACCAAGTCGCGGTCGACCTCAGGCGGCTCGGGCTCGTCGACGATCAGCACGCCGTAGAGCCCGCGTGCGAGCTGCTCGGTCGAGCCGAAATGGGTGTGGTACCAGAACGTCCCGGCGTCGGGCGGCGTGAACGCGTAGTCGAAGCTTGCCCCCGGCGCGACCGGCTTCTGGGTCAGAAACGGCACGCCGTCCATGGCATTGGGCAATCGCAAGCCATGCCAGTGGATTACCGTATCCTGCTTAAGGTCGTTGATGAGCCGCACCTTGAGCGGCTCGCCCTGTTTTACGCGCAACAGCGGCCCGGGGCTCATGCCGTCGTAGCCCCAGATCGGGGTCGGCGTTTCGTTCGGGCCGCGCAGAGGCGCCTCGCCGGGCCGTGCATGCAGCACGTGGAAGCCGTCGGCGGCTGTTTCCGCTTTCGGCGCCATTTCGCCGGCCGCGCGCGAGCGCGCGGGCACGGCCAACAGGGTCACGCTGGCGCCAATGCCGGCCAGGAGCCGGCGGCGGCTGATCGGGCCAAAACCCGGCCGCGGAGCGAGGGGGAAACGACTGGTCATGGTTATTGGCTCATTCGTGCTCATCGGCCGCACTTATATGGGCGCCAAGGGGCTGCATTGAGGCCGGATTCGGCTGTCATGCCTTTGAGCCAGCGCAAAATCGGGCTATTTTTATGGTGCGGCCGCGAGACCCCATGATATAAGCCGCGCCGCTCGCGACCGGCGCTTGGCTCCAGCGCCTTGCCTCGGCGGGCCGCGGCGTCTAAGCCCTGCCGGAATGCGGTGCCAGGAACCGTCCTTGAGACGGCCCTGCCGCGGGCGTGGCGGAATTGGTAGACGCGCGGGATTTAGGTTCCCGTGACGAAAGTCGTGGGGGTTCAAATCCCTCCGCCCGCACCACGCTGGGAGCTGTTACGCTGGGCGAAAGTGGCCCGAATTCCAATCCATCCGGCGCGCCGAGCCGACAGGCCGAGGGCGCCGAGCTTGAAGCAAGAAGTGTGATCTAATGCAGGTTACCGAAACGCTTTCCGAAGGCCTCAAGCGCGAATTCCGCGTGGTCGTGCCGGCGTCCGAATTGGAGACCAAGGTCAATACGCGCCTTGACGATCTCAAGGACAAAATCCGCATCAACGGTTTCCGTCCCGGCAAGGTGCCGGTCTCTCATCTCAAGCGCATGTATGGCCGCTCTGCGATGGCCGAGGTGATCGAGGAAGCGGTGCGCGACGCCAACAATCAGATCGTCAGCGAGCGCGGCTACAAGCTGGCCGCCGATCCCAAGGTCACCATGCCGGAGGAGCAGGAGAAGATCGAGCTGCTGATCGAGGGCAAGTCGGATCTCGACTACACCGTGGCGGTCGAAATCGTGCCGCCGATCGAGCTCGCCGATTTCAAGGACATCAAGCTGACCCGCCCGACCTCGGAGGTCACCGAGGCCGAGATCGACGAGGCGCTGCAGCGCATCGCCGACCAGAACAAGCCCTATGCGGCCAAGCCCGAGGGCGCCAAGGCGGAAGACGGCGACCGCGTCACCATCAAGTTTGCCGGCAAGATCGACGGCGAGCTATTCGAAGGCGGCAGCGGCGACGACATGCCGGTGCTGATCGGCTCCAACACCTTCATTCCCGGCTTCGAGGAGCAGCTCATCGGCGTCGGCGCCGGCGAGACCCGCATGGTCAAGGTCAAGTTCCCCGAGCATTACCAGGCGGAAAACCTCGCCGGTAAGGACGCCGAATTCGAAGTGACCGCCAAAACCATCGAGGCGCCAGGCAGCGTTACCCTCGACGACGAATTCGCCAAGTCGCTCGGCCTGGAGTTGATCGCCAAGCTGCGCGACGCGGTCAAGGACCGCATGGCGCAGGAGCATCAGGGCATGTCGCGCCAGAAGGTGAAGCGCCAGCTGCTCGACGAGCTCGACAAGCGCCATCAGTTCGAGCCGCCGCCGACCCTGGTCGAGGAGGAGTTCGACCGGGTCTGGAAATCGGTGCAGCAGGAGCTCGAGAACGAGAAGAAGACCTTCGCGGACGAGGGCACCACCGAGGAGAAGGCGAAAGAAGAGTATCGCCGCATCTCCGAGCGGCGGGTGCGGCTCGGCCTGGTGCTGGCCGAGATCGGCGAGAAGAACAACATCACCGTGACCGAGGACGAGTTGAATCGCGCGGTCATGGAGCACGTGCGCCAGTTCCCCGGCCAGGAGCAGCGGGTGTGGGACTATTACCGCCAGAACCCGCAAGCGGTCGCCGGCCTGCGGGCGCCCATCTTCGAGGAAAAGGTGGTGGACTTCCTGCTCGAGCTCGCCGAGGTGACCGACAAGCCGGTTTCGCGCGAGGAGCTCTACAAGCAGGACGAGGACGAGCCGGCCGCCGGCTGACCTTGGCGGGCTTGCAACGGTTTACCTTCGAACTAGATGACCGAGACGCGAAAGCGGGACTGGGTTAGCCTTCCGTGATTCGCGTAGAGGAACCGATATGAAAGACCCCGTCGAAACCTATATGAACCTGGTCCCCATGGTGGTCGAACAGACCAACCGGGGCGAGCGGGCCTACGACATCTTTTCGCGGCTGTTGAAGGAACGCATCATCTTCATCACGGGGATGATCGAGGACGGCATGGCGACCCTGGTGGTCGCTCAGCTCCTGTTCCTGGAGGCGGAGAATCCGAAGAAGGAAATCTCCATGTACATCAACTCGCCGGGCGGGGTGGTGACGTCGGGGATGGCGATCTACGACACCATGCAGTTCGTGCGCCCGGCGGTATCCACGCTGTGCGTGGGGCAGGCGGCCTCGATGGGCTCGCTGCTGCTGACGGCTGGGGATAAAGACCTGCGCTTCGCGCTGCCCAATGCCCGCATCATGGTACACCAGCCTTCCGGCGGCTTTCAGGGCCAGGCCACCGACATCATGTTGCACGCCCAGGAAATCCTGAATCTGAAAAAACGTCTCAACGAAATTTACGTGAAACACACTGGCCAGTCGCTAAAGAAGATCGAAGACGCGCTCGAGCGTGACTATTTCTTGACCGCCGAGGCGGCGCGGGATTTCGGCCTCGTCGACAAGGTGATCGACAAGCGGCCGGAGGAACTGTTGCCGAAACCGACCACGTGAGACTGAATGCCGCCGGTGATCCAGCCGTTTCAAGCCCTCAATCCCCGGAATTCTGCCCCGGAATGGCCGTTTTTACCGCTCTGCCTGTGGCGTTATCATTAATAGATTCTTGATTAGCACGCCGTTAGCATGCTTCGCTTATGGTGTGGGGGTAGAAGTACGGGCTGCGGGCTCCCCGGGGTATGAAGGGCCGCCGTGCCGGACGTCCGGCGCGAAACTTGCTTCGTTAGGGGCGCAGGTCGTACGCGGCTTCGTCGGTGGCGAAGGGTGCGAACGAGAGTAACGGAGAATGGAATGAGCAAAGTCGGCGGCAGCGATTCCAAGAACACTTTGTATTGCTCGTTCTGCGGCAAAAGCCAGCACGAAGTCCGCAAGCTCATCGCCGGCCCCACGGTCTTCATCTGCGATGAATGCGTCGAACTGTGCATGGATATCATCCGCGAGGAGAACAAGTCCTCGCTGGTGAAGTCGCGCGACGGCATCCCGACCCCGAAGGAAATCCGCAAGGTTCTCGATGACTACGTCATCGGGCAGGACCACGCCAAGAAGGTGCTTTCGGTCGCGGTCCACAACCACTACAAGCGGCTCAATCACCAGAGCAAGCACAACGACGTCGAGCTCGCCAAATCGAACATCCTGCTGATCGGGCCGACCGGCTCCGGCAAGACGTTGCTGGCGCAGACGCTGGCGCGAATCCTCGACGTGCCCTTCACCATGGCCGATGCCACGACGCTGACCGAAGCCGGGTACGTCGGCGAGGATGTGGAGAACATCATTCTCAAGCTGCTGCAATCGGCCGACTACAACGTCGAGCGCGCGCAGCGCGGCATCGTCTATATCGACGAGATCGACAAGATTTCGCGCAAGTCCGACAATCCCTCGATCACCCGTGACGTATCGGGCGAGGGCGTGCAGCAGGCGCTTCTGAAGATCATGGAAGGCACGGTCGCTTCGGTGCCGCCGCAGGGCGGCCGCAAGCATCCGCAGCAGGAGTTCCTGCAGGTCGACACCACCAACATCCTGTTCGTCTGCGGTGGCGCCTTCGCCGGCCTCGACAAGATCATCTCGGCACGCGGCCGCTCCACCTCGATCGGCTTCGGCGCCAAGGTGGTCGCGCCCGAGGACCGCAAGCAGGGTGAAATCTTCCGCGAAGTCGAGCCTGAGGATCTGCTCAAGTACGGCCTGATTCCGGAGTTCGTCGGCCGCCTGCCGGTGGTGGCGACGCTGGAAGACCTCGACGAGGAATCGCTGAAGAAGATCCTGATCGAACCGAAGAACGCCCTGGTCAAACAATACCAGCGGCTGTTCGAGATGGAATCCATCGACCTCACCTTTGCCGACGAGGCGCTCGGCGCCATCGCCCGCAAGGCGATCGAACGCAAGACCGGCGCGCGTGGCCTGCGTTCCATCATGGAGGGCATCCTGCTCGACACCATGTTCGAGCTGCCGAGCCTGGAAGGCGTCGAAGAGGTCGTGATCTCCCGCGAAGTTGTGGAAGGCACCGCCCGCCCGCTCTACATTTACGCCGATCGCAGCGACCGGGCCGCCGAAACCGGTGGAGCCAGCGCCTGAGTTGTTCCCGGCGGCGGGCTTTCCCCTATGATCGGGAAAAGCCCGCCGATTTCGGGCTTCAAACGGCCTGTAATTGTGGCGTAGGCACCGTTTCTTAAGGTGAAAAACGGGACCTGCTTGCGGACCCCCTGGCGTCATCCTACGTATAGAAGCCGACGAATATCGGCGTACGAAGGATTGTAGTTTCCAAGTGGGCGAGGGGTCCGTACCCTCCTGTCAGTGGCGTTTCGGGGCGCGTTTCTGCCTCCTGCTTCCTTGCCCATCCTTACC
>CAWHJZ010000022.1:0-163603 GCA_963829785.1 uncultured Pseudomonadota bacterium | reverse complement strand
AGCCACCGTAATCGAAGAGTCGGACATGACCGCCTACGCCCTGTACGAGCCGGTCAACACGCTCAAGCCCGTTGCCGACAACGTCTGGATCGTGGACGGCCCCGAAATCCGGATGACTTATCCATGGCTGCCGTTCTTCAAGGTGCCATTCCCCACCCGCATGACCATCGTGCGTCTTGGCGACGGCAGCCTGTGGCTGCATTCGCCGACGCCGCTGACGGAGGCGCTTGCCGCCGCGGTCGACGCGCTCGGACGGGTGGCCTTTCTGGTGGCGCCCAATCTGTTGCACTTCTGGTGGATCGCCGACTGGAAGGCTCGTTACCCGCAGGCGCGCGCCTATGCCGCGCCGGGCACGCGCAAACACGCCGAAAAACGCTTTACCGGCTTCGATGCCGATCTCACCGATGCGCCGCCGCCGGACTGGCAGGGCGAATTCGAGCAAGTGCTGGTGCCCGGCAGCTACATGACCGAGGCGGTATTCTTCCACAAAGCCTCGCGCACGCTCGTCCTCACGGACCTGATCGAGAATTTCGAGCCGGACCGGTTTTCCAAGCGCTGGCTGCGGCTGGCCTGTCAGTGGTCCGGCTGCTGCGACCCGGACGGCAGGGCGCCGATCGACCTGCGCTCGACGTTCCTGCGCCATCGCGATTCGGTCCGCGAGGCGGTGCAGACTATGCTGGAATGGCGGCCGGAGCGTGTGATTCTGGCGCATGGCAGGTGGTATCCCCAGAACGCCGAAGCCGAGTTGAAACGCGCCTTCCGTTGGGCTTAATGGCGTGCGCGTGATCCCGAAAAAGCTTGTCCCCAACGCGATCGGGGATGGGTACCGGTTTTCGGACAAGATGACGCGCCCAACTAGAGATGACAGTGGCACCTAACTGGTTCCAAATTCGATGAAAGCAGCCGTCCTCGTTTTTCCCGGCATCAATCGCGAACGCGATATGGCGCGGACGCTGCGCCTCGTTTCGGGGCAGGCGCCGGCCATGGTCTGGCACACCGAGCCGGAGCTGCCGGCCGGCACCGACCTGGTGGTGATCCCGGGCGGCTTTTCCTACGGCGATTACCTGCGCTGCGGGGCGATTGCCGCGCGCTCGCCGGTGATGGACGCGGTGCGCAAATTTGCGGCAGGCGGCGGGCTGGTGCTCGGCGTCTGCAACGGCTTCCAGATCCTGTGCGAGGCCGGGCTGTTGCCGGGCGTGCTGATGCGCAACGAGAACCTGCGCTTCATCTGCCGCGAGGTCTATTTACGCGTGGAGCGCTCCGACACGCCGTTCACCTGCGGCTACAACGCCGGGCAGGTGGTCAAGGTGCCGGTCGCCCATGGCGAGGGCAACTACATCGCCGACGGCGAGACCATCGCACGGCTGGAAGGCGAGGGGCGGGTGATCTTCCGCTATGCCTCGCCCGACGGCATGATCGACCCGAACTGGAACCATAACGGCGCCATCAACGCCATCGCCGGCATCGTCAGCGACAAGGGCAACGTGCTCGGCATGATGCCGCACCCGGAAAACCACGTCGAAGACGTGATCGGTCCGACCGACGGCCGCGGGCTGTTTGCGGGATTGGCAGAGGCGTTGAAGAAAGCGGCATAGTGATCCCCAACAACACCCCCATCACCCCCGAACTGGTCGCCGAACACGGCCTCAAGCCGGACGAGTACCAGCGCATCCTCGATCTGATCGGCCGCGAGCCGACGCTGACCGAGCTCGGCATCTTCTCGGCCATGTGGAACGAGCACTGCTCGTACAAGTCCTCGCGCGTGCACCTGCAGGGACTGCCCACCACGGGCCCGCAGGTGATCCAGGGCCCGGGCGAGAACGCCGGCGTGGTCGACATCGGCGACGGGCTTGCCGTCGTGTTCAAGATGGAGAGCCACAACCACCCGAGCTACATCGAGCCCTATCAGGGCGCGGCGACCGGCGTCGGCGGCATCCTGCGCGACGTGTTCACCATGGGCGCGCGGCCGATCGCCTGCCTCAATGCCTTGAGCTTCGGCGCGCCCTCGCACGCCAAGACGCGGCATCTGGTCGGCGGCGTGGTGGCCGGCATCGGCGGCTACGGCAATTCGTTCGGCGTGCCCACGGTCGGCGGCTCGGTGCGCTTCCATCCGCGCTATGACGGCAACTGCCTGGTCAACGCCATGGCGGTCGGCATCGCCAAGAAGGACGAGATCTTCTATGCGGCGGCCTCGGGCGTCGGCATGCCGATCGTCTATCTCGGCTCCAAGACCGGACGCGACGGCATCCACGGCGCCACCATGGCCTCGGCCGAGTTCGGCGAGGACTCGGAGGAGAAGCGCCCGACCGTGCAGGTCGGCGATCCGTTCTCCGAGAAGCTGCTGCTGGAAGCCTGCCTGGAGATCATGGCCAAGGGCTGCGTCATCGCCATCCAGGACATGGGCGCGGCCGGGCTCGACCTCGTCGTCCACGGAAATGGGCGCCAAGGGCGATCTCGGCGTCACGCTCGATCTCGACAAGGTGCCGTGCCGCGAAGAGGGCATGAGCGCCTATGAGATGATGCTCTCGGAAAGCCAGGAGCGCATGCTCATGGTGCTCAAGCCGGAGAAGGAGCAGGAAGCCGAAGCGATCTTCCGCAAATGGGGGCTCGACTTCGCGGTGGTGGGCGAGACCACCGACACCAAGCGCTTCATCGTGCGCCACCAGGGCGAGGTGATGGCCGACCTGCCGATCACGGAGCTCGGCACCGAGGCGCCGGTCTATCACCGGCCCTTCGTGTTCGCGGAAAAGCCGGCGGCGGTCGACGCGAGCAAGATCGAGGCGCCGGTCGGCATCGTCGAGGCGCTGGAGAAGCTGCTCGCCGTCGCCCGACCTCTGCTCCAAGCGCTGGGTGTGGGAGCAATACGACCACATCATCGGCGGCAACACCGTGCAGCGGCCGGGCGGCGACGCCGCGGTGGTGCGCGTCGAAGACGGGCCGAAGGGGCTCGCGCTCACCACCGACGTGACGCCGCGCTATTGCGAGGCCGATCCGTTCGAGGGCGGCAAGCAGGCGGTGGCCGAATGCTGGCGCAATCTCACCGCGGTCGGCGCCAAGCCGCTCGCCATCACCGACAATCTCAATTTCGGCAATCCGGAGCGGCCGGAGATCATGGGCCAGTTTGTCGGCTGCGTGCGCGGCATCGCGGAGGCCTGCAAGGCGCTCGATTTCCCGGTCGTCTCCGGCAACGTGTCGCTCTACAACGAGACCAAGGTGGCGGGCGAAGAATTCGGCCGCGCCATTCTGCCGACGCCGTCGATCGGCGGCGTCGGGCTGATCGACGATTTCCGTCAATCGGCGACGCTGGCCTTCAAGGCGGAAGGCGAGGCGATCCTGCTGGTGGGCGAAACCACCGGCTGGCTCGGCCAATCCATGTATCTGCGCGAGGTGTGCGGCCGGGAAGAGGGCGCGCCGCCGCCGGTCGACCTGATCGAGGAACGCGAGAACGGCGATTTCGTGCGCTCGCTCATTGCCGACGGCACGGCGAGCGCGGTGCACGATCTTTCCGACGGCGGCCTGCTGGTGGCGGTGGCCGAGATGGCGAAGGCGTCCGGCATCGGTGCCGTGCTCGTGGAAGCGCCGCAAGATATTCCGGCGCACGCTCACTGGTTCGGCGAGGACCAGGCGCGCTACCTCGTCACGGTCAGGCCCGACCAGGCCGACGCCGTGCTTGACCGCGCGCGCGAGGCGAGTGTGCTGGCCTCACGCATCGGCACCACCGGCGGCGACGTGCTGGCGTTGCCGGGCGAAGTGCCCATGCCGCTCGCGAGCTTGCGCGAACGGTTCGAAGGTTGGCTGCCGGCCTACATGGCCGGCGAGCCCGTGTCGTAATCTTCCGCCCAGCTAGTAGAGCGCCCGTCTCAGCGCGCGCCCGCACCGCGGCGACAGTGCTTGCGCGTGTGACGCCAGGCAGATGATGAGGCGTCCGCCGCCGGCCCTGACCGCCGGACAGATCACGGCCTGGTCCCGGTCGCAGGCGCGGACGATCGCGAGCCGTTCGCGCAGTGACATGCTCTGGATCCTGGCGACGGGAATCGCCGGTGCCGGCGCCGGCACGGCAGCGGCGGGCGGCGGCGTTGGTGCGCTTTGTTGGATGGCGCGGACCGAGGTTCGGCAGTTCTGGCTGAGCCGCCGGGCATGGCCTGCCAGACAGGAGAAAGCCGCCGGGCCACCCGGGGGCACGCCTCGGCAAAGGGCCCTGAAGTCGCGGCGGCAGGTGAATTTGAGCGCCTTCAACTGTTTCGGCGTCGGACCGGCCGCGACCGGCGCGGGCGCTGCCGGAGGCGGCGGTGCGGCGGCGGGCGGCGGCGCCACGCGGACGGCTCTTGGCGGTGCCGGACGAGACGGCTTGATCATCGCGCTCAGCACTCGTTTGCAGGGCACGGACAGCTCCATGGCGTGCTGCCGCAGGCAGGCCACTGCCTCCTTGCCGCCGGGCCGTACGCTGGCGCAATGAGCCAGATAGTCGTTGCCGCACGCTTTGTTCAGCGCGTTCTGTTGGGCAGCGCGCCGCTGGGGCGGAGCCGCCTTCGGCGGCGGTGCGGCGGCCGGTTTCGGCGCCGCGGCAGGCGGGGGCGCCGCCTTGGCTGCGGCAGGCGGTGGTGCCGCCTTCGGTGGCGGCGCGGCTGCCGCGGGCGGCGGTGGCATCGTGGCGCTCACGGCCGTCTTGCAGCCCGGCGACAGGCTGGCGACATTCTTCTGCAGGCAGACCAATGCGTCCTTGCTGCCGGGCGTCGTGCTGGAGCAATGCGCGAAGAAGTCCGACCGGCAGTTGGCGCGCAACGCGCTCTGCTGAGCCGAGGTCAACTGCGCCTGCGCATGCTGCGTCAACATGGTGAGGGCGAGGATTGCGGCGCAGGGCAAGAGCCCCTGGCCAAGCCGGCGCCTAAGCGGTTGCATGGAGGTCCCCCTTAACTACCTTGGCATGCCGAAATCGGGGCAATCTGGGTCGATCACAGATGCGGCACACGGAACGGTGGAAGTCTCTACCATGATAAGGGTACCTGCCGTTTCGATATTGTCATCTGCAAAAATTTGGGCGCAAATTGCCTGCGAGACGGTCGTGGGATTCGCCGCTGACGGCGGTTCGGGCGCCGAGGAGTTCCGACATGGCGATGGATGCCGATGAGATCGAGCGGCTGATCAAGGCGAACATCCCGGATGCCGAGGTCACCATCCGGGATCTGGCCGGGGATGGCGACCACTACGCCGCGACGGTGATTTCCCCCTCATTCAAGGGCAAATCGCGCGTGCAGCAGCATCAGCTGGTCTACGACGCCCTGAAAGGCCAGATGGGCGGCGTGCTGCATGCGCTGGCCCTGCAGACCGGCACGCCGGAATAGGCGCATGATCCCGAAAAGCATGTCTGCAGACCTGATTGTGGGTGGGAACCGGTTTTCGGGCCGGGTCATGCGCGGGAAGGGCAGAACCTGATGGCCGGGGTGAAAATTCTCACGCCTGCCGGCGCCATCGCCCCCACCGGGACCTGGAGCCTGGGCACCCGCGCCGGAGATTTCGTGTTCGTGGCCGGCATGCGCGGCATCGATCCGGCCAGCAACAAAATCGTCGAGGGTGACGAGGCGCGCGTGCGCCGCGGTTTCCTCAACATGCAGGAAATCGCGGCATCCGAGGGAGCCAGCCTGGCCGACTGCGTGCGGATCGTGGTCTATGTCACCGATCTCGGCCGTTTGCGGCCGCTGGTGAACAAGGTGCAGGAGGACCTGTGGGCCGGCGGTCCCTATCCGCCGCGCACCATCGTCGAGGTGGCCGGTCTCGCCCAAGGGGACGATTTCGAGGTGGAAGGCACCTTTTACGCCCCCAAAACAGCGTGATTTTACGCCGTTCGCTCTTGGGGTAGCGGCCTCTTCTGCGCTACATATATCGGCAAGCGAGACGGCATGGCCGCGCGCCGGGGTTTCTGGCGCGCCGCATTTGCCACAGGGCTCACACGCGACCAGAGGCCACGACCGAAGGCCAAAAGGACCAGAATTCCATGGGTATCGAGCAATTCATCGACAACGAAGTGAAGGGCAACGACGTGGTGCTGTTCATGAAGGGCACCCCGCAGTTCCCGCAGTGCGGCTTCTCCGGCCAGGTGGTGCAGATTCTCGACCATCTCGGCGTGGCCTATAAGGGCCTCAACGTCCTGGAATCCGACGACCTGCGCAACGGCATCAAGGCCTATTCGAACTGGCCGACCATTCCGCAGCTCTATGTGAAGGGCGAGTTCGTCGGCGGCTGCGACATCATCCGCGAGATGTTCCAGGCCGGTGAGCTGCAGGAGACCCTGAAGGGCAAAGGCGTCGACGTTCGGCAGACGGCCTGAAGCCGCGCCGGAAGCAAGGGCAGGTCGCATGGCCAAGGTTTCCCTTGTGCTTGCGACCATTATCGATCTCGCCATTGCCGCGCTGCTGGTCGCGGTCTCGGGCTTCCTGTTCGGGACCGGGCCGGAAAGCTTGCGCGCCAGCGGGGCGGTGGAAGTGATCTACGCCGCCGGCATCATGGCCTGCGTGGCAGCGCCGATCGCGGGCTTTGCGCTCAATGGCAGCGGCCGCACAGCCCCGGGACAGTTCGTCGCCTGGCTGCCGGTCGTGGGCGCCATGGTGGCGCTGGTCGCGCCGGCGCCGTACTGAATCCGGATTAGTCGAGTTGTTTCCGGCCGTTCGCCGCGTTTCATGAATCTCGTCTGGAAGAAGAAGATTTTCCGCGAGCCGTCACGCGCGCAAACAAAAAACCCCGCCAAACGGCGGGGTTTTGTTTTGGATCGGCGCGGAGCCGGCGGCGTCAGCGCGAATAGTATTCGACCACCAGATGCGGCTCCATCTGCACCGCATAGGGCACGTCGGTCAGCACCGGAATACGGTTGAAGGTGGCGGATTTCTTGGCGCCGTCGACGTCGATGTAGTCGGGCACGTCGCGCTCGGACAGGCCCTGCGCCTCCAGCACCAGCGCGAGCTCCTTGGACTTCTCCTTGACCTCGATCACGTCGCCGACCTTGACCCGGTAGCTCGGGATGTTGACGCGCTTGCCGTTCACCCGGATGTGGCCGTGGTTGATGAACTGGCGGGCGGCGAACACGGTCGGCACGAACTTGGCGCGGTAGACGACCGCGTCGAGGCGGCGCTCCAGGAGGCCGATCATGTTGGCGCCGGAGTCACCCTTCATGCGGATGGCGTCGGTGTAGATGCGGCGGAATTGTTTCTCGGAGATGTTGCCGTAATAGCCGCGCAGCTTCTGCTTGGCCTTGAGCTGCACGCCGTAGTCGGAGAGCTTGCCCTTGCGGCGCTGGCCGTGCTGGCCCGGGCCGTACTCGCGGCGGTTGACCGGGCTCTTCGGCCGACCCCAGATGTTCTGGCCCATCCGGCGGTCGATTTTGTACTTGGATTCCATGCGCTTGGTCATCGCGTCCTCATGTCTTGGTTCATGTTGGTGAGGATCGCGCCCTCCTTTGCCCCGGCGGATGCCGGGACCGACAGGCAGGGCCTCGTAAGCGCAAGGCCTTGCCGCGGGTCGCGAACTGGCCGCGCCGGGCAAGCCCGGCAGCGGACGGGCGTATTTAGGGGGTCGGGGACCGGGTGTCAAACTTGGCGCCGGAAACCGGCCGATGCGGCCATTCTGGGCCAAAACCGCGGCCCTTGGGCCCGAAACCTTGGGCCCGGAAAGAGAGCCCGACGGGGGATTGCGGGGGGCTTGTCCAATCTGCCCCTTGGGCCCATTTTGGGGCCATCAGGCCGGGCCCCTCTGGCAGTCACGGGACTGCGATGTCGGACTGATTGAGCCGCCAAGGGGTCCCCGATGACCGACCTATTCGCCGACCTGTTCACCCAAGCTTCGATCACCGCCTTTCTCCAGGTCATCATGATCGACCTGGTGCTGGCCGGCGACAACGCCGTCGTCATCGGGCTCGCCGCCGCCGGCCTGCCGCCGGCGCAGCGCGGACGGGCCGTCCTGGTCGGCATCATTGCCGCCACGGTGCTGCGCATCGCGTTCGCCAGCGTTGCCATCGAGCTGTTGGCGATCGTCGGCCTGCTGTTCGCCGGCGGCATCCTGTTGCTGTGGGTGAGCTGGAAGATGTGGCGCGAGCTGCGCGGGCCGAACGCCGAGGACACCGCGGCGGCGCTGAGCGCGGGCGAAGCCCATGTGCCGCGCAAGACCTTCGCGCAGGCCGCCTGGCAGATCGTGCTGGCGGACGTCTCGATGTCGCTCGACAACGTGCTGGCGGTGGCGGGGGCGGCGCGCGATCATCCGGTCGCGCTGGTGTTCGGGCTGGGTCTATCGATCGTGCTGATGGGCATCGCCGCCAGTTTCATCGCCCGGCAGCTCAACCGGCACCGCTGGATCGCCTATATCGGACTCGCCATCATCCTCTATGTCGCGCTCGACATGATCTGGCGCGGCGCGCTGGAGATCCAGGCGCATGCGTTTGCCTAGCGGTTCTTCGTCTCATTCCCGTCCCCGCCTGCGCGGGGACAGGCTGCAGCGAGAATTCAGAGCGGAAATCGCAAAAGTCGTCGGGTTGCTGTCCTGGCGCCCCGGTTAGAGAAGCATTCTCGACCGCACTCGATGACTGCGCATATCCGGGGACTGCGCGAACGCCCTCTGACAAAGGGGGTCGTGTAAGGGTGCAAGTGTTCAGGCCACCGCGGCTTCGAGCGCCGCAATGTCGATCTTCTGCATCGTCATCATCGCCTCCATCGCGCGTTTGGCCTTGTCGCGATCGGCGCCGGTGGTCAGCTCCATCAGCCGCTTCGGCGTGATCTGCCAGAAGTGGCCCCAACGATCCTTGCACCAGCCGCAGTCGTTCGCTTTGCCGCCGTTGCCGGTAATGGCGTTCCAATAGCGGTCGGTCTCCTCCTGGTTCTCGGTCAGAACCATGAAGCTGACGGCCTGGTTCGGCGTGAAGACAGGGCCGCCGTTGAGACCGATGAACGGCCGGCCGAGCACGGTGAACTCGACGGTCAACTCATTTCCTGCCTTGCCGCCGGGATAATCGGACGGGGACGCGTTCACCCGGTCGACGTGGCTGTCGGGAAAAGTGGCGGCATAGAACGCGGCCGCCTTGCTGGCTTCGCCATGGTCGAACCACAGACAAGTAACAAGGTTGGTCATACCCATTCTCCTGGTGGCATCGGCGTTCGCGTCTTGCGCATAGCGCGGCCAAGCTGGCCTGCGCGATTCACACGTTCTACTGCTTCGCCTCGACATGGCGGGTGAAGCTGTCGAGTATGGCTTGCCAGCCTGCGCGCTGTTGTTCGAGCGAGTGCTCCGTCTCCGCATCAAAGGTCACGCGGACCGCGACACCATCTTGGCTCGGGACAAATTCGACGCGCCCCGAACGGTCGCCGAACGTGTATTCGATCAGCTTGTGCTTCTCGATGTTCGTGTAGGTTCCGGCAAAATCGAAGCCCATGCTGCCGTCCTTGGCTTCCATACGGGAAGAGAACGATCCGCCGTTGCGCAGGTCCACGGTTGCGGCGGTGGTGTGCCAGTCGTCGGATGCGGCATTCCATTGTTTGATGTGTTCGGGGGTGGTGTAAGCGCTCCACACCTTCTCGATGGGCGCCGAGACCGTCGTTTCGACCGTGATCTTCTCCGCTGACATGACTGAATTTCCTTTCTGTTGCTGGGTCGGGGTGGATTTCGTCTCGGCCTGACGATCACCGTCAAAGACCGGATGCGGTGCGATCTTGCGTCTTGGGCATCGACTCAGACGGGCGGCTCTGCGAAGGATCCGCTCCGCAACGGTCCGACGGGCCGATACGTGTTGATGAGTACGCCCGAGGATGCAGCCTTGGTGTCGACGAGCGCGAGTTCGCGTGGCGGGGCTCCATCCGAAAAGAAACGTTTGCCCTTGCCCAGCAGAACCGGAAAAACAAGCAGCAAGATCTCGTCGGCAAGCCCGTGTTCGAGCAGCACAGGCGTCAGGGTCGAGCTGCCCCAGACGATTAGGTCCGGCCCGTTCTTCGCTTTGATGCGGCGAATGCCCTCGACGATGTCCGGTCCAAGATCCTCGGCCGGCCCCCATCCAAGACTGTCCGGTCTGTGGGTCGCGACGTATTTCGTCGCCGCGTTCAGACTGTCTGCCATTGGACTGTTCTCGGCTTTCGGCCAATAGTCGCTCCAGATATCGTAGGTGCGGCGTCCCAGCAGCAGATCGAAGGTCTTGCCATGGGCTGCACGGATAGCTTGTCCCACGGCTGGGTCGGCATGCGGCACGACCCAGCCACCATATGCGTAGCCACCGTCCACATCTTCGTTGGGGCCGCCGGGCGCCTGGATCACGCCGTCCAGCGAAATTTGTTCGAGGACCCTGATCTTTTTCATGGGCCGTTCTCCCCGTATTCGTTGCGTAGTGTCTGTGGATGAACAAGTTGGGCGGCTCGCCCAAGGGCGTGCGCGGGCGCCGATGGCTACTGATTGATTTCGGGCACGACCAGCTTTGTCAGCTTGTCCAGCGAATTCCTGCCAGCCGAGATAGCAGGCCTCGACCGGGATCAAGTCGGGGATACCTTCCTGCATGATTGTCATTTCCGTGCCGACCGAAACGGCTTTCAGCGTCACGGTCACCTTCATCTCGCCAGGCAGGTTGGGGTCGTCGAATTTGTCCGTGTAGACCAGCCGCTCGGCCGGAACGAGTTCGACGTAGGTGCCACCGAAGGAGTGTCCATTGCCGGTCGTAAAATTCCGGAACGTCATTCTGTGCTTGCCGCCGACCTTGGCGTCCAGCTCATGAACGGTGCAGAGGAACCCGTAGGGCGGCAGCCAACTCGCGACGGCATCCGGTTCGAGGAACGCCCGATAGACCTTCTCAGGCCGCGTTGCGATGACGCGATGAAAACGAACTGTATTGGGCATGACGATCTCCCTTCGTGTCAGGTCTTTCGATTGTCAGACGTTGAAGCGAACAGCATCTCGATGTAGCGGTGCAGATGATCGATGCTGTCTGCAGCGATCTCCGCGCCGCCCGTGGCCTTGGCGAGAATGAACGCGCCCTGGATGACGGCCTGCGTGTGCAGCGCGAGAGATTTCGCGGTCCAATCGGGCGCCATTTTCCGCGCGCGCATCGCCGCTTCGATATCAGCTTCCAGCGTTGCGGCATGATCTGTGATGCTGCGTTTGCAGGCTTCGCGGATGGCAGGCGCCGTCTCGTAGGTTTCCTGCACCATGGTGCCGACGAGACAGGTGAAATCCGGCACGCCGCCTTGCAGCAGCGCCTTGCGGAAGGCGACATAGGCCAGGACGCGATCCAGCGGGTCGTCATGGTCGTGATAGGGGGCATCTTTGAACAGCGCCCCGGTCATCTCGGACCAGTAGTCGGCCGCCGCGACACCAAGCGCGTCCTTGCTCTTAAAATGATGGAAGAAGGCGCCCTTGGTGACGCCCGCTGCCGCACACAATTCATCGACCGATGTTGCCGAGTAACCCTTGGTGCGGATCACCGACAGCGCGGCGTCCAGCAGCTTGGTTCTTGCGTCCGTCTTTGGGGTCGGTCGGGGCATGGCGATCCTCTTTGACCAGAGTACATACCGACCGGTTGGTATGTTGTCAAGTGTGCACCAAAAATGGGGCTAAGTGCCTTGATTTGACAGTCTTAATTAGGTTGTGGGGCTTGGTGCTAGAAACCGAACCCCGTCAATGCCGCCTTCAGCTTTGGCGGCGGAGTCTTGCCCGACGTGAACACGATCTGCGGCGGCGGCGCGGGCGTGTCCGTGCGTGGACGCGCCTGCAACAGATCGGCAACGCGGCGCGCGATCGCCGGCGCCGGATCGAGCCAGGTCACCGGCCAGGGCGCCAATTTGCGGAAGTGGTCGAGCAGCAACGGATAGTGCGTGCAGGCCAGCACCACCGCGTCGGTGCGGCGGCCGTCCTTGTCGACAAAGCAGGGCGCGATCTCTCTTGCGATTTCGGCGTCGTCGACCGGCTCGCCGGCAAGAGACGCTTCCGCCAGCGGCGCCAGCCGCGGCGAGCCGACCAGATCGACGGCGCAAGCGGCGGCGAACTCGCGGATCAGCGCGTGGGTATATTCGCGGCTGACGGTGGCCAGCGTGCCCAGCACCGCGATGCGCTTGGTTGCCGATTGCGCGCAGGCCGGCTTGACCGCCGGCACGGTGCCGACGAAGGGCACGTCGAAATGCGCGCGCAAATCGCCGAGCGCCAGGGTCGATGCCGTGTTGCAGGCGATCACCACCAGGTCGGGCGCGTGTCGCGCGATCGCGCTGCCCAATTGCGTGCGCACGCGCGCGATCAGCGCGTCCTCGGCGAGATCGCCGTAGGGGAAGCCGGTGTCGTCCGCCACATAGACGAAGCGTGCGTCGGGCCGCGCAGCGGCGACCTCACGGAACACGGTGAGGCCGCCGAGACCGGAGTCGAAGATCAAGATAGTCGCGGGATCGGCGGTGGACATGGCGCAGGGACGATGAGAGCGGGACGTGGCGGAGACTCGTTCAACGTTTCGCGACCTAAGAAAGGGACGAAAGACGGCGACAATGGGTCGCAGCCGGAATACCCTGCCGCCGACCGTTGATACGTCATGTGGGGCGCGACACAAGAGCGGAATGGGATTTGATCATGCAAATTAAACATTTAGCGTTAGCGGCCGGGCTCTTGCTGATTTCGGCGGGCGCGGCCTCCGCGGCGCCGGCCCTGGTGACCGGCGATCTCAATTTGCGCAGCGGACCCGGTACCAATTTTGGCGTTATCACCGTGTTGCCGGGCGGCGCGACCGTCAACGTGGTCGATTGCGGCGGCGGCTGGTGCCGCGTCGCGTGGCGTGGCGGCGATGGCTTCGCCAGCCGTAGCTATCTCGATCTCGGCGGTCCGCGTTATGCGGCTGCGCCGCCGCCGCGGGTCTATGTTGCGCCGCCGCCGGTGGTCACCTTCGGCTTCGGCGTTGGCCCGCGTTGGGGCCATCGGCCCTACCGTCACGGGCGATACTATGGTCACCATCGGCGCTATCGTCACTGATGCGCGAGGCTGGCGCGCTCAAGATTCGACGCGCGCCAGCAATTGGCCGAGCATCAACAGGCCTTGCGGCCAGAAGCCGAGCTTTGATTCCGAGTTGATGTGGCCGAGCGCGCCGGCATTGCAGAAATCCGCGCCCCAGCTTTCAGCGAAGCCTTGCGCGCGCTCGAAGCTGACGTAAGGGTCGTCGGTGCTGGCGACCACCAATGTTGGCACCGGAAAGGGCGCGCGCGGGATCGGCGCGAAACTGCGTGTCGACTCCGGCGTGCGGTCGTCGGATTCCACGTCGGCCGGCGCGACGACAAAGGCCGCGACCACGCGGCCCTTGTCATTGCGCGCCGCCCAGTGCGCCGCGAGCGAGCAGGAGAGGCTGTGGCAGATCAGCACCGCCGGCCGCGTACCGCCGGCGATCGCCGCGTCGAGCCGGGAAAGCCAGGGGCCAAGCTCGGGGTTGTCCCATTCGTCCTGCAAGACGCGTGAACTGTTGCGGAAGGCCAGGCTCCAATAGGACTGCCAATGATCGACGCCGGAATTGCTCAGGCCCGGCAGGATGAGGAAATCATAATCGGCCGTGGCGTCGCGCATACGCTCAGGCGCTCTCTTTATTGCGCATGATCTTGTCCGAAAACCGGTTCCCACTTTTCGGGATCATGCGCCGAACACCCGCTTGAAGATCGTGTCGACGTGCTTGAGGTGGTAGTCGAGGTCGAAATTGGCCTCGAGCTCCTTGTCGCTCAGCTTCGCGCAAACGTCCGGATCGGCCTTGAGCAGGCCGAGGAAGTCGTTGCTCTCGCCACCCCACACCTTCATGGCGTTGCGCTGGACCAGGCGATAGGCGTCCTCGCGCGGCACGCCCTTCTGCGTCAGCGCGATCAAGCACGCGCTGCGAATGGATCAGGCCGCCGAGCTTGTCCAAATTTTTCTGCATGGTCGCCGGATAGACCAGCAGCTTGTCGACGAGGCCGGTCAGCCGCGCCAGCGCGAAGTCGAGCGTCACCGTGGCGTCGGGGCCGATCATGCGCTCGACCGAAGAATGCGAAATGTCGCGCTCGTGCCAGAGCGCCACGTTCTCCATGGCGGGCAGGGCGTAAGAGCGCACCATGCGGGCCAGGCCGGTGAGGTTTTCCGACAGCACCGGATTGCGCTTGTGCGGCATGGCGGAGGAGCCCTTCTGCTTTTCGGAGAAGAACTCTTCGGCCTCCAGCACTTCGGTGCGCTGCAGATGGCGGATTTCGGTCGCGAGCCGTTCCATGGAGGAGGCGATGACGCCGAGCGTGGCAAAGAACATGGCGTGGCGGTCGCGCGGGATGACCTGCGTGGAGACCGGCTCGACCGCGAGACCCATGGCCTTGGCGACATGTTCTTCGACGCGCGGATCGACCTGGGCGAAGGTGCCGACCGCGCCGGAGATGGCGCAGGTGGCGACTTCCTTGCGCGCGGCGACGCAGCCGTTCGCGGCCGCGCGCGAATTCGGCATAGGCTTGCGCGAGCTTGAGGCCGAAGGTGGTGGGCTCGGCATGGATGCCGTGCGAGCGGCCGACGGTGACCGTGTCCTTGTGCTCGAAGGCGCGGCGCTTGAGCGCGGCGAGCAGCGCGTCGACGTCGGCGAGCAGGATGTCGGCGGCGCGCACGAGCTGCACGTTGAAGCAGGTGTCGAGCACGTCGGAGGAGGTCATGCCGGCGTGCACGAAGCGCGCTTCCGGCCCGACGATTTCCGACAGGTGCGTGAGGAAGGCGATGACGTCGTGCTTCACCTCCGCCTCGATGGCGTCGATGCGGGCGACGTCGAATGTGGCGGCCTTGCCCTTTTCCCAGATTGTCTTGGCCGCTTCCTTCGGCACGATGCCGAGTTCGGCCATGGCGTCGGCGGCGTGCGCCTCGATCTCGAACCAGATGCGGAACTTGGTCTCCGGCGACCAGATCGCGGTCATTTCGGGGCGGGAATAGCGTGGGATCATTTCAGCGCTTTCGTCCTTTGCCACTCACCATGAGGGAGAGAGGCTTCACGCCGCTTCTCCGCGCGCGAGCATGGCCGCGTTGCGGATGGCGTCGATATTTTCCTTGTACTTGCCGCCCTTGAACACGGCGGAGCCGGCGACCAGCGCGTTGGCGCCGGCGCGCACGACATCGGCGGCATTGTCCGGCGTCACGCCGCCGTCGACCTCGATGTCGATCGGCCGGCCGCCGCAGAGCGCGCGCACGGCGGCGATCTTGTCGAGTTGCGACTTGATGAAGCTCTGGCCGCCGAAGCCGGGATTGACCGACATCACCAGCACCAGATCGACCAGGTCGATGAGGTTTTCCAGCGTCGCGACCGGCGTGCCGGGATTGAGGGTGACGCCCGCCTTCTTGCCGAGCGCGCGGATCGCCTGCAGCGAGCGGTGCACGTGCGGGCCCGCTTCGACATGCACGGTGATGATGTCGGAGCCGGCCTTGGCGAAGGCTTCCAGATAAGGATCGCACGGGCTGATCATCAGATGCACGTCGAACGGCTTCTGCGTGACCGGGCGGATCGCCTGCACCACCATCGGGCCGATGGAGATGTTGGGCACGAAATGACCGTCCATCACGTCGACATGGATCCAGTCGGCGCCGGCGGCCTCGATGGCGCGCACTTCCTCGCCGAGCTTGGCGAAATCGGCGGACAGGATCGAGGGGGCGATCAGGAGCGGACGCATCGTCTGTCATCCTCTAGGCGGAGGGCAGTCGGGTAACACGCGGCGGGGCGGCGGGCAACGCAAGCCGCCGGCGTCGGCGGGCCGGCAAATTTACCCCGGAAACCGGCAAAATTTGCCGGGTTAAGCGGGCCAAGGGTGGGCGGCGGCGGCGCGCCGCCTGTGGACAAGTGCAATGGCGGCGGGGGTTTTTCGCCCTGTGTGCCGGCTGGCGCGGCTCTTGCGAGGCGAATGGCGCGAGATGAAGTCCGCCGGCCACGCCGGCGTGACAAGGAGCGCAGGGGTCATGTTTCCGTTGATCGGTGCCGCGGGCGGTGCGCTGTCGCTGTTGAACTCGGTGCTGCAATCGAGTGGCGCCGGCAACGCGACGAAAACGGGCGGCAATCTGCTGTCGTCGCTCGGGGATGCGCTGACCGGCAAGAGCGGTGAGCCGTCAAAGGCGGTCGCCGGCTCGGGCCAGGGTGCCGCGCCGCTGTCGCAGGGCACGCTGGCAACGCTGATTGCCTTGCAGGGGCAGGACGGCACCAAGCAGAAGGGCGGCCTGTTCGGGCGCATCGACAAGGACAACGACGGCAAGATCAGCAAAGGCGAATTCGAAAGCACGCTCAGCAAAGCGGGCGTCGATACCTCAACCGTCGACAGGATGTTTGCCGAAATCGACGCCGACAAGGACGGCAGCATCAGCAAAGGTGAACTGGTGCCCGCGCGGCGCGATCATCATTCGCGCAGCGCCCGGCAGAACGGGCTGTCGGCGCTGCTGAATTCCACCGACTTCACCGGCGCCAGCACCAAGACCGCCTCCAATTCGGACGGCTCCAGCACCACGACCATCACCTATGCCGATGGCAGTACCGTGAGCATGACCACGCCGGCGGCAAGCAGTGGCGCGGTTGGCAAGACGGGCGGAACGCAGCAGGCCAATCTGCTTGAGCAGTTGATCAAGATGCAGTCGCAACTCACCGCGAAGGCGAACACGAGCACAGCGGCCTCGACCGTCGCCTAGGCCGGCGCTTCTAATCCGACTGTTGCTGCGCCCGCCGCGCCAGCGGCTTGAGCAGATGCGGCAATAGATAGATCGGCAACTGGGCGAGCGCGAAATAAAGCCAGGACACGTCAGGCGCCGCGAAACCGGTGGCGGCCAGCATGAGGCCGATATTGCGGTTGCCGGTGATCAACCCGATCGCCAGCGCGCGGGCACGGCCGGCCGGGCGGAACACCAGGGCCGTGACAGCGATCAGGCCGAGCGCCAGCGCGAAGGCGAGCGCGGTCAGGCCGAAAACCAGCCACGGGTTTGACATGAGATGCGCGGTGACGCCGTCCATGGCGGCGATTGCGAAGTACGCGAAAGCGACCACGCTCAAGCCGTCGATCTGCAGGCGCTGCGTCTCGATGAAGGCGCGGCCGGCGAGACCACGGATGACCGTGGCGGCCAGCGCGCTGCCGGCGATGTAGGCGAACAGCATAAGGCCGAAGCCGAGGGGTGAGATCAGCGCCTTGCCGAGAAATAGATACGTGAACAGGCCCGCGGTCAGCGGCACAATCGCCGCGGTGGCGATGAGGCTCGCGAGTGTGAGCGCCACATCGAGGCCGAGCAGGGCGGCAAGCGCCGGCGAAGACATCAGCCCGGGCGCCGAAAATTGCAGCACCAGAATGAAGTAAAGCCCGGGCATGCGGTGACCGAGGCCGGCTGCAAGGGCGAGCGTGCCCAGCACCGTCGGCACAACCAGCATCGACCAGGCGACCGCCGCGGCGGTCAAGCCCGGCCGCGTCCAGTGGCGGCGCAGATCCGCCGGATCGACGCGCAGGAAGGCGAGGATCAGCATGACGACGATGGCGGGACCGAGATAGGGCTTGAAGGCGGCGGCCAGTCCCGGCGCGGCGATGCCGACGAAGATCGAGCCGGCGGCGATCAGCGTGCCGAGGCGACCGATGAGCGAAAGCGCGGCCGCAAACGGCGCCAGCAATTTCATGAGCAAATCGACTCCCGGCAGTGTCTTGGGCCTTGATAGCGCCTTCAAGAGCGGCGATCTACTGGAGGCGCTTTGTCCCTCGCTCCGCACGCGGGGAGAGGTGAAAGGGAGAATTCATGGCTCGTACCGACGCCATCGTTCTGGGGGCCGGCATTGTCGGCGTCTCGGTCGCGCTGCAACTGGCCAAGCGCGGGCTGTCGGTCGCGCTGGTCGACCGCGGCGGCGTGGGCGAAGCAGACCTCCTACGGCAATTCCGGCGTCATCGAGGGCTCAACCATCCTGCCGCCGGCGTTTCCGTCGCGTCTGACGGCGCTGATGCGGGTGGCGCTCAAGCGGGCCAGCGACGCCAATTATCATTGGCGTACCTGCCGAAGGTGGCGCCGTGGCTGTTGGAGTTCCGCGCCAATTCTACGCCGGAGCGCTTGGCGGAGAACGCGCGGGCGAACCGGCCGCTGTTTGCGCGCGCGCTCGCCGAGCACGAGACGCTGATGCAGGAATCCGGCGCCACGCAATACCTGCGCAAGACCGGCTGGATGAAGCTCTATCGCGACGAGCGCGCCTTCGACGCGCTGCAGGCGCGAATTCGATCTCGCCAAGGAGTTCGGCCTGCCGCTCGACGCGCTCGACGCCGCCGGCGCGCAGAAGCTGGAGCCGTCGCTCCATCCGGTGTTCAAGCGCGCGGTGTTCTGGCCGAAGGCGGCGAGCCTCAGCAATCCTTATGCCGTGACGCAGCGCTACGCCGCGCGCTTTGCCGCGCTCGGCGGCGTCACGGTTCGACGGCGACGCCCGCACGCTGCATCGCAATGGCCATCGCTGGCGGGTGGAGACCAACGAAGGCGGCGTCGACTGCGAGCGAAGTGGTGGTGGCGCTCGGGCCGTGGGCGCCGGATCTGCTGGAGCCGATGGGGCTGAAGCTGCCGATGGCGTTCAAGCGCGGCTATCACCGGCACTTCCGCGCCCAAGGCAACGCCGCGCTGGCGCGGCCGGTGGTCGACGTGGACTACGGCTATCTGATCACGCCGATGGAGCAGGGCATCCGGCTCACCACCGGCGCCGAGTTCGCCGCGCGCGATGCTCAGCCGACGCCGGTGCAGTTCGACCGGCTGATGCCGCAGGCGCGCAAGCTGTTTCCGCTCGGCGAGCGCGCCGACGACAAGACCTGGCTGGGTTCGCGGCCGTGCTTTCCGGATTCGCGCCCCGTCATCGGCCGCGCGCCGGGCATCAACGGCGTGTGGCTGGCGATCGGCCACGCCCATTGGGGCCTGACGCTCGGGCCCATCACCGGCGTGCTGCTGGGCTGAGATGATGGCGGGCGAGACGCCGTTCTGCGATCCGGCGGCTTACGCGGCGGAGCGGTTCCTGTAGCGGGCGCGTCACCTGCGCGGCGCGGCGCAGGCGTTCCGGATGCAGCCGCGCAGCCAGCGATGCGCCGGATCGGCGTCGAGCCGCGGGTGCCAGAGCAACGACACCGTCACCTCCGGCGTGGCGACCGGCAGCGGAAAGCTATGCATTCCCTTGCGGAGGCTTTGCGTTCCCCGTTCGGGAACGGTGGCGATCAGGTCGGTGTCCCGCGCCAGTGCCAGCGCCATCGCAAAGCCGCCGACGATCGTGACGATCTTGCGTTCAAGCCCGAGCGGCGCCAGCGCTTCGTCGATCGGTCCCCGGTCGAGACCGCGCCGCGAGACCAGCACGTGCCGGCCGGCCGCGTAGCGCGCGGGCGTGATCTTGCCCTTGCTCAGCGGGTGACCCTTTTTCACGGCGCCGATGAAACGGTCGCGGAACAAGGCCAGCGTCCGGATCTCCGGACCGGTCGTTGCGCCAATCACGCCCAATTCCATATCGACGGCGCCTTCGCGCAGCGGCGCGCTGTCCTTGTTCGGCTTCTGCATGAACCGCAGGCGCACGCCCGGCGCGTCCTTTTCGAGGCGGGCAATGAGGCTCGGTCCGAAGGTTTCCGCGAAGCCTTCGCTCGCGCGGATCGTGAACGTGCGCGTGAGCTGCTTGAGGTCGAGCACCTCGGCCGGGCGCAGCACCGCTTCGCCGTCCTGCACGAGCCGGCCGACCCGGTCGCGCAGCTCGAGCGCGCGCGGCGTTGGGACGAGACCGCGTCCGGCCCTGACCAGCAGCGGGTCGCCGGTCGTCTCGCGCAAGCGCGCCAGCGCCCGGCTCATGGCGGAGGGGCTCAGCCGCAAGCGCCGGGCGGCGCGCGCCACGCTGCCTTCCGCCAGCAGCACGTCGAGGGTGAACAGCAGATTGAGATCGGGTCTGGGCATGGACCGACCCTAGCACGGCTCAGTCCGTGATGTGGCGTCAGACGCAATGATAAAATGCAAATCGTGCGTATTCCGCCATGTGAGGGGCGGGACTAGGTGTCTGCCGGGCTCGCTTCCCGAGCCATCGGACAACGGAGTTCATGTTGAAGCCAGTCGCCATCGAGAAAAACGAGGCCGCCGGTGCGGACGCGGCACCGACCGCCGCGGGTCGCTGGGCGCTCGCCAGCCTTTGCCTATCGTTGCTGCTGTCCTCCCTCGGCACCAGCATCGCCAATGTCGCGCTGCCGACCTTCGCCCAGGCGTTCGCCGCCTCCTTCCAGCAGGTCCAGTGGATCGTCCTGGCCTATCTGCTCGCCATCACCACGCTGATCGTCAGCGTCGGCCGCCTCGGCGACGTCGTCGGCCGCCGCCGGCTGCTGCTGGCCGGCATCGCCTTGTTCACCGCGACCTCGGTGTTGTGCGGCATCGCGCCGACGCTCTCTCTGCTGATCGCGGCGCGCGCGGCGCAGGGGCTCGGCGCGGCGGTCATGATGGCGCTCACCATCGCGTTCGTCAGCGAGATCGTGCCGAAGGCCAGAACCGGCAGTGCCATGGGGCTGCTCGGCACCATGTCCGCGGTCGGCACCGCGTCCGGTCCCTCGCTCGGCGGCATGCTCATCGCCGCATTCGGATGGCGGGCGATCTTCTTCGTCGGCGTTCCGCTCGGCCTGCTGGCGTTCGGTCTGGCGTACCGCTATCTGCCGACCGAGCGTCGCGCGGCGGGAACCGCGCGCGCCGGCTTCGACCGTCTCGGCACGCTGCTGCTGGCGCTGACGCTGGCGGCTTACGCGCTCGCCATGACGAGCGGCCGCGGCCAATTCGGCCTGTTCAATATCGGCTTGCTCCTGGCGGCGGCTGTCGGTGCCGTGCTGTTCGTCCTCGTCGAGGCGAGGGCGCAATCGCCGCTGATCCGATTGCGGGTGTTCCGCGATCCGCAGTTGAGCGCGAGCCTCGTCACCAACATGCTGGTCGCGACGGTGATCATGACGACCTTCGTCGTCGGGCCCTTCTATCTCGCCCGCGCGCTCGGGCTCGACGCGGCCATGGTCGGGCTCGTGATGTCGACCGGTCCCATCGTCTCCGCGCTCAGCGGTGTCGTGGCCGGTCGTATCGTCGACCGCCTGGGCGCGCGGTTCATGATCGTTGCCGGCCTTATCGGGATGGCGGCCGGCTCGCTGGCCCTGTCCATGCTGCCCGCGATGTTCGGCACCGCCGGCTATATTGCCTCCATCGCCATCTTGAGCCCCGGCTATCAGCTCTTCCAGGCCGCCAACAACACGGTCGTCATGGTGGATGTCGGCCCGGACCAGCGCGGCGTCATCTCCGGCATGCTCAGCCTGTCGCGCAATCTCGGGCTCATCACCGGGGCGTCGGTCATGGGCGCGGTGTTCGCGTTCGCCTCGGGCACGGCCAACGTGGCGGCGGCGCAACCGCAGGCCGTCACGACCGGCATGCAGATCACGTTCGCGGTGGCGGCGATGCTGATCGTGGTGGCGGTGGCGATCGCGGTCGGAAGTCGCGTCCTGGTGAAACGCGCGTCGCCGGCCGCGAACGCGACTTGAGGTAAGGCTCAACCGCCGAACTTGTCCTTCCAGCTCGGCAGCGCGCCGGGAAACGGCAGCGCGGTCGCCTCGTAGACGCCGCGCGCCACCGCGCGCGCCAGCACATTGGCCGCCAGCATGCCGAGCTCGCTCAAGCCGTAGACCGGATCGGCCAGCGGCTTGTCGCCGGTGCGCGGCGGCGAACACCACGTCGCCGTCGAGCGGCGTGTGCACCGGATAGATCGCGCGCGCGAGACCGGTCTGCGCGATCACGGCGAGGCGGTTGACTTGCGCCTTGGTGAGTTGCGCGTCGGTGGCGATGACGGCGAGCGTGGTGTTGGCGCCCGGCGCGCCCTTGCTGCGGTAGGCGAGATCGTCGGCGGTGAACGTGTCCGGCCAGCCGCGGCCGCCGAATTCGTTATCCTGCTCGAAAGGCGCCGCCCAGAAATGCGGGCCGTCGCCGATGGTCACGGTGCCGGCGGCGTTGACGGCGACGAGCGCGCCGACGGTGATGCCGCCGGCCGTCGTCGCCGAGGCCGAGCCGACGCCGCGCCTTGAGGCTGACGGTGGTGGCGCCCAGGCCGGCGCCGACGCTGCCGAGCGCGAAGTCGGCGGCCGCGCGTCTTCGCCGCCTCGTAGCCGAACTCGCGATAGGGCGGGTAGCGGCCCCAGTCCTTGTTTCCGCCGGCCAGCAGATCGAACAGGATCGCCGCCGGCACGATGGGCACGCGCGCCTCGCGATGGCGAAGCCGCGGCCCTGCTCGCGCATATAGGCCTGCACGCCGGAGGCGGCGTCGAGCCCGAAGGCGGAGCCGCCGGAGATGACGATGGCGTCGATGCCTTCCACGGTCTGCGCCGGGTCGAGCAGGGCGCTCTCGCGGGTGCCGGGCCCGCCGCCGCGCACGTCGATCGCTGGCGACCGCCGGCGTGTCGAACACGACCACGGTCGAGCCGGAGCCGAGCGCGGCGTCGCCGGCATGGCCGACCCGCACGCCGGGAATATCGGTGATCAGGTTGCGTGCTGGCGCCATGCGGTTCGCTCAGCTTCGCGCCCCGAATGACGGGGCCTTATCAACCTCTTATCACATTCGCGCCATCGCGGTCAGGGCAACCTTGCCATTGCCACACTTGTCTTATTGCCATCACGGCACTTGAACAGGCATATCGGTTCCCATGCATAGTGACGTCACCCTCGCGGCCGCGCTCGTCGCCGGCCTGGTCAGCTTCCTCTCCCCTTGCGTGCTGCCGCTGGTGCCGCCCTATCTGGTGTTCCTCGCCGGCACCTCGCTCGAGCGCTTCGCCGACCAGGAGCCGGAGCGCCAGGTCAAGCGCGAGACGGTGGCCGCCGCGCTGCTGTTCGTCGCCGGCTTTTCCACCGTGTTCGTGGCGCTGGGCGCGAGCGCCAGCGTCATCGGCTCGCGTGATCCGCGCCTATTCCCACCCGCTCGGCATCGTCGCCGGCGTGGTCGATCATCGTCATGGGGCTGCACTTCCTCGGCATCACGCCGATCGCCTTCCTGCACCGGCAGAAGCGGCTGGAGGTCGCCAAGCCGGTCGGCCTGTGGGGCGCCTATGTGATCGGGCTGGCCTTTGCCTTTGGCTGGACGCCCTGCATCGGGCCGATCCTGGCGGCGATCCTGGCGGTGGCGGCCTCCGAGCAGACGGTGGCCAGGGGCGCCGGGCTGCTGGCGGTCTATTCGCTGGGCCTCGGCATTCCCTTCGTCATCGCGGCCTTCGCCATCGAGCCGTTCGCGGCGTTCCTGGCGCGCTTCAAGAATTATCTGCACCGCGTCGAGCAGGCGATGGGCGCGCTGCTGGTGCTCACCGGCATCGCCTTCCTCACCGGCAGCGTCAACCAGATGAGCGTGTGGCTGCTGGAGATGTTTCCGGGGCTGGGCAAGATCGGCTGATCCAAATGAAAAGCCCGCCGGAACCGGCGGGCTTCTCGTCGTTCGGTCGATTGAACCGGTCGCTTACTGCGACATCTCCTCGTACTTGCCGCCCTTCTTCCAGTCGTAGAACACGTAGTCGAGGCGGGTGATGTCGCCCTTCTTGTCGTAGCCGATCGGGCCCAGCACGGTGTCCCACTTGCCCTTGTGGATCTCGGCCGCGACCTTCTTGGGATCGGTGGTCTTGGCCTTCTTGGCGGCCTGCGCCCAGATCTGGATGGCGGCGTAGGTGTAGAGCGTATAGCCCTCCGGGTTGATGCCCTTGTCCTTGAAGCGCTTCACCACCGCGGCGGCGACCGGGCGCTTGGTCGGATCGGGACCGAAGGTGAACATCATGCCGGCGCCGGCATCGCCGGTGATCGACCAGAATTCGTCGGTCGCGATGGCGTCGCCGGAGATCATCTGCGCCTTGAGCCCTTGCGACGCGCATCTGGCGCAGCATCAGGCCGGCCGAGGTGTGATAGCCGCCGACATAGACGACGTCGATCGTATTGGCCTTCATGCGCGAAACCAGCGCGTTGAAGTCCTTGTCGTCCTTGCCGTAGGCCTCCATCATCTTGATCTTCACGCCCTTCTTGTCGAGCGTCTTCTTCACCTGGTCGGCGAGGCCCTGGCTGTAGGTCTGCTTGTCGTGCACGATGGCGATGTTCTTGCCCTTGTAGTGCGCGGCGATGTAGTTGCCGGCGACCTCGCCCTGCTGATCGTCACGGCCGCAGACGCGGAACAGGTTCCACATGCCGCGCTCGGTGAACTTCGGGTTGGTCGAGGCGGGCGTGATCTCGATCACGCCGGCGTCGGCATAGACGTCGGAAGCCGGAATCGACGAGCCCGAGCAGAAGTGGCCGATCACGACCGGCACGTTGGCGCCGACCAGCTTTTCGGCCACGGAACGCGCCTGCTTCGGATCGCAGGCGTCGTCCTGGATGTCCATCTTGATCTTCTTGCCGAGCACGCCGCCGGCGGCGTTGATGTCGGCGATCGCGAGGGTGGCGCCGTTCTTGAACTGCTGGCCGAACGTGGCGTATTGCCCGGTCAGCGGACCGGCGACGCCGATCGTGATGTCCGCAGCCGAAGCCGCGCCGGCAAGCGCGAGGCGACAGGCCGGCTGCCAATCCAGTTAGCCGCAACATTTTCATGATACGCTCCTCTTAGCAGGGAAGGATCTTAAGCGAGGTCAGCGTGGCGGGACCTGCGACCCGCAACGGCAAAAGCCCGTGCAATTGGTATCATTCTCTCAGAATTTGCCGGAAGTCATCACCCGCAGTTGTTCGCTAAGCCGAATTTTCGCCCGCGGGCTGCGCTCGCGCCAGGTGAAGGGGCCGGTGCGCTCGTAGAGCCAGGGATATTGCCGCGCCATCTGGTTGGTGCGGGTCATCCGGAACGAAATCGAGGCGGCCGCCACCAGGTAGAGCGGTGTCCGCCAGGTAGGACTCCAGCGCCAGGATGTGGGCCGAAACAGCGCGAAATGCAGAAAGCGCACGCCGGCGCCGAGCAGCAGCATATAGACGATCACGTACCAATAGGGCCGCCAGGTCGAGGCGATGGCGCGGCCGGCGAGCACCGCGGCGCCGCCGCCGATGATGCCGGTCACCATCAGGACCTGCAGCCCAGGATTCAGTGGCGTAGAGCGCGGTCATGGCCGGGGCTGCCTCATTTCAATGCCGTCCGCCTTCCAGATAGGCGGCGCGCACTTCCGGCCGCTGCAGCAATTCGCGGCCCGGGCCCGACATGGTGATCAGCCCGTTGACCATGACATAGCCGCGATGCGCGAGCTTGAGCGCATGAAAGGCGTTCTGCTCGACCAGGAACACGGTGAGCTTTTCGCGCTCGTTGAGCTCGCGGATGGCGTCGAAGATCTGCTTGACCAGGAGCGGCGCCAGGCCGAGCGAGGGCTCGTCGAGCAGCAACAGACGCGGCCGGCTCATCAGCGCGCGGCCGATCGCCAGCATCTGCTGCTCGCCGCCCGACAGCGTGCCGCCGCGCTGGTGCATGCGCTCCTTCAGGCGCGGGAACAGTTCGAACACGCGCGCGATGTCTTCCTCGAAATGCGACCCGTCGGTGACGGTGGCGCCCATCTGCAGGTTTTCCATCACCGTCATGCGGCCGAAGATGCGGCGGCCTTCCGGCGACTGCGCGATGTGCAGCCGGGCGATTTCGTGGGCGGGCAGGCCGGTGATGTCGCGGCCCTCGAACAGCACCTGGCCTTCGCGCGGGCGCGGATCGCCGAAGATGGTCATCATCAGCGTCGACTTGCCGGCGCCGTTGGCGCCGATCATGGCGACGATCTCGCCGGGATGGATGTCGATGTCGACGCCCTTGAGCGCGATGATGTTGCCGTAATAGGTCTTCACGCCGCGCACCGAGAGCAGCGGCGTGGCCGGTGCCGGTGGCTGTCGACGCGCGCTCATAGGCCGGCCTCCGCATGGGCGTCGTCGATCTCTTCGTCGGCGACGCCGAGATAGGCGGCGATCACCTTGGGATCGTCGCGCACCGCTTGCGGCGCGCCGTCGGCGATCTTGATGCCGTAGTCGAGCACGACGATGTGATCGGAAATCTCCATCACCACCGACATGTCGTGCTCGATCAGAAGGATCGAGGTGGCGTGCTCGGCGCGGATGAACAGCAGCAATTCGTTGAGCTCGGCGCTTTCGCGTGCGTTCAGGCCGGCGGCCGGCTCGTCGAGGCACAAGAGCACCGGGTCGGCGCACATGGCGCGCGCGACCTCGAGCCGGCGTTGCGCGCCATAGGGCAGGGCGCCTGCCGGATCGTCGGCGCGGTCGATAAGGCCGATGCGGTCGAGCCAGTAGCGCGCCTTGTCCTTGGCGGCCCGTTCGGCGGCGGTGAAGGTGGCGACCCCGAACATGCCGAGCACGGTCAGGCCGGAGGCGCGCATCAGCCGATTGTGCTGCGCCACCATCAGGTTTTCGAGCGCGGTCATGCCCTGGAACAGGCGGATGTTCTGGAAAGTGCGGGCGACGCGCGCGAGCTTGTTGATGCGGAAGTCGAACAGCCGCTCGAGCAGATAGGCGCTGCCGTCGGCATGGGTGAGGCGGATCATGCCGACGGTCGGCTTGTAGAAGCCGGTGATGCAGTTGAACACGGTGGTCTTGCCGGCGCCGTTGGGGCCGATCAGCGCGGTGATGTCGCCGCGCCTGGCGTTGAAGGAGACGTCGTCGACCGCGACCAGGCCGCCGAAGCGCATGCTCAGATGCTGCACGGACAGGATGGTATCGGCGGCGTCAGTCATGTCGCGCACGCCTCCATGTCCAGGTTTTGGCGCGGGCCTGCCTGACAAACTCGGCGCCGACTTCCTTCTCCCGGCCCAGGAAAATCGAGGGCGTGCGCGTCGCCACCAGCCCGCGCGGGCGCCAGATCATGATCAGCACCATGGCGAGGCCGAACACCAGCATGCGGAACTGGGCGAACTCGCGGAAGAACTCGAAGCCGCCGAGCATCGCCGCCGCGGCAACCGCGACACCGATCTGCGAGCCCATGCCGCCGAGCACGACGATGGCCAGCACCAAGGCGGATTCGGTGAAGGTGAAGCTTTCCGGCGAGATGAAGCCCTGGCGGGTGGCGAAGAACGAACCGGCGAAGCCGGCGAACATCGCGCCCATGGCGAAGGCGGTGAGCTTGGTATTGGTGGTGTTGATGCCGAGCGAGCGGCAGGCGATCTCGTCCTCGCGCAGCGCTTCCCAGGCGCGGCCGATCGGCAGCCGGCGCAGGCGGATGGTCACCATGTTGGTGATCAGCGCCAGCACCAGGATCAGGTAGTAGAGGAAGACGATGCGGTGCGTGTAGGAATACTGCAGGCCGAAGAAGTGCGCGAAGCCGTCCGTCGCCGCGGGTGAACGGCAGGCCGAAGAAGCTCGGCCGCGGGATGCCGCTGATGCCGTCGGGGCCGTGGGTCAGGCTTCTGCCAGTTGAACAGCACCAGCCGGATGATCTCGCCGAAGGCCATGGTGACGATGGCGAGATAGTCGCCGCGCAGCCGCAGCACCGGAAAGCCGAGCATGATGCCCCAGAACGAGGCCAGGATGCCGGCGAGCGGCAGGCAGATCCAGAACGAGAAGCCGAAATGCTCGGCCAGCAGCGCGTAGGAATAGGCGCCGACCGCGTAGAAGGCGACGTAGCCGAGATCGAGCAGGCCGGCGAGACCGACCACGATGTTCAGGCCCCAGCCCAGCATCACATAGGTCAGGATCATGATGCCGAGATCGAGGAGGTAGCGGTTGTGGTAGAAGACGATCGGCACGAGAATCGCGAAAGCCGAGCATGACCGGCGCCGCCAGCACGGGCAGCAGGTGCGAGGCGCGTGCGCAACGAAGACGGCAACATCGCGCCGACCTCGAACACGCGCTCGCCGAGGATCAGCTCGCGCACGAAGGCGCCGACGAAGACGATCCCCACGATGATCGCCAGCAGGCCGGGCCGGCCGCTGAGCACGAGCGCGCCGTTCGGCCCGGTGCGGGTGCGGATGCCGATCATCAGCGAGAACAGACCGAAGGCGATCAACGCGGCGAGCAGCGCGCGCTTGAGCGCGGTGGCCAGATCGAAGCGGCGCTTGGGCTCGGGGCGGACAAGGACGACACGCCGGTTGCGCTCTCTCTTAGACCTTTTCCACTTCCGGCCGGCCGAGAATGCCGGTCGGCAGGAAGATCAGCACGATGACCAGGATGGAGAAGGCGGCGACGTCCTTGTACTCGATGGAGAAATAGGCCGACCAGAAGGTCTCGATCAGGCCGATCAGGAGGCCGCCCAGCATGGCGCCGGGCAGCGAGCCGATGCCGCCGAGCACCGCGGCGGTGAACGCCTTCACGCCGGCGACGAAGCCGATGTAGAAGTCGATCACGCCGTAATAGAGCAGATGCATGACGCCGGCGACGGCGGCGAGCGCGGCGCCGATGACGAAGGTGTAGGAGATGGTGCGGTTGACGTCGACGCCGAGCAGCGAAGCCATCTTCAGATCCTGCTCGCAGGCGCGCATGTCGCGGCCGAGCCGCGTGCGCGCCACCAGCCAGGAGAAGATCGCCATCAGCACCACCGTGGTGACCACCACGATGATCTGCACGTTGGACAGCTGCACCGAGAAGTCGCCCTGCTGCATCAGCGTGTAGCCGCCATGGATCAACGGCGGCAGCGGCTTGACGCGGGCGCCTTGCGCCACCTGCGCGTAGTTCTCCAGCACGATCGACATGCCGATGGCCGAGATCAGCGGCGCCAGGCGGAAGGACTGGCGCAACGGCCGGTAGGCGAAGCGCTCCACGGTCCAGCCGTAGAGCGCGGTCAGCGCCATGGCGATCAGCAGCACCAGGAAGAGAGCGAGCGGCACGGCGGTGATGCCGATGGCGACCAGGCAGAGGAAGGCGATGAGGGCGATGAACGCGCCGATCATGAAGATGTCGCCGTGGGCGAAATTGATCATGCCGATGATGCCATAGACCATGGTGTAGCCGATGGCGATGAGGCCGTAGATGGCGCCGAGCGTCACGCCGTTGATCAGCTGCTGGAGGAAATAATCCATGCGACCCCTTCCTTCCGCATGGCTGCCCGGCCGACAACCGTATAAGCCCTGGAAAGGCTTAACAGGCGAGGACGGAGGCGGCAACGTTTGCCAGTTCATCCTATGTGATTAAGTCGCGGCGCGCCGGCGCCGCGCCGTTCGCGCGGGCGGGGCGCGGTATGTTGCACTGCGCCCGGGCCCGCTTTGAGCGGTGAAATGGCCGCAGGGCCGGTGTCCCGAATTCGCGCTTCGTCAGGTTATTCAGCTTGCGCCGTACGAACGTCGGACCCGAAAGGACGCTAGCAACTTTATGATTCTAGTGTGGTTTTGGATTTGAAGTTCGTTTGAGGACTCGCCGCTCTTCGTGGATCGAACGTCAAATCCGCGACAGCAGATAGTCAGGGGCCGCCGGCTCGCCTATTCTTAGACCTATGGCTAGTCCTGCGCTTCCGCTGTTCCATCTCTACGGCGATCCGCCGGACGATTCCGCGTTCGACTTCATCCATATCGAGACTATTCGCTCGCGCTCCTCGGTGCACGACTGGACCATCCGCGCGCACCGCCACCGCAACCTGTTTCAGGTGCTGCTGATCGAGCAGGGCGGCGGCGAGATGAGCTTCGAGACAGCGATCGTGCCGTTCGCGGCGCCGGCGGCGATCCTGGTGCCGGCCACCATCGCGCACGGCTTCCGCTTCAAGCCGCAGGTCACCGATGGCTGGGTGGTGAGCTTCACCGAGGACGTCGCCGACGCGCTCGGCGACAAGTCGGGCGAGGCGTTGGCGCGGCTGAAGGCGCTGGCGGCGCAGCCGCTGGTTCCGCTGAAGGATCTGGGTGAAGCCAAGCGGCTGTCGGCGCTGTGCGCCGAGCTCGAGGAAGAAAGCTCGCTGGCGCGCGAAGGCTATCGGCTGGCGATGCGCGCGCTCTTGGCGCTGATCGCCATCGAAGTGGTGCGCCTGGCGGCGAGCCGCGCGCGCAGCGGCGCGGTGACGCTGTCACGCGCCGACGCGCAAGTGGAGCAGTTGCGCCGGCTGATCGACGAACATTTCCGTAATGAACGGCTGATCAGTTTCTACGCCGAGAAGCTGGCGATGACCGCCGACCGGCTCAACGATCATGTGAAGCGTGCGAGCGGCGTCACCGCCGGCCATTTGATCCGCCAGCGCGTGTTAACCGAAGCCAAGCGCCAGCTCGTGTTTACCAACCAGCCGATCCACGAGATCGCCTACGATCTCGCCTTCTCCGATCCGTCCCACTTCACGCGTTTCTTCCGCAAGCAAACCGGCACCACGCCGCAGGCCTTCCGCGAGGGCCGGGGCGACTGAGGCCCGCGCCTATCGCCGTTATCCACATGGAACTCACAGGCTCCTTGGTTAAGCGGCTAACAGGTAAGGTAAAGGCTTGGTTTGTTTTGAAATCGGCATTTGATGCGAATACGCCTGAAGCACCACCGAAGGAGGTGCTCATGCGTAAGCTCTCGTCTGTATCCGTGGCGATGATCCTGGCGATCTCGCTCTACTTCATGTTGTTCTGGGGCTACGAAGCCCTGCGCATGCTGACCTCGCCGACCTACGGGCTCGAGGACGTGTGGCGCTCGCAGTTCGTGTTCGCCATCGGCAGCTATTTCCATCTGACGCCGGTCGGTCTGATCAAGCTCGCCGCTTTCTTCGCGACGCTGAAGCTCGCGGTCGCCGGCATCTGCGCGGTGCACATCCTCGACCGTTTCCGCAGCCTGATCAGCGGCACGGCCGACAGCGAGATCCTCGATGCCGGCTTGATCCTCGTGGTGGTGATCAGCATCGCCTCGGTCGGTCCGGCGGTGTGGTCGCAGAACGCCGAACTGGTGCGCGAGAGCGCGATCCAATTGTCGCTGGCCGCCCTTGCCGCCGCGCTTTGTTTGCTTGAGCGCAGCTATGCGCGCAAGGCCGAGCGCGTCGAGGTGCAGTCTGAGCAGCCTCAAATCGAGAGAGCGGCGTTCGACGCATCGTTGACGCGGGCAGCGCCGCGCTTCCATGCCTGACGATTAAGCCGCCGGGCGCCGCTATCGGCGATCGGCGGACCGGATGACGACCATGGGGGTGGCGTCATCCGGAGGGGGACGGGACCATGATAGATCGGGTTATTGCCGAACTCATGCTCTGGGGCCTACGCGGCGCGCTGGCGTGGTTCGTTGCGCACGAGGCCGGGCTTTTCGCCGCCGAGAAGCTGAACGAGGTGGCGCGCGCGCTGAGCCAGATGGGCCATATGTAGCGCCGCTTCCGTATTCGCACTTTCGGCCGCGCTTTAGATGGGCCTCATTCCGGCGGCCCGTGACGTTCCGTGTGATTGTGTAACACCTCCGGTGGCTCCCATATTGGGGCCAGGAGGATCCATGGGCGCCGACTGCTGCGGACAGGATGTGAAATTCGACGGCGTCTCGGCCGACTACAGGCGGCGCCTGTGGCTGGTGATTGCCATCAACGCGGCCATGTTCCTGGTCGAGATAGGCGCCGGCGCGATGGCCGGCTCGCGTGCGCTGCAGGCCGATGCGCTCGATTTCCTCGGCGACTCGGCAACCTACGCCATCAGCCTGGCGGTGATCGGCACGTCGCTGCGCACCCGCGCCTGGGCCGCGGTGGGCAAGGCGGCGAGCCTGTCGCTGATGGCGTTCTGGGTGCTGGGCGTCACCGCCTACCACGTGCTCGTCATCGGTCTACCGCGCGCCGAGATCATGGGCGGTATCGGCGTGCTCGCCTTGCTGGCCAATCTCGCCAGCGTGTTGATCCTGGTGCGCTACAAGGACGGCGACGCCAATGTGCGTTCGGTCTGGCTGTGCTCGCGCAACGACGCCATCGGCAATGTCGCGGTGATGCTGGCGGCAGCGGCGGTATGGGCGACGCAGACGCGCTGGCCGGACCTCGTCGTCGCCGGCCTGATGGCGTCGCTGTTCCTCTATTCCTCGATGCGCATCCTGCAGCAGTCGATTGCGGAAATGCGCGGCGACGGCGCCGCTGCCGTCGGGCCGGCGCGCTGATCGCGTATCCGCTTACGGTTTCTTGCCGACCTCTGCGATGATCTCGCCGGCCAGCTTGAAAGCGTGGTTGGCGGCTGGCACCCCGCAATAGATCGCCTGCTGCAGGATGATTTCCTTGATGTCGTCGGCGGAAAAGCCGCCCTCGGTGAGCGCGGCGCGCACGTGCATCTTGAACTCGTCCCACTTGTCGAGCGCGAGCATGGTGCCGATCACCAGGATGCGGCGGGTGCGCTCGTCGTAATGCGGGCGCGTCCATACCTCGCCCCAGGCGGCGCGGGTGATGAACTCCTGGAATTCCTCGGTGAAGGCGCTCTTGTTGGCGTTGGCGCGGTCGACCCAGGCATTGCCCAGCACCTTGCGGCGCTGCGCCATGCCTTTTTCGTAGCGTTCCTTCTCGTCCATGGCGGTCGACCTCAGGCGCCAGATGAAATCCAGCACGGCCTTGGTGTAGGCCTGCGGCTGCTCCATGTTGGAGATATGGGCGGCGTCGAGGCTGGCGAGCTTGGCGCCCTTGATCTGCTTCTGGATCGCTTCGCCGGCCGCGGGCGGGGTGGCGGCATCCTGGGCGCCGACGATCACCATGGTCGGCGCCGAGATGCGCGGATTGCTCGCGCGCATGTCCATGTCCATGATCGCCTGGCAGCAGGCGATATAGCCCTTCGGATCGGTGGCGACGAACATCTTCTTCATGTGGGCGATCGTCTCCGGCGAACGCTGCCGAAAGCCTTCCGTGAACCAGCGCTGCATGTTGCCGTCGACCAACTGGTCGAGACCCTTCTCCTCGACGAGTTTGATGCGGTCCTGCCACGGCGTCTTGTCGGGGTAATAGGAATGGGTGTTGGAGAGCACCAGCTTCTCCATCCGGTCGGGCGCGTTGGCGCCGAGCCATTGCCCGACCATGCCGCCCATCGACAGCCCGCACCAATTGGTCTTCTCGATGTCGAGCGCGTCGAGCACCGCGATCACGTCGCGTCCGAAGCGCTCCATGGAGTAGGGGCCTGCCGGCACGCCGGACTGGCCGTGGCCGCGGCGGTCGTAGCGGATGACGCGGAAATGCTTGGCGAATTCGGGGACCTGCGTCGTCCCACATGTGCAGATTGGTGCCGAGCGAATTCGACAGCATCAGCGCCGGCGCGCCCTCGGGGCCCTCGACCTCGACGTTGATCGGGCAGCCGTCATCGGCCTTGATCTGCGGCATGAGTATCTCCCTCACATGTGATTGGTGCGCCCGCGTGGGCGGTGTATTCGGCCGGTTCGACGTTCGGCCCCACACTTAAAGGCCCCGGCGGCGGCTGCAAAGCCCCTTTTCAGGCGGCCCGCGAGGGCTTAAGCCGGGCGTTGGCAACGGCACGAGCGTTTGAGGAGACGATACCGATGGCGATGACCATGACCGGCGAGGTCCAGCTTCCTGCCACGCGCGAGGTGGTCTGGGCCAAGCTCAACGATGCGGAGGTGCTCAAGGCCTGCATCCCGGGCTGCGAGGAGCTCAACAAGACCTCCGACACCGAATTCGAGGCGGTGGCCACCACCAAGATCGGCCCGGTCAAGGCGCGCTTCAAAGGCCACGTGCACCTGACCGATCTCGACCCGCCCAACGGCTACAGGATTTCCGGCGAGGGCTCAGGCGGCGTCGCCGGCTTCGCCAAGGGCGGGGCGGTCGTGGCGCTGTCGGAAAAGGATGGCGGCACGCTTCTGACCTACAATGTGGAGGCGCAGATCGGCGGCAAGCTCGCCCAGCTCGGCCAGCGCCTGGTAAACGGCGCCGCCAAGAAGCTCGCCGACGACTTTTTCCAGAAATTTGCCGCGCAGGTTGCAGCCGGCTAGTCCCCGCTCCCGAAAGGGGTGTCGCGGTTTTTCGGGAAAGTTGATGCAACGGCAGAATGTTAGCCGCGGTGCCGCGTTGCCGCATCGGCGTGACGTCGGGGCACACGGGCGGCCGAATTCGGCATATCGGACTTTTGAATCGCTTGACCCGGAACGGCGCTGGGGTTCAAAGTCATTCCAGTTCCGGACTGAAATCGGCTCAGTTTGAGCCCGAGCGTTCGCCGTCCGGGAACGGGCGCGACGAAAAGAGGGCTTTTGGCCCCGAATTTGGGAGGATGGTCATGCCAACGGTCTCCATGACGGTGAACGGCAAGCCGGTCAGCGGCGAAGTCGAAGCGCGCACCTTGCTGGTGCAATTCCTGCGCGAGAACCTGCGGCTCACCGGCACCCATGTCGGCTGCGACACCTCGCAGTGCGGCGCCTGCGTCGTCCATGTCGACGGCATTGCCGCCAAGTCCTGCACCACGCTGGCGCTCCAGTGCGAGGGCGCCAACATCACCACCATCGAGGGCCTGGCCAAGGCGGACGGCACCCTGCATCCCATGCAGGAGGCGTTCCGCGAGAACCACGGCCTGCAATGCGGCTACTGCACCCCCGGCATGATCATGGCCGCGCTCGATATCGTGCGCCGCAACGGCAACGACCTCGACGAGCACACCATCCGCGAGCAGCTCGACGGCAATATCTGCCGCTGCACCGGCTACCACAACATCGTCAAGGCGATCGCCGCCGGCGCCAAGGCCATGGCCTGATCGGCAGACAAACAGAGTAAAAAGGAGCGTCGCAGCAAGCGGCCGAACGGCGCATGATCCCGAAAAGTGGAAACCGGTTTTCGGATAAGATCATGCGCAGACAAAGGAAGCGTCTTTCATAACAACCAGGGAGGAAACCGCCATGAGCGCGACCGGGATCGGCGCGGCGGTGCGCCGCAAGGAAGACATCCGCTTCATTACCGGACACGGCCAATACACCGACGACGTGGTCCGGCCGGGCGAGACCCGCGCCGTGTTCGTGCGCTCCCCGCACGCGCGCGCCAAGATCAAGAAGATCGACGTGAGCGCGGCCAAGACCATGCCGGGCGTCATCGACGTGCTCACCGGCGCGCAACTCGCCAACGACAAGATCGGCAGCCTGATCTGCGGCTGGATGATCCACTCCAAGGACGGCACGCCGATGAAGATGGCGCCGCATCCGGCGCTCGCCGCCGAGACGGTGAACCATGTCGGCGACGCGGTGGCGGTGGTGATCGCCGAGACGCAGGCGCAGGGTCGCGACGCCGCCGAGAAGGTAAAGGTCGACTACGAGGTGCTGCCGGCGGTGATCGATCCCGCCAAGGCCAAATCGGGCCCGCAGATCCACGAGGTGGCGCCCAAGAACACCATCTACGAATGGGCGCTCGGCGACTCCAAGGCGGTGGACGCGGCCTTCGCTCAGGCCAAGCACGTCACCAAGCTCGACATCATCAACAACCGGCTGGTGCCGAACGCCATCGAGCCGCGCGCGGCGCTGGCCGAATACGACGTCGGCACCGACCATCTGACGCTGTGGAACACCTCGCAGAACCCGCACGTGGCGCGGCTGGTGATCTCAGCTTTCGTCGGCATTACCCCCGAGCATAAGTTGCGGGTGATCGCGCCCGACGTCGGCGGCGGCTTCGGATCCAAGATCTTCATCTATCCGGAGGAGGTCGTCTGCCTGTGGGCCGCGCGCAAGGTGCAACGGCCGGTGAAATGGACGGCCGATCGCAGCGAATCCTTCCTCACCGACGCGCACGGCCGCGATCACGTCACGCATGCCGAGCTGGCGCTCGACGAGCACGGCAAGATGCTGGCGTTGCGCGCCAAGACAATCGCCAATCTCGGCGCCTATATGTCGACCTTCTCGTCATCGGTGCCGACCTATCTCTACGCCACGCTGTTGTCGGGCCAGTACGACATCCCGCAGATCTATTGCGAGGTGGACGCGGTCTACACCAACACCGCGCCGGTCGACGCCTATCGCGGCGCCGGCCGGCCGGAGGCGACCTTCGTGGTCGAGCGGCTGGTGGAAGTGGCGGCGCGCGAGATGGGGCTCGACCCCGCCGATCTGCGCAGGCGCAACTTCATCAAGACCTTCCCGCACCAGACGCCGGTGATCATGGCCTACGACGCGGGCGACTATAACGCCTCGCTGAAGAAGGCGATGGAGCTCGCCGACGTGAAGGGCTTCAACAAGCGCAAGCGTGAATCGGCGCGCCACGGCAAGCTGCGCGGCTTGGGCTATTCGACCTACATCGAAGCCTGCGGCATCGCGCCGTCACAAGCGGTCGGCTCGCTCGGCTGCGGCGTCGGCCTGTGGGAATCGGCCGAAGTGCGCGTCAACCCGACCGGCTCGGTCGAGGTGCTGACCGGCTGCCACGCGCACGGGCAGGGCCACGAGACCACTTTCGCCCAGCTCGTCTCGGAGCGCCTCGGCATTCCGATCGACGACATCACCGTCGTGCACGGCGACACCGACAAGGTGCAGTTCGGCATGGGCACCTACGGCTCGCGCTCGGGCGCGGTCGGCATGTCGGCGATCGTCAAGGCGCTCGACAAGGTCGAGGCCAAGGCCAAGAAGGTCGCCTCCCACGTGCTCGAGGCGGCCGAGAGCGACATCGAGTTCAAGGACGGCAAGTTTACGGTGGCCGGCACCGACAAGTCGGCGGCCTGGGGCGAAATAACGCTGCAAGCCTACGTCGCCCACAAGCTGCCCTGGCAGGACGTCGAGCCCGGCCTGTCGGAAGGAGCCTTCTACGATCCGGCCAACTTCACCTTCCCGGCCGGCTGCCACATCTGCGAGGTCGAGATCGACGCCGACACCGGCAAGACCGAGATCGTCAACTGGACCGCGGTCGACGACTTCGGCACCATCATCAATCCGATGATCGTCGAAGGCCAGGTGCACGGCGGCATCGCGCAAGGGGTGGGGCAGGCGCTGCTCGAAGGCGCCGTCTACGACTCGAGCGGCCAGCTCGTGAGCGGCTCGCTCATGGACTACGCCATGCCGCGCGCCCACGACCTGCCGTCGTTCAAGGTCGAGACCACCGAAACCAAGTCGCCGTCCAACCCGCTCGGCATCAAGGGCTGCGGCGAGGCCGGGGCGATCGCGTCGCCGGCGGCGGTCATCAACGCCATCACCGACGCGATCGGCACCGAAGACGTCCCCATGCCGGCCACCGCCAACACGGTGTGGTCGGCGATCCAGCGCGCCAAGCCGCGCCAAGCCGCCTAATAAGCCGCCCATTCAGGAGAGACCGATGTATAATTTCACCTTCCATCGCCCCACCACGGTCCGCCAGGCGGCCGGCCTGCTCGCGCGCAACCCCGACGCCAAACTGCTCGCCGGCGGCCACTCGCTGCTGCCGGTGATGAAGCAGCGGCTCGCCAGCCCTTCGGCGCTGATCGACCTGTCGCTGGTCGAAGGCATGGACACGGTCGAGCAGAAGGGCCGCTCCGTCGTGATCGGCGCCATGGCGCGTCACGCCGACGTCGCCAAGTCGCCGGTGCTGCGCGAGGTGATGCCGGCGCTCGCCGAGGTGCCGGGCTCGGTCGGCGATCCGCAGGTGCGCAACCGCGGCACCATCGGCGGCTCCATCGCCAACAACGATCCCAATGCCGATTATCCGGCGGCGGTGCTCGGCCTCGGCGCCACCATCATCACCAACAAGCGCCGCATTGCCGCCGACGACTTCTTCCAGGGCATGTACACGACGGCGCTGGAGGACGGCGAGATCATCGTCAAAGTGAGCTTCCCCGTCGCCAAGAAGGCGGCTTACGAGAAGTTCAAGCACCCGGCTTCGGGTTTCGCGCTGGTCGGCGTGTTCGTGTCGAAGCGCGGCTCCGACATCCGCGTGGCGGTGACCGGCGCCGGTTCCGACGGCGTGTTCCGCGTGCCGACATTCGAGGAGGCGCTGAAGAAGCGCTTCGCGGCGAAGTCGCTCGATGGGCTCAGCATCCCGGCGACCGGCATGAACGCGGACATCCACGCGTCCGCCGAATACCGCGCGCATCTGGTCGGTGTGCTGGCGCGCCGCGCGGTGGCGAAAGCGACGAAGTAAGACGCCGGTTCGAAGCCGAGCGCTCGACGTGTTAGAGTGAGGGGCGGTATGAGCCGCCCCTCTTAGATTCTTATCGACGAAAAAAGCAGACGCGTGTCCTCGTCAAAAAAGGGTTTTATCTCGACCGGCGCGCTCGTGCTTGGCGCCGGCTTCCTCGTCTTGTTCATCAATGGTGGCGCACGTTTCACGATCGGGCTGACGCTGAAGCCGATCGTCGACGAGTTCGGATGGGGGCGCAGCGAACTAGGCGTTGCCGTCGCGGTCTTTCAGATCGTTTCAGCGGTCGCGATGTTCGCGGCCGGCCGGTTGGCCGACAGCGCCGGTCCACGTGCGGTGTTGTGCGGAGGCTTGATCGTCAGTGGCATCGGCATCGGTTTGATGGGCATGATCGCGGCCCCCTGGCACGCGGTGCTGCTATACGGTGTGGTGTACGGGATCGGCAGCGGCGCGGCATCTCTCATTCCGGTTGGGGTGATGGTGACCCATGCCTTTCCCAAGCGCGCCGGAATGGCCAATGCGGTCGTGATCTCGGGTATGAGCGTGGGCCAGTTGGTGGTGGTCGCCACGCTCGCGGCGGTGCTGCTGGCGGCGAGCTGGCATGCGATCTATCTATGGCTCGGTCTAGCGCATTTGGCGCTCGCGCCACTGTTGCTCCTTGCCATCCCGCGAACGGAGCCCGCACAAACGAAGACCGAGAGTCCACTCGTCGGTGTGGGCGTGCTCGTGGCGGCTCGCTCGCGTCAATTTTGGCTCCTGAACGGAGTCTATGCGATCTGTGGCTTTACCGATTTTTTCGTGGCGACACATGTGGTCGCCTTCGCCCAGGACCATGGCGTGGACGCTTTTCTTGCCGGCAACCTGTTGGCGCTGATGGGCTTGACCGGTCTCGTCGGTGTTTTCGCCGCCGGCGCCTACAGCGACCGCGCTGGACCAGTATGGCCGGCCGCGCTTAGCTTCGCCGCACGTCTCGCGGTGTTTGCGCTGATTGTGCTCGACCAGTCTGTGGTTTCGGTGGTGATATTCGCGTTGGTGTTCGGCGTCACCTTCCTGATGACGGCGCCGCTCGCCGTTGTGTTCGCGTCGGAGAACTTCGGCACCCGTCACCTCGGTGCCATGATCGGGCTTATTACCATGGTGCATCATATCTGCGGCGGCTTGGGCGCGTATTATGGTGCCGCGCTGTTCGATGCGACCGGCGACTACAGTTTCGCCTTTATGACCATGTTAGTGCTCTCGGCTGTCGCCATGCTGCTCACCTTGTTGCTGAGGCAGCCGGCCCGCCTCGCCGCAGTCTGATGCGTAAGATGTCGTCCACGATGACATACGAGCAGAAGCGGATCCTGGGCGATAAATCGGATTCGATTGGTCGATCACGCCCGACGCTTGTGGCAAATCACCGCGGATGCGCTTTTAAGTGATTTTGCGTTGCTTTTGGTGAATGTGAACCCTACGATGTTTGCGTTGTCAAATTTCGAGTTTGTGCCGAAATCTCGTCAGCCCACCTTGAATCGCAAGCGGCAATGACAGCGCTGGATGCCATCGGCGGGTACTGCATATTCCTCAATTGAGGAATATTTTTTCAAAATTAAATGAAGCGGATCGCGATTAAGGCTGTCTTTCGGCAGCCGCGGTCGCCGATGAGCGTTGTTGACTTGGCTCAGATCGTGACACGCGCAATAGCGCGCGCAAGGCAACATTCACACATCGCCGGCCTCAACCAAGAGGCTCAACAGATGTTGAAAATGACGACTTTGACGATCGCGGCCGGTGCGATGTTCGCGCTGCTCGCCGTCGACGCCAATGCGCTGCCGCTTGCGCCGGCCAATCAGATTGCCGTCGGAAGCACCGTGACCCTGGTCAGAGACGACTGCGGCCGGGGTCGGCACTTCAGCCGCAGCCGCGGACGCTGCGTGTCGGATAGGCGAGTATTTCGCGACGACTGCGGCCGGGGTCGGCACTTCAGCCGCAGCCGCGGACGCTGCGTGTCGGATAGGCGAGTATTTCGCGACGACTGCGGCCGGGGCCGGCACTTCAGCCGCAACCTCGGACACTGCGTGCGCAATCGCGGCCAATCCAATAGCGATGCACAGGCGATCGGTGCCATTCTCTCGATCATAGGTGCCGGCAGCCAAAACAACGGCCACCGCAACAATGGCCACCGCAACAATAGCCATCGCAACAACGGCAATCTTCGTCAGAACTGATCTTCTTGTCGCGTTCGCGCGGTGCTGCGGTTGAGCGGTCGCGCGCTAAGGAGAGTTCAGGGTTGGGTGTGCAAAGAAGCGCACCCAACCCTATTTCGTTATGGCGCGGATGCCGGGATGAAGAGCGGTTGCGTGTGAGGCCGCGGAAGCGTATTTCGACCCCGGCATGACACGGGACCAGAAGCAGGTGCTGGGCGGCATGGTGCTGGCGTTCGTCTTGGCGGCGGCGGCGCTGCTCGCGGCTTATGTCCTGTCGCAGCATGGTTTCGACCGTGTGCGGTTGTCGGCGCCGGTGGCGAGCGCGCTCGCCGGGCTGGCACTCGTGGTTTGCATCGCGGATATCGCCAAGAAACGGTTCTTCCACACCGACATCATCGGCGGCGCGGCCTATGACACGCCCGGCAGCGCGATCGCGGCCGACAAGGCGGTGTTGCAGAACACGCTGGAGCAGACGGTGCTGGCGGTCATCGCCTATCACGGGTTGGCGGCGGTGGCGCCGGGACTGGCGCCCGTGCTGCTGCCGGTCCTGGTGAGCCTATTCCTGCTCGGACGCCTGTTCTTCATTGCCGGCTATCGCAAGGGCGCCGGCGGCCGCGCGTTCGGCTTTGGCTTGACGTTCTATCCGACCGTTGCGGCTTACTCGATTTTCATCGTGGCTTTGGTCATGCGCGGGTGACGCGGCGCGGCTTAGCGCCCTCGTCGCGCAGCAATCGATATGTCGCTCAGGCGCGCGGGACCAGCATCACGAGCTTGTAGTCCGGCCGCTCGGCCGGGCTGAAGCTGAACTGCGTATATTCCAGCACGCCTTCCTCGGGATGGCTGAAGGTGCGCAGGCCACCTTCGCGGCCGAGCACGCTCTGGGCGTTCCATTCGGCGTCGAACAGCGTGCTGTCGCGGCGCAACGCGCCGACCATGTCGCGCAAGCGCGGATCGTTGAGCCCGCGGCTGTAATCGGCGCGGAATTCGGCCAGCAGACGGCGAGCCCGGTCTCGCCAGTTCGGAATGAGCTTGCGTGCCGCCGGCTCGACAAAGACGAAGCGCAGCAAATTGCGCTGACAGCCATCGCTCAGCCAGCCGGTGAACAGGCGTGCTGCCGCGTCGTTCCAGCAGCAGGCATTCCACAGCCGATCGAGGCCATAGGCCGGACAGGCGACGGCGCCGACGGCGGCCCGCAGCGAAGCGGGCGCTTCAGCGGTCTCATCGGGTGAGGGCGCTTGCGGATCGCGGCGGCCTGCCAATTCGAACAGATAGGCGCGCTCGGCGCCGGTCAGCGCCAGCGCCTGCGCCAGCCGGCTCAGCGCCTGCGGCGACACCTGCACGTCGCGGCCTTGCTCGATCCAGGTGCACCACGTGGCGCTGATGCCGGCGCGCGCGGCCAGCTCTTCCCGCCGCAAGCCGGGCGTCCGCCGGCGGCCGAGCGACGGCTCCGGCGCCAGGCTCTCGCGGTGCGCGCGGACGAATTCGCCAAGCAGTGCTTTTCGGTCCGGTTCGCGGGGCGGCACGATCTCCAATCATGGCAGAATTTATACCAGGATAAGTAGTATCTTGTACCAGGGTAATTGAAGCCGGCATCAGGGGCTTGTCAATCGATTCCATCGAAGGAGGCCCCCGATGTCGCGAGCGCATGAAACGGTTGTCGGCGACCAGTTCGGTCCCCGCGCCAAGGCCTATGTGGAGAGTGCGGTGCATGCCGCCGGCCAGGATCTCGACGCTTTGGAGAACTTGGTGCGCAAGGCCGCGCCTGCGCGCGCGCTTGATCTCGGAACCGGCGGCGGCCACGTGACCTATCGGCTGGCGCGCTCACGCCCGGCAGGTGACCGCCTGCGATTTATCCGGCGACATGCTTGCCGCGGTGGCGGCGACCGCCCAAGCCCGAGGGCCTGAATAACGTCGACACGATGCAAGCGCCGGCCGAGCACCTGCCGTTCGACGACGGCATGTTCGACTTCATCGCCTGCCGCTATTCGGCGCATCATTGGCGCGATTTCCATGCCGGCTTGCGCGAAGCACGGCGGGTGGCAAAGAAAGGCGCGCCGGCCGTGTTCATCGACGCCTATGCGCCCGGCGTCGCGCTGTTCGATACGCATGTGCAGGCGGTCGAGTTGCTGCGCGACACCTCGCACGGGCGCGATTATTCGCTTGCCGAATGGACCGCGGCATTGGGACAGGCCGGCTTCATGGTGCGCGGCTTGCGCACCTGGCAATTGCGCATGGACTTTCCGGTCTGGACCGCGCGCATGCGCACGCCGGACGATCAATGCGCGCGCCATTCGCGCGCTTCAACTGGCGGCCTCATCGGAGGTGCGCGAACATTTCGCCATCGAGCCGGACGGCTCGTTCATGCTCGACATCATGATGATGGAAGCGGTGGCGGGGTAAACCGAAGCCCGGCGCCCAGCCCATCACATTGTGGCCGCACCGTCCGGGGCTGGCCCTGCGCGGTGAGCCTATTCCTGCTCGGACGCCTGTTCTTCATTACCGGCTATCGCAAGGGCGCCGGCGGCCGCGCGTTCGGCTTTGCCCTGACGTTCTATCCGACGGTCGCCGCTTACTTGATTTTCATCGTGGCCTTCATCGCTCAGCTATAAGCCGGAGCGCGGCCATCAACGTTGGCTGCCAAATCCTGGATCGTCGGGCTGGGCATTCGGGTCGTTGTCCGGCGCGAACCCTTGCGAATAATCGGCGTCTTGACCGCTATCATGGCCGCTATCCTGGCCGTCATCGTCCGGCGCACCCAAGGCCTGATTCCAGAACTTGAGCTGATCGCTGCGCGACGCGTGTCCGGCGCAATCGAAGGCGACCTTGGCCGCCCGCACCGCTGCCATCGGGCATTCGGCCATGACGATCATCTCACTCGCGCCCGGCCCGGCGATGATTTCGCCCCGCGGGTCGATAATCGCGCTGTCGCCGGCGAGGGTGTGTGTCAGGAACGCGCGGTACTTTTCCGGAATGTGGGCCGCTGTCAGCAACCCGCCGGCACAAACGACATAGGCCCCGGTCTGCGCCGCGAATGCGCGCGACAAGAGGTGCTGATGCGCCCACTGTTTGCCCGGCGGCGCGTCGTCGCCGCCCGGCCAGGCCGCCACGTGAATCTGCGTTCCCTGTTCGGCCAGGGCATAGGTCGGCAGCACCATCTGGTGCTCGCAGGAAGACAGCGCGCTGACGCAAGCGTACCCGCGTTCGTGCACATTCAGGCCGATGGTGTCTCCATCGGCCCAGACCGCGCGTTCGCGCGGCGTCGACTTCATCTTGCGGTGGCGGCCGACGATCTGGCCTTCGCTGCCGATCAACAGCTGGGTCGAATAGACCGATCCTTTGGTGATCGGGTCGCGCTCCGCGACGCCGATGGCGACGTCGATCCCCGCCTCGCGGGCGGCGCTGCACAAGGCGTCGGTCACCGGGCCGTCGATCTCGACCGCCTGGTCGAGATAGGCCGCCGCCAGCTCCCACCACAGCTCGGAGCCGTCGGCGGTGAGCGCGTGGATGGGGTAGCCGGGCAGCCAGCCTTCGCCGAAGGCGGCGAGATCGGCGCCTTGGCCGGCGGCCTCGCGGATCAACCCGATGGCCTTGTCGAGCGACGCGTCGCGGTCGAGGAAAACCGGCGCGGCCTGGATGGCCGCAACCCGCACGCTGTCGCCGTTGCCGCTCACGTCAGGCTCCCATCACGATGGCAGAGAACAGTGCATGGACATGCGAAGCCGCTTCAAGCCCCGGCCGGGGTTCAGGCCGTCGGCTGCGGCTGTTCCGGTAGCGGTTCGGGCGGATGCTCACCCGGTTCCCGGACTTCCAGGACCAAGGTGGGGGCGATGCGCGTCCACAGGTGATCGAAAATCTTCTTCCAGCTTTCGCAGTAGACGCTCGGGTTGTCGAACTTGCGCTCGGGCGACCAGCGCTGCGCCAGATGCCCGCCGCCGCAGGCGTCGAGATATTCGCAATTGCGGCAGGTCTCGCAGAGATTCATGCTGGCGTCGAAGGCGTCGCGCCAGCGCGGGTCTTCCTGCACGTCCTGCAGCGCGCTGTCGAGCACGCTGGTTTCTGTCTTGGTGCTGCCGTCGCCCATGATGCGCAGCACGTCGAGCGGCTCCAGCGTGCCGTCGGTCATCAAGGTGACGGTGTCGATGGGGCCGAGGCCGATGGTGTCGGCCGCCGACACACCGCCCACCAACCCTTGGATCATCGCGTCCAGCGTGCTGATGCGCACGCCCTGGGTCGGCGTATTCGTCGAACCAGGCATCGAACAGCTTGATGAAATAGTCATGGATCGGCGGCGGATTGTCGGCATGGGTGGCGTCGGGCGGCAGGATGTCGAATTCCTTGATGCCCAGCTCGTTCACCACATAGGACAGGATCTTCACCGGATCGCTGGCCGGATTGCAGACCACGATCAAGCCCGGCTCCATGTCGGCCGCGCGCATGGTCTCGATGCCCTTGAGCGTCTGCGCATGCGTGGTTTCACCCTTGAGGCCGACGCGATATTTGTCGTGGATTTCGGCCGGGCCGTCCAGGCTGATGCTGACTTCGACGCCGTATTTCTTGAAGATTTCCGCCCACTCGTCGTCGATCAGAATGCCGTTGCTGCACACGCCGCGGCTGATCTCGCAGCCGGTGCGTTCTTCGATGGCGATGAGCTTTTCCTGCAGCTTGACGAAGCGATGCTTGGGAAACAACAGGGGCTCGCCGCCGTGAAAGACGATGGCGAAATGATCAAGCTCGAAATTGACGATGTGTTCCTCGAGCGCCTCGCAGAAGGCGTCTTCCGCCTCGGGCGTAAGAACGGCCGGCTTCTTGTAGACCTCGGCGTCGCGAAACCAGTAGCAATAGGTGCAATTGATGTTGCAGCGGGAGGCCAGCTTCACCAGCAGGAAGTTGAAGATGGGCGCTTCGTCGGATAGCGGGCCGATCCGCTCCGCTACCTGATCCTGGGGCATATCGACATTCGCCATCGCGCCGTTCCTTACGCTACGCGGACCAACTCGGCAGGGCGGGCCGGATACCGCAAAGCGCAATGCCGCGATCGCGTCCCGACCGCGGCATGCGCCTCACGTCGAATCGTTCGCCTATCAGAAGCGGCCGTAGAAGCGCGCGTAACGGCCGTAGCCGCGCCGATAGCGGCCATAGTAGCGCGAATAGCGGCGGTAATAGCGCCGGTAGCGGCGATAGTAACGACGGTAGCGGCGATAGCCACGCCGATAGACGCGGAAGTATTGCGCGACCTGCGTGTTTGCGTCGGGATCGTCCAACGTTTGTTCGTTCAGGCCGTCTTTGACGATGTCGTCGATCGCCGGATTGGTCGACTTGACGTTGACGCCGGTGTCCACGAGGGCGGCGTCGGCTTCTTTCATGCCAAGCAGGAAGGCAGCGCCGAATCCAACGCCGAGGCCTTTCATGCGATCAAGAAAGCTGCGCCGCGATACGGTGCCTTCTTTCAACGCGTCTTGAAGGTGCTTGAGCTCTTGTTGCTTATTCTTGGACTCGTTACTCATCAGGCTGTCCTCCAAATGCCGCCCTCGGGCGGACGAGCTTCCAGAAGCATCTCAATCCGGCGCCAAGCAGCCACAGCAGTTAGCGCCATCCATTTCCAGCGCGGTGACACGGCATTGGAGTCTCCGCCGCCCGTCCAGCAGTTTAATTTGGGTAGGGAAATTTTGCCAGAGCAATTCCAACGTGACACACAAACGATGTCACGCATAAATTTTCACCAAGTATCCTGTTCGGGCAGGGATACGTGTGGCCGGGATCACACAATGTGGCCGGGATTACACAATAAGGTAGCGGCATACCCGCGCCGCAACTATTTCCGGGTAATCGGCTCCGGCTGCCACGGGTAACGAGCCGAACCCCGGACAGGTCGATCCGGGCGGTCTCATTCCGGCCGTTCCAGCTCGCCCAGAAGATCGTGCAGGTCGAGCGGGTGGGTGAACATCTGCAGACTGCCGTCGGGCTTCTGCGGCCACATCTCCTTCGGCCGGTCCCAATAAAGCTCCACGCCGTTGTCGTCGGGGTCGCGCAGGTAGAGCGCCTCGGAGACGCCATGGTCGCTGGCGCCCTCGAGCGGGATCTTGGCGACGATCAGCCGGCGCAAAGCGTCGGCCAGGAGCTTGCGGGTCGGGTACAGGATGGCGGTGTGGTAGAGTCCGGTGGTGCCGGGGGCGGGCGGCGAGCCGCCCCGGCTCTCCCAGGTGTTGAGCCCGATATGGTGGTGATAGCCGCCGGCCGAGATGAAGGCCGCCCCGGGCCGGCTGGTGGTCAATTCGAAGCCGAGGACGCCGCAGTAGAAATCGAGCGCGCGCTGCAGGTCGGCCACTTTGAGGTGGACATGGCCGATGCGCACCCGCGGGTCGATCGCGGGGGCCTGGAGGGCTTGTTTTTCGAGCTCGGAGGCGTTTGACATGGTCGAAATCCTTGGGTGGCCTTGGACGGCCGGGCACCCCACATGTAAGACGCCGTGATGATCGGCTAAAGTGTCATCGAGGTAACTAAAGCATGTCTGTTTCACCGCTCCCCGACAGTATCGACGCGACCCTGGGGCTGCTGGCCAAGGCCGGCTACGTTGCCGACCGCTCGCTCTCGACCGTGCTTTATCTGGCGCTGCGCATGGGCCGGCCGCTGTTTCTGGAGGGCGAGGCCGGCGTCGGCAAGACCGAGATCGCCAAGGTGCTGGCCGAGAGCCTCGGCCGCCGGCTGATCCGGCTGCAATGCTACGAGGGGCTCGACGTTTCGGCGGCCGTCTACGAGTGGAATTACGGCGCGCAGATGATCGCCATTCGTCTGGCCGAGGCGGAAGGCGAGGGCGACCGCGAGCGCATCGAGCACGACGTGTTCTCGGAGAAATTCCTGATCAAGCGGCCCTTGCTGCAGGCGCTGGAGCCCGATCCGGCCGGCCCGCCAGTGCTGCTGATCGACGAGATCGACCGCACCGATGAGGCCTTCGAGGCTTTTCTCCTGGAGGTGCTGGCCGACTTCCAGGTGACGGTGCCGGAGCTCGGCACCATCAAGGCGCCGCATCCGCCGATCGTGGTGATCACCTCCAACCGCACCCGCGAGGTGCACGATGCGCTCAAACGCCGCTGCCTCTATCACTGGGTCGGCTATCCCGACGCGACGCGCGAATTGCAGATCCTGCGCACCAGGATGCCGGGCATTGCCAAGAAGCTATCGGAGCAGGTGGTCGCCTTTGTGCAGGCGCTGCGTAAAGAAGATTTGTTCAAGGTGCCGGGCGTCGCCGAGACGCTGGATTGGGCCGGCGCGCTCGCCGAGCTCGACGTGGTGGCGCTCGATCCGGCCACGGTGTCGGACACGCTCGGCGCATTGCTCAAATATCAGGACGATATCGCCCGCCTCGACGGCAGCAAGGTGAAGACGCTGCTGGATGAGGTGAAGTCGGAATTACGGGCGGCGGAGTAGATTGCATGGCCGAGGGCCGCCTCGCCGAGAGCATCCTCTATTTCGCGCGCGCGCTGCGGGCGGCAGGCTTGCCGGTCGGGCCGGGCGCGGTGCTTGATGCATTGGAAGCCGTCAACGTCGCGCGCATCGGGGACCGTGAGGACTTCTATTGGACGTTGCACGCGGTGTTCGTGAAGCGGCACGAGCACACGATTTTGTTCGACCAGGCCTTTAAGCTGTTCTTTCGCAAGCGTGGTTATATCGACAAGTTGATCGCCGCCATGCTGCCGGAAACGCTGCCGGGCGAGCCGAAACCCCCGCCGCCCGGCGCGCAGCGCATCCAGGAAGCGCTTTATGCCGGCATGAAGGCGCGCGAGGAGGAAAAGCAGGAGATCGAGCTCGACGCGAGCCTCACCATTTCCGACCGCGAGGTGCTGCAGAAGAAGGACTTCGCGCAGATGACGGCGGCCGAGATCGCCGCCGCCAAGGAAGCGATTGCGCGGCTGGCGCTGCCGCTCGACATGATCAAGACGCGCCGGCTTGCCGCCGCGCGCCGCGGCCACATGATCGACGTGCGCCGGACCCTGCGCTCCAGCATGAAGGTGGGTGGGGCGGTTATCGATCTCAAATATTTCGGGCCGCGCCAGAAGGAGCCGCCGATCGTGGCGCTCCTGGACATCTCCGGCTCCATGAGCCAGTACACGCGGCTGTTTCTGCATTTCCTGCATTCGATCACCGACGCGCGCAAACGCGTGACCACTTTCCTGTTCGGCACGCGGCTCACCAATGTCAGCCGCGCCATCCGCCAGCGCGATCCCGACGAGGCGCTGGCCTCGTGTTCGGCGCATGTGGTCGACTGGTCGGGCGGCACGCGCATCGCTTCGTCCCTGCGCGACTTCAACAAGCATTGGTCGCGCCGGGTGCTGAGCCAGGGCGCGGTGGTGCTCTTGATTACCGACGGGCTGGAGCGCGACGCCGACGATACGCTCGGCTTCGAGATGGACCGGCTGCACCGCTCCTGCCGGCGGCTGATCTGGCTCAATCCGCTGCTGCGTTTCGAAGGTTTCGAGGCGCGCGCCAAGGGCGTGCGCACCATCTTGCAGGATGTCGACGAATTGCGGTCGATCCACAATCTCGATTCCATGACCGAGCTGGTGCGCGCATTGTCGGGCCAGGCGGCCAAGGGTTACGATCCCAAGGCGCTGTTGAAGAAGGTGGCGTGATGTTTCGCGCCGCCATGGAGGTGCACGATGCTCTCACGTGACGAAGACATCCTCAAAGCCGCGGAAGATTGGCGTAAAGCAGGCCGCGGCGTGGCGCTGGCGACGGTGATGGAGACCTGGGGCTCGGCACCGCGGCCGGTCGGCTCCAATCTGGTGATCGACGAGGAGGGTAATTTCCTCGGTTCCGTGTCCGGCGGCTGCGTCGAAGGTGCGGTGGTGGCGGAAGCCGTTGACGTGATCGACAGCGGCAAGCCCAAGATGCTGGAATTCGGCGTCGCCGACGAGGACGCCTGGCAGGTGGGGCTGTCGTGCGGCGGCACCATCCGGGTGTTCGTGGAAAAGGTGGACTGACGTGAAACTCGACCTGCTTCATATGTTGAATGCCGAGCGCGCGGCGCGCCGCGCGGTGGTGGTCGTCACCGACGTGGCAAGCGGCGAGCAGCGGCTGGTGAAAGCCGCTGATGTGGCCAAGGACCCGCTCAAAGACGTAATCGAAAAGCGCCTGCGCATGGCCAAGAGCGGCATGGAGGAAACCGCGCAAGGCCGCGTGTTCCTCACCGTGCACGTGCCGTCGCCGCAGCTCGTCATCACCGGCGCGGTGCATATCAGCCAGGCGCTGGCGCCGATCGGCGCGCTGCTCGGCTACGACGTGACCATCGTCGATCCGCGCACGGCGTTTGCCTCGCCCGAGCGCTTTCCCGACGTCAAGGTGATCGCGGAATGGCCGGACGACGCGCTGCCGCCGCTGAATGTCGATCACTACACGGCCTTTGTCGCGCTCACGCATGATCCGAAGATCGACGACCCGGCGCTCAAGCACGCCCTGGCGCGCGACTGCTTCTACATCGGCGCGCTCGGCTCCAGGAAGACCCACGCCAAGCGGGTCGAGCGCCTGAAGCAAGCGGGCTTGAAGGATAGCGACATCGCGCGCATCCACGCGCCCATCGGTCTGCCGATCGGCGCGGTGTCGCCGTCCGAGATCGCGGTCGCCATCATGGCCGAGATCACGCAGCGGCTCCGGCTGAAGGCGGACAAGGCGGAGGCGGCATGAAGTTCGGCGCCGTCCCGGTCAACGAAGCGCTCGGCGCCACGGCGGTGCACTCGATCCGCCAGGGCGATCTCGTGCTCAAGAAGGGCACCAAGATCGGCGAGAAGGAGGTCGAAGCTCTCGCCAAAGCCGGCGTCAAGGAGATCGTGGCCGCGCGGCTCGAGCCGGGCGACGTGTCCGAGGACGAGGCCGCCGCCGACATCGCCGCCGCCATCAGCGGCGCGGGCGTGCGCGTCGACCAGGCTTTCACCGGGCGCTGCAATCTGTTCGCCGATGGCGCCGGCGTGCTGGTGGTCGAGAAGGATGCGATCGATGACCTCAACCGCATCGACGAGGCCGTGACGCTGGCGACGCTTCACTGCGTTCAAGCCGGTGGTGGAAGGCGAGATGATCGCCACCGTCAAGATCATTCCTTTTGCCATGGCCGGCGCCACGCGCGACGCCGCGGTGGCGGCCGCCGCCAAGGCCAACCCGGTCATTCGTGTCGCCCCCTACAAGGTGCGCAAAGTCGGCGTCGTTTCGACGGTGCTGCCCGGGCTGGCGCCCAAGGTGGTCGACAAGACGCTGAAGATCACCGCGGCGCGCCTTGCGCCCGCGGGCGCAACCATCATTGCCGAGAAGCGCGTGCCGCATGAACAGGCGGCGCTCACCAAAGCCATCGATGAGGTGCTGAAGGAAGGCGCGGAGCTCGTGATCGTGTTCGGCGCGTCGGCCATCGCCGACCGCCGCGACGTCATCCCCATGGCGGTGGAGGCGGTGGGCGGAACGATCGAGCATTTCGGCATGCCGGTCGACCCCGGCAACCTGATGCTGATCGGCAAGGCGCATGGGGCTGCGGTGCTGGGCGCGCCCGGCTGCGCGCGCTCGCCGAAGGAAAACGGTTTCGACTGGGTGCTGATGCGCCTGCTTGCGGGCCTGCCCGTGTCGCGCGCGGACGTCACCGGCATGGGCGTCGGCGGTCTGCTGATGGAAATCGTCACGCGTCCGCAGCCGCGCGAAGAACTCAAGCCCGAGAAAGGCCGCCCCATCGCCGCGCTGGTGCTGGCGGCGGGGCGCTCCACGCGCATGGGCGCGGTCAACAAGCTGATCGCGGAGATCGGCGGCAAGCCGCTGGTGCGCATCGCCGCCGAGCAGGCGCTCGCCTCGCGCGCGTCGCCGGTGATCGTCGTCACCGGACACCAGCACGAGAAAGTGGAAGCCGCGCTTGCCGGCCTGCCGGTCAAGCTGGTGCACAATCCCGACTACGCCGAAGGTCTCGGCACCTCGCTGAAAGTGGGCATCGCGGCGGTGCCGCAGGATGTCGACGGCGCCATCGTCTGCCTCGGCGACATGCCGCAGGTGGACAGCCAGTTGATCGATAAATTGATCGCCGCCTTCGATCCCGAGCGCGGCGCGCTGGTCGTGGTGCCGAGCATCGAGGGCCGGCGCGGCAATCCGGTGTTGTGGTCGCGCCGCTTCTTCAACGACCTGATGGCGATCCAGGGCGATATCGGCGCCCGCCATTTGATCGGCAGTTACACCGAGGCGGTGGCCGAAGTGCCGGTCGACGGCGCGGCGGCGCTGACCGATGTCGACACCCCCGAGTCGCTGTCGGCGGTCAAGGCCGAAATCGAACGCGCCTAGCGACGATCGAATCATTGATCCCACCGGCGACTTCACCCCTTATCTAAGGGTGGAAGTACGGGTAAGGGACGATGACGGACACTTTCACGCCGGTGATGCGTGCGCTTGTGGTCGTGACGCTGCTGTTGGCGTCGGTGACCGTGATGTTGGTCGCGGTCACCCGCGCGCGCGCGGCCGGCGCGCTGGCGATCGGCGCCTGCGGGGCCTACGGCGAGGCGCATGACTTTCGTTCGGCCAAAGAGGCCCGCGCCAGCGCGCAGTCGAAGTGCAAGGGCAAGGCGTGCCGGGTGGTGGCGACGATCAAGCGAGGCTGTGCCGCTTTCGCGGTCGACTTCGTCAACCCTTGCGGCGGCCACGGCTGGGGCAAGGCCCAGGCGCTCGGCAACGCCCAGAACGTGGCCTTGCGCTCCTGCTACAAGGACGGCGGCAAGGAGTGCGTGATCCGCACCTTCTTCTGCGACGGCAAGGGGTAGGGCACGTCGGCAGGCAAAGCGCCGTCATGGCCGGGCATAGCCGTTCGAAGAACGGCGTTCTTTCAGACTGCCGATGTCCCCGCCATCCAGGTTTTTAGGCCCCGAGCCGCTGCCAAGACGTGGATGCAAGGCAGGGGGCCATGCATGACCCGTGGCCGGCCGCGCGCCCTCTCGCAGATTCCAACCGTTTGATCCAACACGATTAATCCGCCCTTGCGCGGCCGTCTCTTTTGCGCTAAAAATGACTGACCAGTCAGTCATGTTGATAAAGTGTCCTGTCGTGCGAGACCGCCGAACCCGCAGTACGCCCCCGAAGCCGCGCCGCAAGCGCGCGGCGGGCAGGGCGTCGGCCCGGGCCTCCGCCGCGGTGGCGGGGCCCAAGGCAAGCGCCGCCAAGGCGGGTGCGCGCGAGGCGCGCAGCGCCGCCCGCCGCCAGGCGATCCTGGCCGCCGCGCTCGACGAATTCTCCGACCGCGGCTTTGCCGCCACCCGCCTCGACGACGTCGCCAAGCGCGCCGGCGTCGCCAAAGGCACCATCTATCTCTACTTCCGCGACAAGGAGAGCCTGTTCCAGGACCTGGTGCGCGACATGCTGGCGCCGATGATCGGTATCATCGAGGCGCTCGGACAGGCCGATCTGCCGACAAGTGCGTTGTCCGAGCGCATCGCCGATCTGTTCGTGCGCGAGGTCTACGAAACGCGGCGCAAGGACGTCGTCCGGCTGATGCTGACCGAAGGCCGCCACTTTCCCAAGCTCGCCGAATTCTATTACCGCGAAGTGCTCTCGCACATCATCGCCGCCGTGCGCACCACGCTGAAGCGCGCCGCCGCGCGCGGCGAGGTATCCGAAGCGGTGGTGAAATTTCCGCAGATCATCGTGGCGCCGGGGATCGTCGCCATCCTCTGGTCGGGCATGTTCGATGCCTACGAGCCGCTCGACGTGCGCGCCATGATGAAGGCCCATCTCGATCTGTTGTTTTCGCCGAGGAGTCCATCGTGAACCGTCTCATCCTGTTGTCCTTGGCGGCGCTCGCAACGCTCATGCTGGCCGGTTGCGGCAATCCCGACAGCGGCGAACTGCAAGGCTGGGTGGAGGGCGACATGGTGTTCGTCAGCCCCGACGAGCAGGGGCGCGTCGAAATGCTCAACGTGCGCGAGGGCGACCGCGTGCAGAAGGGCAAATTACTGTTCACCCTCGACGACGACCTGCAGCAGGCCGACGTGGCGGTGCGCAAGGCGGCCCTGTTCAACGCGCAGAAGGCCTATGACCGCGCCGAAGAACTCCTGAAATCGGCCTCCGGCACGCGCAAGTCGCTCGATGACGCTGACGCGGCGCTACGCCAGGCCAAGGCAAATCTGGCGGCCGCCCAAACGCGGCTGACGCGGCGTCGTGTGCTGAGCCCGGTGGGCGGCACCGTGCAAAAGGTTTACTTCCGCCCCGGCGAAACCGTGCAGCCGGCGCGGCCGGTGGTGGCGCTGTTGCCGCCGCCCAATCTCAAGATTCGTTTCTTCGCGCCGGAGACCCGGCTCGCCACGATCAAGATCGGCGAGACCGTGGACGTGAGCTGCGACGCCTGCGCCAAGGGCCTGACCGCCAAGGTGAGCTTCATCGCCCAGAACGCGGAATACACCCCGCCGGTGATCTACAGCCGCGAGGAGCGCGCCAAGCTGGTCTACTTGATCGAGGCGCGGCCGGCCGATCCCGGCAAATTCCGCGTCGGCCAGCCCGTCAGCGTCACGCTGCAGGCGAAAGGCGTCACGCCGTGAACGCCACCGACGTCGTCATCGATGTGCACGGGCTGACCAAGCGTTTCGACGGCCGCGCGGTGGTGCGCGACCTGTCCATGCAGGTCAAGCGCGGCACCATCTACGGCTTTCTCGGCCCCAACGGTTCCGGCAAGACCACGACCATCCGCATGTTGTGCGGCCTGCTGACGCCGGACGAGGGCACGGGCACTTGCCTCGGCTACGACATTCTCACCGAGACCGACAAGATCAAGCCGCGCGTCGGCTACATGACCCAGCGGTTCAGTCTCTACGAAGACCTGTCGGTGCGCGAGAACCTGGAATTCATCGGCCGCATCTACGGCATCGCGCGCCCGCGCAAGGCGGCGCGGGCGGCGATCGCGCGGCTTGGTCTCACCGGCCGCGAGGAACAGCTCGCGCATGAATTGTCCGGCGGCTGGAAGCAGCGGCTGGCGCTCGGCGCCTGCACGTTGCCGAGCCCGCAACTGTTGCTGCTCGACGAGCCCACCGCCGGCGTCGACCCCAAAGCGCGGCGCGAGTTCTGGAACGAGATCCATGCGCTCGCCGCCGACGGGCTGACCGTGCTGGTCTCGACCCATTACATGGACGAAGCCGAGCGCTGTCACGAGATCGCCTACATCGCGTACGGTCAATTGCTGGCGCGCGGCACCGTCGACGAGGTGATCGCGGCCTCGCATCTGACCACTTATTTCGTCAGCGCGGACCACGGCGACGGCCTTGCCAAGCTCACCGAAGAACTCACCGGCAAGCCCGGCATCGACATGGTGGCGCCGTTCGGCACCAGCCTGCACGTCTCGGGGCGCGCCGCCGCCGCGCTTGAGGCCGCGATCGCGCCTTTTCGGAATCGCGCCGGTCTCACCTGGCAGCGCGCCGAGCCCTCGCTTGAGGACGTGTTCATCGACCTGATGGGCAAGGCGCAGGATAATTTCCAATGAGCCAGATGCTGCCGATGGACAAGGCGCCGCGCCGGCTGCCGGGCAGCGGTTTCTGGCGCAAGACCTGGGCGGTGCTGGTGAAGGAGTTCATCCAGCTCAAGCGCGACCGTGTCTCCTTCGCCATGATCATCATGATCCCGCTGGTGCAGTTGATGCTATTCGGCTACGCCATCAACACCACGCCGCGCGATCTGCCGACCGCGGTGCTGCTGCAGGAAAAGACGGACCTGTCGCGCTCGATCCTGGCCGCACTGAAGAACACACGCTATTTCAAAGTCACTCAGCTGCCGCGCACTGAAGCCGAACTCGATCGGCTGTTGGCCTCGGGCACGGTGCTGTTCGGCGTGGAGATCCCCGCCAATTTCGAGCGCAGCGTGCGGCGTGGCGATAGTCCGTCCATGCTGGTGGTGGCCGACGCCACCGACCCGGTCGCGTCCGGCTCGGCGCTCTCCGCCCTCAGCCAGTTGGTGCAGACGGCGCTGGCGCACGACCATGAGGTGCCACAGAGCGGATCGCCGCCGTTCAACATCCGTGTCCACGCCCGCTACAACCCGGCGGCCGAGACCCAGCTCAATATCGTGCCGGGCCTGGTCGGCACCATCCTCACCATGACCATGCTGATCTTCACCGCGCTTTCGGTGACGCGGGAGATCGAGCGCGGCACCATGGAAAATCTGCTGTCAATGCCGATCACGCCGGTCGAGATCATGCTCGGCAAGATCGTGCCCTATATCCTGGTCGGCATCGTGCAGGCGACCATGATCATCACCATCGGGGTGTTCCTGTTCGGCGTGCCGATCCTCGGCAACTTGGCGGTGCTGGCGGCGCTCAGCACGCTGTTCATCGCCGCCAATCTGTCGATCGGCTACACCTTCTCCACCGTCGCGCAGAACCAGCTGCAGGCGATGCAGATGACCCTCATGTTCTTCCTGCCGAATATTCTGTTGTCCGGTTTCCTATTTCCGTTCGCCGGAATGCCGGTGTGGGCGCAATGGGTGGGCGAGGCGCTGCCCTTGACCCATTATATTCGCATCATCCGTGCGATCATGCTGAAAGGCTCGTCGATTTCCGACCTGCACTACGATGCGGCGGCGCTCACCGTGCTGATGCTGGTCGCCATGACCATCGCGGTGACGCGCTTCCGGCGCACGCTGGATTGACGGGCGTCGGCGCCGGCTAGGCGAATCGCTCCGCGGGTGGGGCGATTTCGGTCACCAGATCGCGCACCAGCTTCTTGTTGGACAGCGGCGCCAGCTTCATCTCGCCCGTGCGCAGCCGCGCGGTGCAGGCGTAGACAGTCTTGCCATCGAGCTCGATCATGCATTCCTTGCAGGCGTTGGCGTTGATACAGGAAAAGCGGATAGCCAAGGTCGGGTCGCGGTTGATCCGAATCCAGCGCAAGCCGTCGAGCACCGACTGGCCCGCCTCGAACGGCACCGTGTAGCTCTCCCAGTGCCCTTGCGCGGTTTTCTCGCCGCGCCAGATGGTCAGTGTCGTGGTCTCGGTCATGATGCGGCGGCCACCGGCGTTTCGCGCTCGCTGCGCGATAGAGTGATGGCGCCGTCGCGCCAAGTGACGACCTGGTTGAGTGCCCAATCCGGCGCGGTCTCGGGAAAGTCCTCGCGGTTCTGCGCGCCGCGGGTTTCCGTGCGGGCACGCGCGGCCTCGGCCACCACGCGGCCGACCAGCAGCATGTTGCGCAGGTCGAGCCAGTCGAGCCGGCGCATATCGAAGCCGCCGGCGCCGCCGGGCGGCCGCTCGCCGAGGGTGTCGGCCAGCTCGTCGATCTTGGCGAGCGCGCGGGAAAGCTTTTCCTCGCTGCGCAGCGGGCCGACGTCGTCCTGCATGGTCGCCTGCAGGGTCTGCAGGAGCTCAGCCGTGTTGAGATCGCGTACCGGCGTATCGGCGGCGATCAGATCGAGCGCGGCTTGCATGTTATCGCCACCATCGGGTGTCGTTGCGAGGTGCGCGGCGCGGGCGGCGGCGCTACGGCCGGCCTCGCGGCCGAAGACCAGCGCTTCCGTGATGGCGTTGCCGGACAGCCGATTGGCGCCGTTGGCGCCGCCCACCGCCTCGCCGCAAGCGTAAAGGCCGGGCAGGCCCGTCGACATCGACGGGTCCACCGCGATACCGCCCATGTGGTAATGCGCGATGGGCGCTACTTCGATCGGCGTTTGGGTCAGGTCGATGCCGTTGGCGGCGAGCCGGTCGATCACCGGTCCGAACGCGGCGCGCAGTTTGTCCGCCGGCACGTGCTCGAAGCTCAGATAGACGCCGCCATGGGGCGAGCCGCGCCCGGCTTCCACTTCCTTCATGATGGCATAGGCGCCGACGTCGCGGGTGACGACATATTTGCCGTCCTCGACCACGCCGTAGCGCTGGGTGAATTCCTCGCCGCGATTATTGACCAGCCGGCCGCCCAGTTTGTAGCGGAAGGGGTCCCACATGATCGGGTCCATGCCGATCAGCCGCGGCGCCAGGTGGCCGATGGGGAAGAACTGCACGAACTCCATGTCGATGAGCGAAGCGCCCGCGCGCAGCGCCAGCGCGTAACCGTCGCCGCCCATGTTGGCCGAGGCGCTGTTGCGCCGGTAGAGGCGGGTGAGCCCGCCGGTGGCGATGATGGTCGCCTTGGCGTGGATAATGACCGGCGCGCCGGAACCGAGATGCAGGGCAACGGCGCCGACCACCTCGCCACCGTTGCGCAGCAGGTCGACCACGCAGAGGTCGCCGGCGCGGCGAACGCCGTCGATCTTGTTGACCACCGTGCGCAGCGTCTTCGACACCGCAGGCCCCGTATTGAGGAAGTCGACATAGACGCAGCGCGGCCGGTCGTGGCCCGGCGCCATCGCCTGCGTGATGTGGCCGTCTTTGCGGGCCCAGCCGACGCCCCATTCGTCCATGGCGCGGATGCAGTCGGGTCCCTGTTCGCAGAGGAGCTGCGCCAGAGCCGGATCGGTCAGCCCACGGCCGGCGGCGATGGTGTCGTCGTAATGATGCGTCCAGTGGTCGGGCGTCTCGGCGCCGAGCGCCACGGCGACCGTCATCTGCGCCATCACGGTGGCGCCGCCGCGGCCGATCAGGCTGCGGTCGGCGAGCAGCACTTGCGCGCCGCCGCGCGTGGCTTCGATCGCGGCATACATGCCGGCGGCGCCGGAGCCGATCACCAGCACATCCGTCGTCGCGTGCATGGGCGCTTGCGCCATGTCGGGAACCTCGTTGCTGTTGCGAATGGTTCTAGCATTTCGGTGGCGCGAGGTGAATTCACGCCGCCGCGGGTCCCGCATGCTCAGCGCGCAGTTTACAAGCGTTGCATAAAGCCGAGACGCACGTAGGGGCTGTCCCTCTTGTCGGTGTCGACGGCCCAGCCCACGGCCGCCGACCATTCGCGCTTGCCCGTCTTCAGGCTGGTGACGTGCACGCCGAAGCGGAACTGGCGGTAGCCGTCGCCGCCGTACACTTGCGTCTCCGGGCCGATATAGAACTGATCGAACGCGTGCCAGCCAGCCGCGATCCGCGCCGCGTAATTGGGACCGATGGTGGTGAGCGAGGCGTCGGCGGCGATCATGGTGTTCGCCGTCGGCTCGTTCCACAACTCGGTCGCCAGCGCGAGCCCGACGCTGGTGCCGCGCAAGCTGTTGGTCGGATCGTCAGGCCACAGCCGGTGTGTTTCAATGTCGAGCCCGGCGAACAGCTTGAGTTCGAAATGCCCGCGCTTGAAGCCCCAGCCGGGCAGCACCTGGCCCTTCAATTCGCCGCCGTAGACCGTGACGTTGCCGAGCGCGCCGGAATTGTAACGATAGGCGCCTACCGAGAGCAGCGTCTTGAGCATGAAGCCGCTGGTGTCGAACCCGTCCGGCGCCCACAGCAGGCCACCATAGGCGAACACGCCGTTGCGCCAGAGGTCGCGGCCGGAAAACAGGATGAGGTGCGCGAGATCGTCGTCGTCATCCCCGGCACGCGCGGGCCCCGACGCCGAACACACCGAACAAACAACGAAGGCCGCGGCGGCGACCGCCGCGCAAACGCGCCTCCCACACCGCATCGAGGACCCCAACGCGCCCCAACACACCCCGGTAGAAAATTACCGCGGCACAATCGCAACTAAAGCGCGAAGGTCGGTTGTTGTCCACAATTCATATGCACGCGTATTGCGGGTTTTATTCTTATACCGGGTTGTGAAGCAGCCGGCGCGGCGCGTGGCCGAGGGTGCGGTGGATCATGGCCGAGAAGGCGCTCGGGCTGGCATAGCCGACGGCGGCGGCGGTGTCGGCGACCGTGGCGCCGTCGGAGAGGCGAGCGAGCCCGTCGATGGCGCGCAGGCGCGCGCGCCATTCGGCAAAGCCCAAGCCCGTCTCGCTGCGGAACAGGCGCGCGAGGGTGCGGCGGCTGGCGCCGGCTTCCTCGGCCCAGCGGTCGAGGTCGTGGGAAAGCGCGCTATCCTCGAGCAGGGCGCGCGCCACCCTGAGAGCCCGCTCGTCGCGCGGCATCGGCACCTCGAAGCGGCGCGCCGACAGCCGCGTCAGCTCGGTCAGCATCAGCCGGGCGACGATGCCGCCACGCCCGTCCTCGTCGTAGTCGACTGGTTCTTCCAGCAGCGTCAGGATCAATTCGCGCAGCAGGCCGGATATCTCGGCCAGCATGGGCTGCTGAGGCAGGGCGCCGCTGGCGGCCGGCGTGATGTAGACGGTGCGCATCTCGACGTGGCTGCGCATGGTGACGCTGTGCGGCCATTGCGGCGGCAGCCAGAGGCCGCGGGCCGGCGGCACGATCCAGGCCGCCGCTTCCGTCTCCACCCGCATGATGCCGCTCACCGCATAGAGCAACTGGCCGCGCCGGTGCATGTGCAGCGGGATGCGGTGGCCGAGGTCCAGGGTACGCGCCATGACCGCCACCGGGCGGGGGGCGTCGTCCATGTTGCGGCGGTAGATGGGGGCGTTTTCCGGCATGGGGCGGCAAATCCCGTTTTGGCCCGATCGCGACGAAAATCGACCTAACATCGCCAAATGGCAAGGGGTATATGTGAGCCCGTTTCGACGAGAATCGAGCCCGATGAACCCGACGACCTTCAACCCCGCCGGCTACGACAAGGCCACCCGCCGCGCCATCGCCTTCCTCAACCTGGCGCATGGGATGGATCATTTCGTGCTGCTGATCTACCCGACGGTGGTGATCGGGCTGGGCGCGGTCTATCACCGCAGCTACAGCGAGATGATCGCGGTCTCGACCGCGGCCTTCGTCGCCTTCGGCGTGTTCTCGCTGCCGGCCGGCTGGCTCGCCGACCGCTGGAGCCGGCGCAACATGATGGCGGCGTTCTATATCGGCTGCGGCGTGTCGCTCACCGGCGCCGCCTTTGCGCCGACTTTGGAAGTGCTGGCGGTGGCGCTGTTCGCGGTCGGCATGTTCGCATCGATCTACCATCCGGTCGGCATGGCGATGCTGATCGAGGCCTCGCAGGCGCGGGGGCGCACGCTCGCCTTCAACGGCGTGTGCGGCAATCTCGGCGTCTCGCTCGCCGCCGGCATCAGCGCGGGGCTGGCCACTTGGCTCGGCTGGCGCGCCGCCTTCCTGGTGCCGGCCGCGCTCGCGATTCTGACCGGCATCTTCTATGTCTGGTTGACGCCGGATGACGGCCATCACGCCAAGCACCGCAAGAAGGTCGCCGCGGTGCCGCTGACGCCGCGCATGATGATCTTCTTGTTCGGCCTGTTCATCGTGATCGCGCTGGCTTCGGGCACGACCTTCAACCTCTTGACCATCGCCCTGCCAAAGATCGTCGACGAACGGCTGGCCGCGCACGTGCCGCTGTTGCTCGCCGGCAGCGTCGCGACCTTGGTGCTCCTGTGCGGAGCGGTGGCGCAACTCGCGGTCGGGCGCCTGGTCGAACGCTTCACCCCGCACGGGATGTTTGCGTTCATCACCGGGCTCGGCTTTCTCGGCAACCTGTGGGCGGCCTATGCCGACGGGATCACGCTGATGGTCGCGCTGGCGATAGCGATCGCGGCGATCTACGGGCAGGTGACGGTCAACGACATGGTGCTGGCGCGCTACACCGCCGATGCCTGGCGCGGGCGCGTCTATGCGGTGCGCTATTTCCTGCTGTTCATCAGTTCGGCGGTGGCGGTCGGCATGATCGCGATTCTGCACGAGTGGGGCGGTTTCCCCCTGGTGCTGGGAGTCAATGCGGCGATCGCCTTGACGATATTCGTGGCGACCACGGGGCTTGCTGTCCTCGTGTCCAACGCCGAGGCGCGCAACGCGGCGGTGCAGGCCGCCGAATGACCCGGATGCGGTGCGTTACGTCACGGGCGGCTATCCAGCGCCAACGCTATTCCGCCGGCTCCTTGTCCCAGGCGAGGTTGGGCGTGTCGCCGCCGGCCACCGAATAGAGCGCGCCCGGCGCGTTGCGGGTCTTCTGGAATTCTTCCAGCGTCTGCCCGCGCATGGCGGCATAGATGTGCAGGTTGGAAACGCCCGTCACCGCGCCCAGCTTTTCCAGCATGAAGAAGCTGACGCCGTAGTGGATCATGCCGCGCCAGTCGCGCCGACGGATCAGATCGCGTTCCTCTTCGGTGAGGCCGGCGGTCTCGTAGGCCTTCTCCTCGTCGGCGAGGAAGGCCGCGCGCGGCCCCGCATGGATCAGGTCATGCAGGAACGTGTTGATGCGGAATGCCTTGACGCTGCGGTCTTGCGTGAATGGGTAGGTGCCTTCCAGCGCGCCCGCGCCTTCGAGCTGATGGCCGATGTGCCGGCGGTGGTCGGAGACGATGTCGGCCGGCGGCAGAATCGCCTGGTTCTCGTAGATAGCGGTGGCGATGCCGGTCATCGACGGCAGATAATAGGTGCGGTGCAGGCACTTGATGCTGGCCGACAGCGCACCGCGCATGATCAGCCACATGATGACCTCGGCGCCTTCCATGCCGCCGAGCCGGGCGAAGTCGGCCTGCGTCATCCGGGTCAGCGCCACCGGATCCTTCTCGATCATGTCGAGGAACTGCTCATCCCAGGCGGTGTTGTTGAAGCCGGCGCGCTCGCCGTGCACCTGGTGGGACAACCCGCCGGTGGCGATGATCGCCACGTTGAGATCTTCTGGGTAGCTCTCGATGGCGCGGCGCAGCGCCTGGCCGAGCTTGTAGCAGCGCAGCGGCGTCGGGATCGGGAACTGCAACACGCCGACCTGCAACGGAACGATCGGCGCCGGCCATTGCGGCTCGTGCGGCAGCATCATCGACAGCGGGGAGAAGCAGCCGTGGTCGAGCGGTTTGCCCTGGAAGAACGACATGTCGAATTCGTCGGCCATCAGCGAGGCGCCGATGTGCTGCGACAAGGCGGCATGGCCATCGATCGGCGGCAGGTCGCGCATGCCGCCGCCTTCGTCGGCGACCGAATAGCTTTCGTCGATGCCCAGCGCAAAGGCCGAGTAATGGTCGAAGAAGAATGAGGTGACGTGATCGTTATAGGTGACCACCAGCGCGTCCGGCTTCTTGTCGGCGAGCCACTGCTGCACCGGCTTGAATCCCTCGAAGATCGGCTTCCACACCGGATCGTTCTGTTTATGCCGGTCGTAGGCGAAACCGATGGTCGGCGTGTGGGAGGCGGCGATCGCGCCGATGATCCTGGCCATGACGAGGAATCCCCTTCTTCGAAAACTACAATTTGATGCAGACGTTCTTGAGCTCGGTATAGAACTCGAGCGAATGGATGCCGCCTTCGCGGCCGATGCCGGATTGCTTCATGCCGCCGAAGGGCGTGCGCAGGTCGCGCAGGAACCAGCTGTTGACCCAGACGATGCCGGCTTCGATCTGCGACGCCACGCGATGGGCGCGCGATAAATTGGTGGTCCACACCGAGGCGGCGAGACCGTAGTCGAGCGCATTGGCGCGCTTGATCGCTTCCTCTTCGCTGTCGAAGGGCGCGATGTGGGTGCAGGGGCCAAAGATTTCTTCGGTGACGGTGGCCGCCGTGTCGGGCAGGCCGGTCCAGATGGTCGGTTCGACCCAGGCGCCCTTGGCGAGCTCGCCCGGCATGTTCGGAATGCCGCCACCGGTCACGACGGTGGCGCCTTCGTCATGCGCTTTCTTGTAATAGGAGAGCACCTTGTCGCGGTGCTCATGGCTGATCAGCGGACCCATGGTGGTGGCGCCGTCTTCCGGGCGGCCGAGCTTGAGCTTCTCGGTGCGTTCCTTGAGCGCGGCGACGAATTTGTCGAATAGCGGGCGCTCGACATAGACGCGCTCGGTGCCGAGGCACACCTGGCCGCAATTGGCGAAGCATGAGCGCATGGTGCCTTCGAGCGCGGCCTCGAAATCGCAATCGGCGAAGACCACGGCCGGATTCTTGCCGCCCATCTCCAGCGACACCGGGCGGGCGCCGTCGGCGGCGGCTTTCATGATGGCGGCGCCGGTGCGGGTCTCGCCGGTGAAGGTGATGGCGTTGACCTTTGGATGCGTGGTCAGGAATTCACCGGCCGAGCCGGGCCCGAAGCCGTGCACAACGTTATAGACGCCCTTGGGGATGCCGACCGCGTTCATCACCTCGCCGAGCAGGGCGGCGGTCTGTGGGCTTTCCTCGGACGGCTTGACCACGACGGTATTGCCGCAGGCCATGGCCGGCGCGACCTTCCAGGTCATCAGCAGCAGCGGCAGGTTCCACGGGCAGATGACGCCGACCACGCCGATCGGCCGGCGCATTGCATAGTTGATGGCGCCGGCGCCGTCCGGCGTCGCCATTTCGAAGAACTCGGTCGAGACGTTCTTGATGGTGTCGGCGAACACCTTGAAGTTGGCGGCGCCGCGCGGAATGTCGATATGGCTCGCCAGCGACACCGGCTTGCCGGTGTCGGCGACCTCGGCTTCGAGGAAATCGTTGAAACGGGCGTTGATGCCGTTGGCGAGCGCATAGAGCAGATCGCCGCGCTCGGCCGTGGGCATCGTGCCCCACGGGCCTGCGAGCGCCGCGCGCGCGGCTTCGACCGCGGCGTTGACCTCCGCTTCGCCGGCTTCGGAAACGCGGGCGATCAGCGCGCCGTCGACCGGCGAGCGCTTGTCGAAGGTCTTGCCGCTCTTGGCGGCGACATAGTCGCCGGCGATGAAGTTGAGGACGTCCTTGACCGCCGGGGATGGGCTGGATGCTTTCGGTTGGCGCGCGACGTCGAGCATGCTCTCCCCCTTACGGTCCCCTGCGGTGCTTGTGCGGAATTGGCCGATTTGGCCCAAAAGCAAGGTGGTTGCTGGCGCAACCTTCCGCCTTGATCCAGATCAAGGTCGGGCCGCGACTCCCGGTCCGGGGCCCGAAGCAGCGGGGGAAGAAGGCCTTCGACCGTCACACGCGGTGCCGCTTGCGGCCACACCGGCCGTCGGGTCGAAAGCATGGTGCGCCGGGCTGACCCTGTGGATTTTCTCGCCGAATACAACCAGAAGGCATTGCCGTCGGGTTGCAAAGCTCGTTAAATTTCCGTGTACGTTGATGTCCGGGGCGCGGGGGGTGGTCCGTGGTGAGGCGTGTACTTGTGGTGGCTGTCTGGTTGGCAGCCATGGCTTGTAGCTTTGGTTTGTTGGTTGCTGCCGGGTCGGCGCAGCCGATCTATAAAGCACTGCCGCTCAAAGAAGTTTCGCCCCCGGCGTCAGCCTTACCGAGACACGACTCATTTGAAGCTCGCTTTGGCGCGTTCCTCCACGGCGCGGGCGGACCGGAAGAAGGCTCGGCCGACATCAACGCCGAATTGGTGTTTCCGCGGCTATGGCATGCCCACGATGGCTGGGATCCATTGGGCTTGAATGACGGATGGGACTGGCTGATTCCGCGGCCGCATGTGGGCGCCATGCTCAATACCGCTGGAAAGACCAGCTACGTCTATGGCGGTGCGCTGTGGACCCTGGATATCACCGACAGGTTTTTTCTTGAGACCTTCTTCGGCGGCGCGCTCCACAACGGCAGCCTGGATGGGGATGCAACGCACGCGGCGCTCGGCTGCCGGCTGCTTTATCATCTCGGCGGTTCCGTTGGGTTGCGTGTCATGCCGAGGTGGAGCGTGCTGTTCACTTTCGATCATACTTCGAATGGCAAGGGCACATTCAGCAATTGCTCGCATAATCACGGGCTTAATGATTACGGGCTGCGGGTCAGCTTTTCGTTCTAGCGACCGCCGTCAGAACAGTGGCGGGATCAGGTCTTCCACCTTGACCCGGATGCGCTTTTTGACCCGCGCCACGATGCGGCTGCGGTGACAGGTTTTCGGGTCGCGGCAGTAGCACAGAAGCGCGATCCTCTTGCCGGACTTGATCAGGTCGACGAGCTCGCCGAGGGCTTCTTGCGGCTCGGGTTTTTCCATGTGTTTGTCGTAGATGCGCCAGAGCGTGTCGAGGTCGCCGGCCCGCGCCGCCTGGCGGCCCTCGGCCGGGGTGCCGAGCTTCTGCAGGTGGATATAGGCGATGCCGGCTTCATCGAGGCTGGCGGCAAGTTGGCGTTTGGAGAAGCCGGGGCGGCGGGAGGCGGCAACCGCGCGGGTGTCGACGAGGAGTTCGATCTTGGCCTGCTTAAGCTCGCCCATGACCGCGGCGGGCGCCGCCTTCTCGTAGCCGATGGTGAACAGGGTGGTCATGCTAGTGGTCCGATTCCGACATTTGCATCCCGCTGCTGCAAGCTCCCGAGCAAATGTCGGAATCAGAGGACCGCTAGCAACTATTTGATTCTAGTGGAGCTTTGAATTTGACATTTGATAAGCGGCTTGCCGCAAACGGGAATCAAATGTCAAATTCGCTCCACTAGCGTCCGCGTTAGCCTTCTCCGCCGCACTATAAGTTCCTTAACGGCGCTGTCATGGCCCTGTCATGGGGCGCGGCTAAAGACGGTCAAGCGCGGCGGCGCCTGCCCGCCTGCCGCAACGGCCACTGCGACGAGGTGACGGCGGATGTAACCGCGCCTTTTCGTAAGTGGTCGTTTCCATTTGGGCTCCGCTATTTTGCCTCGCGCGGCGCGGTGAGCCGCGCGAACGGGCAGGCGCTTTCATAGGCGCGGGCGGCGCGCAACACCAATTCATCGCGGCGCGGCGGACCGACGATCTGCAAGGCGACCGGCAAGCCGTCGGACGAAAACCCGCATGGCACCGACGCCGCCGGCTGTTGTGTCAGGTTGAAGGGATAGGTGTAGGGCGACCAGTTGATCCACTCGTCGCCGAAACGGCCGTCCGCCGGCGTCACCCGTCCGGCTTCGATCGCCGGCACCGGCATCTGCGGTGTCAGCAGCAGGTCGTAGCGCTCGTGGAAGCGCAGCATGTGCAGGGCCAGTTCGGTGCGCTGGGCATGGGCGGCGAGATAATCGGCGAGCGAATAATGGCGGCCTTCTTCGGCCATGCGGCGCAGGCCGGGATCCATCTTCTCGCGCTCGGACGGCGGCATCGCATCCTCGAGCGTGGCCGAGACCCCGTACCAGATCTTTTTCAGGATATCGATCGGTTCGGCGAATCCGGGATCGGCCTCTTCGACATGGGCACCGAGATCGGTAAAGACCTGCGCCGCTTGGCGCGCCGCCGCTTCGACGTCGGCGTCGAGTTCCTTCACGTAGCCGAGGCGCGGGCTCCAGGCGATGCGCAAGCCACGCACGCCGTCTTCGAGGCCGATGCGGTAATCGGGCGCCGGTGTGTTCCAGGCGGTGGTGTCGCGCATGTCGGGCTGGCCGATGACGCTGAGCATCAGCGCGGCGTCGGTGACGGTGCGCGTGAGCGGGCCCTGGTGCGCCAGCACGGTGAAGGCCGAGGCCGGATAAGCCGCCACGCGCCCGTAGCTCGGCTTGATGCCGAAGGTGCCGGAGAAGGCGGATGGAATGCGCACCGAGCCGGCGCCGTCGGTGCCGAGATGCAGAACGCCGAGGTTGAGCAGCGCCGCCGCCGCCGCCCCGCCGGACGAGCCGCCGGTGGTGCGCGTCAGGTTCCACGGATTGCGGGTGATGCCGGTCAACGGCGAATGGCAGACGCCGATCCAGCCGAATTCCGGGGTGGTGGTCTTGCCGAGGATGACGGCGCCTTGCTCCTTGAGCCGCGCGACGGCGGGCGCGTCGTGCGCGGCGGGTGTCGCAGGTGTGGTCAGCGAGCCCTTGCGCGTCGGCAGGCCCTTCACGTCGATGATGTCCTTGATGGTCGACCGGCAGGCCGTCGGCGAGGCCCACCGGTTCGCCCTTGGCCCAGCGCGCTTCCGACGCACGCGCGGTGGCGAGCGCGCCGTCCTGGTCGAGCAGGACGAAAGCATTGATTGCGGGCTCGAAGCGCGCGATGCGCTCGAACGCGTCCCGCGCGACCTCGACCGGAGAAACTTCGCGCCGACGATAAAGGCGGAGCAGGTCGGCGGCGCTGAGTTGGGAGATGTCAGTCATGTCGATCACACGAAAATACCGTCAGGGCGGGAGAGGCGAACACCTGGAAGTTAGAATTTATTAACCATCAGAATCCTATCATTTCCGTTCGAGTGACGGCCACGGCTGGATGGGGCGACGGCGGATGTACCCGCGCCTTCTTCCGCGTGGTCGTTTTTAGCTTTTCCGGCCGCTCTTCGCCGACACCCGCTCGATCAGCGCCATGGCGGCGGCCGGCGCGCGCACCTTGGCCTCGTGGATAAAATAAATGAAGACGTCGCGCGGCGCTTTCTCGGGCTTTTTCTTGTCGACGCGCGGCAAGTCGGCCGGTTCGCCGCCTTGCGCCCAGGTTTTGGCGCGGGCTGCCCATTGATCGAGCGCCTTGGGCGGATAGCCGGTTTTCAGTTTTTCCTCGCCCTTCTGCAATCGGGCATAGACGAAATCGCCGGTGATATCGGCGATGGCGGGGTAGGTGGCATGCTCGGCGAACACGACCGGATGTCCGAACTTGCGCAGCAGGGCGATGAAATCCGGCGTCTTGAAGCTGTCGTGGCGCACTTCGATGACATGGCGAAGGGCGTGCCCGTCGAAGGTCTTGGGCAGAAGTTCGAGGAAGGCGCCGAAATCGGCCTCGTCGAATTTCTTGGTCGGTGCGAACTGCCAGAGCAGGGGCCCGAGATGGCTCCCCAGTTCGGTGATGCCGGACTCCAGGAAGCGTTTGATGGAATCGCCGGCCTCGCCCAGCACGCGCCGGTTGACCGCGTAGCGCGGGCCTTTGAGTGCGAATACGAAGCCGTCGGGGACTTCGGAAGCCCATTTGCGGTAGGTCTTCGGTTCTTGTGTGCGGTAGAAGGTACCGTTGACCTCGATGGAGGTGAGATGCTGAGCGGCGTATTCGAGCTCGCGCGCATGGGCCAAGCCCTTCGGATAGAACACGCCGCGCCAGGGTTCGTATGTCCAGCCGCCGATGCCTGAGTAGATGTTTCCGGATGCCATGGGCGCGAGTTTATTCGCTGCGTTTGCGGCGCGCGACCCGATAGCTGAAAAAAGCAAAAGGCCCGGGGTCGCCCCCGGGCCTTCGCATTTTCAGTTCGGTTGGACCGCTTAGAAATCCATTCCGCCCATTCCGCCCATGCCGCCGCCGGGCATGCCGCCAGCGCCTGCACCGGCGCCCTTCTTTGGCGGCAGTTCGGCAACCATGGCCTCGGTGGTGATCAACAGGCCGGCAACCGAGCCGGCATTCTGGATCGCCGCCCGCACCACCTTGGTCGGGTCGATGATGCCCTTGGTGAGCATGTTGCCATACTCATCGTTCTGGGCGTCGTAGCCAAAGCTGTACTGGTCCTTCTCGAGGATCTTGCCGACCACGACCGAGCCGTCGGCGCCGGCGTTGGTGGCGATCTGACGGGCCGGGGCCTGGATCGCCTTGCGGACGATGTCGACGCCGTGCTTCTGGTCCTCGTTCTGGGTCTTGATGCGCTTGAGCACCTCGACCGAACGCAGCAGGGCGACGCCGCCGCCCGGCAGGATGCCTTCCTCGACCGCGGCGCGGGTGGCGTGCATCGCGTCATCGACGCGATCCTTGCGCTCCTTCACCTCGATCTCGGTGGCGCCGCCGACGCGGATCACCGCAACGCCGCCGGCGAGCTTCGCCAGCCGCTCCTGCAGCTTCTCCTTGTCGTAGTCCGAGGTGGTCTCCTCGATCTGCGCCTTGATCTGCGCCACGCGGTCGGTGATGTCGGCCTTCTTGCCGGCGCCGTTGACGATCGTGGTGTTCTCCTTGTCGATCATCACCTTCTTGGCGCGGCCAAGCATGTTGATGGTGACGTTCTCGAGCTTGATGCCGAGATCTTCAGAGATCGCCTGGCCGCCGGTCAGGATCGCGATGTCCTGCAGCATGGCCTTGCGGCGATCGCCGAAGCCCGGCGCCTTTACCGCCGCGACCTTGAGGCCGCCGCGCAGCTTGTTGACCACGAGCGTGGCGAGCGCCTCGCCTTCCACGTCCTCGGCCACGATCAGCAGCGGCTTGCCGGTCTGCACCACCGCTTCGAGCAGCGGCAGCAGTTCCTGCAGGCCCGACAGCTTCTTTTCGTAGATCAGAATGTAGGGGTCTTCGAACTCGACCCGCATCTTGTCGGCGTTGGTGATGAAGTAGGGGGAGATGTAGCCGCGGTCGAACTGCATGCCCTCGACCACGTCGAGCTCGGTCTCAAGCGACTTCGCCTCTTCGACCGTGATCACGCCCTCGTTGCCGACCTTCTTCATGGCCTCGGCGAGGAACTTGCCGATCTCCTGGTCGCCGTTGGCCGAGATGGTGCCGACCTGGGCGATCTCGTCGTTGGAGGTGACCTTCTTGGAGTTCTTCTTGAGGTCTTCGACGATGGCATCGACGGCGAGATCGACGCCGCGCTTGAGGTCCATCGGGTTCATGCCGGCGGCGACCGCCTTGGTGCCTTCCTTGACGATGGACTGGGCCAGCACGGTGGCGGTGGTGGTGCCGTCACCGGCGAAGTCGGACGACTTCGAGGCGACTTCGCGCACCATCTGCGCGCCCATGTTCTCGAACTTGTCCTCGAGCTCGATTTCCTTGGCGACCGTCACACCGTCCTTGGTGATGCGCGGGGCGCCGAACGACTTGTCGAGCACGACGTTGCGGCCCTTGGGGCCGAGGGTCACCTTCACCGCATTGGCGAGGATGTCGACGCCGCGCAGCATGCGGTCGCGGGCGTCGACGGAAAATTTGACGTCCTTGGCAGACATTTGAGTTTGCTCCGTTTGCAATCCTCATCCTGAGGAGCGGCGAAACCGCGTCTCGAAGGATGAGGCCATGAATGGTTGATTATCCTCGTCCTTCGAGAGGCCCGCCTGCGGCGGGCTCCTCAGGACGAGGATCGCGTCAGGCGGCTTTCTTCTTGGCGGCGGTGACTTCCAGCACGCCCATGATGTCGGACTCCTTCATGATCAGGAGATCCTTGCCGTCGATCTTGACTTCGGTGCCCGACCACTTGCCGAACAGAACGGTGTCGCCGACCTTGACGTCGAGCGGGACCAGCTTGCCGGCCTCGTCGCGGCCGCCGGGACCGACGGCGACGATCTCGCCCTGGCTCGGTTTTTCCTGCGCGGTGTCGGGAATGATGATGCCGGAGGCGGTTTTTTCCTCGGCATCGAGGCGCTTGACGACGACGCGGTCGTGAAGCGGGCGGAACTTCATGGCAGTCCTCCTAAGGATTTGATTAGACAAGTTTTTTGGTATCTGGCTGACCCTCGCCAGCACCGTGGAACCGAAATGGGAGGTGGTTCGGCGGTACGCAAGAGGTCTCGGCAAAACATTTAGCACTCATCTTGATCGAGTGCCAACAATCTTTGAAACGCACTGCAAAAACAATGGTTAACGCGAGGGCTGGAAGCGGACAGGCGGGCTCCGGCCGGGCGCGCTGAAGACCCGCGGCAAGGGCTATTAGCAGCTTCACGCAGTGGCTGCTAACGCCCTGATTTTAAACAACTTGTTCACCATTTCGGCTTGCAATGAATCGCGCCGGAATTGGAAACTTATCGTCCTACCAAGACGGAGGACTGGAATGGTTTCGCAAGATTTCAAGAAGCAGGTCGACGGCTACGGCCTCACCACCGCGCACATCCTCTACCGCCGCCCCGACCACCACTGGCTGCTGCAGTCCTACGTCTGGCAGGCCTACGACATGTTCCCGAAGTTTCCCGAACTGCAGCGCTTCCTGCAGTTCTGGCAGGAGAAGCTGGAGGGGCCGTTGCATTCGGTCGAGATCGCCCATTGCAAGCTGATCAAGCCGGCCGAGCTGAAGCCGGTGGACGGCGAGTTCAGGCTGCATTAGCCCCGTTCGCCTTTCCACGGAAGCGGTGCACGTGGCGAAGTTTTTGTTTGATCGCACTTCCTGACGGCGAAACGGTTCCCACTTCGCCTGGAAGCGCTCTAGCGGCGCGCGGCGACGGGAGCGATCAAAGTCTCGACCTGCGGCAGCATGCGCGCGACCAGCATAGCGTAGCCTTGCGCGTTGAAATGGGCGCCGTCGCGGGCGCGGTACTTGCGCCGCGGCAAGGTGAAGGTGAGCGATAGGACGCCCTGCGCGGCGGCGAGCTTCTCGAAGTTGAGACCGCCGAGGCCGAGCACCAGCACCGCGATGCCGCGCTTGCGCAAGGAGCGCACGATCTCGGCGACACGCGCGTGCACGGTCTTGAGCGAGGCGCCGTTGCTGCGGTCGTTGAGGCCGAATTCGACGATGCAGATGTCGGTATCCGGGTCGATTGCCGTGTCGAAGCGGCGCAGCGCGTTCTTGGCGGTGTCGCCGCCGATGCCCGCGTTCTTCACCACGACGTCATAGCCCTTGGCGCGCAAGCGCTTCTGCAACTGCGCCGGATAGGCTTGTTGGCGCGGCAGCAGCCAGCCGAAGGTGAGGCTGTCGCCGAAGGCGACGATGTGGATGGGCGCGGCGGAGGCGGGGGCCGCGAACAAAAAAATCGCGAGAATAGCCGCAAGCAACCGCTTCACAAGCAACCACATCAATTGAGCACCCCCACGATCGCGCCCGTGATGCAGGTCGCCAAGACGCCGGACACGATCGACTTGCCGCCGAGCGAGATGATGTCGCTGCGCCGTTCCGGCGCCATGACGGTCAGGCCCGCAAGCATGATGCCAAGCGAAGCGAAATTGGCGAAGCCGCAGATGGCGTAGACCATGATCAGCCGCGAGCGCGGGTCGAGCGCCTCAGCCGGCAATTTGGCGAGCTCGATATAGGCGATCAGCTCGTTGAGCACGACCTTGATGCCCATCAGCGAACCGGCGGTGACCGCCTGGTGCCAGGGAATGCCCATCAGCCAGCATACCGGCGCCATCACGTAGCCGAGCAGGCGCTGCAGCGTGATCGCCGCGCCGGCGACATCCGGCAGCAGGCCGAGAATGGCGTTGACGAGATGCACCAGCGCCACCAGCACCAGCAGCATGGCGACGATGTTGAGCAGCAGTTCGAGGCCGGCGGTGGTGCCGCGCACGACGGCGTCCATGGTGTTGTCGGCGACGCGGCCGATCTCGATCTCGCCGATGTCGGAGCGCTCATCCGGTGGCACCGGCACCATTAGCTGGCTGATCAGGATTGCGGCCGGCGCGCTGATGATGGAGGCGATCAGGAGATGGCCGGCGACGTCGGGAATCGTGTCGCGCAGGATGGTGGCATAGAGCACGAAGACGGTGCCGGCGATGGTGGCCATGCCGCCGGTCATGATCATGAACAGCTCGCCGCGCGCCAGACGCGAGAGATAGGGCCGCACGAACAACGGCGCCTCCACCATGCCGACGAAGATGTTGGCGGCGGTGGAGAGGCCGACCGCGCCGCCGACGCCGAGCGTACGTTCCAGCGCCCAAGAGAAGCCGCGCACGATCAGCGGCAGAATGCGCCAATAAAAGAGCAGGGTGGTGAGGACGCTCATTACCAGCACAATCGGCAGCGCCTGGAAGGCGAGCACGAATTCGTTGGCCGGATTGGTGGCGGCGAAGGGCGCCGGGCCCCCGCCGATATAGCCGAACACGAAGGAGGTGCCGGCGAGCGAGGCGGCGCTGATGGCGTCGACGGCGTACCTGATGAGGGCGATAGCCGATTCGATCTGCGGGATTTCTAGCAGCAGCACGGCGGTGACGAAGGTCACGACCAGCGCGATGGCTGCGCCCTTCCAGTCGACCGCGCGGCGATTTTCGCTGATGACGAAGGCGAAGGCGAGCAGGACGGCGACGCCGAGCGCCGATTGCAGGTGCTGCATTGATCCCCCCAAACAATGCGGGCCGTTCGGGGGTTGACCCGCGCGGCGAACCTTCGTTCGATACCTTGAACGGTTGAGTCAGGCAACGACGGAAAGGACGGTTATGCCCCGCATCCGCTTTGATTTCGGCGGCCTCACGCTGGAGGCCGAGCTGCTCGACACAGCCACCGCGAAGGCGATCGCGGCTGCGTTGCCGGTCACGGCCTCGGTGATGACCTGGGGCGAGGAGGTCTATTTCGACGTGCCGGTGGACGTGAGACGCGAGGCCGACGCGCGCGCGGTAGTGACCGCCGGCGAGATCGCCTACTGGCCGGACGGCACCGCGATCGCCATCGGTTTCGGCCGTACGCCGGTCAGCCAAGGCGACGAGATCCGGCTGGCGAGCCCGGTCAATATCTGGGCCAGGGCGCTCTCCGACGTGAAGGCGCTGAAAGCGGTGACGGCGGGGACGAAAGTGACGGTTAAGGCGGTGGATTAGTGCTTTTTTGCATTGATTGTGGCGTCCCGGATTGCAACCATTTGGCTGCCGGAGTGGCCAAATGGAAAAGCCTACTTCACAACCAAAGACGGTTAGTCGACGTCTTGTCCTATGCCTCGACGGCACATGGCACATGGAACACGGACGACGGCAAATCCGTCACCAACATTGTCGAGATCCGCAACTGCATCAAGCCGACGGACCCGAGCGGAATTCCCCAGCGAATCTATTACGAGTGGGGGATTGGCACCGGGCTATTCAATCGTATCCGAGGTGGGGCCTTTGGTGTCGGCCTAGATCACAAAGTTCGCGCTGCCTATCGATACCTGAGTGCCAACTTTCACGACGACGATGCGTCGACGACGGAAACTTATATCTTCGGCTTTTCGCGAGGGGCCTATACGGCACGCGCGCTTGCCGGATTTGTTGGCTCCGCAGGATTGTTGCGTCCGGAATTTTGCAACGCCGAGAATGAAGAGCGAGTCTGGAAATATTATCGGACGCGACCGGAGGATCGGATGCCGGCCGATCGCATCGGCTTCGAGTCGATGTTGTTTCCTGGGGTGCGTATTCGGTGCCTCGCGGTTTTCGATACCGTGGGAGCACTTGGCATTCCGTTGACTATTTTCAGGCGGCTCAACCGTGCAAAATACGAATTCCATGATACTGAGCTGGGCTCGAATGTTGACGTTGCGCTGCAAGCGCTTGCCGTCGATAAAAAACGCACCGCGTTCGGGCCCGCTGTCTGGGCGCGTCCTCCACAAGTGCCGAACGAGTTCGTTGCCCAGGTCTGGTTCCCCGGTGTCCATTCCAACGTCGGCGGAGGTTACGCCGATGACCGCCTGAGTAAGATCGCTTTGGAATGGATGATGTCGTGTATTCGCTTACGTAAGCTCGAGCTTGCTTTTAAATATCCGTCGCTCGGAAGCCAGGCCGAAGAGTTTGCCGAAGGCGCGATTTACGAATCCAGAAAGCCGTTCGCGCTTTATTGCTACGACTATATCCGTCCGGCGTTTCGGAAAATCAGCAACTTGGCGCCGGCCAAGAAGGGTTACTATCTTGTCGGATTGCCGCCGCGCGGAATTGTACTGAATGAATACCTGCATTGGACCTGTCTATTGCGCTGGCGGTAAAATTCGGAGGCATCTCGGTCCATGCGTTATGCTCCGGCAAATCTAAAGCTCGCGATTGATCGCGTGAAGCAGACTTACCTGCTAGACGAGGCGACCGCAGATGCCGGGCCCCCGCTGCGTGTCGTTGGCACTAACGGCGAAATTCTCTGTCCCCGCAATCAATCAGCGTGTGATCAAGTCTTTGAATGGTTATTCGGTAAGTCGAGTTAAGTGCGGCGTCTGCTGCGCGACCAGCGCGGTCGACTGAGGCTCATTCGCTGGCCCGCTGCCGCCGGGCGAAGAACCACCAGAGCAGCGCGCCGGCAACAGCGACCGCGATCAGATAGATCCAGGCATGGCCGCTGCCGTTCCAGATCTGATCGCCGGTGACGACCAACAGCGTGGTGATCGGCAGGATGCCGAGCCCGGTCGTCCACAGGAAGGTCCACCAGGAAATCGGCGTGAGGCCGGCGGCATAGTTGATGACGTTGAACGAGATCAGCGGCATCAGCCGGCTCAACAGCAGTACGCCGACGCCCTGGCGGCGCATCCAGCGATCCATGGCCGCGCGGTGGCGCTCGTTCATCAGCGCGTCGACGAAGGGCCGGCCGAACCAGCGCGCCAGCGCGAACGCGAGACCGGCGCCGAGCATGGCGCCGGTCCAGGTGATCGCGACGCCCCAGACCGGCCCGAACAGCATGCCGTTGGCGAAGGTGACGAACTCGGCCGGAAACGGCACCAGGCTGTGCACGATCATCAGGCCGATGGAGGCGGCGACCGCCCAATCGCCCCAGGATTTGATTTCCGCCTCGATGCCGGCGGTGGTCGGCATGACGCCGATGACGTTGCTGCGCCAGGCCCAGACCCCGAGCGCGATGATAAGCAGCAGCGCGAGCGCGGCGGCGATGCGCAGAAGCCCGATCCGCTGCGAGGGCGTCAGGTCGCTCAACGAGTGCTCCGGTTGGTGCCAACGAACAAAGTGTTCGCGCGGGGGCAGCTTATATCACGTGGACTCAAGAGTCCGCGCCGTGCCGGCGCACCATGGTCAGCGTCAGGTCCCAGGCGTTGCGGATGTTGACGACGGCAAGCAGCAGCAAGGCGCCGGCAAGCACATCGAGGCCGAGCGCGACACGAAGATAGATCAGCCCGGCAGCGGCCAGCAGCGCTAGATAGGCGACCGCCGGCCACAGGCCGTAGGCAAAATAGTCTTGCCAGTACGTCGTCATATCGCTGCGGAACACCCGCACCGTGATGACGCTGGAGACGCTCGCGCCGAATATCGCCGCGGCACCGATGACCACGGCGTAGAAGGGCGCTTTGTGGTGCGGCACCATGGCGACGGCCGACAGGAAGAACACGCTGGCGAAATGGATGACGATCGGGCTCATGAAGACGCGGGTGCCGGATTGCCGCTCCTCGGTCAGATAGCCGACGCCGAGGGTGACGGCGACGAACAGCAGCGCCAGCAGCGTCGCGCCCGCGGTGCCGACCAGCAGGTAGAAGTCCTTCCATCCCTCCAAGGCGTCCGCGGGCCACATCGCCGTCATTCCTCTTTTTGCTAGCCGCGCCCGACAAACGGCATGGTGTTGGCCATCACCGTCATGAACAGCACGTTGGCGTCGAGCGGCAGGCTCGCCATATAGACCACCGCGTTGCCGACGTTCTCGGCGGCCATGCGCGGCTCGATCATCTTGGTGCCGTTGGGCTGCAGCACGCCTTCGCCCTGCACCATGCGGTCGGTCAAGGGCGACGCCGCGTTGCCGATGTCGATCTGCCCGCAGCAGATGTCGTACTTGCGGCAGTCGAGCGAGGTCGACTTGGTCAGGCCGGTGACCGCGTGCTTGGTCGAGGTATAGGCGACCGAGAACGGCCGCGGCGCGTGCGCGGAGATCGAGCCGTTGTTGATGATGCGGCCGCCGCGCGGGTTCTGGTCCTTCATGATCTTGATGGCTTCCTGGGTGCACAGGAACATGCCGGTGAAATTGGTGGCGACCACGTTCTGCCAGGTCTCGAACGGCAGGTCCTCGAGCGGCACCGGTGGCGCGCCGACGCCGGCGTTGTTGAACAGGACGTCGAGCCGGCCGAAGCTCGATTTCACCTTCTCGAACAAAGTGAGGATCGACTCGCGCTTGGAGACGTCCGTCGGCACCGCCAGCGCCTGGCTACCGAGGGCGTTGATTTCGGCCGCGGTTTCCGCCAGCGGCTCCGGCCGGCGGCCGGCCAGCACTAGATTGTAGCCCGCGTTGGCGAGCGCAATCGCGACCGCCTTGCCCACGCCCGTCCCGGCGCCCGTCACCAGCGCAATCTTCGTCGTCATCGGCTCGTTCCTCCACACCTGTTTGATTGGGTCCGGAGATAGCATAAAGCGGGTTGAGGGGCAGCCCGTTGCGGGAACGGATGGCCCCGGCGAGAATTGGCACACCAGGATGGATCTTTGCCTGCCGGCAGCGAGGGAATTCCAGCATGACGACGCTGAAGGGAAAAACGGCGCTGGTGACGGGATCGACCGACGGCGTCGGCCGGCTGGTCGCCGAGCGGCTCGGCAAAGCCGGCGCCCGCGTCCTGGTGCATGGGCGCGACCGCGAACGCGGCGAGCGGGTGGCCGCGGACATCCGGGCGGGCGGCGGCGCGGCGGAATTCCTCATGGCCGACCTGTCGTCGCTCGCCGAGGTGCGGCGTCTCGCCGACGCGGTCGCGCGCACCACCGGCCGCCTCGACATCCTGATCAACAATGCCGGCATCGGCTCGGGCGGGCCCGGCGGGCGGCGGCAGGTGAGCGCCGACGGTCACGAACTGCGTTTCGCGGTGAATTACCTCGCCGGTTTTCTGCTGACGCATCTGCTGCTGCCGCTGATCAAGGACAGCGCGCCGGCCCGCATTGTCAACGTGTCGTCGCTTGGGCAGCAGGCGATCGATTTCGACGATGTCATGTTGACGCGCGGCTACAGCGGCGGCCGCGCCTACTGCCAGAGCAAGCTCGCACAGATCATGTTTACGATTGATCTTGCGAAAGTGCTCGACGGCACCGGCGTCACGGTCACCGCCTTGCATCCGGCGACTTATATGGACACGACCTTGGTGCGGGCGGCGGGCCATACGCCGATCAGCACCGTCGAGGAGGGCGCGGACGCGATTCTCAATCTCGCGCTCTCGGAGAAGCTCGCTGCCACGAGCGGCGCCTTTTTCAACGGTCAGCGCCAAGCCAAGGCGCTGGCGCAGGCCTACGATGCGCAAGCGCGCCGCCGTCTCCAGGAGATCAGTCTGGAACTAACCGGGCTATCGCCCGCGGCACCGGCGCCATAGCGCTTCGCCACGCGGCGAGCACGTCCGCGGGCGTTAGCTCGCCAGCGCCGTGTCGCTGGGTTTGAAGCCGCCGGGGTTACGCAGGCGCTGGCTGATCTCGGCAGGGGGAACCGGCCGGCCGAAGCGGAAACCTTGCATGAAATGCACGCCCGCCGCGCGCAGGAACAGCTGCTGGTCGGCGGTTTCGACGCCCTCCGCCGTCACCTGCATGCCGAGTCCGCGGCCGAGGCTGACCACCGCGTGCACGATGGCCGCGGCGTCGGGGGCCTTCTCGATCGAATGCACGAAGCTGCGGTCGATCTTGAGCTTGTCGAACGGAAAGCGGCGCAGGTAGAGCAGGCTGGAATAGCCGGTGCCGAAATCGTCGAGGGCGACCTTGACGCCGAGCGCCTTGAGCCGGCGCATGGCGGCTTCCGCGGTGTCGACATTGCCGAGCAACACACTCTCGGTAAGTTCAAGCTCGAGCCGTGCCGGGTTGAAGGCGGTTTCTTCCAGCGTGCGTTCGACCACGTCGACGAAATCGATACGGCGGAACTGCAGCGACGAGACGTTGACCGCAACCGTCAGGCCCGGCCAGGCGCGGCCGTCGATGCAGGCACGGCGCAGCACCCAGGCACCGAGCTCGATGATCAGGCCGCTGCGCTCGGCGACGGCGATGAACTCGCTGGGCGGGATCTCGCCGCGCTCCGGATGGGTCCAGCGGCACAGCGCCTCGACCCCGAGCATGGTCTCGCCGTCCTTGCTGACGATCGGCTGGTAAGCCAGCTTAAGGCGGTCCTGCTCGATGGCCTCGCGCAGATCGGCTTCCAGCAGTTTGCGGCTGGAAAGATCGGCGTCCATCGCGGCATCGTAGATGCAGGCGCGGTTGCGCCCCTCGTTCTTGGCGCGGTAGAGCGCCATGTCGGCGTAGCGCATGATGTCGGCGGAACCGGCGCAATTGCGGTCGATCACCGCGATGCCGATCGAGGCGCCGATCACGATGTTCTGCCCGTTGATGGAATAGGGCGCGCAGATGGTGTTGATGATTCGCTGGGCGAGCGCCATCATCTTGGCGGTGTCGTCGCCGATCGAGGAGATCACCGCGAACTCGTCGCCACCGAGCCGGGCCACCAGATCGTCGCCGCGCAAGGTGCGCGACAGCCGCAGTGTGACGTCGCGGATCAGTTCGTCGCCGATCGGATGGCCGAGGGTGTCGTTGACGTCTTTGAAATGGTCGAGATCGATGTAGAACACCGCCGCCGGCGTGCTGCCGTTGCGCACCTGGTCGATCACCGCCTGCAGGCGCTCGCCGAAGAAAATGCGGTTGGGCAAGCCGCAGAGCGGATCGTGCATGGCCAGATGGCGCAGGCGCGTTTCGCCGACGGCGATCGCCGCCGCGGTGCGCCGCATGTAGCGCAACACGAAGGCGGCGAGCAGGGCGAAGCCGGCAAGCGCCACAGCGATGAACGGAATGACGCTGTGCACGATCTGGGCGCCGGGCTGTTTCGGCGTCCAGGCGAAGCGGGCGATCTCGTTGCCGTGCTGGTCCGTGAGGTCGTAGGCGTGATCGGTGGCCGGCACCGGCCCGGGGCCGACGCTGCGCAGATGGGTGAGCTGCAACTGATCGGCGATGCCGGCGAGCAGGCCGCCCGCGATGAACTTCACCGAGACCAGGATCGGAGCGCCCACGCCAGTACCAACGTCCGGACCGATGGTGGCGGCGGCGATCACCGCTGGCTCGCCACGGATGCTGCGGATCACGGCAGCGTGCGCGCGCGGGCCGCCGGTGTCGTCGCCGATGCGGATGGTGGCACGCGGGACCGGCGCGCGACCGCGCATATGGGCGAGCATGGACTTGAGGTCGGGCACCACCGCGTGCAACCAACTCTGCGCCATGGCGCCGCTGCCGGCGCGGGCATAGATCGGCAGATCGTTGGAATCGAAGATGAACACGTAATCGTGGTCGAAGAAGGTTTGCAGCCAGAGGCCGACCTGGCCGTCCGCCCATTTGAAATCGAAGCGGTTGCGGATGTTGCGGATGGCCGATCGCGAACGGGCGACGCTTTCGACCTCGCGCAGCACGCGGCTGCCCTGCGTGCTCAGCGCCTGCGAGAACAATTGCTGCTCGTGCTGGATGGCGACGTCGTCGGCGCGCTCTGCCGAGGACAGCACCGCCACCACGATGCAGACGATGGCCACGGCCACGATCACCCCGATCGGGACCACCACGCTCAAGCGCGCGCGATCCCAATTGGTCAGGGGGCGTTCCTCGATGGCGCGCTGGCGTCGACGGGCCGGCAAGATGAAGTCCCTTAAGGCGTGCACTGGCGCAGCCTTTTCCCGCATCGAGGCTTAAGCGGCAAAGCTTGCTATTCGCTTGTCTCGGCGGTGGCGCGCGCCCGCGCCCGGGTGCAACCGGCTCAATTCGGCCAACGGTGTTAACCGGTGGTAAAAATGTAATGGGACTTTGCTCTCAGCCGCCGCCGTAGGGCGGGCGGGGGATGGCCATGTGGGCGGCGCGCAAGGCCGCCGACCAGCGCTCGCGCAGGTCCAGGAAATAGGGCTCGGTCGGCTCGATGCGGTAGTTCACTTCCGCCGTATAGGTGTCGCGGCGAGCGACCAGAATGTCGATGGGCAGGCCGACGCCGAGGTTGGAGCGCATGGTCGAATCCATCGAGATCAGTCCGCACTTGAGCGAGTCGTAGAGGTCGGTGTCGAAGCTGATGGCGCGGTCGAGTACCGGCTTGCCGTATTTGTGCTCGCCGATCTGCAGATAGGGCGTATCGATGGTGCATTCGATGAAATTGCCGGCGGCGTAAATCATGAACAGCCGCAGGCGACCACCCTTGATCTGGCCGCCAAGCAAAAAGGAAATGTCGCTGCCGACGTCGGCGGATTCGAGTGCCTTGCCCTCGATGTTTTGCACGAGCCGAATGGCCTTGCCCACGCGCTGGGCCGCCTTGAACATACTGGGCGCATTCATCAGCGTTTCGATCTCGCCGGTTTCGGCATTTTCGATGCCTTCGTCCAGCGTGGTGCGCACGGTCTGGCTCAGCGACAGATTGCCGGCGGAGGCGAGCCCGATGATGCGCTCGCCGGGCTCCGCGTAGACATGTAGCTTGCGGAAGGTGGAGATGTTGTCGAGGCCGGCATTGGTGCGCGTGTCGGCAATCATCACGAGGCCTTCGCGCACCAGAATTCCACAGCAATAGGTCATTGGTGCGAGCGTTTCCCTGGTGTTCCGGGCGAGCAGGTTATCGTGCTGCGGAGGCATGGTCGATGCGGATCATGGACGGTCCTGCCGGGGTCCGAATCGTGCTGGACCCTATCACCGCGCTTGGTTTAGTCCGAAAACCGGTACCCATCCCGGGGCGGGCTCCTTCGGGGGTCATGTGCGTTAGCTCTGCGATTGCCGCTGCGCCTGGTCGACATTGACCGCGACCTTCAGCGTCTCGGTGCCGCCGCCGAAACGGGTGCCGCGCACGGGCGCCGCGCCCAGATAATCGAGGCCGACCGCGATCCGGACATAGGCCTCGGTGACGCACATGCCGTGGGTCGGATCGAAGCCGACCCAGCCGAGGTTCTCCACATAGGCTTCCGCCCAGGCGTGACCGGCGTCCTGCGCGGTGATGCCGTCGCTGCGGAAGAAATGTCCGCCGATATAGCGCGCCGGCACGCCGAGCCCGCGCGCCGCCGCGACGAAGACATGGGCGAGATCCTGGCACACCCCGCGCCGCAGCTTGAAAGCTTCCGCCGCAGTGGTCGTGGTGTGCGTCGGGTCGGGGTCGAAGGTCATTTCTGCGTGCAGGGCGCGCAATAGCCTGTGCAATTGCGCCAGCAAATCGCCGTTGGCCTCCGCGCGCGCGGCTTCGGCGAAGTCGGTGATTGCGGTATCGACTTCGGTGAGGGGCGTTTCGCGCAGGAACAGGTGCGGCGGGAAGCGTTCGAGCGTGCCAAGGACCAGCCCGCCGGTGTCCTGGGTGTCGACCTCGCCCTCGACCGCGACCGTCAATTCCTTGAACGGGCCTTCGGCGGTGAACGAATGAGTGATGTTGCCGAAGGCGTCCTCGTGCTGGTGCAGGAGGCAGTCCTGCGACAGGTCGAGGCGCCAACTGAGGACGTATTGGCCGTCGTGATTGCGCGGGGTCATGCGCAACAGCTGCGTCACGCCGGTGGGCGGCGTGTCGTAGGTGTAGGTCGTGGCGTGGGAGACGCGAATCCGCATGGGGCCTGAAACTTGCTGCGAGTGCGGTGGATATGAAGGTCGCTTCAATATTTGCAGCGAGTCCTCAAACGAACTTCAAGTCCAAAACCGCACTCTAATCCTAAACTTGCTCGTGTCCGTTCGAATCCGAAGTTCGTATGGAGCAAGCTGAACGATCTGACGAACGTCGAATTCGGAACACTCGCCATTTCTAGCACAAGCTGGCGCGAAAAAACGGGCGCTTCATACCAGGAACTGCTCGGTGATGGCTGAGCCCAAGCGGTTGTTCTCGGTGATGAATTCGCCGATGAACTCATGCAGGCCGCGCTGGAATATACCATCCATCCGGCTGTTCTGCAGACGTGTGCGGATGCCGCGGGCCTGGCGCTGGGACGGGCCTTGGCGGCCGTAGGCGCCGGCGATCTGGTCGAGGTTGCGCACAATGGCCTCGTAGCAGGAGGCGAGCGAGCGTGGCATTTCCTCGCGCAGGATCAGGAGGTCGGCGATCAGCCAGGGCTTGAGGCTCTCGCGGTAGACCCAGTGATAAGACGTGAGCGCGGAAACGGAGCGCAGGATCGCCGCCCACTGAAAATAGTCGAGCGGGCCGCCAACGCGTTGGTCCTCCGGCAGCAGCAGGTGATATTTGACGTCGAGGATGCGGGCGGTGTTGTCGGCGCGCTCCATGTAGACGCCGAGGCGCGAGAACCAGTAGGCGTCGTTGCGCAGCATGGTGCGGTAGGCGGAGCCGTCGTAGCGCAGGGATGTCTCTTGCACCCAGCGCAGGAAGCGCGTCAGCTCCTCGCGCGAGCTCGTGCCGTTGCCGTAGCGCTTGAGCTCGAGCCAGGCGCCGTTGATCGCTTCCCACATTTCCACGGTGAGGGCGGTGCGCACGGCGCGCGCGTTGCTGCGGGCGTGTTCGAAGCAGGAGCGAATCGACGAGGCGTTGGAGCCGGAGAACACCAGGAAGTCAGTGACGTTTTCTTCGTTGGCTTCCTCGTAGACGCGGAAGAAGGCGGCGGCGCAGCCGGCAGTGGCGACCGCCGATTCCCATTCGTTGGTGGTGCCGACGTAGGACAGCGGCAGGGCGGAGAGGCGCTGGGTGGCGTCGAGAATGCGCGCGAGGTATTCCGCGCGTTCGACATAACGCGACAGCCAGAACAGATTATCGGCGGTACGGGAGAGCATGATTTATTTCGTTTGCCTCATCCGTCCAACACCCAGGTGTCCTTGGTGCCGCCGCCCTGGCTGGAATTGACCACCAGGGAGCCTTCCTTCAGCGCCACGCGCGTGAGCCCGCCCGGCACGATGCGCACACGATCGCGGCCGGTGAGCACGAAGGGACGTAAGTCTACGTGCCGCGGCGCGACGCCGGCTTCGACGCAGGTCGGGCAGGTGGAAAGCGCGAGCGTCGGCTGAGCGATGAAGTTCTTGGGGTGGGCCTTCAGCTTGGCGCGGAACTGCTCGATCGCCACCTTGCTGGCGGTGGGGCCGATCAGCATGCCGTAGCCACCGGAGCCGTGCACTTCCTTCACCACCAGCTCGTGGAGATGATCGAGCACGTAGTCGAGTTGGTCGGGCTCACGGCAGCGCCAGGTCGGCACGTTCTTCAGGATCGGCTCTTCGCCGAGATAGAACTTCACAACCTCGGGCATGAAGCTGTAGACGGCCTTGTCGTCGGCGATGCCGGTGCCGACCGCGTTGGCAAGCGTCACGCTACCGGCTTGGTAAGCCGACATCAGGCCTGGCACGCCGAGCACGGTGTCGGGGCGGAAGGTGAGGGGATCGAGGAAGTCGTCGTCGAGGCGGCGATAGATCACGTCGACTCGCTTCGGCCCTTGCGTGGTGCGCATGTAGACGATCTCGTCCTTGACGAAGAGATCGCGGCCCTCGACCAACTCGACGCCGAGCTTGTCGGCCAAGAAGGAATGCTCGTAATAGGCCGAGTTGTAGACGCCCGGCGTGAGCAATACCACGGTCGGCTCGCGCTTCGCGGTGAGCGGGGCGATCGAGGTGAGGGTGGCGAGCAGTTCGTCCGGATAGTTCTCCACCGGCGCGACGCGATGGCGCGCAAACAGCTCCGGAAACAGCCGCATCATGATCTCGCGGTTCTCCAGCATGTAGGAGACGCCGGAGGGTGTGCGGGCATTGTCCTCGAGCACGTAAAAGGTGTCGGCATCGACCCGCACGATGTCGATGCCGGCGATGTGAATGTAGATGCCGTGCGGCACCGCTTGGCCGCTCATTTCGGGGCGGAAGGCGGGATTGCGGAACACGAGATCGTCGGGCACGACGCAGGCGCGCAGGATCTCGCGCGCGCCGTAGATGTCCTTGATGAAGGCATTGAGCGCGCGCACGCGCTGGGTGAGGCCGGTCTCCAGCAACCGCCATTCGGGGCCGGAGATGATGCGCGGGATGACGTCGAAGGGAATCAGCCGTTCCTGCGCCTCGGCCTCGCCGTAGACCGCGAAGGTGATGCCGATGCGGCGGAACAAGAGCTCGGCCTCGCGCCGGCGGTGATCCAGCACGTCGGGCGGCACCTCGCCCAGCCAGTTGGAAAGCTCCCCATAGGCCGGGCGCACCGCGCCGTGCTGGCCCATTTCGTCGAAGGCATGCATCATTCCTGAACCCCGGTCATGAACGACAACTCTTGTCCCCAAGCTCCGATAAATCTTGTCTCCCCAAGCTCCGACAAATCTTGTCCCCAAGCGCCCACAACACCTGTCCCACGTGACGACAAAGCTTGTCCCCAAGTTCCGCGGCCCTCCGACCGCGCGAATGTTGTCCTCACGTGGTGATTTGCAAGCTTCGGGCCAAGGCGAAATCACTGAAAAACCAACTGTTTTTATCGGCCGGCGCAAGGGGGCGCACCCACGTGCCTAAATATTGTGCAAAACCTCCCAAAACGCCAACGGGGCCTCTTCCGCGCCCGCTTGAGCGGCCACGAGCGGCAGGCTACCTGTTCGAGGCCTTTCCTCAAGAGCAATGAGCGCCATGACCCGTGCCACGCCAGAAATCGTCACCGCCGCCGTATTGGTGATCGGGGACGAGATCCTGTCGGGGCGCACCAAGGACAAGAACATCGGCTACATCGCCGACTTCCTCACCGCGCTCGGCGTCGACCTCAAGGAAGTGCGGGTGGTCTCCGACGAGGAGGACGCGGTGGTCGAGGCGCTCAACGCGCTGCGCCACAAATACACCTACGTCTTCACCACCGGCGGCATCGGCCCGACCCACGACGACATCACCGCCGACTGCGTGGCCAAGGCCTTCGGCGTCGCGCTGCCCTATCACCCGGAAGCGGTGGCGATCATGAAGGAGCGCGTGGCCAAGACCGGCGGCGAACTGAACGAAGCGCGCATGCGCATGACGCGCATCCCGGAAGGCGCGGCGCTGGTCGCCAACAAGGTGTCGGGCGCGCCCGGCTTCTGGATGGGCAATGTCATCACCATGGCGGGCATTCCCTCGGTGATGCAAGCGATGCTCGACGAAGTCGGGCCGAAGCTCAAGACCGGCGCCAAGCTGATCTCGGAAACCATCCGCGGCGACGTCAAGGAAGGCGACGTCGGCACGCCGCTTGGACAGATCGCCAAGGAGCATCCGGGCGCGCTGTTCGGCAGCTATCCGTTCTTCGACGAAAAGACCGGCGGCCCCAACACCAACATCGTGGTGCGCGCGCGCGATCCCGAGACGCTGAAGACGGCGAAGGCCGCGGTGGAGGCGATGCTGGTGACGGTGCGCGCGCAGGTGGACGGTGCGGCCCGGTAGGGCGCAGCCACAGTCTCCGTTCGTCCCCGTACCCGGGTCCAGCTTTCGGCTGGCCCGGGCACAGGCTCCAGCGGGGACCCAGTGCGAAACCGTCGAGCGTGCAATTTGTGGCCCTGGATTCCCGCTTGCGCGGGAATGAACGGGGTTGGTTCGAAGCGAGCAATTCGTATTCGAAGGCTTAGAGAGTTGGCGACAGAGAGTTGACGACCATGGCACAGAACCTTCCGCCGCAGCCGGAAAAAGCCTTCCCCGTCTCCTGGGATCAGTTCCACCGCGACGCCCGCGCGCTGGCCTGGCGGCTGCACGCGGCGGGGCCGTTCGACGCCATCGTCTGCATCACCCGCGGCGGGCTGGTGCCGGCGGCGATCGTGGCGCGCGAACTGAACGTGCGGCTGATCGAGACCGTCTGCATCGCCAGCTACCAGGACTACAAGAACCAGGGCGAGCTGCAGATCTTGAAGGGCGTGGCGCCGGAAGTGACCTCCATGCGCGGCGAGGGCAAGGGCGTGCTGATCGTCGACGACCTGGTCGACACCGGCAAGACCGCGCGCGTGGTGCGCGACATCCTGCCGGCGGCGCATTTCGCCACCGTCTACGCCAAGCCCATGGGGCGGCCGCTGGTCGACACCTTCATCACCGAGGTGTCGCAGGACACCTGGATCTATTTCCCCTGGGATACGGGGCTTGCCTTCATGCCGCCGATCCGCCCGGGCGGGGATTGAGGGGCACGCTCTCCCTGTCATTCCGGGGCGCATGCGCGGTAGCGCCGCGGACCCGGAATCCCGCTAATCCCGGTGCTGCGGCGTATCGGATTCCGGGCCCGCGCGCTGCGCTCGCGTCCCGGAATGACGTTTGAGAGACGGCACCGAAGTCGGTGTAACATCCGCCTCAATCAGTGAGGATCGCCAGGGAGACCCGCCATGACCGCCGCCACTGCCCAAAAGGCCGAGCCGAAGGACGTGCTCTCGCGCGTGGTGCGCGCCAACGAAGAACCGTGGAAAGAGACGCGCTTTCCCGGCTGCTACACCAAGCCGTTGCTGGTCGATCCCAAGAGCGGGCTGGCGACGCTGCTGTTCAAGATGGACCCGGGCGCGGAATTGCCCGACCACGAACACGTGCTGATCGAGCAGACCTATATCCTGGAAGGCTCGCTCGCCGACAAGGAAGGGCCCGACGCCGGCATCGAGGTGAAGGCGGGCGAGTTCGTCTGGCGCCCGGCCGGCAGCCGGCATTCAGCGTGGTCGCCGAACGGCGGCGTCTTCGTCGCCATCTTCCAGATCCCCAACAAGTTCTACGAGAAGGACGGCCGCGTGACCGACGCCAGCGGCAAGGACTGGGACGAGCTCTGGGGCGCGTTATTACCGGAATAGAGTTGAACGCCGCCCGCGTGGTTCTGCCGCCGCGCGCCGGCGGCAAGGCGAGCTTACGCGGACGTGGCGGAATGGTAGACGCAACGGACTTAAAATCCGTTGGGAGTAATCCCGTGAGGGTTCGAGTCCCTCCGTCCGCACCAGATCTCGCCGTTCACTTCACCGCCCCCTTCTTCCTCAACGCCGCAACCTGCTCCCCCGACAGCCCCAACAAATCCCCCAACACCTCATCCGTATGCTCGCCCACGCGCGGGGCGGGGTGGGAGGGGGTGCCGTCCATGCCCGACATCTTGATCGGGTTGCCGGGCAGGCGCACTTCGCCGACCTCCGGGTGATCGTAAGAGACGATCATCTCGCGCTGGGCGACCGGCGGCTCGGCGAAGGCGCCGTCGAGATTGTTGACGGGTGCTGCCGGCACTTCCGCCGCGCGCAGGCGCGCCATCCAGTCGGCGACGGTGCGGGTGCGGAAGATGGCTTCGAGTTGCGGCACCAGCGTCGCGCGGTTCTCGACCCGCGCCGGATTGGTGGCGTAGCGCGGGTCGTCGGCGAGCGCCGGCTCGCCGATCGCCTGCGCACAGCTTCTGCCAGAACATCTCCTGCCGCGTGGCGATGACCAGATAGCCGTCGCTCGCCGCGAAGGCCTGCCAGGGCACCGAATATTCGTGCGCGGAGCCCTGCGGCTTCGGCAGCTCGCCCTTGGTGAGCCACACCGTGCCGATGTAGCTCGTGAGGTTGAGCATGGCGTCGAACATCGACAGCTCGACGGAACGGCCCTTGCCGGTGCGCTCGCGGTCGTAGAGCGCGGCGAGGATGCCCTGCGCCGAGAAGAAGCCGCCGCTGAGGTCCGCGAGCGGAATGCCGGCGCGCGCCGGCGGCCGGCCGGGCTCGCCGGTGAAGGCCATGTGGCCGCTGATCGCCTGGATGACGAGATCGAGCGCCGGATAGTCCTTGTATTCGCCTTCGCCGCCGAAGCCGGTGACCGAGCACTGGATGAGGCGCGGGTTGATTTTCGAGAGCGTGGCGTAGTCGATCTTGAGGCGTTCCAGCACGCCGGCGCGGAAATTGTCGATCACCACGTCGGCGACCTTGACCAGATCGTAGAACACCTGGCGCCCGGCGTCGGTCTTGAGGTCGATGACGACGCTCTTCTTGTTGCGGTTGAAGGTGAGGAAGAGGGCGCTCAGGCCCTTGTAGGGCGCGACCGAGGGAATGCGGCCGAGATCGCCTTGCGGCGTCTCGATCTTGATCACCTCGGCGCCGAGGTCGGACAGCAACTGGCTGCCGTAGGTGCCGGCGATGATCTGGCCGAGCTCCAGAATGCGGACGCCGGTGAGGGGGAAGGACATGGCTTCGTTACGCCTGTTTAGAATTGCCTGATTTCGCCGCGCCGACCTTTCCGTCGCCATGCGCGGGCAGAGCCGGTTCGCGATCGCCTGCGATCGCGAGCCGGGGTGTGGGGTATCTTAGACCCGTCGCATCCATCTTTTTCATGTCTAGAATTTCTTGCCCCCGACCGCCGACCCCTCCTCACCACTCGCTTCGCCGCGGGGGCCCGGCAGATAGAGAGGCCGAGGCCGACGTTGCATCGCTCAAGCCAGTTTTATAGCCCCAACCCGCGCGCGATGATGTTGCGCTGGATTTCCGAGGTGCCGCCGCCGATGGTGGCGAGCCTTGAATCGCGGAAGAAGCGCTGCATGGGATATTCCATGCAGTAGCCGTAGCCGCCGAGGATCTGCAGGCCGAGGTCGGAGACCGCCTTGTAGGTCTCGCCGCTGTAGAGCTTGAGCACCGCGGCGTCGTTGCGGGTGGCTTGGCCCTGCGACATCGACCAGGCGAAGCGGTAGGTGAGCAGGCGCGCGACGTCGAGCATCACCTTCATGTCGGCGAGCTTGTGCGAGATCGCCTGATAGCTGCCGATGGTCTTGCCGAACTGCTTGCGCTCTTTTGCATAAGCGAGTGCGTAGTCGAAGGCGGCGAGCGCCGCGCCGGTGCGCGCGGCGGACAGGCACAGCCGCTCGTACCAGAGATAGGCGTCGACCGCTTCCCAGCCGCGGTCGACGGTGCCGAGCACGGCGGAAGCGGGCACGCGCACGTCGGAATAGAACACTTGCGTGGTGCCGATGGCGCGGTGGCCGAGCGTGTCGATCTTCTTGATCTCGATGCCGGGCAAATGCGTGTCGACCAGGAAGGTGGTGATGCCCTGCTGTTTCTTTTCAGCGGTCGAGGTGCGCGCGACCAAGAGGCAATAGTCGCTGATGTCCATGCCGGAGGTGAACACCTTCTGCCCGTTGATGACGAAGTCGTCGCCGTCGCGCACGGCGCGTGTGGTCAGGGCGGCGGCGTCGGAGCCGGAATGCGGCTCGGTCAGCCCGAAGCAGAACGAAATCTCGCCGCTTAAGATTCGCGGCAGCAGCTCGCGTTTCTGTTCGTCGCTGCCGTCGCGCAGGATGGCGTAGGCGCCGTAGGTCAGCGTCCGGAAGAACCACATGGCGAGTTCTTCGTAATGGCGGCCGATCTCCTCCAGCGCGATGGCGAGATCGATGGCCGAGCCGCCGCTGCCGCCGTGTTCGGGCGGCAGGATGAGGCCGAACCAGCCCTGCTGGGCGAGCGCCTGGAAGGCTTCGCGCGGCGGCGTCATCGTGTCGTCGCAGCGTTTGGCGTAGTCGGGCGGGCACACGTTGTCGAGCAGGTCCGCGATGTGGCGGCGCAGGTCTTCCTGCTCAGGCGTGAAGGAGAAGTCCATCGCTTACGCCCCCCGGTCGAGCTTGGCGAGCTCGAGCACGCGCTTGGCGCGCTCGAACATGGCGTAGTCGATGAGCTTGCCGTCGACGGTGATGGCGGCGGTGCCGGCCTTTTCCACCGCTGCGAATTCGCGCACGACTTTTTCGTAATAGGCGACCTCGTTTTCCGGAACCGCGTAGGCGGCGCGAATGGGCGCGATCTGCTTGGGATGGATGGCGGTGCGGCCGACGTAGCCGAGGCGGGCGGAAAGGCGGGTGTCGGCGGCAAGCCCCGCTTCGTCGTTGAGATCGCTGAACACGCCGTCGAGCGGCATGGCGCCGGCCGCGCGGGTGTCGAGCAGCACCTTGGAACGGGCATAGAGCAGTTCGGTGCCTTCGATCGACCAGGCGCAGCCGAGGTCGGTCTGCAGGTCGCCGTCGCGCGCGCTGCCGAAGCAGGTGGCGGCGACGCGCGGCGAAGCCTTGATCAGGTCGAAGCAGGCATGAACGCCGAGCGCGCTCTCGATCATCAGAATGAGCGCGACGCTGCCGGCTTCCATGGCGTGCGCTTTTTCGTGGCGCTCGATGGCCGCCGCGGTGCTTCGCACCTCCTCGGCCGTTTCGGCCTTGGGCAGGATCACCGCGGCAAGGCCGGGGCGCACCACCGCTTCGAGATCGCCGGCGAGATAGTCGGTGGCTGCGCTGTTCGTGCGCACCGTAACAGCCGGACGCGGGCGGGCGGCGGCGGCGTCGATCACGCCGGCGACCAGCGTGCGGGCTTCCGCCTTGCCGGCGAGCGGCACCGAATCTTCCAGATCGAGGATGACCGCGTCGGCGCCGCTCTCCAGCGCCTTGGCCATCACCCGTTCCTTGCTGCCCGGCGCGAACAGCGCCACCCGGATCGCGTGCAACACGTTCCTCCCGAATTTTCTCGGCTTCCTTTGAGGCGAGTTAAGCCGATAATGCCGGGACGGACAATCGGCGGGGCCGTCTCACGGGCCTGTCTTGCGAGGCGTTTGTCATTTGGGAGGCGACGCACCTTGCGCCGGGCCCCGAGCGGCGCTTCATGGACACTTGATTCCACGCGCCCTTGGCGGTGTGCTATCAGCAAGCGTGCCGATTCAATGTGGTCTTTGGCGATGTGAATTTCGCCACAGTTTACGGGTTGCTCGTCCACCGCATCAGGGAAGCTTCGGAGCGCCACCGCCATGCCAAGACTCAGAGCTCGTTTCGTCGCGCCGGCGCTGCTTGTCGCGCTGGTTGCGGCCTTGCCGCTGGCGGGTTGCGAGACGACGCGCGATCCGCTCGCTTTCGTGGTGACCTCGCCCGGCCAATACGATCTTTACGATTGCCCGGCGATCAAGGTGGCGGCGACGGCGTCGTCATCCGCCAGCGCGAACTGGAAGGCTTGATGGCGAGGGCCAAGCGGGGCCCCGCCGGCGGGCTTATCAGCGCGACCACCTATCAGCCGGAATACGTCACCCTGCGCGGGAAGATGAGCCAATTGCGCCAGGCGGCGGCGGCCAATCACTGCAACTTCGACCCCAGGGCGGTGCCAGTGATCGGCCCTCGGCCGCACCCGCCGCAGAAGCCGCAACCAAGTTACCGGCGCCGAAGAAACGGCTCGATCGGACCTACCAAAGCCGTCTGAGCGCGCGCTTCAGCGCGTCAGCGCCACCAGCGTGCCGTCGGCGAGCCCGAAGGCGATCGCCGGGGCGCCTTTGCCACCGACAACGCCGAAATCGGTCACCGCCTTGGCCGGCAGCGGCAGGCTCTTGAACTCGCGCGGGTGCGGCGCGAAGGAGACGAGGCGCAGGCGGCTGCGGTCGAGCGAGGGCAGCGCCAGGTCGGCCGCGCCGTCGCCGTCGACGTCGATCACCGCCGCCATGTTGAGCGCGCGCGTGCCGGCGATGTGATTGGCGAAGCCGGGCATCTGCGGGCCTTTGGTGAGGCGCGTGCCGTCAAAGGTCCACAGTTCGAGTTGGCCGAGCACGTGCGGCATGCGCACGAAGGCGATGTCGGCTTTGCCGTTGCCGGTGAAGTCGGCGATGCCGGCGGGATCGAGCCAGCGGTGCGGCCGGCCGATGGGCGGCGTCTCGGCCACCACCTCATAGCGGCCGCGCCGGCGGCCGATGACGGCGAGGCTGGAGCCCTTTTTCAAATACGACTTCACCACGACGATGGAGTTGTGGCCGTCGCCGAAATCGACGAGCCGCGGCGAGAGGTCCTCGAACACGGCATCGGGGCCGGCGCTTACGGTGTGGCGCGTGCCGTTGCGCGTTTCGACGACGACGCTGCCGGCTTCAATTTGGTCGCCGAGCACGCCGTGATCGTAACGCGTGGTCGGATCGGCGAGCCACGCGCGGCGGATGTCTTTGCTGCCGTGGACGACGCGGGCGTCGGGCAGGGCGCGCTCGGGCAAGGTCGGCCGCGCCGGCGCATCGAGGGGGCGTAACGCGATGCGGCCGTCCTTGCGCTCGACCGCGTACCAGTGCCGGCCGGCGCGTACGCGCACCTGGCCGTCGATGGTATCAAGCGCTTCGACCTTCGCCGGCGTCTTGATGCGCTCGATGTGCCAGTCGGCGGCGCGGGCGGCCGCCGGCAGCAGGGCCAGCACCGATAATGAAACAATGGCAAGGTACTGGCGCATGTGTCGATAAACTTCGTTGCAGTTGACGGCAAGCACGGCAGCGCGCTTCAAGGCGATCGTCCGTGCCGTCAGCCGGGCGGGGGCAGATTGAGCGCGGTGTCGACCATGGCGGTGGCTCGCGCGAAATCGTAAGAGCGGGCCATGTTCATCTTCACCACGTGGGCCGCGCCGCCATAGAACTTCTCGTACTGCTGATGGCGGTTGCCGAACTCGGTGCCGATGAAATCCCAGGCCAGCCGCATCAACGCGACACGCTCGCGCGCACCCATGGTGCTCGACACGTAATAGCGCTCGATGTCGGCGGCGGCTTCCGGATTGTCGAAGTCCTTGACCGAGGAGGGCAGGGTGATCATGGCAGCGCCGGTCAATTCGCGTACGATGTCGATCATGTGCGGATTGATGCGAGACTGTAACGCCATGACCGCGTAGAGCGCGGTCTTCGACGGCCACAGGATGCCATCCTCGTCGATCGGGCTCACCGTTTCGTGGGAATGCAGCATGTGCTCGACGATCGAGGCATAGGCGGCAAGCTCGCCCATCTCGACCTGCACCGGCGGCAGGGCGTCGTTGCCGGTCGCCTCGTTCATGCGCTTGGCCAGCCCGAGCAGAAAGCGCAGCTTGGTGGCGTAGCGCGCCTGCGCCTGGTGATTGCCGTAGAGATGAGACGGCGTTTTCCACCACTGCGAAAAACAGACGTCGATGTTGCGGTAGATGAACACGCGCTCCCAGGGCACGAACACGTTGTCGAGCACGACGAAACAGTCGGTCTCGTCGAAGCGGCTGGTGAGCGGATAGTCCTCGACGCTGGTCGCCTGCAACGAGAAGGCGCGCCGCGAATAGAGCTTGACGCCCTCGGTGTCGATCGGGATGGCGACGCCGATCGCGTAATTCTCGTCACCCGGCTTGAGCGGATGGATGCAGCTCACATGCAATTCATCGGCGAACACCGCGGCGGTGGCGAGTTGCTGGCCGCCCTTCAACACGATTCCGGCATCGGTCTCCTTGACCACGCCGGCGTAGAGCGTCGGGTCGGATTGCTGGTGCGCGGGTTTGCTGCGGTCGATCTGCGGCGGGACGATGGCGTAGGTGATATAGCGGTGATTGTCGCGCGCGTACTTGTGGTAGTTGACGACGTTGTCGGCGTAGCCCTTGCCGAAAATCTGCGGCTTGGCGGCATAACCGCAAAAGAAGTTGGAGACATGGTCCGGGGTGCGGCCCATCAGCCCGAAGGTCTGCTCCGCCCATTTCTCGGCAGCGATGCGCTTGGCGCGCAGGTCGTCGTGCGACTTCGGGATCTGGTAACAGCGCCACACCGGCCCGCCAGTATCAGGCGAGGTGAAGGTCATGGCTTCGCGGTTCTCGGGGGCGGCGGCATAGTCGAACAGGCGGGCGATCTCCCGCGCGGCGTTACGGAAGGCGGGATGGTCGGCGACCGCGGTCACACGCTCGCCCTCGACGAAAACGGTGCGGGGGCGCTGGCGCAGCTCCGATAGGAAGTCCTTGCCGGTGCGCAGCGGCGTGGCGCCACCGGGCGTGGATTTCGATCCGTCTGCCGCCGTGTCCATCGTCATGCGCTCCTGCCTATTGCGTTCTTAATGCATTGTTTGCGCGGCCGGGCCCGGCGGCCCCCGCGCAAAAAATACATACATGATTTATATAAATCATGTAAGGGTGAATCGGGAAGCAGGACGAGCTGCCGCCATGGGCAAGAAACGGAAAGCTGGCGCAGGCCCCTATCGGCCGCCGCCGACCATTTCCCGCAAGGACTACCTGCGCGGCGGCTCGGACGCGGCCTTCCGCGAGGCGATCTATGCGCTGGTGCAGGGGGTGGGGCGCCTGCTCACCTGCCGCGACGCCTTCGGCCGCTCGCTCAACCTCACCGCCAGCCAGTTCGCCGTGCTCATGGGGGTCGCCTACCAGCAGGGCCGCGACGGCGTTACGGTCGGCCAGCTTTCAGCACATGTTGCGCTTGCGCCCACCCATGTGACGACGGAGGTCGGGCGGCTCGCCGCCCGCGGCCTGCTGATCAAGAAGCCGAGCACGTCCGACCGGCGCAGTGTTCTGGTCTCGCTGTCGCGCTCGGGTGAAAAGGCGGTCGCCGAGGTCGCGCCTTTCGTGCGCGCGATCAACGACCGGCTATTCGAAGGCATTTCGGCCCGCGATATGGAGACCACGAGGAAAGTCGCGCGCACCCTATTCGGAAATTCCGAGCATGTGCTGGTCGAATTGCGCCGACGCAGACGCGCGATCCGTTGAGGCGCGCTTGAGACTCATTCGATTTGACTCGGAATCTAAAGCTTCACCCGGCGCAGCCTCAACGCGTTACCGACCACGCTCACGGACGACAGCGCCATGGCCGCCGCCGCGATGATGGGCGACAACAGGACGCCGAACACAGGATAGAGAATGCCGGCGGCGATCGGCACACCGGCCGAATTGTAGACAAAGGCGAGAAACAGGTTCTGCCGGATGTTACTCATGACCGCAGCCGACAGCGCACGCGCCTTTACAATTCCGTTAAGATCGCCCTTGAGCAGCGTGATGCCGGCGCTTTCGATGGCGACGTCGGAGCCCGAGCCCATGGCGATGCCGATTTCGGCGGCGGCGAGCGCCGGCGCATCGTTGACACCGTCGCCGGCCATGGCGACCACGCGGCCTTCCTTCCTCAGCTTTTCGATGACCGCGCCTTTCTGATCGGGCAGCACCTCGGATTCAATCTCCTTGATGCCGAGACGTTTGGCGACGGCCTCGGCGGTGGTGCGGTTGTCGCCGGTGAGCATGACCACGCGGACGCCGTCAGCGGCCAGCGTCTTCAGCGCTTCCGGGGTGGTGGCTTTGATCGGATCGGCAATGGCGATGACTCCGGCGGGCTTGCCGTCGATGGCGAGCATGACCGCGGTGGCACCTTCGCGGCGCAGCTTTTCGGCTGCGTCGCTAAGCGGGGCGGGATCGATGCCGAGTTCTTTCAAGAACGTGGCGGTGCCGAGCGCCAGGCGTTTGTCCTCGACCGTGCCGATGACGCCCTTGCCGGCGGGGGCGTCGAAGCCGCTCACCGTACCGATCTCGAGCTTTCGTTCCTGCGCGGCGGCGACGATGGCCGCGGCGAGGGGATGTTCGCTGCCGCGTTCGACGCTGGCCGCGAGCCGCAGCACCTGCGCCTCGTCGAATCCTTCGAGCGGCACCACCGAGGCCACCTTCGGCTTGCCTTCGGTGAGGGTGCCGGTCTTGTCGACCACGAGTGTATCGATCTTTTCCATGCGCTCGAGCGACTCGGCGTTCTTGATCAAGACGCCGGCCTGGGCGCCGCGGCCGACGCCGACCATGATCGACATCGGCGTAGCGAGGCCGAGCGCGCAGGGGCAGGCGATGATCAGGACGCTGACGGCGGCGACCAGGCCGAAGGCAAAACGCGGCTCCGGCCCGAACGTCGCCCATGAGGCGAAAGCAATGAGCGCCACCGCAATCACCGTCGGCACGAACCAGCCGGCGACCTGGTCGGCCAGGCGCTGGATCGGCGCGCGGCTGCGCTGCGCGGTGGCGACCATCTGCACGATCTGCGAGAGCAACGTGTCGCGGCCAATCTTGTCGGCGCGCATCACGAAAGAGCCGGAGGAGTTGAGTGTGCCGCCGATGACGCGGGCGTCTTTGTCCTTGCTCACCGGCATGGATTCGCCGGTGACCATCGATTCGTCGACCGCCGAATGGCCTTCCAGCACCACGCCGTCGAGCGGAACCTTGTCGCCGGGGCGCACGCGCAATTTGTCGCCGACCGCGACGGCGTCGAGCGCGACTTCCTCGTCACTGCCGTCATCCTTGACGCGGCGCGCGGTGGTGGGGGCGAGATTGAGCAGCGCCTTGATGGCGCCCGAGGTGGCTTCGCGCGCGCGCAGTTCCAGCACCTGGCCGATCGCCACCAGCACGGTGATCATGCTGGCAGCCTCGAAATAGACCGCGACGCTGCCGCTCGGCCCACGGAAGGCGGGCGGGAAGATGCCGGGCGCGAAGGTGGCGACCAGGCTGTAGATGTAGGCCACGCCCGTGCCCATGCCGATGAGCGTGAACATGTTGAGATTGCGCGTGACCAGCGACTGGTAGCCGCGCTCGAAGAACGGCCAGCCGGCCCACAGCACCACGGGCGTGGCGAAGGCGAACTGGATGTAGTTGGCGGTCGCGTGCGTCAGCCACGAGCCGGCCGGCATGAAATGGCCGCCCCATTCCACCGCCATCACGGGAAGCGACAGCGCCAGGCCGATCCAGAAGCGGCGCGTCATGTCGATCAGTTCGGGATTGGGCGCGGATTCGGCAGTCACCATTTCGGGCTCGAGCGCCATGCCGCAGATCGGACAGGTGCCGGGGCCTTCCTGGCGGATTTCCGGATGCATCGGGCAGGTGTAGATGGCGCCCTCGATCACCGGTTCCGGCTCACGCTCGCCGAGATACTTTTCCGGATCGGCGGCGAACTTGGTGCGGCAGCCGTTACAGCAGAAGTAGTAGGTGGTGCCGTCGTGCTCGGCGCTGTGCTTGGCAGTGGCCGGATCGACGCTCATGCCGCAGACCGGATCGATCTTGCCGGCCGCGGCCTGTTCGGCGCGCTGCTTCGCCAGATATTTCTCCGGATCGGCGGTGAATTTGGTTTTGCAGCCGGCCGAGCAGAAGTAATAGGTCCCGCCGGCGTGTTCGGCCGTGTGCTTGGCGGTCGCCGGATCGACGGTCATGCCGCAGACGGGATCGAGGGCGCTGCCTTCGGCCGGAGCGTGGTGGTGATGATCGTGATGGTGGTGCTCGGCGGCGCTCATGACGGCTCCCGGACGTGGCTTGTACTATATACCCGTAGGGGGTATATAGCGGCCATGAAGCAGACCAGCAAGACATCAACGCTCAAAAGGCTTGGACGGATCGAGGGCCAGGTGCGCGGGCTCGCGCGCATGGTCGAGGACGACCGCTACTGCATTGACATCGTGACGCAAATTTCCGCGGTGCGGGCGGCGCTGCGGCGCGTGGAGGAGGAAATCCTGCGCGAGCACGTGGCGCACTGCGTCGAGCACGCTATTCGCAGCGGCGACAAGGCCGACCAGCGCCAGAAGGTCGCCGAGCTGATGGACGTGATGGGGCGCGTATCGCGGTAGGCGGGTTCGTGTCCCGGGCGCAGCGCAGCGTGTAACGGTGCGCTGCAGACCCGGGATCCCGGTTTCTTGATCCCATGAAGCGGGGCCCCGGATCTGCGGCGCACCACCATAGTGCGTCGAAGACGCGCGTGAACGCGCTTTTGGCGCCGCGCCGCGTCCGGGGCACGAGGCCTCAACTACTTCGTCGACATACCGACGATGCTGTAGAGCGGGCAGGTGCCGAAGATCGCGGTCAGAATCGGCACCACGCCGATCCAGCCGACCCAGGCCCAGCTCGTGCCCGGCGCGATGTAGCCGAGCGCGAAAGCGATCAGCGCGATACCGATAATGATGCGCGCGATCCGATCTAACATTCCGACATTGAGAGTCATGGCGAGGTCCTTCCGGCGATGAGTTCGCCGGAACCTTAGGCGGGTTCCGCAGCGGGGCGTTGATCGAGATCAAGCCTGGGGAAAGAGGCGTGCCTCTACCCAAACCGCTCCCGCGCCAGCGCCGCGCCCTTGCCGAGCGCTACCAGCTTGGCTTCGGCCACCTCGCGCCGCATCGGCGCCATGCCGCAATTGGTGCAGGCGACGATGTGTTCCTTGGGCACGTGCTTCATCACCTCGCTGAGGACGCCGGCGATTTCCTCCGGCGTTTCCACCGTGTCGCTCGCGACGTCGATGACACCGGCGAGCACGTCCTTGCCCGCGAGCAGCGACAACAGTTGCAGCGGCACGTGGCTGTGGATGCACTCGATCGACACCTGGTCGATGTGGCTCTTGGCCAGCGCCGGAAAGATCTTCTCGTATTGCCGCCATTCGGCGCCGAGCGAATTTTTCCAGTCGATGTTGGCCTTGATGCCGTAGCCGTAGCAGATGTGCACGGCGGTGGTGCATTTCAGCCCGTCGATGGCGCGCTCGAGCGCTTCCACGCCCCAGCCGGTGACTTCGTCCATGAACACGTTGAAGGCCGGTTCGTCGAACTGGATGACGTCGACGCCGTCGCGTTCCAGCGCGCGCGCTTCCTGGTTCAGCAGATCGGCGAAGGCCATCGCCATCTTCACCTTGTCGCCGTAGTGGCGGTCGGCGATGGTGTCGGAAATGGTCATCGGCCCCGGCATGGTGATCTTCAATTTGCGCTGGGTGTGGGCGCGGGCGTGACGCGCTTCGGCCGCGTGCACGCGGCCCTTCAGTTTCAGTTGCCCGCGCACCTGCGGCACCATGGCTTTGTAGCGGTCGGCGCGGATGCCCATCTCGACCTTGTTGGCGAAATCGATGCCGTCGACGAATTCGAGAAAGCCGTGCACGAAATGCTGGCGCGACATCTCGCCGTCGCAGACGATGTCGATGCCGGCGTCTTCCTGCAATTTGATCGCCAGCAGCGTGGCGTCGAGCTTTGCCTTGCGCGAGGTCTTCGCCGGAAAGCCGCCACTTGCGGCCACAGCTTGTTGGGCTCGGCGAGCCAGGACGGTTTCGGCAGACTGCCGGCGACGGTGGCGGGAAATAACATCGGGCGGCTCCCTCTGGAATCTTATTGTTGTCGTTATTGTTGGTCGACGAATTGACAAAACCCGGCGTGTCTCGGGATCAGGCGTCGCGAAAGCGCGCCGGCGGTTTCCAACTATAAAGCCAATCCTGGCGCGCGAGCAGTCTTTCGCCGCCCAGCAAGCGCATGCCGAAATTGCGCACCAGCGCCTCCGGCCCACTCATCCCATAGATTTTGCCCTGCTTGCGCGACGCGTCGCGGACGCGTTGCGTGCGCGGTGGCGCGGACGGCTTCGTAATTGCGCAACGCGTCGGGCGGGCTGCGGTAATGGGCGAGGCAATCGGCGATGACGGCGGCATCCTCGATCGCCATGCCGGCGCCCTGCGCCAGGAACGGCAGCATCGGGTGGGCGGCGTCCCCAATCAGCGTCACCGGGCCGCTGCCGCCGCGGAACGGATGGCGGCGCTCATAGAGCGCCCATTTCAGCCAGCGCTCCGGCAGCGCGATCAGATCGCGCGCCGTCTCTGACCAGGTGAAGCGCGCGAAGGCGCGCAGGATGTCGTCGCGTTTTCCCGCCGCCGACCAGCCGGGCTTGTTCCATTCGTCGGAGACGATGCCGACAATGTTGATCAGGCGGCCGCCCTTGACCGGGTAATGAACCAGATGGGCATCGAGCCCGAGCCACAGATGCACCAAGGGCTCGCGGAACTCCGGCGGTACGGCGTCGGCCGGCACCAGCGCGCGCCAGGCGGTGCGGTGGCCGAAGCGGGGCGGGCGCTGGCGGTGCAGGCACTCGCGCACCTGCGACCACAGGCCGTCGGCGCCGATCAGCGCGATGCCGCGCTCGTCGACCACGTCCTTGCCGCGCCGCGCCTGCACGGTGATGCCGTTGACGTGGGGCGCGAAGTCTTCGACCCGGATGCCGAGCTCGACCTCGACGTCCTGTTCTTCTTCGGCGGCGTCGGCGAGCGCGGCCTGCAGATCGCCGCGGTGGATCGCCCAGTAGGGCGCGCCGTAGCGCTGCTCGACCCGGCGCCCGAGCGGGATGCGCACGATCTCGCGGCCCGAGCCGCCGGCCATGACGCGGATCGCCTGCGGCACCGTCACCACGGCCGCGAGGCGCGGCCCGAGCCCAAGCGCGATCAGGACGCGGGTGGCGTTGGGCCCGAGCTGGAGGCCGGCGCCGGTCTCTTCCAGCCGCGGCGCCTGTTCGAGCACGGTGGCGCGCAAGCCCGCGCGCGCCAGCGCGAGGGCGGCGCTCAGCCCCGCAATGCCGGCGCCGGCGACGATGACGTGACGCTCGGCCGCCAAGGCTTTGAGCTCCGCAAGTTCAGGTCAGGCGGCTTCGGTGTGGGGCAGGGCGCATTCCGGCGGCCGGGCGGCGTGCGAATCGAGCTTGGGGTCGAAACGGTAGAGGGTCGAGCAATAGGGGCAGACCGCCTCGCTGTCGTCGCCCATGTCGATGAAGACGTGCGGATGGTCGAAGGGCGGGGTCGCGCCGACGCACATGAATTCCTTGGCGCCGATCTCGATCACCGGCACGCCCGGGATCGTTGTGGAAATGGGGAATGACGTGCTCCGCCATCATGGAACCTTTCGTTTCGCCGCCCGGCATCGATTGCGGCGGCACCATAGCGAGGTGGCTGGCGGGTTGCTAGGTGCCGGAACGGCTCGTCAACGGGCAATTCGGGGCATTTTTGGGGGCGCCGGCGCGTTTTAACGCTATCCGCAAGCCGTCGTTCCGCCGGTTTTGCGAGACACCATATTATGGTGGTTATGCCAGACAGATTCGCACCTCAGGAGCAGCCCGCCAAGGTTGGCACGCGGCTGGTGCCGGTGATGATCGTGGCCGCGTTGTTTGCGGCGCTCGCGGTCTACGTGGTGCCGCGCGGGATCGCGGCGCGCGACACGCTTGCCATGGCCGACGATCCCGTCCGGATCGCGGACCGGGCGCTCGGCCACCCATTTCAACAGCGCGGTGGCGACACGCGAGATCGAGGCCGCGCTCGCCGACAACGACGCCGACCTCGCCCGCAGCTTCGTCGAGCTCGCCGACACACGCCATGTGCCGCTCGATCCGGCGCTCACGGCCAAGGTGAACGCGGCGGTGGCCGAGGCCTCCTCCACCAGCCACACGCTGGTGAGCTTCGCGCGCGGCTTCGTCACCGGCGTGCCGGAGGACGGCGCGGCGCTCGCCGGCACCGCGCTCGGTGATCTGTTCGTGTTCGGCGACATCCGCGACGCGGCGCGCGAGGGCACGCACCTCGCGCTCGGGCAGCCGGCCGACAAGATGATCCTCGGGCTCGCCTGCGTCGGCTTGGCGATCACCGCCGGCACCTATGCGACGGTCGGCCTGGCGGCGCCGGCGCGCGTCGGGCTGACGCTCGCCAAGGCCGCGCGCAAGACCGGCCGGCTGGGCGGGCGGCTGGCAGTCGCGATCGGCCGCATGGTGCGCCAGGCGGTGGACTGGAGCCGGCTGCGCAAGGCGGTTCCCGGCCTGTCGGTGGCAGCGCCCGCAGTTGCCGTTCGGACCGCGCGCGAGGCGGTGAAGGTCGAACGGGCCGGCGGGCTGATGAAGCTTGCCACCGACGTCGGCCGTATCGAGCGCAAAGCAGGCGCGCGCGCCGCCATGGAAAGCTTGAAGGTGGCCGAGAGCCCGCGTGAATTGTCTCGGGTGGCGAGACTTGCCCAAAAGGAAGGCGGCCGCACCCGCGCCATTATCAAGCTGCTCGGGCGCGGTGCCATCATGCTGACCGTCGGCAGTTTCAATCTCGGCATCTGGATTCTCGGTGCGCTGTTCACGCTGGTCGGCCTGGTTTCCTCGCTCAAAGGCATGACCGAGCGCGTCACCTTGCGCGTGGTGCGCCGCCGCAAGGAGCGCCGCCGTCTGCGCGAGCTGCAGCGCTTTGCGGCGCTGACCGCCGCGCGCGTCTGACGCGCGTAAAACGTTTCAGCCATGTGAAATCGGCCGCGAACTTTTGCGGTTGTCCCTCGACCGGCTTGAAAAAGCCGAAGCCGCATTCCATCATGGGACAACCGTTTAAGTTTTAAAACGAACGACAATAAAAACCGGTTAGGCGAGGGCGACTGCTGTTCGGCTGCTTCTGCATGCCGACGTGAGCTGGGAGGAGCCAGTGAGCCGCGGCTATCCGTGCATCGGCCGCCGACCGCGCGCGGTCGCGGTGCGCCCGCTATGAATGGTCCGCACGACGCCCGCCTGGTGGTGGAGAATGCGAGCCTGCGTTATGGCGCGCTCGACGTGCTCTCCGACCTCAGCCTTCAAGTCGGCAGCCGCGAGATCGTCAGCATCGTCGGCCCGTCCGGCTGCGGCAAGACCACGCTGTTGCGCTGTGTCGGCGGCCTGAACCAGCTCAACGCCGGCGAAATCCGCATCGACGGGCAACTGGTCGAGAAGCCGTTGCCGAGCGTCTCCATGGTGTTCCAGCATTTCGGTCTGTTTCCCTGGAAGAACCTGTGGAACAACATCGCCTATGGCCTGGCGCTCAAGCACGTGCCGAAAGACGAGATCGCGCGCCGGGTGAGCGAGGCGATCGAGCTGGTGGGCCTGAAGGGGTTCGAAACGTCGTATCCGCACCAGTTGTCCGGCGGCATGCAGCAGCGCGCGGGCCTCGCGCGCGCTCTCGTGATGGAGCCGAAACTGCTGCTGATGGACGAGCCGTTCTCGGCCATCGACGCGCAGACGCGCGAGCAACTGCAATTCGAGATGCTGCGCATCTGGGACGCGCGGCCGACGGCGATGATGTTCGTCACCCATTCGATCGACGAAGCGGTGCTGATGGGCGACCGCGTGGTGGTGCTGGCCGGCCGGCCGGCGCATGTGCGCGCGCTGCGCCATGTCGACCTGCCGCGCCCGCGCGACCGCAGCGTCGTGTCGAGCCCCGAATTCATCAATCTGCGGGAGCAGGTCTGGCATGACCTGTTCGATCAACCGGCAGGAAACGGAGCGCGCACGCCATAACAAGCGTGCTCCACATGAGGGAGGAACTGACAGATGCTGAGGAAATCGCTGTTTGGCGTTATGACCGCGCTGTCGGCCATGACGTTTATGATACCCGGTGGCGCCAGCGCCGCCGACATGAAGCTGACGGCGACCGCCATCGGCCGCCCGCCGATCTTCTCCAACACCTTCGCCGACGTCGGCGAGGCCATGGGCTTCTGGAAGAAGGCCGGGCTCGACGTCACCTTCCGCTGGTTCCAGCGCGGCACCGACACCGCAAAAGCCGTCGTGACCGGCGACGCGGCCATCGGCTTCACGGCGACACCGCCGGCGGCAAACCTGATCGCCTCCGGCGCCAAGATCAAGATCGTGGCCGGCATGCCCAACCAGGACTGGGTCATCGCCTCCGACGAGGCCAAGGACTGCAAGGGCCTCAAGGGCAAGACGGTGGCCGCCGACGGCATCAACAATACGCGTTATCTGTACTTGCAGTCGTATCTGGCGACCTGCGGGCTGAAGATCGCCGACGTCAAGGCGATCAATCTCGCCAACACGCCACTGGTCAAGGCCGGCATCGCCAAGCAGGTGCATAGCGGCGTGTTCCACATCGACGAACTGGCGCAAGTCGAGCACGCCACCAAGAAGTGGAACGTCATGGACGTGCCGGCCTCGATCGCCGAAGGCCTGCACTATGCGGTGCTGGTCGCGAACGACGGCGCCATCAAGAACAACCGGGAAGCCCTCGTGCGGTTCCTGGTCGGCTGGATCGAGACCCAGAAGATGATGGGCAGCAAGGATCCCAAGACCATGGAAAAGGTCGCGGAGATCGCAGCCAAGGCCAAGAACGTCGACAAGTCTGTGGCGCTGGCCGCGATCAAGGCGTTCCAGGCCAAGAACTACTGGGTCGACAACAACGGTCTCAACGAGAAGCAGATGATGAGCCAGGTCAACGAACTGGTGAAAGTCGGCTCGATGAAGGCAAAGCCCCCGACCTATGCCCAACTCGTCGACACCTCGCTTTACGCGGAAGCGGCCAAGCGGGTCGAAAAGATGGGCATGATGAAGAAGTGAGGCGGTAACGGCGGCCGGAAGCGGACAACGTGAGCATGGCAAGAGCGGAATCATTTGCCGGTCGCGTCGATCGCTTCCGTGCCGTCAATGCCTGGTGGATCAAGATCGCCTGCTATGCCCTGAGCATCGTCCTGATGCTTGGGGCGTGGCAGGCGTTCGGCAATAGTTTCGGCGTGCTGTTCGTTCCCTTCACCGTCACCATGAAGCGGCTTTGGGCGATGCTGGTGGAGGGCGAACTGCTGGCGGCGCTGTGGGTGTCGGGCCAGCTCTACCTGGTGACGCTCCTCATCAACATCGTGGTCGGCGTCACGGTCGGGCTGCTGCTGGCGCGCAACAAACTGATTTCGGCGGCGTTCGAGCCTTACGTCTACATCCTCTACGCCACGCCGACCATCTCGCTGGTGCCGTTTGTGTCGGTGATGTTCGGCTTCGACTTCTGGCCGCGTGTGCTGATCTCGGTGCTGATTTCCATCTTTCCGATCCTGCTCGGCACGGTCGAGGGCGCGCGCTCCATCCCGCGCCAGCATCTCGACGTAGCGGCGATCTTCGGCTCCAACGAGCGCCAGCTCTGGCGCGACGTGATCATTCCCTATGTCACGCCTTATGCGATGACCGGCATCAAGCAGTCGATCGCGCTGTCCATGGTCGGCACGCTGGTGGCGGAATTCTTCCTCAATCCCGACGGCATCGCGGCGGTGATGCTGGAGGGCACGACCGTGGTCGACTCGGCCAAGGTGCTGGCGATCACCGTGTTCGTGGCGGCGATCGCGGTGGTGCTGGTCGGCGTCGGCGAACTCATCGAATGGTATCTGGTGCGATGGCGACACTCGGCAGTCGGGTAGAAGCGGGCATGGACCGCCGTCCAGGCGTGTTCTCGCGCTGGCTGACGCGCGAGCGCGTCGCGCCGATCCTTACCGGCCTCGCCATTCTGGTGGTGTGGCAGGTCGTGGTGAGCACGCAATTGCCCGATTTCGTGGCGCGGCCGACCGGCATCATCATGGCGTTTCCGGCGACGGTGGCGAGCCAGGAGTTCTGGCTCGACGTCGTCGTCAGCCTCGGGCGCGATCCTGGAGGGCGTGTTCATCGGCTCGGTCGCCGGCATCCTGGTCGGCGTCGCCATGGGGCGGGTGCGCGAGATCAACTGGTTCCTCGCCACCTATATCCGCGCGCTCTACGCGCTGCCGCTGATCGCGCTGGTGCCGCTGGTCATCATCTGGGTCGGCTATTCGCCGGCCTCGCGGCTGGTGATCGTCATCATCTCGGTGTTCCTGCCGGTGGCGGTCACCACCGCCGACGGCACGCGCGCGATCCCCAAGGACTTCCTCGACGTCGGCAAGATGTTCGGCGCGCGCACGCACAATATGTGGTTCGGCATCGCGCTGCCGTCCGCCATGCCGCATATCGTGGCCGGCATCGAGCTTGGCTTCGCCCGCGGCATTACCAACGCCATCGCCGTCGAGGTGCTGGCGAGCGTGCCCGGCATGGGCATGTCGGTGTTCACCAAGTCGAACGAGCTCAACGAGAACGCCTCGCTGGTCTATGTGGTGTGCTTAGGGGTTTTCGCGGTTGGCGTGCGCTCGCTGATGATCCGGGCCCGGCACTGGATCGCGCCGTGGTATCACCGGTAGAATTCGGCCGAACTCTGCGTTAGAAGGCGGCGCGCTTTCCGCGCGAGCCGTTTCGACCAACAGAGTTCAATCACGCAATGCCGAGTTTCCGACATAACGACGTCGAGATCGCCTATTTCGACCAGGGCGAGGGTGAGCCGATCGTGCTGGTGCACGGCTTCGCCTCCAACAAGGACGTCAATTGGGTCAATCCGAGTTGGGTCTCGACCCTGACGCGGGCCGGGCGGCGGGTGATCGCGCTCGACAACCGCGGCCACGGCCAGTCGAGCAAGCTCTACGATAAAGCCGCCTATGGCGCGCCGCTGATGGCCGAGGACGTGCGCGCGCTGCTTGATCACCTGCAACTCGAACGCGCGGACGTGATGGGCTATTCCATGGGCGCGCGCATCACGGCCTTCCTCACCATCAATCATCCGGCGCGCGTGCGCTCGGCCATCATCGGCGGCCTCGGCATCAAGCTGGTGGAGGGCCATGGCGGCATCATGGCCGGCGTCATCGTCGCGGCGCTGGAGGCGCCCTCGCTTGCGGATGTCACCGATCCGACCGGCCGCGCCTTCCGCAGCTTCGCCGAGCAGACCAAGTCGGACCTCAAGGCGCTTGCGGCCTGCATGGCCAGCCCGCGCGAGAAAATAAGCCGCGACCAGGTCGCCGGCATCACGGTGCCGGTGTTGGTTGCGGTTGGAACCAAGGACGACGTTGCGGGTTCGGGAGAGGCGCTGGCCGCCTTGATTCCGGGGGCGAAGGCGCTGCCGATTCCCGGCCGCGACCACATGCTGGCGGTCGGCGACCGGGTTTATAAGGCCGGGGTGGTCGACTTTCTTAACCTGCGTCCCTAACTCTTCAGCTATGCGCCCGTGCGGCGGGTGGCGGCCTCGTGGGGCTGGAGATTATGTGGTAGAGAATTCAGCGAGGGGATTGGCGCTGAGAGGTGCCGGGAGAATGAGAATGGCTCACTATCAGACACGGCCTGCGAAGGCCCTCGACAAGGTCGATCCGGTGTGGGCGCGCGTCCGCCTGGAGGCGGAGGAGATCGCGCGCCGCGAGCCGGAGCTCGCCAGCTTCCTCTATGAGAACATCCTGCACCGGGACACGCTGGAAAACGCGGTGGCGCATCGCGTCGCCCAGCGGCTCGATCATGCCGACGTGTCGAGCGACCTGATCCGCCAAGCCTATCGCGAGGCGCTCGACGACCAGCCTTCGCTTGGCGAGGCGTTCCGCGCCGACATCGTCGCCACCTTCGACCGCGACCCGGCCACCACCCGCTTCATCGAGCCGGTGCTTTATTACAAAGGCTTCCACGCCATCCAGACCCATCGGCTGGCGAATTGGCTGCTCGGCAAGGGCCGCAAGGATTTCGCGTTCTATCTCCAGAGCCGCTCGTCGGCGGCGTTCCAGTGCGACATCAACCCGGCCGCCAAGATCGGCCGCGGCATCTTCCTCGACCACGCCACCGGCCTCGTGGTCGGCGAGACCGCGGTGATCGACGACGACGTCTCCATCCTGCACGGCGTGACCCTGGGCGGTACCGGCAAGGAGCACGAGGACCGCCATCCGAAGATCCGCCGCGGCGTGATGATCGGCGCCGGCGCCAAGATCCTGGGCAATATCGAGGTCGGCCATTGCGCGCGCATTGCGGCGGGCTCGGTGGTGATCAAGCCGGTGCCGCATAACAAGACCGTCGCCGGCGTGCCGGCCAAGGTGGTCGGCGAGGCCGGCTGCCCCGAACCCTCGCGCGCCATGGACCAGATGCTCTACGGCGTCATGCTCGACGGCTGAGGGCACGGGTTTCCAGCGGCTTGCGCTCCGGGGCGCGATCGGGCAAGGAGGCGTTGCTTAAACGCTAAGGAGCTGCCCGTTGGACGTCCAGGAAATCAGACAACTCGATAGCTATTTGAAGAAACTCTTCGGCAATGCGGGTATCCGCGTGGTGCCGCAGGGGGGCGAGTCCGCGCAAGTCTTTGTCGGCGAGGACGAACTCGGCGAGTTGACCGCTGAAGAGGACGAGGGCGAGCGTTCCTACAATTTCCGCATGGTGATCCAGCTCGGCAGCGACCCCTCGATCCAGCCGGTGCCGGCGCTGACGGCATACTTGCGCCACCGCTTCGACAACGAGGACATCCGAGTCGTCACCCGGCCGAAGAAGATGGATTCGGTCGAGGCCTATATCGGCGAGGAGTTTCTCGGCGTGCTGTTCGTCGAGAACGAGAAGGGGCGCAAGTCGTATATTTTCGAATTGCCGATCCTGGACGTGGATTTGGTGGAATAGCCAAACACGCCGAACGTCTCTGTTTGTCATCGCCGGGCTTGTCCCGGCGATTTCGTTTGGGAAGGCAGTGCTTCCCCAAGCGGGATGACTGGGACACAGGCGTTTCGAAAGAACACCGTTCTTCGAACGGCTATGCCCCGGCCATGACGATATCAGGAGCCCGCGTGCAGCCGCGCCATCAGCGTGTCGATGCCCTTGGCGACGCTTTGCCAATCCTTGAGCCAGACGCGGGGAAAACGGAAGGTGATGTCGGCAAGGCCGATGCGCCGCTCCAACAGGCAATTGCCGGCATTGACCACGCCGCGGCGTGTGCAGCGCGCGAGGAAATGCGTCGGCGCAGCCGACTCGAACACCAGCTCCTCGCCCTGATAGGGCGTACCGTCGCGGAAGCCGCGCAGCGTCAGGCCGGGCGGGCCGGCCGCCGGTTGCGCCACCAGATAGCGCGGATAGATGTTCTTCACCCGCTGCATGAGCGGCAGCGTGTCGTCGCCGGATTCGATGGTGATGAATAGCCGCTCGTCGGGATTGATCCGTGTATGCACGGTCACTTTGGCCGCCGGGTCGGGGGGCTGCAGCGACGGCCACAGATAGACGAGATCGACGCGCGGCTGTACGCCCGGGTGGCGCTGGATGCCCCGGCGGATCGCCGCCGGCTGGATGTTGAAGGTAACGCCGGCGACCACGATCGGCACTGACGGCGCGTTGCGCGCGACCGGCGCTTCCGGCCAGCGCGGCCATAGCACATAGGCGACGTAGCAGGCGGCAACGAGCGTTACCGCGGTGAACACGAGCAGCGGCGCCAGCAGGGGGTTCGGCCCGGCCGGCCGGCGGCGTGGGCGGCGAGGGGCCGGTTTGGCGGGCTGCTGGGCGAGATAGGCCACTCGGGGCTCCGGTCTTCTGGGCGCATGGTCTTGTCCGAAAACCGGCTCCTATCCCCGATCAAGTCGAGGACATGCTTTTCGGGACCATGCGCTGCGTTCGAATCGCCCGCGATTATGCCACGGCCGGGGCAACATCCTCGGATCGGCTGGCAAGGTTGCCCGTTAACCTTTCATTAAGGTTCGGGTGGCGTGGCGGCGGGGGCTCCGGCACGGTAGGGCCAAGTATCCAGCGTATCCGCGTTTGTTCCGCGTCCAAGGCCCGTTCGATGAGTGCGCATTCCCTGCAGATGTTGCTAGCGCTGGCGCTCGGCTTTGCGTCCGCGGGCTTGAGCGCCTCCGGCTACCGGCTGGCGACCAGCCGGCTGCCGAGCTTCGGCATGCTGCAGGCCGGCCCCAGCGTCGGCACCTTCGCCATGGTGCCGCTCCTGATTCTGTCGGCGCCGTTCCTGATCATGCGCAACACGCTGCTCGGCCGCCGCCAGGAAGGCCGCCGCTTTGAGTTCGTGTTCGCGGCCACCGTGATCGCCGGTTTCTGGAGCCTGATGTCGGGCGTGGTGCTGATGTCGACCCTTGAGGCCGTCGGGCTGGTTCTGGCCTAGCGGGCTGGTCCTCGCCTAGCGGCTGGTCCTGTCCCTTTTCCCGCCTCCAATCTTCGTGCAAACGTCTCGTCTCAAAGGAGACGGGAATGGCCATTTACGAGCTCGACGGACAGGCGCCGGAGCTTCCCGGCGAGGGGCAATATTACGTCGCCGACAGCGCGGTGGTGATCGGCCGGGTGCGGCTGCTCGCCGAAGCGAGCGTCTGGTTCGGCGCGGTGCTGCGCGGCGACAACGAGTGGATCGAGCTCGGCGAGCGCTCGCAGATCCAGGACAATTGCACGCTGCACACCGATCCCGGCTTTCCCATGGTGATCGGCAAGGATTGCGTGATCGGCCACAACGTCATCCTGCACGGCTGCACCATCGGCGATAACAGCCTGGTCGGCATGGGCGCGATCATGCTCAACGGCGCCACGGTCGGGCGTAACTGCATCGTCGGCGCCGGCGCGGTGATCACCGAGGGCAAGACCTTTCCCGACAATTCGCTGATCGTCGGCGCGCCGGGCCGCGTCATCCGCACGCTCGATGAGAAGGCGGCGGAGATGATCCGCAAGGGCGCCGACAGCTATGTGCAGCGCTCCAAGCAATATCCCAAAGGCTTGAAGCGGGTCGGGTGAGGGGCTTCACGCCCGCCGTCCTTTCGCTTCTCAAAAAGGTGCGGCCGGCCCCTGGGGGAGGGCCGGCCGCTCGCGAACCCGGTCTGGGGACGGGGAGGGGTGGGGACGTGACCGGGGGCGCGATTTCTTGTGTCAGGCCTTATGTGTGGATCGCTGTAAGCCCCACCCTCGAAGATCGAACTAGCGTGCGGACACCGCAGGCGGCGCCAGTTGCGGGGCACCGAGCGAGACCCAGTGGTTGGGGTCGGACTGCGACTGCCGCTTAACGAACTTGTAGCCGGTCTTGTTCCACGGCAGGACGCGGTCCACCTGGTTGTCGAGGACGAAATCGCCGCGGTTGGTCTTGACCGTGAGCACGGCGTGGCCTTCGTCGTGCTTGTCGCGCACCACGGTGATCAGCAGCGCCTCGCGCGGCCAGCCGGCGCGCATCAGCATGCGCCGCTTGAGGAGGACATAGTCCTCGCAGTCGCCGTAGCCGTCGCTCGGATAGCTCCAGCGCTCCACCACGCCCCAGTGCTCCATGTCGGTGACCGGCTTGATGGACTGGTTGACCCAGAGATTGACCTTGACCATGTCGCGCCACGCCTTCGACGTGAGCACCACGTCGCGCGGCATCGACGCCCGGGTTTTGCATTCGGACTTGTGCTCGATGCAGAATTCGATCCAGCCGATCGGCGCATTGGTGCCGCGGCCGACCGAGACGTAGGTCGCGTGCAGTCCCGCCGGCATCGCCTGCAGATTGACGTGTGGCGCAGCGGTGGCCGTGCCCGAGACGGCGGCCATCGCCGCCGCAACGACAATGCCCAGTGCCGCACGCGAGCGACAAAGATGTTTGAAACGCCTGCCCATGTTTATGGTCCCTTCCCGTCTTATTGGGACCACAATTGCCACAGACGTTTTGCATCGCCGCTAAGTAGAGTGAGCAACTTTTAGAGTAACAAGAATCAATATAGCGACGAATACTATGAAACTTGGAATCTAATTCTATTAAAATGCGAACAAATACAATCTAACTAAAATTGTCGGCATCACGCGCGCAAAGCCCGCCAACAGGGGGCTTTTGGCGTGCCGAAGCGGGTCGTCGGTGGATGGGTAGGGGCAGCTTGAGGCGCGCAGGGCCTCGCTGGCGGGCGGAATTAGAGCTCCGCGCGCCGTCCTTGCGGCCGACAATTTGAGGCGTTTCGTTTACCGGCTGCTGACGCTAGCGCGTGATCCCGAAAAGCATGTCCTCGACTTGATCGGGGACGGGAACCGGTTTTCGGAAAAGATTATGCGCCAATAAAGCGCATGATCCCGAAAAGTGGGAACCGGTTTTCGGAAAAGATTATGCGCCAACAGGATATCGGGAAGACGCGTCATTCAAGCCAAGGAGCCGCACCTACTCCCCGGTGACGCTTTCTTCGATGAAGTCGGGATGCTGCAGGCGGGTGAACTCAAGGGCGAAGCCGTCCTCGATGTGACGGACCACGCGCCCTTGCGTCTTACCAAGGGTGACCAGGCCGCCGACCGCCGGCCGCAGGTCGGGCGCGATGGCGACTGCGGCGCCCGATTGCGACAGGTCGATGACCCGGCAACCAACGTTGCGCCCGTCCGGCAGGATCAGCCGCGCCAGCGCCCGGCGCGGGGTGAAGCGGCCGTGGCGGCGGTCTTCCGGCAGGTTGAGGATGTTGCGGTTGGCGAGCCAGGTGAGCTGGGCGGCGAGCTTGTCGCGCTTGCGGGCGGTCGCCGAGATGGTCATGGCGAAGCCGTTATCGATGGTGCGCGCGATGGTGCCTTCCAGCCGGCCGAGATGGTCGACATAGGCAATAACCCGTTCGCCCGGCTTGCCGGCGACCGGCGCGATCAGCGCCATGCCGCCCGGCGACATGTTCAGTACCTGGCAAGGAAATTCGCGCCGGTCCGCCAGCATATAGCGGCCGAGCAGGTTCACCTTGACGCGCTGATGGCGCCGGCGTTCCTCGGCTAACGGCCGAAATTTCGGCTCGGTCAGTGGCAATGCCATGGCAGGACTGTATTTTTGGGCTGTTTGACCCGGCTGCCATGACCCTATGCGCGCAACATTAACGTTGCGTTAGCCGGTCCGCTCGTCCGGCGCCTCGCGCCCGCCGCTGTAGACCACAAAGCCATGGCGCAGCCGGCCGCCTTTCGGGGTCTGGCCGAATTGTGGCGCGCCCTCGACTTCGAGATCCTGGCCGATGTGGCGCAACGTGACGAGCTCGAGTTCGGCCACCGCTTTCTCGCCCAGCCAGTATGGCGCCTTGGCCGGCGCCAGCACCCCGAGCGCCCGGATGCGGGCGTGGCCGGTATGGGCGAGCGGCAGCAATAGCAGTTCGAGATCGACGACATCGCCATCGTCGGCGCGCCCGCGCAGGCCCGCCACCGCGCCCACGTTCTCGTTGGTGACGATGCTGAGCAGTTCCTGAATGAGATCGCGGCTGGTCTCATTCCAGAGCGCGCTGAAGGCCTCGCCCTTGATCTCGCGGCAGAACAGCGCGCAGACCCGGGTACCGGCCAGCCGGAAGCGGAGCTGATCGACGAAATCCGCCGCCAGCATGATGGTATCGCCAAGCGCGTGCCGAATGGCGATCGGATCGATGTCGGCACGCTCGGGTGCCGGACGCGCGCCCCGTTGCGTGTTCCAGTAATCGAACACGGCTTTGGTTGACGGGTGTCTCATAATGCCCACCTGTTCCATCGCGAGACGTACCGGCGTTTTGCTGTGTCCGATCGGGACACCTGGGCCGGCTTCTTGTCGCGACGACAGGAAGGGAGCAGGGGCCATGCCGTGGGGGCGCCGGCGGCGGGCCCCTTGCGGGTTAGTGTTAAAATCGCAATCGCGTTGCCGATGCGTGCGCCTTCGCCTAACGCTATTCGTGATCCACACCGGCGTTGGATCGCGAAACCGCACCACGCGGCCGGCGCCAAGACTGTTAAGAGCCACGGGGAGCCATGGGGATGTGACAAGCGCCGTCAAGGCGCGGCGTAACGACCCTGCAATGCGCGGCTCAGGGAGGGCGAAAGCCCTCCCTTTTTCTTTGCCCCTTCGTCGCCAATTCTTCGTCCCTTGGCCTTGCGAGGAGGCGGTCAACAAGGGTAACAGGGGCGCCTCTCCATCGGATCCCTGTCTCTTGCGACGCGAACCAGCCTTCAATGTCCCATCGGTGATCCTCGGCCTGCTCGCCTTGCTGGCCGCGATCCATTTCGTGCGTACGTATCTGCTGACGCCGAGCCAGGACGAACTGATGCTCGGCCTGATGGCCTTCGATCCGATCCGCTATGAAGCGAGCATTCTGCCCGGCGGCGTGTTGCCCGGCGGGGTCGGCGCCGAGGTGTGGACCTTCTTCACCTATGCGCTGATCCATGGCAGCTGGATTCATTTCGGCGTCAACGCGATCTGGCTGTTGCCGTTCGGCACCGCCGTGGCGCGCCGTTTCGGGCCTTGGCGGTTCATGGCCTTCTTCGTGGTCACCGCGGCGGCCGGGGCCTTGGCGCATCTCATCGCCTACGCAGGGCTGAACGCGCCGGTGGTCGGCGCCTCGGCGGCGGTTTCCGGCACCATGGGGGGCGCCATGCGCTTTGCGTTCCAGCCCGGCGGGCCGCTCAACTTCCTGCGCACCGGAGAAGACGCCGATTACCGCGTGCCGGCGATTCCGCTCACCGGTGTGCTGCGCGATCCGCGCGTGCTGATCTTCCTTGGGGTCTGGTTCGGCATCAATCTGTTGTTCGGTGCGACATCATTGTCCATCGCCGGGGCCGGCGCCGGCGAAGTGGTGGCCTGGCAGGCGCATATCGGCGGCTTCCTTGCCGGGCTGCTGCTGTTTTCCTGGTTCGACCCTCCGTCGGAATTGCCGCAATTCGACCATTTTGATGCAATGCGGCATTAGCCGTTGCAATAAAGTCCGGCCTGACCAACGCAAATGAGGACTTGACGGAACCGGAGTCGCGGCGGGATCGTTCATGGACGGCCCGGTGGCTCTGCGGGTCCCGTTGAGCGCCGGGCTCAAACGGTTGGCGCATGAACATGTCCGAAAACCGCGACGCGCGTTTCGGCATCATGTGCTCAGGAGGCTGCCATGAATGTGAAAACAATTCTGGCCGCCAAGGGCGGCGACACCATCACGATCGAACCGACGGCGGACTTGGCGGCGGCGGCCAAGTTGCTGGTGCAGCATCGCATCGGCGCCGTGGTGATCTGCGGCGCGGGCGGGCGCCTCTCCGGCATCTTGTCGGAGCGTGACATCATCCGCGCGCTTGCCGAACACGGCACCGACGCGCTCACGCTGCCGGTCGGCCAGATCATGACGCGCAACGTGATGACCTGCAGCGAGGACGACAACGTCGCGAGCCTGATGGAGCGCATGACGAGCGGCCGTTTCCGTCATCTACCCGTGCTGCGCGACGGCAAGCTTGTCGGGCTGGTGTCGATTGGCGACGTGGTCAAGCAGCGCGTCGAAGCGATCGAGCGCGAATCCGAAGCGCTGCGCGATTACATCCGCACCGCCTAAAGCCGCAGCAGCTTTGTCCGCTTATTTGGCGGCGCCGTTGGCGTTGTAGGCTTGCGACAGCGCGGTGACGGCTTCGCTCACCGCATCGATCGACTTTTCCGCCGCCTCGGCGCCGACCGCGATGGCTTCGTCGGCACGGTGGAAATCGAACCAGCCGATCGAACCGAGGCGCGGGCTGATCAGCACGTCGGGCGGGTCGCCGGCGAGCCGCGCGCGGGTGATGCGGTCCTGCATGACGTTGAAGGCTTCCACCATCACGGTCGGAATGCCGGGGCGTCCGCGCCGGCCCAGGATCTGCCGGCGCAGCGCCCGTTCGCGGCTGAAAAAGCTGCGGAAGCCGTTGGCCTTGGGCGGCTCGACGTGCGCGGCATCATCTTCGTCGTCGGAGCCGTGGCTGGCGATGATCGTGCCGCGGCCGAACAGATCGGAATTGAGATTGACCGCGATCACCAGCCGCGCGCCGAGCGCGCGCGCGGCCGACACCGGCACCGGATTGACCAGCGCGCCGTCGACCAGCCAGCGGCCGCCGATCAAGACCGGCGGGAAGATGCCCGGTAGGGCGTAGGACGCGCGCAAGGCGTCGACGAGACGGCCGCGGGTGAGCCAGATTTCATGGCCGGTGTTGAATTCGGTGGCGATGGCCGCGAAGCGGATCGGCAGATCGTCGATGCGGGTGTCGGCCAGCGCTGCTTCAAGGCGGCGTGCAAGATGGCCGCCGCGGATCAGGCCGGAGCCGGAAAGGCTGATGTCGAGATGGCCGAGCACGTTGCGCACGTTGAGGCTGCGCGCCCAGGTTTCCAGGCTGTCGAGCTGCCGGGCGGCGTAAGAGCCGCCGACCACGGCGCCGATCGAGGTGCCGACGATGACGTCGGGGATGATGCCGTGGGCGGCGAGCGTGCGCATCACGCCGATATGGGCAAAGCCACGCGCGGCGCCGCCGCCGAGCGCGAGCCCGATAGTCGGCCGCACCGCCTCCGGCCGCACCCCGGGCGTCGCTTCCGCCGTCGAGTCAGTGGCGCGCCCGCGCGCGAATAGTCCCTCGAAAACCAACGCTGATATCTCCCCTGGTCCGATGATCGGACCGGGCCAGCCCTTCGACAAGCCTTTCACATCATCATGGTGAAAATCGCTGAAGAAGGTCCAACTGCTGAAGGAGTCTTGTGTCGGAAACGTGACAGGAAGCGCTTGATTTGCTGTTCGCGCAAAGGTTAATGCGAGGCGACCGGTTAACGGCGGCCTTGCGCGTTAGACCGTGGGGCGGGTCATCGCGAACAGGCTTTCGACCACGGCATATTGGTCGTAGCCGCAGCGTGCGATCGGCTTGATGGCCGCGGTGTCGAGGCGGCCGTCGACGATGAAGCGCTCGTCGACATGGACGCCGACCACGTGGCCGATCGTCACCTGAACGTCGGCGGGAATGCCGTGGGCGTCGTTGATACTGACGATCTGGATCAGCTTGCACTCGAGCGCGCAGGGACTTTCCGCAACCCGCGGCGGCTTCACCAGCTTGGAGGGCGCGGGTGTCAGCCCGGCGCGCTCCATCTCGTTCACCCCGTGCTCGAACGGCGCCGAGGTCGCGTTCATCGCGTCACGCAGATCCCAGGTCGCGAGATTGCAGACGAACTCGCCGGTTTCGGCGATGTTGTTGATCGAGTCTTTGTGACCCTCGGAGCTGAACATGACCAGCGCGGGGCGGCTGCCGATCCCATTGAAGAAGGAGTAGGGCGCGAGATTGACGTTGCCCTGCGCGTCCATGGACGAGATCCAGCCGATCGGACGTGGCGCCACGATCGCCTTGAACGGGTCGCCGCGCAGGCCGTGATTACGCTTGTCTGGTTCGTAGAACATTTCAACCTCGAATAAGACTCTGGGCGACTACTTAGCCGTTAAAACGGGTCACGATCTCGGCCAGCGGCGGACGATCGCGTTCTTCCGGCGGCTTTGCCGGATGGCCGATGTAAACGAAGCCGGCAATGCGCTCGCTGTCGCCCAGGCCGAGCTTGACGAGCACGTTGCGGTCGTAGGCGTACCATTCGGTGATCCAGCTCGCGGCAAAGCCCATGGCGTGCGCGGCGGTCACCAGGTTCATGGCCGCGGCGCCGGCCGACAATTGCTGCTCCCATTCCGGGATCTTCGCGTGCGGGCCGGCGCGGCTGACCACCGCGACGACCAGCGGCGAGCGGACGAGCCGCTTGCGCTCGAATTCGATCTGGTCGGGCGTTGCTTCCGGATGGGTGGCGCGGAAGACCTGTGCGATGATATCTCCAGCGGCTTCACGTGCTTTGCCCTCGAACACGATAAAACGCCAGGGCTTGAGCTTGCCGTGATCGGGGACGCGCGCGGCGACGGTGAGAAGCGTGTCGATCTCGGCCGCGCTCGGCGCTGGCCCGGTCAATTCCATCGGCTTGACCGAACGGCGGGTTTTCAGAAGTTCAAGCGCGTCTGGCATTAGCGTTGTATCCTCGTCGTGCCAAGAGGTCGGAACCGATGCGCCGGCTGTCCCGGCAAGCGAACGGCTGCGCCTAGCATAGCGTTCCGGCCGTGACAAAGGGGCGGGCGGCGCCAATGCGGCCACCGCTTTTTGCTCGATCGGGCGAAATAGTCGCATTCGGCACTATAGCTCGCCAGAATTTGTCACGGATGTCGCCTGCCGGTATGCTTGCGCCGTGGCTGTACCGCGGAGCGAGTGATGGCTGCCGGGAAAAACGACAACAACAACGATCCACAACAGGCAGGCGCGGCAGGACCCATCATTGTCGGTATCGGCGCTTCGGCCGGCGGCGTGCAGGCGCTGCAATCGTTTTTCGACGCGCTGCCCGACAGGACCGGCGCCGCGTTCGTCGTGGTGGTGCATCTCGATCCGCAGCACCAGAGCGAGTTGCCTAGCATTCTGGGCGCGCGCACACGGATGCCGGTGGTCCAGGTCAACAAGACCAGGACGTTGGAGGCCGACCACGTCTACGTCATTTCGCCCAACCACCGCCTGCGGCTCGTCGATCATCAGATTTCCGCCTTGGCGTTCGACGAGCCGCACGGCAAGCGCGCACCGATCGATCTGTTCCTGCGCTCGCTGGCCGAGCACGGTGACGGTTATGCGATCATTTTGAGTGGCGGCGGCTCCGACGGGACGCTTGGCGTGCGCGTGGTGAAGGCCGCCGGCGGCATCATCCTGGTGCAGGATCCGGATGAGGCCGAATTCCCGTCGATGCCGCGCAATGCGATCGCCACAGGCTTTGCCGACCTCGTGCTGCCCGTGCGCGAACTCGCCGAGCGGCTCGCCGAGTTGATCCGCGGCAAGGCCACGTCGCCGGTCGTTGAGACACAAATCGATGACTCCCTGTTGCGCCGCATCCTGGCGCAGCTGCGCGCTCGTACTGGGCACGATTTTACGAAATACAAGCGCGCTACCGTGTTGCGCCGGATTGCGCGTCGCATGCAGGTGAACAAGACGGACAATTTCGTCACCTACATTGAGCTGCTGCGCGACAGCGAGAACGAAGCGCATGCATTGTTGGCCGACCTGCTGATCTCGGTGACGACGTTCTTCCGCGACAAGGAAGTGTTCGAGGCGGTCGCCAAACGGGTGCTGCCGCCGATCTTCGAAGGCCGCAGCGAAAACGATTCGGTGCGGGTATGGGTCCCGGGTTGCGCCAGTGGCGAAGAGGCTTACACGATCGCCATGCTGTTGCTGGAGGAGGCCTCACGTCACGACGAGCGGCCGCCGATCCAGGTCTTTGCCTCCGACCTCGACAATCGCGCATTGTCGATCGGTCGTGAGGGCGTCTACCCCGCGGCGATCGAAGCGGACGTCAGCGAAGAACGGCTGCGCCGGTTCTTCACGCGTGAGAAGGACGTCTATCGCGTGCGCCAGGAACTGCGCGACGCCGTCCTCTTTGCCGGTCATGACCTGCTCAAAGACCCGCCGTTCTCCCGCATCGACCTCATTTCCTGCCGCAACCTGCTGATCTATCTCGATCGAGAATCGCAAGAGCAGGTCTGCAGCACCTTGCACTACGCCCTCAATCCGGGCGGCTTTCTGGTGCTCGGCCAATCCGAAATCGCCGAGAGCCCGCCCGGCCTGTTCCGGCCCGTCGACCGCAATTTCCACATCTATCAGACCACGGCACCGGGCGGCGAGCGGCCGCGCTTGCCGGCACGGGTGATCGGCGACTTCGGCCTGCACGAGCCGCTCGGCCATTTGGGACGCGCGCCTGTAGCGAGCAAGGTGCTGAATGAGGCCGCCGCGCATCGGGAGGCGATCGAAAGGCTGGCCCCACCCAGCATCATGGTCGATGAAGCGCATCGGGTGCTTCATTTGTCGGACAATGCGGGCCGTTACATCCAGCCTGCCGGTGGTCCGCTCAACAGCGACGTGGTCGAACTGATGCGCCCCGAGTTGCGGTTCGAGTTGCGCTCGGCTTTGCACCGCGTGTTCGAGCAGCACCAGCCGACGCTCAGCCTGCCGATCCTGGTGCAATTTAATGGTTCGGCGCGGCGTGTCCTTCTCTGGGTCAAGCCCGCGCAGGACGACAAGAACGGCGAGCGGCGCAACGCGATCGTGATGTTCATCGAAGGGGAATCGGCCAGCGACATCGTGATGCCGACCGATCAGCAGCAGGCCACCGGCGACACCGTGCGCCGGCTCACCGACGAACTGGGGCTCACGCAAGCGCGCCTGCGCACGGTGCGGGAGGAGTCGGACAGCACGAACGAGGAATTGCGCGCGGCCAATGAAGAGCTGCAATCGATCAACGAGGAATACCGCTCGACCTCCGAAGAGCTGGAAACCAGCAAGGAGGAATTGCAGTCGATCAACGAAGAATTGACCACCGTCAACAGCGAGTTGAAACAGAAGCTCGATACGATCTCGCGCGCTCACAGCGATCTGGAGAACTTGATGGCGGCGACCGACGTCGGGACGCTGTTTCTCGACACTGGGCTGCATATCAAGCTGTTTACCGAGCGCGTGACCGACCTGTTCAGTATCACCAAGGCGGACGAAGGTCGGCCAATCACGGATTTTGCGCACCAACTCGACTATGACGGCTTGATCAAGGACATACGCTCTATTCTGGCGGATCTTGCGCCAATCCGGCGCGAAGTTCGCCATCGCGACGGTCGTTGGTACGACGTGCGGTTGCGACCATATCGCACCGTGGAAGACAAGATCGATGGCGTGGTTATCACCTTTGTCGACGTCAGCGACCTGCTCAACGCCGAGGAGGCTCTGCGTCAGAGCCGATTGACGCTTCAGGAGAAGCGCCTGATCGACCTGTCGCGCGATCCAATCTTCGTGTGGGACTTCGACGGCGGCATCCTCGAATGGAACCGCGGCAGCGAGGAACTTTACGGCTACAGCGCGGCGGAAGCGATCGGCAAGGTCAAGCAGCAAATGCTGCATACCGCGGTGCCCGGCTCGTCTTTCGAAGAGCTGAAGGCGACGCTGTCGCGCGAGGGTCATTGGTCCGGCGAGTTGCAGCAGAAGGCCAAGGACGGCCATGCCGTAACGGTGGAAAGCCGCATTCAGCTCGAACAGGTCGACGGCAGGCGGTTGGTGCTGGAAAGCACCCGCGACATCGGCGAGCGCAAGATTTGGGAACAGCAGCAACATTTGCTGCTGCGCGAACTCACCCACCGGGTCAAGAACACGCTGGCGATCGTGCAGTCGATCGCCAACCAGACCATGCGCTCGACCCGCTCGCGCGAGGACTTCGTCGAGCGCTTCAGCGGCCGGCTGGCGGCGCTGGCGGCCGCCCACGACCTGCTGGTGCAGTCGGATTGGCAGGGCGCAGAATTCGAAGCGTTGGCGCGGGCGCAGCTCGAACCGCACGCCTCCGACAATCCCGAGCGCCTCCACCTCGAAGGGGAGGCGGTGAGGCTGCCGGCCGATATCGCGACACCGTTCGGGCTGGTGCTGCATGAACTCGCCGCCAACGCGGCCAAATACGGCGCCTTGTCCGTCGACAAGGGCAAAGTGGATTTGCATTGGAGCGTGAGCGGGCAAAACAAGGAGCGCCTGCTCACTGTCGTCTGGCGGGAGAAGAATGGGCCGCCGCCGAAACGTTCGGCCAAGCCGGGCTTTGGCAGCGCCTTGATCGACAAGAGTATTCCGAACGCGACCGTGCGCCGCAAATTCGCGCAAGACGGATTGACTTGCACGATCACTCTGCCGCTGCCGAAGCCGGCCGTTGATGGAATTGAGGGGCAAAGCTGAACGGTTTAGCTGGTTTGCTCGAATATGTGCCTTAATTGAGGGGACAGCGAGCGGAATCGCGATTACTTTCGCCGTCGCAGCGTGCGTTTTCGCTTTTCGGCTCGCGGCGCGGGGGGTAGCCTACTTCGGGCTATTGCCCACATGGGAGCAAGACCCTGGACGCAACGATTGCACGGCTTAACGTCGATTTCTATCGAAGGCGGTTGGACCAAGAAACCGACGACGCGAAGCGGGCCATGATCGAGCGGCTGCTCGCAGAGGAATTGGCAAAATTGGCGAGCCTGTCGGAGCCCGGAAAGAAATGCGGCGGGTAGGCGATTCGCCGGCGGCGATTTAAGCTCCGCCTATTCCCTCTAAGCTCCGCTCATTCCCGTGCAAGTGAGGTTTCAACGCCGCTCGCACGATCGCCGTCTCGCGCCGGGTCCTCGCTTTCGTGGGGGCGACCCGTTGACGACACGCCGAGACCAGCGCCATCCATGCCGATCGATCGGCTGCTCCATTCGCGCCAGTGGGTCGGTTGCACCTCGAGCCGATCTTTGGTCGTGGCGTCCATCCACCCGCCAAGAATGCGCCGGCAGGGAAACGCCAAGGCGTGTGGGGTCGCGCTCTTGATGACGGCGATCTCGATGTTGCGGTCGAACGGTGCAATGGATGCCGGCTGCCATTCGCGGCCGCGCGCGAGCTTGCGAATCCTGCTCCAGCAGGTAGTGCTCGATCCGTTCCGACAAGGCATAGCTGTCGGCCAGGCGAAGCCAACCTTGCTCCGCCAGCATGTAATCTTCCTTGCGCTCAGGGTCGGAGGTCTCGGCCGCGCGGCGCCGGGCTTCCGCCGCGTGCGCATGGCATTTCCGAATTTGCTCGCTACTCTGATAGAGCATGGTGCCACTAGGGCTCGATTGTAACAGTAGCGACATATAGCGTTGGCGAACGGCGATGAAAAGAGCGCGTTGGCAAACCCTGCGGTTCCGGCTTGAAATCGCCGCGATTTGGCCCGAATAGATAGGGGTTATGCGCAGCAAGCCCGCCATCTCCCGGCTCTGGCCGCCCTTCGCGCTGCTCGCGGGGCTGATGGCCGTGCTGGTGGCCGTTGCCGCGCCGCAGCCGGCGCAGGCGCAGTCAACCGACCGAAATTCGCTGTTCTCGACCGCCCCCGCAGGTACCTTTTCACCCAATCCTGGCTTGCGCGGCAACCTGTTCACGCCCGGCGACGTGCTGGCGCCGCCGCAGGCGCCACTGATGATGCCACCGGCGGTTGGGAACATGCCCATGGTGCCGGCTGGCAAGGTGGCGTTGGGCTTAAGCGCCCGCTTCGGCAAGCAGGCGCCGCGAATCGGCGGTGGCCTGATCTGGCGCGTCTTCGCCGCCAAGCCGGACGCCGACGGCAATTACCGCCTGGTGAAGGAAGACAAGGCGGCGTCGCCATTGCTGGTGCTGCCGGCCGGGGCCTACATCGTGCACGTCGATTTCGGGCTTGCGACCGCCGTCAAGCCGGTGACGTTGCGTGGGCCGACCGTGCACGAGGTGTTCGATCTGCCGGCGGGCGCGCTCAAGCTGCAAGGCCAGGTCGGCGACGTGAAAATCCCGGCCAGCCAGATTTCGTTCGACGTGTTCAAGGGCAGTCAGTTCGAGACCGGCGGCGACCAACGGCCGATCGCCCAACACGTCTTGACCGGGCAATTCGTGGTGGTGCCGGAGGGCGTCTACCATATCGTCTCGCATTACGGCGACGCCAACGCCGTGGTGCGCTCCGACATCCGCGTGCAGGCCGGCAAACTAACCGACATCACCATCAACCACCGCGCCGCCGCCATCACGCTGAAGCTGGTGACGCAGAAGGGCGGCGAGGCGCTCGCCAACACCGCCTGGTCGGTGCTCACGCCCGGCGGCGACGTGATCAAGGAATCGATCGGCGCCTTTCCGCGCGTGATTCTGGCCACCGGCGAATACCGCGCCATCGCCCGCAACGAGGGCAAGATCTATCAGCGCGATTTCAAGGTGACCGCGGGCGTCGACGGTGACGTAGAAGTGCAGGCAAAGTAGCGGCCGCTTGGGCGTTGGAAGGATCGTGGTGACACTAAACGACGCGGCGGTGGCGGCATTTCTCAAGCTCGATCTCACCAAGATCGCGTTGCTGCTCGATTTCGACGGCACGCTGGTCGATATCGCGCCGACGCCGGATGCGGTGCAGGTGCCCGAGACGTTGCGTGATTCGTTGGCGCGACTGCTCGGCTTGACGGACGGCGCGGTCGCCGTGGTGAGCGGGCGGCCGATCCGCGATATCGACGTCTGGTTTGCACCGCTCAAGCTGCCGGTGGTCGGCGGCCATGGCGCCGAAATGCGCGTGCACGACGACGAGGTCATCAGCGCGGTAGTGCCGCTGCCGGACGACCTGCGACGCCGGCTCTCGGCGGCGGAAAAATTCGATCCCGGCATCCTGATCGAGGACAAGGGCTATTCGGTCGCGCTGCATTACCGGCGGGCGCCGGCGATGGAAGCGCGCCTGCGCGCGCATATCGAAGCCGTGTGCGCGGATTTTCCAGACGAGCCGATGGAGATGCTGCCGGGCAAGGCGTTGTTCGAAATCAAGCGCCCCGGCGTCAGCAAAGGGGAGGGCGTGCGCGCGCTTCTCACGCATGCCCCGTTCGCCGGGCGCACGCCGGTCTTCATCGGCGACGACGAGACCGATAAGACGCTGTTCGCGCTGTTGCCCGCATTCGGTGGTATCGGCTTTTCGGTCGACCTCGACTATGAGGGCCTCGCTGGCGTCTTCGCGTCGCCGGCGGCGGTTCGTGGCGCGCTGCAGCGGCTGGCGGGGAGCGCCGCCGCGCGGTGACGAGCGCAAGTTGTCTTGAGGTAGATCAAGGCGGCGCTGGCGCGCTTCATCGATGTTGCATCGTAAGCGAAGTGCGTGCGGTGGGGTTGTGGCGTTGTCTCATCGGGGGCAAAACCGTGTTGAACTTTTGCGCCAATCAAACGTTATGTATTTCATATGGTTGCGATTTAAGGCCATTTTGATTTGCCGCTGGCGGGTATTCGATGATGTAATGACGCAGTTGATGGGACAGATCGCGCAAATTCAGGCCTTTGATCGCGATTCGTGGTTGCAAAGGGTGTGAGAACGGCGCGCAAGCGGGGGAGAATCGGAAAATTGGGGCCGTATTCGTCATTCCATGACTATGAATATTTGATTGGACCGCGGCCGGCCCGCCGCGGAGCTGAGGAGATCGATTTTGTCGCGGCTGGTTGTCGTATCCAATCGGGTTGGCGTACCGGATGGCAGTGCCCGGGCGGGTGGCCTGGAAGTGGCGATTCGGGCCGCGCTGAAGAAGCGCGGCGGGCTCTGGTTCGGCTGGAGCGGGCGCGTCGGCGAAAACGAGAACGAAGCCAAGACGGTCGTCCAGGACAATATTTCCTACGTCACCGTCGATCTGCGCAAGGCCGACTACGACGAGTTCTACAACGGCTTTGCCAACCGCGTGCTGTGGCCGATCCTGCATTACCGGATGGATCTCGCCGAGTTCACCCGGCGCGATCTTGGCGGCTATTTCCGGGTCAACGAGCATTTTGCGCGCCACCTGGAAAAGCAGCTTCGGCCCGACGACGTGATCTGGGTGCACGACTATCACCTGATTCCGTTCGCCAAGTTCTTGCGCGAGCGCGGCCACAAGAACCGTATCGGCTTTTTCATCCATATCCCGTTTCCGCCGCCGGAAATCCTCATCGCGTTGCCCAATCACGAGCAGCTCATTCCCTCGCTCGACTATTACGACCTGGTCGGTTTCCAGACCGAGACCGACGCCAGCAATTGCGCGCGCTACCTGACCCGCGAATGCGGGCTCAAGCGCATTGGCAGCGAACGCCGTTTCAAGGTCGGCGACCGGGTGCTGGAGGTCGGTGTATTTCCGGTCGGCGTTGAAACCGAGGCGTTCCAGAAGCTGGCGCGCCGCGCTGCTGTGTCCCCCTTCGTGCGCGAGGTGCTGAGTAGCCTCTCCGGACGCGCCATGATTATCGGTGTCGACCGGCTCGATTATTCCAAGGGCATTCCCGAGCGGATGCAGGCGTTCGAGCGCTTCCTCACCAACTATCCCGATTTGCGCGGCCAGGTCACTTATCTGCAGATCACCCCGCGCAGCCGCAGCGACATCCAGGAATATGCCGACATTGAGCGCATGGTTGGCGAGACGGTGGGCCGCATCAACGGCACTTTCGGCGAGGCGTCGTGGACACCGCTGCGCTACATCAACAAGGCCCATAGCCGCACGGCGCTTGCCGGGCTCTACCGCGGCGCGCGGGCCGCGTTGGTGACGCCGCTGCGCGACGGCATGAATCTGGTGGCCAAGGAATACGTGGCGGCACAGAACACCGAAGATCCTGGCGTGTTGATCCTGTCACGCTTCGCCGGCGCCGCGCACGAATTGGGGGCGGCGCTTCTGGTCAATCCTTACGATCCGGAAGGCGTGGCCATGGCCATCAACCGCGCGCTGTCGATGCCGCTGGTCGAGCGACGCCAGCGCCAGGAGCAGAATTACCGGGTGCTGGTGCAGAATGACATCACGCATTGGGCCGAGCGCTTCCTCGGCACGCTGGAGCCGGCGGCGGAGGCCGCCGATCCGCCGCCCGCCCGCGTCGCCGGTAGCCGCCGCTGAAATTCCGCCGCCAGCGCTTTCGCCCCGCCTTGCGCCCGCGTATAATTGAAACGTACTCCCACCGACTGAGGCCCTCATGAAACGACCGATCGCGGCGCTCGCAGCCTTCTCCTTTGTCGCTCTGCTGGCGAATGCCGCCGCTGCGGCTGATGCGCATCAGGGGGGTGTCTTGGCCAAGCGCTGGTGCGCCACGTGCCACGTCGTTGCCGCCGATCAGGCGCGCGGCAGCACCCAGGCGCCGCCGTTCTCGGAGCTCGCCAAGAAGCCGGGGCTGACGGCCGCGTCGATCGCGCTGTTCCTGCTGCGGCCGCATCCGCCGATGCCGGACATGAACCTCAGCCGCAACGAGGCGGCGGACCTGGCGGCGTATATCGTGAGCCTGAAGTAGGGCGCGCGGCGCCGCTTTAGCTTCCCCGCTTCAAATCCGGCGGCACCGCCTCGTCGGCGAGCGCCTTCAAGGCTTCGTCGAGCGGCATGACCTGCTGGCCTTCCTTGCCGAGGCGGCGCACCGAAACCAAGCGTTCGGCGGCTTCCTTCTTGCCGACGACGAGCAGCACCGGCACCTTGGCGAGCGAGTGCTCGCGCACCTTGTAATTGATCTTCTCGTTGCGCAGATCGCGCGTCGACCCGCAGGCCGGCTTTTCGCGCCGCCGCGGTGACCTCGGCGGCATAGTCGTCGCCGTCCGACGTGATGGTGGCGACGACTGCCTGCTTGGGCGCGAGCCATAGCGGCAGGTGGCCGGCATAGTGCTCGAGCACGACGCCGAGGAAGCGCTCCATCGAGCCGCAGATGGCGCGGTGGATCATCACCGGCGCCTTCTTCGAGCCGTCGGGCGCGATGTAGAAGGCGTCGAAGCGCTCCGGCAGGTTGAAGTCCACCTGCGTGGTGCCGCACTGCCAGTCGCGGCCGATGGCGTCGCGCAGCACGTATTCGAACTTCGGCCCGTAGAAGGCGCCTTCGCCCGGATTGATCGCGGTCTTGATCTTCTGGTTGTGGCTGCGCGCTTCGATCTGCTTGAGCACGTCCATCATGATGTTCTCGGCGTGATCCCACGCCGCGTCGGAGCCGACGCGCTTCTCGGGCCGGGTCGACAGCTTGACCGTCAGATCGCCGGTGAAGCCGAAGTCCTGGTAGGTCGACAGGATCAGGTCGTTGATCTTCAGGCACTCCTCGGCCATCTGCTCTTCGGTGCAGAAGACGTGGGCGTCGTCCTGGGTAAAGGCGCGCACGCGCAACAGCCCGTGCAGCGCGCCCGACGGCTCGTAGCGGTGCACGATGCCGAACTCGGCCATGCGCAGCGGCAGTTCGCGATACGACTGCGCAGCCCGTGCTTGAAGATCTGGATGTGGCCCGGGCAGTTCATCGGCTTGATGGCGAAGACGCGCTCGTCCTCGGTGTCGTCGCCGGCCGTGGTCGCCTGGAACATGTTCTCGCGGAACCAGCCCCAGTGGCCGGACGTCTCCCACAGCGACTTGTCGAGCATCATCGGCGCGTTGACTTCCTGATAGTCGCCCTTCAGGCGGCGGCGCATATAGGCGACGATCTCCTGGAACATGGTCCAGCCGCCGGCGTGCCAGAACACGGTGCCGGGGCCTTCCTCCTGGAAGTGGAACAGGTCCATCTCGCGGCCGAGCTTGCGGTGGTCGCGCTTCTCGGCCTCTTCCATCTGCTGCAGATAGTCGTCGAGCTCGTCCTGCTTGGCGAAGGCGGTGCCGTAGATGCGGGTGAGCATCGGATTGCGTGAATCGCCGCGCCAATAGGCGCCCGCCACCTTCATCAGCTTGAAGGCGTTGCCGACCTTGCCGGTCGAGGTCATGTGCGGGCCGCGGCAGAGATCGAACCATTCGCCCTGGCGGTAGATCTTGATCTGCTGGTCTTCCGGAATGGCGTCGACCAGCTCGACCTTGAAGTTCTCGCCCATGTCGCGGAAGGTCTGCTTGGTCTTCTCGCGCGACCACACTTCCTTGCTGAACGGCCTGTCGCGCGCGATGATCTCCTTCATCTTCTTTTCGATGACCGGCAGGTCTTCCGGCGTGAACGGCTGGTTGCGGAAGAAGTCGTAATAGAAGCCGTTCTCGATCACCGGGCCGATGGTCACTTGCGTGCCCGGCCACAGGCTCTGCACCGCTTCCGCCAGCACGTGCGCGGCGTCGTGGCGGATCAGTTCCAGCGCGCGCGGGTCTTCGCGCGAAACGAATTCGATTTTGGCGTCGCGCTCGATCGGGTCGTTGAGATCGGTGAGCACGCCGTCGAGCGCCATCGCCACCGTGCGCTTGGCGAGCGACGGCGAGATGCCCTTGGCGACGTCGTGGCCGCTCGAGCCGGCGGGGTATGGTCGGGCGGCGCCGTCGGGAAACGTCAGGGTGATGGATTTGGAAGATGGGGCGGGCGCAACGCCCGCGCTGCCGACGGATTCGGCCATAGCGGTCTCCTTTGCTCACTCGCTGCCTACGAATGCAGGTAAGCGTCGGGCAGGGAGATATAGAAACGTTCCGGCGGACGCAAGATGGGAATGCCAGTTCCCCGGGAGGCGGCGAGCTCCTGAGCCCGCCGATGCCCGGCCGAGGCTAGGAAAGAACATCAGATGGATGAGGGCGGTTGCGCGCGCCGCAGGCCCGAGCAGCCAGAACCGGGCGGCTTGGCATACGCGAACAGTTTCTCTTTGCTCACTCCTTGGTGACAAGCGCGCAATTGAGATACTCAGGCATGCCCTTCGATATATTTTGAAGGCATTCGATTTTCTTGGGATCCAGGCCGGTTTCGTGACAGAGTTCTGGGTCAAGAAGTTGGTGAGCGAGACGCTGTTGGATCAGTCGAGGCTGGACGATGCCGTTCTTTTCGATCTTGTGACGCTTCCAAGTTGTGAAAGCTTGTCCAATCCAGTTGGCGAATATCCCTTGCGCGATATCCGATTTGTCGGGATTGGGATCACAGGCGATCTTACGCAATACCATCGCGAATTTGTCGGCATACTCATGTTGCAAAAGTTTCGAGACGGATTCCTCACTGCAGTTGAGCCACGTCTTGGTGCTGGCTGCGTGTTGAGGTGTCGTCGCATTGGGGGCCAATTGAGATTGCAGCCGGCTGCGTAGAGCCCTTTTTTTGATTTCGGGTACCGTGGCAGCGATTTGCGCGATAAGCGCTTCAACAGTCTGAGGCGTTGCCCAAATCGGCTTGCCGGCTTTGCCGGGCGCGACGTCTATGATCGTTTGAAGGTCTGATTTTTCGATAATCACGCGGGCGCTATCGCAGTTGTCGATGCTGGCGCGCCACAGTTTCGGACGATAAAACAGGGCTAGTTTCAGGTTGTCGTTCGTAAAAGTAGCGCCTTGAATGAAGGTTCTATCGAGAACCGCGCCGCTTAAATTTAAATCGCTGATCGTCGCGCCTTGCAGCTTCGCATTTGCAAGCAAGGCGCCTTGAAGGTTGGCCCTAGATAACGTGGCGCCTTGAAGATTGGCCTCGGTGAGTTCGGTCCCACGTAAGTCTGCCCCATCCAGGGATGCGCCCTTAAGCGAAGCTTGAAAAAGGGACGCGCCTTGAAATTGGGATTCGTCTAGATTGGCGCCTTCAAGATTTGCGCTGAGGAAATTCGTACTCTGAAGTTCGGCTCCATAAAGATCGGCGCGAGGAAGCCGGGCGTCTTGAAAGATCGCCCCTTCGAGCGCCGCGCCCGCGAACTTCGCGCCGGTCAGATCGGCTCCGCGAAAATCAGCAAGTCGAAGGTCTGCGTATTGGAAGTCGCCGCAGGTCAGGTTGCGTGAGCGAAAATCCCGCGTGCGTTTGGCGCCGAAGGGCCGGATGCCTTTGCGCGATAACGCGCCCTCGATTTTGCTGACATTTTCCTCGTCGACAAAATATCCGACCGGCAAGACCAAGCGGTCAATGCTGGGCTGGAACATCCGTAGAAAAAAGGATGTCCGACACATGGCAGGTTGGGGCGTGTTCGCATCTGGATCGACAATGGTCCGAGCCCACGCGGCCTGAAACTCACCCGGAAATGTCGGTACAAGGCAGGCCGCAATCAAGAGTCCTAGAGCTGCGCCGGCGGCGGCTCTGCGTGCCTTCAAGCGACGCCACGATATTTCGGGCAACAAATCGGCCGAACTGGTCCAAAGCAAGAGAATGGCGAGTAGATCTGTCGCAAGCAGGACTCGGTGGCTCCAAGTCACGAAGTAGCTATGATACGACAAAAACTTGATTTCAAAAGCCAATATGACGAGTAACGGTCCGAGCGCCAGCGTCAGAAACGCCGTCGCTCGCAAGATCGGGCCGAGCAAGTCTCTGCGTTCTCCTGGCTCGCCAGAAAAAATTTGCGCAAATACGGTGTTTGTTATTCGCTGCCGCCTCAGTCTTGCGCGTTCGACGTCATTATTGCCGGCCTTCTTGGCCTCGGCATTGTAGGCGGCCGCCGTACGTGCGAGCACGACAATCTGTGTCAGCACGTAGACGTGAAGAATGACGAAAAGGATCGGTGCCAAGAAAAAGAAACCGACGAGCGGCAGATCGATATTCAAGACGGGCAGTTTGATCGGCGCGCCCAGAAAAAGCTGGCGTTGCGTTGCGCCAACCGCCGCAACGATCAGATAAAGGCCGAAGATGAGATAGCTGATCCAGATTGTGGAGACGCGCCCAGCCGAATCATTGACGGCTCTTTCGAGCTCTTCGACGTCGGTCGGCGCAATTAAGTCCGCCATGGCGCACCCATCAACGGAATGATTGCAATGATGGAGGCATTCTTGCGAACGCGCAAGGTTGCCGATGCCTGTGGCGTTGACGCCTTATTGGTCCCGGTCAGCGGCCAAACCGCCACGGCGTCCACCCGCGCTCGTTTTTTGGCAGTTCGTCAGGCACGAAATCGGGGCTGTGAGTACCCCAGGGGTTCCCGCGCGGAATCAAATCGCGGCCAGCCGGTTCCGCACCCAACCAATAACCCGCCCGTCAATGACGATGAGCGCGCTGCCGATCACCAGCGCGCCGGCGATTTCGCGCGGTGCCAGCGGCTCGCCCAGCACCAGCCAGCCGAGAAGGATGGCGGTGACCGGAATCAGCAGCGTCACCAGCATCACATTGCTGGCGCCGGAACGGGCGATGATGCCGAAGAACACGATGTAAGCGAGCGCCGTGGAGAAGGCCGCAATCCCGATCAGCGCCAGCCAGGTGGCAAGACTCGGCGCCTGCAGGGTCCAGGGCTGGTCGATCGCGCTGGCGATGACGGCCATCACGATGCTCGAGCAGATGAGCTGGCCGGCCGCCGAGGTGATCGGCGGCACGACGGCAAACTTGCGTCGTGCCCACAGGCCGGAGAAGCCGTAGCTCAGCGCTGCGCCCAGACAAAGCAAGATGCCGATCAACTGGTCCGACCCGGCGGGGCCCGGTTGGCGCAGGATGATCACGCCGGCCAGGCCGAGGATCACGCCGACAACACGGCGCAGGCTCAGCCGCTCCTCGCGGAAGCCGGCCATCACCAGCACGGTGAACAGCGGCGTGGTGGCGTTGAGCACCGAGGCCATGCCGCTGGTCACGTAAATCTGCCCGGTGGCCGAGAGCGAGAACGGGATGACGTTGTTGAGCATGCCCATCCCCGCATAGGGCAGCCAGTCGATCGGACGCCTGGGCAGCTTGCCGCCGAAGATGCGCACGAACGGCAGCAGGATGAGCGCCCCGAGGCCGACCCGCGCCAGCACGATGGTGGTCGGCGGCAGTTCGCGGATGGCGACGCCGACGAAGAAGAACGAGCCGCCCCACAGCGCGGAAAGGAAGACCAGCAGCAGCCAGTCCTGCGGATGCATCTCGGGAGCGGCTTTCGCCGAATTCGCCATGGGGGAAGTCCGGTTCGAGAGGACGCAGGAAACGCGCAGGGCATCAATTCACGCGCCAGGCCGCGTGCTGTCCACCCGGTTTGTGGAGGGGCCATGCCGGCGCGATCAGTGCGGCGGCACTTCGTTCGTCCCGCGCCAGCGGCCATACCGCCACGGCGCCCACCAGTGCGCGCCCCTGGGCAGTTCGCCCGGCACGAAATCGAGGCCATGGGTGCCCCAGGGGTTGCAGCGCAGGATGCGCGCCAGCGCCATCCATGAGCCCGCCCACAGGCCGAAGCGGAGAACCGCTTCCTCGGCATATTCCGAGCAGCCCGGCAGGTGGCGGCAGCGCGGGCCGATCAGCGCCAGCAGCGTGTAGCGATAAAACAGCACCAGGCCGCGGCCGGCGAGCCGCGGCAGCCGCGCGATCGTTTGCGCCACTGAAGGGGGCTGACTTGCCGGCTTGTTCATGGGTTCGTTCATCGCAAGATCAGATGATCACCGAAGCGGCGACCGCAAGTTCCATGTTGAAACTTGTGGCCTAAGTTCCGATGCCGGTTCCAAGGCTCTGGAACTGCTCAATAATTCAACAAGGCGGCCGGGCCAAGGCCGCCATTTTGGCCTGGACGCGAATCTACCCGCTGCTTACTTTCTAATCTGCCACATGCGGGGATCTAACGGCCGTAAAGCCTGGCAGAACGTGGACCAACCACGCATCGAGAACCGGGATCAAGCGGCGACAATCGGGGGTCATGATGGGTCGCTCCCTCGCGACATTCGTTGCGTGTGTTTTGGTCGTGCCGGTGCTCGGGTTGCCGGCGTCATCCAAGCCGGCCAACCGGAATTTGCCGATGCAGTTTTCGCTGCGCCTGGAAGGGCCGGCGAAGGAGTGCGGCAGCCATTGCCGGTTGATCGTCGCGGCAAGCGGGGCGATCACCGCCGACACGCCGGCCGACTTCAAGGCCTTCGCCAAATCATACGACATGGGCCGCAAGCTTAAAGGCGCGCTGGTGGTGCTGGAGTCCGACGGCGGTTCGGTGCACGGAGCCATCAAGCTCGGGCGTCTGATGCGCAAGCTGGGCGTCGACACCACGGTCGGCCATGTCTCCGATCTCGGCGGAAAGGGCGCCGGCCTCGCGCGCGCGCGCATCACGCCGCGCGCCGACTGCGAATCCATGTGCGCCTTTGTGCTGCTCGCGGGCATTCGCCGCACGGTGCCGGCCGAGGCGCGGGTGATGGTGCATCAGATCTGGCTCGGCGACCGCCGCAACGATCCGACGGCGGCGAGCTATTCGGCCGAAGACCTCGTGTTGGTGCAGCGCGATATCGGTCGGCTCGCGCGCTATACCCATGACATGGGCGCCTCCATCGACGTGCTCGATCTCGCGCTGCGCATCCCGCCCTGGGAGCCGATGCGTGTGCTGAGCCGGGCGGAAATCAAGCGCACCCGGGTCGCGACCGCCGACAGTGCCGGGCCGGGCGCTGCCAGTGTTGCGGCGATCGGGCACGCGACGCCGCTGCCGCGCCCGGCGTTGCTGCGCGTCACCAACGGTGGCCATGTCACCGAGATCAGCGAGCGCCGCTGGTCGGTGGTCGATCATGCCGGCGTGGCGACGCTGGCGCGCAGCCAGCCGCTCACGGTGGAGGGCGAGGAGATCGGCAATTTTGATCTCCTGGTCGCCTGCGGCAGCAACGGCCATTACGCGGTCAATTATGTCGAGCGCCGGCACGAGATCGCCGACCGGCCCTTGCCGCACGCGCTGCGCAGCGTGCGTGTGGCGGCCGGCAATACCTCGACCGATCTGAAGGTGGTTTCCTCGCGCCACGCCGGCGATTCCGGCCAGCTTGTCACCTATGCCGCGGCGACGGTGCCGGCGCGGGTGATCGACGTCTTCGCCGGCCCCGGCGCCCATTCGATGATGGTTGAAACGCGCAGCAGCGGTCTCGTCACTGGCATCCGCATCGGCAATACCGGCGCCCACCAGAGCCTGCCCCAGCTCGCGGCGACCTGCCGCAAGGGGCTGGGCGACCGCGCCGACCTCGTGCTCGATAAGGCCGGCGGCGCGGCGGCGGCGAAGTAGGCTATTCTGCGGCCTGCGCCCGCTTGGCCTCGATCTCGTCGAGCGCCTGCGCCACCGCGTCGAAAGTGAGCATGGTGGAGGCGTGACGTGCCTTGTAGTCGCGCACCGGCTCCAGCACCGCGAAATCGGCCCATTTCCCGGACGGTGGCGGGCCGTTCTCCTTCAGCATCTTGCGCATGGTCTCGCGTAGTTCGCGCAGCTCATCGGCCTTGGCGCCGACGATGTGGCGGGCCATCAGCGAGGAGGAGGCCTGGCCGAGGGCGCAGGCCTTCACGTCATGGGCGAAATCCGAGACCGCGTCGCCGTCCATTTTCAGGTCGATCGTGACCGTGGAACCGCACAACTTGGAATGGGCTTTGGCTGTGGCATCGGGCGCGGAAAGCCGGCCCAAGCGCGGGATATTGCCTGCCAGTTCCAGGATTTTCTCGTTATAAACGTCGTTGAGCGTCATTCTGACCGGTTCCAGGGGGAGCGGATTGCCTCAGGCCCGCAAACGAATATATAGGGACTGTTGGAAGGGCGCGAGAAGGGGTTCCCCGCGCCAAGCATCGGTTTCGGGCCTTTTTCGAGCCATGCTGAATGGGAATGCAGCGTCCAGGTGTCCTGCAGTGGACTAGAGCCGTCCGGTGCGGGTAACTGACGCGGCCACCCCGGTGACACTCCCGGTGCACCTCTCGGAAATCCAAGGGGCGAGCGCCGGTCGAACGGAGAGTCCGCGTATGGACGCAAAGAGTACCAAGGCGACAATCGAGCCGTGGCCGACGAAAGGCCTGTCCGACCATGTGCGCGCCGCGCCCGAGCCGGTCAGTCCGCGCCCCTCGCGCGAGGAGGCGGAAGCCGCCGTGCGTACGTTGATTGCCTTTGCCGGCGACAATCCGGCGCGCGAAGGGGTGCTCGACACGCCCAAGCGCGTGATCGACGCCTATGAGGAACTCTACCAGGGCTATCGCGAAGTGCCGGCCGACGTCCTCGACCGCACCTTCGGCGAGACCGCCGGTTATGAAGATTTCGTGCTGGTCAAGGACATCAGCTTCAACTCCCATTGCGAGCACCACATGATGCCGTTCTTCGGTAAGGCGCATGTCGCCTATATGCCGACCGACCGGGTGGTGGGCCTTTCGAAGCTCGCGCGTCTCGTCGACGTCTATGCCAAGCGCCTGCAGACGCAGGAACATATGACATCGCAGGTGGCGACCGCCATCGAGGAAATTCTCAAGCCTCGCGGTGTCGCAGTGATGATGGAAGCCGAGCACATGTGCATGTCGCTGCGCGGCGTGACCAAGCCCGGCGCGCTGACGGTGACCACCCATTTCACCGGCGCCTTCAAGGACGCCAGCGAGCAGGTCCGCTTTATGACGCTGCTGCGTGGGTAATGGTTATCCCGCGCTGATTGTTTCCGTAGCGTTTCTTCGTCGTCCTGGTGCGCTGTGGCGTTACGCAGGGTGACGGCGTGAGCTAGGAGCATTCCTTGCCGACATCACTCGATCCAGAAGAAGGTTTGGCCTTCACGCCCAAGTTCGACGCCAACGGTCTGGTGACCGCGGTGGTGACCGATGCCGCCAACGGCGGCGTGCTGATGGTCGCGCACATGAACGAAGAGGCGCTCGCCAAGACCATCGCCACCGGCGAAGCCTGGTACTACAGCCGCTCGCGCCAGAAATTATGGAAGAAGGGCGAGAGCTCCGGCCATGTCCAGCGCGTCATTGAAATGCGCGTCGATTGCGACCAGGACGCGGTCTGGCTGCAGGTGGAGCAGAAAGGCCCCGGCGCCTGCCACACCGGCCGGCGCTCGTGTTTCTACCGCGCGGTGCCGCTTGGTCAGATCGGCGACGTCCGGCTGGAATTCCGCGACGACGACAAGACCTTCGATCCGAAGGCGGTCTACCGCGACATTTCATAGCGCGAAACTGGCATCGACATGCCGCGCTGAATCGCGTAGCCCTTCGCGTCGAGCGGGAGAGACCGGTTCTTCGGGACCGGCGCCGAAGGAGCAACCGCCCCGGAATCTCTCAGGCAAAAGGACCGCTCGCAAGACGACCACACTCTGAAGAGCGGAGCCTCAAGCTCCCGCCGACGGTGTAAGTCGTGATCCCGCATTTCAGCGGCGCGACGAAACTCTCAGGCCGATGACAGAGGGGGTGCGCATCGTGACGACACGATTGCGCGCGGCAACCCTCGGAGGGTCTGAGCATGGATCAAGCATCCAGCGAACAAGCATCTAACGAATTCGACGTCATCATTCTCGGTGCCGGCGTGGTCGGCATCAACGCCGCCTATTGGAATCTGCGCCAGGGCAAATCGGTCTGCGTCATCGACCGCCAGCCTGCGGCGGGACTGGAAACCAGCTTCGCCAATGGCGGCCAGGTGTCGGTCAGCCATGCCGAGCCCTGGGCCAATCCGTCGGCGCCGCTCAAGGTGATGAAATGGCTGTTGCAAAGCGACGCGCCGCTCCTGTTCCGGCCGCGGCTCGATCCGCGCCAGTGGTACTGGATCGCGCGCTTCCTGGTCGATTGCCTGCCGCGCCGCGCCGACCGCCACACCACCGAGATCGTCAAGCTCGGCACGCAGAGCCGCGACCTGATCCGCGCGGTGCGCGCGGAGGAGAGGCTAAGCTACGACGCGCGCAGCCAGGGCATCCTCCATTTCTACCGCGACAAGCGCGAGTTCGCGGCGGCGTTGCCGGTGGCCGAACTTATGCGCCGCTACGGCTGCGACCGCCGGGTGATCGACGCCGACGAGGTGGTGGCTATCGAGCCGGCCTTCGCCGAGCACCGCACCGACATCGCCGGTGCCACCTTCACCGCCGACGATGAAAGCGGCGACGCTCTCAAGTTCACGCAAGGTCTGGCCGACATCTGCGTGCGCAAGGGCGCGACCTTCCTCTACAACCATCAGGTCACCGCGCTCGAAGCCGACCGCCGTGCAAGAGAGGTTGCCGCCGTTGAAGTGTGCGGGCCGGACGGTTATCGGACCTTGCGCGCGCGCGACGTGGTCGTGAGTCTAGGCTCATGGTCGGCGCCGTTCCTGCACCGCTACGGCATCAACCTGCCGATCTATCCTGCCAAGGGCTATTCGATGACCATCCCCACCGACGGATCGAACGGCACGCCGACCGTCAGCCTGACCGACGATGAGTACAAGCTCGTCTATTCCAATCTCGGAAACCGCTTGCGGGTCGCCGGCACCGCGGAATTGTCCGGCTACTCGCGCGATCTCAATCACGGGCGCTGCCAAGCCATCCTGCGCAACGTTAAGAGCCTGTTCCCACGCGCCGGCAATTTCGAGGGCGCACGCTTCTGGTCGGGTCTGCGGCCGGCGACGCCGTCCAATCTGCCTTATGTGGGGCGGACGCGTTACCGCAACCTCTGGCTCAACACCGGTCACGGCACGCTGGGCTGGACGCTCGGGGCTGGCTCGGGCTTTCGTCTTGCGGGTATGATTGCCGCTGGCGACGGGCCGGTGGTGGTGTGAGCGCGCCACCGCGGCCGCGATGGCAAGGGAGTTGGGCATGAACAACGGTGCGGCATCGCGCGTCGACCTGCGTCTGGAGACGCGTGAGGGCGGCAGCGTCGCTTTTCTCACCGTCGACAACCGCGCCAAGCTCAACACCCTCAATAGCGCGCTGATGACCGACTTCATCGGCAGGGTCGATGGGCTCGCGTCGCGCGATGACCTGCGGGCGCTGGTGCTGTCCGGCGCCGGCGACAAGGCCTTCATCGGCGGCGCCAGCATCCCGGAGATGGCGGCGCTCGACCGCCACGGCGCGCACGACTTCATCAAACTGGTGCACGAGACCTGCGATTGCCTGCGCCGGCTGCCGGTGCCGGTGATCGCGGCGATCGACGGCTATGCGCTCGGCGCCGGCCTCGAAGTGGCGGTGTCGTGCGACCTGCGCGTTGCGACCAACCGCGTCGACGTTCGGCATGCCGGAGGTCAAGGTCGGCCTGCCGTCGGTGGTGGAGGCGGCACTCATTCCGCCGCTCATCGGCTTCGGCCGCGCGCGCGAACTCTTGATGCTGGGCGGGATCATCGACGCCGATACCGCGCTGCGCTGGGGCCTGGTCGAGCGCGTGGTGCCGCCCGAGGCGCTCGACACGGAAGTCGACGCGATGCTGACGGCGCTGCTCGCCGCCGGGCCGCATGCCGTGCGTTTGCAGAAGACGCTGATGCAGGCGTGGGAGAGGTTGCCGCCCGACGCCGCCATTCAAGCGGGTATCGACGCCTTCGTTTCCGCCTACGAAACCGACGAGCCGGCGCGCCTGTTGTCGGAGTTCGTCAATCGCAAGGGGAAGTAGGCTTTCAACCGCTGACGGAGCTGCCGCCTGCGCTCGCCAGCAACGCCTGCGCGCGCGCCAGATGCGGGCGGTCGTACATCTTGCCGTCGATGCCGACGGTGCCGGCGCCGGGCTTGGCGGCAAATGCCGCGACGATCGCCTTGGCCTTTTCGATCTGCTCAGGGCCGGGCGTGAACACGGCGTTGATCACCGGCACCTGCGCCGGATGAATGGCGAGACGGCCGGTAAAGCCGTCGCGGCGCGCGAGCTCGGTGTCGCGGCGCAGCACTTCAGGGTCGCGGAAATTGACGTGGATGGTCTCGATCGCCGGCACGCGCGCCGCCGCCGCGCCATAGAGGCACATGGAGCGGGCGAGGCGATAGGGCTCGGTGAGCGTGCCGTCCGGCTCGCGGTTGGCCTCGGCGCCGAGCTCGGCCGCGATATCCTCCGGCCCCCAGGTGAGGCCGATCAGCCGCGGGCTGCGAGTCGCGATAGGTGCCGGCGGTGAACAAGCCCATGGCACTTTCCACCGCCTGCGCCAGGATCTTGATGTGGCCTTCGGGCAAGCCGGCCTTGGCTTCGCGCGCGGTCAGCTTGGCGTCGAGTTGGGCGACGGTGGCGCCGCCTTCGGCCTTGGGAAACAGCACGGCGTCGGGCTTGCCGGGCACGATCGCGTCGAGATCGGCGTCGGTCATGCCGGTGTCGAGCCCGTTGATGCGCACCAGCAGGCGCGGGCGTTCCTTGGTGGCGACGGCTTTGTTGAGGAATTCAAGCGCGGCGGCGCGCGCCACGTCCTTGCGCTCGGGCGCGATCGAATCCTCGAGGTCGAGGATGACGCCGTCGGCGCCGCTGGCGAAGGCCTTGTCGAGCTTGGAACCGCCGTCGGCGGGAACGAACAGAAGAGAACGCATCGTGCTTACTTCGGCCGCATGCGCATGAACACTTGGCGCTGGCATTCGGCGACCAGCGTGCCGTCCTGCTTGAAGGCCTTGTGATAGAGCTCGACGATGCCCGCGCCGGGGCGCGACTTCGACTCGCGCTTGCCCAATACCTCGGTGCTGCAGTGGACGGTATCGCCCTCGAACAGCGGGTTGGGGAAGCGCACGTCCTTCATGCCAAGATTGGCGATGGTCGTGCCACAGGACATGTCGGCGACCTGGATGCCGACCATCAGGCCGAGCGTGAAGAACGAGTTCATCAGCGGCTGGCCGAACTCGGTTTCCTCCTCGCAGAATTGGCGGTCGATGTGCAGCGGCTGCGGATTGAGCGTCATGTTGGAGAACAGCATGTTGTCCATCTGCGTCACCGTGCGGGTGAACGGATGCTCATAGACGCGGCCGATCTCGATATCCTCGAAATAGAGCCCGCCGCGCTTGTGCCGCTGGATCGTCGCCTCCATCGTTCTTCTCCGCTCTCCACTGCCGGCGGCGGCCCGGGTGGGCGCCGTTAACCTCTCGTTTACCATAATTGCCCATGGTCGAGGGGCCTTCACATTCAGTGGCGTCGAATAGGACGAAACCCGCGGCCCCGGCAAGGCCCAAAAGACTGAAAACAAGCGCCATGTCGGTCGCCTCCGTCATCAGCCACGCGGCCCAGAAAATCACCAGCGCGATCGGCCAGGCGGCGCGTTCCACCGGCATCAGCTTCGAATACCTGGTCACCACCGCCCAGATCGAATCCCGGCTCAATCCCAAGGCGAAGGCGCCGACGTCCTCGGCCTCCGGCCTCTACCAGTTCATCGACCAGACCTGGCTCGCCACCCTGAAGAAGGCCGGGCCGGCGCTCGGGCTCGGCCAATATGCCAACGCCATCGGCAAGACCGAGGAGGGGCGCTACACCGTCACCGATCCGGACATGCGGCCGGCGATCATGCGGCTGCGCCACGATCCGCGCACGAGCGCGCTGATGGCGGGCGCCTTCACCCGCGCCAACGAGATGCGGCTTGAGTCGAGGATCGGCCGGCAGCCGACCGAAGGCGAGCTTTACATCGCGCATTTCCTCGGCTCGGGCGGCGCCGGCAAGTTGATTTCGGCCGCCGCCAATCAGCCGCAGACGAGCGCCGCCCATATGTTCCCGCGCGCGGCGCGCGCCAACCGCAGCGTGTTCTACGACCGCGCCGGCCACAGCCGCAGCGTCGCCGGGGTCTATCGCGAGCTTAACCGGCGCTACCAGATGGCGCGCACCACGGCCTCCAACATGGGCCTTCTGCGCGGCACCATCGATCCGCTGACCGGGGGCACGAACAAACTCGCCTCCGCTTCGGCCTCCGCATCCATATTGCAAGCCGCGCCCGCGCCGGCGCGCGCGACGCAGGCGCTCGCCGCGCTTCAGAGCGCGCCGCAACCGGTGTCCGATCCTGCTGGAACGACGCAAGTGCTCGCCGCTGCCCGCGAAGTGGCATGGGTCAACCCGGATCACGTGGGTGCCGCCCAGGCCTTCGTCGCTGCGCGGCAAGAGCGGCCGGTGGCGCCGCAGTCCGCCTCGGCACGCGGCGGCCTGCCGCTGTTCCGGGCCATGTTCAGCGATCGCGGCGGCGCGCCGGTGGCGCCGGCGGTGCATCGGCTGTGGGCGACCACCAAGACCGCAGAGGCGAGCCAGGCGGCGGCCAAGGCGGCGGCCGCCCAGGGCCAGATCAATTCGCTCGATCTGTTCGTCGACCACCCGCGCGATCCGCGCGCGCTGTTCGGCACCAAGAAAGCCTGAATTAAAAGGCTTTTCGGCGCCATCGTCGTTAACGTCCGCTCAAGGTCTATGGTGAACCGTTTGTTAAGCGGTCTGCGCTTAGACTCTGCGCCGTGCCGTCCTGTCGATGGCGCCGTTGTTGCGTTTGGTATGTGTCATGATTGTTCGTCAGTTCCTGCAATGGGTCCGTAATGCGTCCGCCGGTGAGCGGGCGGAAGCGACTTCCGCGCTGGCGCGGGCCTATCTCCACTCCGATCTTTCCCCCGACGATCTCGCGGCCGCCGAAGGCGCCATGATCATGCTGCTCGACGATCCGTCGCCGATGGTGCGCCGGGCGCTGTCGGAGGTGTTCGCCTCGTCGCAGAAGGCGCCGCCGGTCGTGGTGCACGCGCTGGCCGCCGATCAGCCGGACGTGGCGCTGCCGGTGCTGGCGCGCTCGCCGCTGTTGGAGCCCGACGATCTGGTCGACCTGATCGCCACCGCGCATAGCGACGCGCAAGTGGCGATCGCCGGCCGCGCGCTGCTGCCGCGTCCGGTCGCCGCGGCCATCGCCGAGGTGGGTTGCGCGGAGGCCTGTCTGGCCCTGTTGGAAAATCCCGACGCCACCATTCCGCCGTTCTCGGTCCGTCGCATCATCGAACGCTTCGGCCATCTGGCGCCGATCCGCGAAAACCTGCTCGATCACGAGGATCTGCCGATGCCGATGCGGCAGGCGCTGCTCTCGAAGCTGTCGCAGACGCTCGCCGGTTTCGTCAGTGCGCGCGAATGGATGGGCTCGCAACACGCCGAATACGCCGCGCGCGAGGCTTGCGAAAAGGCGACGGTCGCGCTCGCCGCCGAGACGCCCTACGAGGAAGTCGGCGCGCTGGTGCAGCACCTGCGTGAAACCGAGCAACTTACCGCCGGCATGATCCTGCGCGCGTTGCTCTCCGGCAACGTGGTGCTGGTCGAAGAGGCGCTGGCGGAATTGTCCGGCCTGCCGATCGACCGCGTCATCAGCCACGTCCACGACAAGACGATTTCCGGCTTCCACGCGCTCTACCGCAAGGCCGGACTGCCGGATGCCGCTTATCCGGCGTTCCGCGAGGGAATCACCGCCATGCGCCAAGGTGCGCTGCTTGGCGGGTTGGCCGGCGAGCGGGCCGGGGTGGCGCAGATCAATCGGCGCATGGCCGAGCGTGTGCTGGCCGCCTGCGCCAAGGAGCGCGGGCCCGACATGGCCCCGTTGCTGGCGCTGCTGCGGCGGTTCGCGGTCGAGGCCGCGCGCGAGGAGGCGCGCAGCTTCTGCCAGGATCTGGTCGCCGATGGTTCCGTGATCGCCGCGCCCATGCTGGAGCAGGCGCAGATCGGTGCCGCGCAGATGGCGCAACTCCCCGACGTGCGGCTGGTGGCGTAAGGCTTGCGCGAGCCGGGGCAATCCCGGCCGATGACTTTGCGGGAACGAGGCCTAGTGGCCCTGGTCCGGCACCAGGGAGGGTGAATTGATCTGCTCTATCACCTCCGGCCGGTCGTGGTTTTCCCGCAGCAGGAATTCGTCGGTCACATCGCGCAGGCGCGCGGTCAATTGGGCCGCCAACTGCTTGGCGTCGGAGCTGGCGTATTCGCGGTGGATCGCGCGCACCGCATCGACGTGCTGCTCCACCAGCGTGACCGGAATCCGCGTCACGTCCGGGCTGAAATCGATCAGCCGGCACAGGCTGTCGGCCGCCGAGGCCAGCGCCGGATAGCCGAAGGTCGCGGCCTCGCCCTTGATGTCGTGGGCGGCGTGAAACAGCTCGTCGCGCGTGGAGTCGTTGAATCCGCTCTCGGCGACCGCCTTGCGCGCCTTGTCGAGCCGCTCGCATTCGGAATCCATCCACGCGTCGAACTCACCGGAGAGTTCGGCCAGCGCTTGTTCGGCGCGGGCGACCGGATCCTCTTCGCCCGGCATCGGCGGCTTGTGCGTGATCGCCTTGCGCAGCTTGTTGACCGGCGTGATCACCTCGTGATCGCCGTGGTTCACGACAGCCGCATTTCGCTTGCTCGTGGCCATGACAGCTCTCTCTTGGTCAGCTTTCTTCACTCACTTCGCTCTCTATTGCGGCGAGCGGAGACTGGGGGATGACGTCGGCCTGGCCGCCCTTGCGGCGCTCGGGACCGGTATAGTTCGGGTTGACGTGGCGGCGACGGTCGGGTCCGAAATAGGTTGCGGTGCGGATAAACGGGCGCGGATTGACCACGACGTTGACGATGCGCTGATAAAGACCCTTGGCCGAGATCGGCTTGGCCAGGAATTCGGTGACGCCGGCATCGCGCGCCGCCGTCACGCGCGCCTTCTCCGAGTGGCCGGTCAGCATGATGATCGATACGTAGGCGTTGCCGTGGGCGTCGGGCTGACGCATCATGCGCGTCAGTTCGAGCCCGTCGAGGCCGGGCATCACCCAGTCGGTGATGATGATTTCAGGGCCGTACTGGGTGAAGGCTTCGAGTCCGGAGGGGCCGTCTTCCGCTTCGTAGATCTCGCGCGAGCCGAACCCGTTCAGCAGCGTGCGCACGATCCGGCGCATATGGGCGTTGTCGTCGATGATGAGAAATCGCAAGCGATTGAAATCGATGCGAACCATATTGCCCCCGGCTTCGCCGGCCATTCAATTCGGCCACCCTATCGGCGCGTCCTTAACGAAGGGTTTAGGATGGCCGCGAACGCACGCAGCGCGTGGGGCGCGGCGTGGCGTCCGGGGCGGCTTCGGCTAAGCTGGTGGCGGGTGCTGCGTCCCGCTTCGATTCGCGACGATTGGCGAGAATTGACGAAGAACGTGCCGAGAAAGAGGGGCTACGCCATGAAGACCATCCTGGTTCCGACCGAAGACCACGACGCCATGCCGGCGGCGCTGGAAGCCGCCTGGCTGATGGCGAAGAGCTTCGACAGCTACCTGGAAGGGTTTGCTGTCCGGCCCATGGCGGGGACCTATGTGACGCTGGAGCCGGTCTCGAGCCTGGCGCTCACCGGCGCCTTCGACACCGAGGCCGCCAAGCAGGCGCGCGAGACGTTCGAGAGCTTCATGAAGACCCATGAGGTGCCGCAAGGGGTGCAGGAACCGGCCACCTTGTCCTTTGGCTGGCCGATGGCGGACGCCGCCGACGATGCCTTCCTCGGCAGCTACGGCCGGATCTTCGATCTGATCGTGCTCGGCCGCCCGGGACGCGCGCCGCAAAACCCGCGCATGGCGCCGCTCGAGGCCGCGCTGTTCGAGAGCGGGCGTCCGGTGCTGATCGTGCCGCCGGACGTGCCGAAAACGATCGGCCGCAACGTCCTGGTGGCGTGGAACGGCAGCACCGAACAGGCCTACACCAACGTCTTCGCCATGCCGCTGTTGCGCAAGGCCGAGCAGGTGACGGTGCTGGCGGTGGAAGGCGGCATGACCCCGGGGCCGACCGTCGAACAGGCGGCGCAGCACCTGCGCCGCAACGGCATCAAGGCGACCGCGTTGACGGTGAAACCTGAATCGCGCACCACCGGTGAGGCGATCCTCGACCATTGCGGCAAGCTCGGCTGTGACCTGCTGATCAAGGGCGCCTATACGCAAAGCCGCCTGCGTCAGATGATCTTCGGCGGCACCACGCGCCATATCCTGGCCAACGCGACCGTGCCGGTCTTCAGCGCCCATTGAGCGTCGCGGCCGTCAGAGCAAGAGCAGCGAAGCGTACCCAGCAGGACTGAACATCGGTGTCGGACGGGCCAGATCAGAGCGAGCGCCTTGCGGCCCCGCCAGCGCCGCAATATCTGGGCTTCCTCACGGTCTTTCCCTCGATCATGCTGCCGATGTTCCTGGCGATCGTCGATCAGACGATCGTCGCCACCGCGCTGCCGGCGATCGCGGCCTCCACCGGCGCGGTCGAGCGCGCGTCTTGGATCGTGGTCGGCTATCTGATCGCGACGACCATCGCGGCGCCGATCTACGGCCGGCTGGGCGACGCCTTTGGCCGCCGCAAGCTGATGTTCGTTGCGCTCATCGTGTTCATGGTGGCGTCGCTGGCTTGCGCCGCCGCGCCCACCATCGAATTGCTGACGCTCGGGCGCGTGCTGCAGGGGCTGGGCGGCGGCGGGCTGATGACGCTGTCGCAGGCGCTGATCGGGGAGGCGATCCCGCCGCGCGAGCGCGCCCGCTACCAGGGCTACGTCGCGACGGTGGCGGTCACCGCCAATTCGTTCGGGCCGGTGGCCGGCGGCTATCTGACCCAGCATTTCGGCTGGGAGTCGATCTTCCTGGTCAATATCCCGATCGGCCTGGTGGCATTCTGGCTGGTCAGGCGGCTGCCGAAGTTCAAGCCGCACGGGCACCCATGGCGTGCCGACCCCTATGGCCTGCTGCTGTTCAGCGTGACGGTGTCCGCCCTTCTGTTCGCGCTCGAACGGGCTCAGCATGTCAATCTCGAGTCGTTGCCGGCTGTCGGCAGTCTGTTCCTGCTCGGGTTGATCACGCTGGCGCTGTTGATCCGCCAAGAGAACCGGGCGGAGTCGCCGCTCATTCCGCTCGGCCTGTTGCGCATGCCGGCGATCTGGCGCAGCGACGCCATGGCCGCCTTGCACGGCGCCACACTGGTCTCGCTTATCACCTTTCTGCCGGTCTATCTGATCGTGGTGCGCGGTCAGTCGCCGTCGGAGACCGGCCTCTTGCTGGTGCCGCTCACCATCGGCATCGGCACCGGCTCGCTGATCACCGGCCGGCTGGTCAGCCGCACCGGCCGCACCACGCTGTTTCCCTCGTTCGGGCTCGGCATCCTCACCTGCAGCCTGATCGTGCTGGCGCTGTGGGCGCCGACGCTCGGCACTGCCGCCTTCGCCGGGCTGTTGCTGTGGATCGGGTTGTTCTGCGGCACGGTGATGGGCGTGGTGCAGGTGACGGTGCAAATGGCCTCGGGACAGGCGCGGCTGGGGGAGGCGTCGGCCTCGGTGCAGTTCTCGCGCTCGATCGGCGCGGCCTTCGGCACCGCCCTGGTGGCGTTCACGCTGTTCGCCGTGCTGTCGGTGAAGAACCCGGAAGCCGCCCAGGCCTTCGTGCAACTGGTCGAGCGCGGCGGCAATGCCCGTGAGGCGCTCACGGGTCCGCATGCCGACGCCATGCGGGCCGACATCACGGCGGCCTTCCGCGCCGCCTTCCTGCTGATCGCCAGCTTCAGCGCCTGCAACTTCGTGCTGGCGCTCAGTCATCCGGTAAGAAGGATTTGAGCGGGCTGCGCGCGGTCGCGCTTTGGCAAGCGGAAATCACGGGATGGAATCACGGATAGTCGACGTACGCGGCAACGCTCCCTCAGCGTGTTGGCGGGAAGTGGCGTACGCGCCTTATTGCGATCTGCGGCGCGCCCGGCGTACGAGATAGTCGAAATTGATGTCGAACTGTTCCAACTGGCCAATGTCGTGCTTCAGTTTTTCGATGTCTGCGTCCGGAAACAGCGGCCTCGTCTCTCCTGCGCCTTCCGCGATCATCTGAATCATTGCCGCGTTTTCCAGCATGATCATGCTGATGACAGTCTCGGCGATCGTCGTTCCCGCGGTGACCGCGCCATGATTCTTGAGAAGCACGGCCCGGTGTGGTCCAAGCGCACGGGCAACGCCCGCGCCCATCTCCTCACTGCGGATGAGCCTGATCGTGTCGACGTAAAGGCCGAGCGCGTTGTGGAATAGGGCGCCCGGCTGGCTGTAGGCCAGGAGCGGTCTGTTTGAAGCGGACAAGGCGGTGCTGTACGTCGGATGGGTGTGCAGCACGCACTGAACGTCCGGCCGCGCCTTGAAGATTTCCGTGTGGATATAGACTTCGCTGTGACGCCGGGCGGTACCGGCGACGACCTTGCCGTCGAGATCGACGGTCAGGATATTGTCGAGGGTGATTTCGTCGAGCCCTATGCTGTGCGCCTTCATGAAGAAGCGCGTGGGATCGTCTGGCAAGCGGCACGAAATGTGTCCGCGGGTAAAATCGTCTTGTCCCTCGTCGACAAGAACCTTCCCCGCCCAAATCAGCTTCTCTTTGATCTCCGCATGCGTCGATCCCACGGACGTTCTCCCTTCCTGTCACTAGCCATGTTGCATTGAGGGTTTAAGCCGCTCAATGATCGACCGGTCTCGCCGCGCCGCGCGCTATTCCTTCAACAGCGCCGCCATGATGCGCTCGCGGGTAAGCGGCAGGTCGCGGATGCGGGCGCCGAGCGCATGGCTGACCGCGTTGCCGATCGCCGCCGCGGTGGGGCCGGCGGTGACCTCGCCGACGCCAAGCGGCGGATCGGCGCGGGTGTTGATAAGCTCGATGTCGATCTCCGGCACCTCGCTGAATTTCAGCACCGGATAGCTCTCCCAGTCGACCGCGGCGACGCCCGAGTCCTGTTCGCTGTTGCCGAAGCGCACTTGTTCTTTCAGCACCCAGCTCGCCGACTGGATGATGCCGCCTTCGAGCTGGTTGATGACGCCGTCGGGATTGATCACCAGTCCGGAGTCGGCCGCGCACCAGACGTGCCGCAGGTGGATTTCCTCATCGACGTCCAAATCGACGACCACGGCGGCATAGCCGGCCTTGTTCTTGTAGCGGGCGAAGGCGAAGCCGCGGCCAGCGCCGGCGCCGCCGGGCGTTCCGGCTTTCCAGTTCGCCATACGCTGCGGCTTTCTCGATCACCGCGCGGGCGCGCGGGTCGGACGTGATGGACAGACGATATGCGACCGGATCCTGGCCGGCGCGCGCGGCCAATTCGTCGATGGCGCTCTCCAGCGCGAACACGTTGGGCATGGCGCCGAGGCCGCGCAGCGACGACACCCGCACCGGCGTTTCCGGCACCAGGTGATGCACGATGCGCTTCTGCGCGATGTCGTAGAGCGGCACGGCGTTGCGGGTGGCGCCGCCGCCGTTTTCTTCCGGCACGTCGTTCGGCGGCGGCAGCGGTAGCGGATCGGGCAGGGCTTCGCCGCCGAGCAGCGGCGCGCCGCCGCCCGGGCGGCCCTGATGGGTGCCGCTCCAGATTTCCGCGGTCCAGTCGCTGGGCTTGCCGTCTTGGTCGATGAGGGCGCGCACCTTGACCGTCATGGCGGTGCTCTTGGGCTCGTAGACGAATTCCTCCTCGCGCCGCCAGCGCACGCGGATGGTCTCGCCCGGGCGCTGCAGGGCGATGATGGCGGCATCGGCGGCCGCGTCGTCGGCGCCGTTATGGCCGTAGCAGCCGGCGCCCTGCACGTGATGCACGGTGATGGCCGACGGCTCGAGCTTGAGCGTGCGCGCCAGCGCGCCGCGCAGCGGGAAAACGCCCTGGCAATGGGTCCAGACCGTGAGATGGCCGTCCTTGAAGATTGCGAGCCCGCAGGAGGGCGAGATCGATGCGTGCGCGAGATAGCCGCGCGAGAACGTCGCCTCGAAGCGCTGGCGCCCTTGCGCGTCGGCGGGCTCCGGCGCGCCGATGGTGCGGTCGATGGTCGGGCGCTGCATCAGCCAGGACGCTTCCTGCTGCAGCGGCGTCGGCGCTTCCACGTTCTGCCAGCTCACGTGATTGGCAGCCGCCGCGGCGGCCGCGTCGACCGCGACTTCATTGTCGCCGACGATGGCGAGGAAGTTGCCGTGGCGCACGAACGCGATCTCGCCCTTGATCGAGCCTTTGGCGGCGCGGCGGATGGCAGCCTCGTCGACCGAGGCAAGCGTGGCGCCGCGGTTGGGCTGGCGCACCACGCGGGCATGCCGCATGCCGTCGATGACCATGTCGTGGATGAAGGTGGCCTGGCCGAACACCTTGGCCGGCAAGTCGAGGCGCGGACGTGCTCTGGCCGACGGTTCTGAAGTCGGTCTTGCGGACGCCGGCGCCGGTCGCCGGCACCGACAGATTGACCGACGCGGCCAATGTCCAGAAATCCTGGCCGCTCGCTTTGCCGTCGCGCAGAATTTTGCCGTCGCTGACCGACAGCGCCTTCACGTCGCAGCCGAGCGTTGACGCGGCTTCCGCCAGCAACAGCGCGCGCACGTCGGCGCAGGCCTGCCGCAGCGCCACGCCGCCGAACTGCATCGACTGGCTGCCGGCGGTGTAGCCTTCGTTGGGCGTGAGCTCGGTGTCGCCGGAGCGCACCGTGATCGCCGAAAGCGGCACGTCGAGTTCATCGGCCGCGATCTGCGCCATGGCGGTGAGCACGCCCTGGCCGAATTCGACGCGGCCCGTGAAGATCGTCACCTGACCGGGCGCGGGGAAGGCGACCCATTTGTCGAGGTTCGGGTTGCTGGCGAGCGGGCCGGGGAGTGGAGCGTTCATTTAGCGCGCCTCCGCCTTCATCGCCGCCGCGGCTTTCTCCACCGCGCGCAGGATGCGGTTGTGGCTGCCGCAGCGGCAGATGTTGCCGTCGAGCGCTTCGGCGATTTCGGCTGCGCGTCGGCGCCGGATTGCGGTCGAGCAGCGCCTTGGCCGACACGATGATGCCGGACAGGCAATAGCCGCATTGCCCGGCCTGCTCATCCAGAAAGGCCTGTTGCAGCGGGTGCGGCTTGTCCGCCGTGCCGAGCCCTTCGATGGTGGTGACGGCTTTGCCGGCGACCGCGAAGATCGGCCGCGCGCAGGCTTTCTCCGGCTGGCCGTCGATCAGCACCATGCAGCAGCCGCATTGCTCGAGCCCGCAGCCGAAGCGCGTGCCCATGAGACCGAGCGCGTTGCGCAGGACGTCGAGCAGCGGCGTGTCCTCGTTGTCGAGGGCGACGCTGACCGGCTTGCCGTTGACGGTGAAATCGAAGTTCTCGGCTCATGCGGTTTCTTTTTTGAGCAAGATCTTTCCGAACACCGGTGTCGCGCTTTTCGGATTATGCTCTCTAGAGAACGAATTGCTCGCGCAGGATGCGTTCGTCGAGATTGTGGCCGGGGTCGAACAGCATGTTGAGCGAGGTCGCGTGATCCATGCTGACGTCGACTTGCCGCACCGAGCGCACCTCGTCGTGGTCGGCGACCGCCGCCACCGGGCGCTTGTCGGCGTCCAGGACTTCGATGGTGACCTTGGCCTTGTCGGGCAGCAAGCGCCCCGCGCCAGCGGCGCGGACGGAACGGGCTGATCGGGGTCAGCGCCATCAGCGAGGCGTTGATCGGGATGATCGGCCCCTGCACCGAGAGGTTATAGGCGGTGGAGCCGGCGGGCGTCGCCACCAGCACGCCGTCGGCGACCAGTTCGGCGAGCCGCTCCTGGCCGTCGATCAGGATGCGCAGGTGCGCGGCCTGCGCGCTCTGGCGGAACAGCGAGACCTCGTTGATGGCGCGGTGCTCGTGCACGCGCCCCTGCGCGTCGCGCGCGCACATCAGCAGCGGATGGATGATGGTGTCCTGCGCCGCCGCGAGGCGTTCGACCAGCCCGTCTTCCTCGTATTCGTTCATCAGGAAGCCGATGGTGCCGCGGTGCATGCCGTAGATCGGCTTGCCCGAATTCATGAAGCGGTGCAGGGTCTGCAGCATCAAGCCGTCGCCGCCGAGCGCCACGATCACGTCGGCGGTGGTGGGGTCGGTGTTGCCGTAGCGCTTTTCCAGCCGCGCATAGGCCTCGCGCGCCTCCGGGCTGGTGGTGGCCACGAAGGCGATATGCTGGAGGCGGGGGGCCGGACGGCTCATTTTCGAAAGGCCTGACTATGGAACGCGCGGTGCTCGTCTATACGACTTGGCCCTCCGTTGTCGAGGCGGAGGCCGCCGGGCGCAGAATCGTCGAGCGGCGCCTCGCGGCCTGCGTCAATATCCTGCCCGGGATGATCTCGCACTATTGGTGGCGGGGCGCGATCGAGCGCGCCGAGGAAACCGTGATGATCGTCAAGACCCGTGCCTCGCTCGCCGAGGCGGTGCGCGCGGCGGTGAAGGAGGTGCACCCCTACGAGACCGCCGCCATCATGGTGCTACCGGCGGAAGGCCTCGATCCCGACTATCACGCCTGGATCGTCGCGGAGACGAACGGCTGAGGCCTCGGGCCGCCGCGCCAACGCGGCGGCCCAAGGAAGCGGCCCAAGCAAACGATGCCTCAGTAGCGTTCCCGGCCCTCGATCACCGCGTGGAGCTCGCGGTATTCCTTGCACGTGGTGTTGCCGCAGATCGCCTTGACCTTGGCGAGGTAGACCATCGCCTTGTCGTGGTGGCCCTGTTCCGCCTGCCACATGCCGTAATAGGACCAGGTGCGCACGTGGCGGGGATCGGCGGCCAGCGCCTTCTCGTACCAGAGCTTGGAATCGGCGTAGTCGCCCATCTTGCGATAGGCATAACCGATGTAATTGGCGACGTCCGGATGCGCGTCGTGGCCGAGCGCGTGCATGGCCGCGATGCCTTCCTTGTAGTGCTTTGCCAGAATCATCGCGCGCGCGGCGCGGTAGTTCTTGAGGAAGTCGGCGTCGGATTTCTTCTTGGACTTACTCTTCTTGCCGGACTTGCTTTTCTTCTTGTCGGTCTTGCTCTTGCCGCTGTCGGCGGGCGGTGACGGACTGTCGGTGCCGATGGCGTAGACCGGCTTCATGCCGAGGGCCGCCGTCAACAAGGTGGCGGCGGCCAGGATGCCGATGCGGCGCAGCGTTTGGGTCATTGCAGAATCTCCCTCTACAGCCTCTGCCGGGGTGCACGACAGACAAACAATCGGCAGGCGGCGCGTAGTCCCGGCGGATAAAAAAATTTTGCACGGGGGCTGTGCTTGACTCGTCGACGCATTCGAGGCCACATTTTCGCCGTGCTGGTTCCCCGGGTCAGACCGGGGACGAAAGAGGGAACACGGAAAACGCTCCGATGCAGATCGGAATGTCATCCGTGGCTGCCCCCGCAACTGTGAGCGGCGAGCTTCGTCCAACTTAGGCCACTGGGAAACTGGGAAGGCCGGACGAAGTAACGACCCGCGAGCCAGGAGACCTGCCAGCGCAGTCACCCAACCGGTGGACGGGGCGTCCATACGGAGCGGTCTTTCGCAGCGGTGACGTCAATGCCGGTGCGAAAGCCGTGAGAGTTGGTCCTTTCACGACATTTTGCACGTGAGCATCGCGCTTGTCGCGCGCCGCTGACGTGTCCTTCGCATCGGGCTTGGTCTCACCCGATGCGTTCGCGCTGATCCGCGAACGCAAATGAAGGAACGTTGTGTCATGGGGTGCAAGTTTTTGAGGCTTGAATTTGGGGGGCGTAGGTTTGCGGTTCCGGCCGCGGCCGCGGCATTCGCCGCGTTGTTCGCGCAAGGCGCCGCGCAGGCGCAAACGAATACGGTCATTCTGCCGACCATCGACGTGTCGACCAGCCGGCTCGGCGCCGGCTCTACCATCGTCGGCACTTCGTCGAGCGTCATCACCGCCGACGACATCCAGAAGTCGCCGGCGCAAAGCCTGCCGGACATCCTCAGTCAGCAGGCCGGCATCCAACTCCGGCACGTCAGCGCCGGCGCCAATGGTGCCCGCGATACGGTCGACCTGCGCGGGTTCGGCGCCAGCGCGCCGTCCAACGTCCTGGTGCTGGTCAACGGCCGGCGCTTCAACGACTTTGACCTGCAGGGCTTCGACTTCTCCTCGATACCGGTCAACGCCATCCAGCGCATCGAGATCACCCGCGGCAACAGCGGCGCGGTGCTCTATGGCGACGGCGCCGTCGGCGGCGTCATCAACATCATCACCAAGAACGGCGTGAAGCTGCCGCCGTCGGCGCGGGTCGAAGCCGGCTTCGGCTCGTTCCGCAACCGGGAAGGGCGGGTGAGTGCGAGCGGCTCGCAGGGGCCGTGGTCGGCGGCCTTCAACGCCACCGGCATCCGCAGCGACGGCTACCGCGAGAACGGCCAGTTGCGCCAGAAGGGGGTGAACGGCGACATCCGCTATACCACCGCCGAGGGCAGCGTCTATTTCAACGTCATCGCCGACGACCAGAAGCTCGGCCTGCCGGGCGGGCGAACGGTCGATGATACGACCGGTGTCAACCAACTCGTGACCGACCGTACCGGCGCGGCCACGCCGAACGATTTCGCCAACAAGCAGGGGCAGAACTTCACGCTCGGTTTCACACGCATGCTGGCGCCGGGCGTCGAATTGATCGTCGACGGCAGCCTGCGCCGCAAGCAGCAGCAGGGCGAACTGTACTTCGGAGGATCGCCCTATAACGGGGTGGACACCGATCTCACGACCACGTCGGTGACGCCGCGGTTGAAGTTCGACGGCGATGCCGGTGGCATGCCGGTGAAAATCCTCACCGGCGTCGATTATTACCACACCGCCTATAACTCAGACCGCGGCCAGGACCTCAGCTCAGCGCCCTATCACGTCTACGACCTCAAGCAGGACACCGCCGCGGTCTACGCCAACGGCACGCTCAGCGTCCGCCCCGACACCGACATCACCCTCGGCGGCCGCGTATCAGCACGACAAGATCTCCGCGCACGACACTTACGATCCGACGGCGCCGGGTGCTTTCGGCGCGCAGGGCACGCCGCTCGATCGCAGCGAAGGTCAGTGGGCGGCGCAACTGGGCGCCGAGCACCGCTTCAACGACATGTTCGCGGTGTTCGGTCACGTCGCGCACGCCTTCCGCGTGCCCAATGCCGACGAGCGCATCGGACTGGGAACGGCGACCAACTTCAACCTGCGCACGCAGACCTCGAACGAAATCGAAGGCGGCGCGCGCCTGCATTTCGGCCGCTTCAAGCTGCAGTCGAGTGTCTATGACATGGAGCTGAACGACGAAATATTCTACAGCCCGGCTACCTTCACCAACGTCAATCTCGATCCGACCCGGCACTGGGGCGTGGAGACCACCGCCTCGGTGGTGGTGAGCGATACCGTCTCGCTGCACGGCAACGTCACCTATACCCGCGCCACCTTCCGCGAGGGCGCCTTTGCCGGCAACGACATTCCGCTGATCTCGCCCTGGACCGCCAATGCCGGACTGACCTGGGATATCTGGCGCAAGTGGTTCGTCTACGACGTCACGCTGCACTATGCGGGCGAGCGCCGGCTCGACAACGATTCGGCCAATACGCAGCCGCTGATCCCGGCGCACACGACGGTGGACATGCGTATCGGCGGACAAATCCCGGTCGCCGGTCACGTGAAGAACGCGTTCTGGTCGTTCTCGGTGCAGAACGTGTTCAACGACATGTACTACGACTATGGGATCGCCAGCACGACCACCATCGGCCGCTACAACGCCTATCCGCAGCCGGGCCGCACTTTCATGTTCCGGGCCGGATTTGACATCGAGTAGGGGAAGCGCGCGCCGGCGGCGAGGCGACCGCCGGCGCCAACGTCCTGGTCGGTGGCTAGCGCCATTCGATCACGCGACAGCCGCTATCGGTGAGTGCCCGGGAGGGGGTCGGTCTGGCGGTGATGGCGAGCGGTTTGGAACCCGAGTCGGTTCGCCGGGATTCGGTTGTGGATTTCCGGATGCAAGGCCGCCCTTCGCGGGCGGCCTTCGCTTTTGCCGATCGCGCGCCAGCCGCTATGATCGCGGGCGAGGGCGCGCACTCGGGGACACGGGGAAAAGAGACGACGATATGAGGTGGACGGTCGGAATGGGTGTGCTGGCGTCTTTGCTGGCGGTGGGCGGTTGCGCCAGCGACGACGTCGGGCCGAGCCCGGCCGAATTGCGCGCGCAGTGGGAGGCGCAGAACGTCTTTCCGCAGAGCTACAAGGCCGACCTGCTGGCCTTTCTGCGTACCTACCTCAACGACCCAAGCCACATCCGCAACGCCGGCGTCACGCAGCCGGCGCTGATGGAGGTCGGACCCGGCAAGCGCTACGTCGCCTGCGTGCGTTACAATGCGCGCGACGACAAAGGCCATTATGAGGGGGTGAAGATCGGCGCCGCGACCTATGTCTCCGGCAAGCTCGACCGCTTCATCAATCCGGGGCCGCAGGCCAAGGCGATGTGCAAGGACGCGGCGTTCGCGCCGTTTCCCGAGCTTGCAAAGCTTACGCGCTAGCGCACGGACAAATGCTTCAAGCGCCGCGCGCCAGCCATGAGCCACACGCGCGACCGCCGCCGCGCGGGCGCGGCGACAGCAATTTCAAAATTTAGAGGCCGAAAGTAAGCGCGGGCGCCGCGGTCACTTGACCTTGAGGTTCTCCGCGGATGTCTTTCCGCGGTTTTCGACGAGCTCGAATTGAACGACCTGCCCTTCATTCAACGTATTGAGGCCGGCGCGCTCAACCGCCGAAATGTGCACGAACACATCCTTCCCGCCTTCCTGCGGCTGGATGAAGCCGTAGCCCTTCGTCGGATTGAACCACTTAACGGTGCCCTGCGGCATGCTAGTTTCTCCGAGGTATTGCAACGGTAACAGTCTGACACAGTCCGCCAGGGTCGGAAAGGTCGAAAACCCGCGCCGTTGCGTATTTTTGGCTGCTCGGAGCGCCGCCGAACCGTGGTGCCGGGTGAGGGATTTGAACCCCCGACCAACGGTTTACAAAACCGCTGCTCTACCACTGAGCTAACCCGGCTCCGTCGAGCTGAGAGCTAGCAGCGTCGGCGGCCGCTCACAAGCGGCCGGCGGCCGAGCGGCGGCCGGGCGGGGCCGTGCCGGCTTTTTCGCCATGGCGGCCGGGCGGGGCCGCCGGGCGCGGGGCGCGCGCGCGTTAACCGGGCGGACGGTTAACGCCCGAGACGCTGAGATGCCGCCGAATTGACACCGCCGGCGCGGGGAAAAAGCGGCCCAACCGGTGGCGGCGCGGCATTTGCGCACAAGCGATTCGACGATTTGCGATTAATGTTACCCGGCGATTGGCCGGCGGCACGGTAAGGCGCTCGTATAGACTGGCGGCACTTTATCGGAGTCTTGTCGCCATGCGTGCGCCCATCGTCATCGCCGCGTCGGTCGCCGGCCTCGTCGCCGGCGCTGCAACAGCGTTCGCGGCCGATCTGCCGATCGAGTCGTCGGGATATGACGGCTGCTGTCACGTCGAATATGGCCCCGGCCCCCTGGTGATCCTCGACGATCAGCCCGGCGTGGTCATCCGCCGCTGGTGGCTGCCGCCCTGGCGCAACCGTCACTATTACCCGCACGGCCGCTTGTCCCTGAAGAAGTCCGGCACCCGCCGTCACGCCGCCCGTGGGCGGCCGCGCCGGGCGCCCAGCTACGCGCGCTATTGGACCAATCCTCCGGGCGGCGCATTCGTTTCGGCGCCGCGCTACGCCTTCGACGCGCCGCCGCTGATCGTGCGCGATTTTGATCCGCCACTGCCGCGTCCGCGCCGTTATCCGCCGCCCGCCGCGGTCGGACCGTGAAGAACCCGTTGAAGAACCCATTGTTGCCTGTGAGAGCCATGAGCCGTACCGCCCGCCGCCTTGTCCTTCTTGCCGTTTGCGCCGCCGGCCTCGCGCCGGTCACGGCCGCCGAGGCGCAATGGAGTGGCGCGAGCCGGCGGCCGCCGCCGCTTTATCCGTATGAACTGCAGCCGGGACAGTCCTACGCGGTCGAAGTCGCCCCCGGCACCTATGTCATCCACCATCCGTCGAGCAAGCGCGCCTATCCGGGTGCGCGCCGCCGCGCCAAGCACGTCGCGCGCCGCCATGGCGCCACGCCCAAGCCACGGCGCACCCATGCCAACCGCGCTCTGATCGAGGAACTGCGCCGCCGCGACGCTCAGCGCTCCGCCAAGCTGGCGGCCAAGAAGGCGGGTAAGAAGGCGGCCCGAAAAGCCAAGAAGCACAAGGCCGCGGGCCGGCGTCCCGATCAGGTGATCAATACAAAGCGGATTGTGCACGACAAGCCGCTGGTGATCGAAACCCGGCGTGTCGTTCAGGATCCGCCCAAGGTGATCGAACGTCGCCGTTACGCCGACGACGCGCCGCCGCGCCGCGGCCACACCGGCAGCATCGGGCCGAAGCGGGCCGGCACGGACGATCCGCGCGTGATCCACGCCGATGCCGAGATCACCATTCTCGGGCCGGACCGCATGAGCATCCGTCTCGTCCGCAAGGACGGACAGAGTCTCGATGCCAATGCACGCGCGCCGCGGGTGAAGAAATAGAACGCACGATTCGTGAGAGGGACTTCAGCGGCGGGTAAGAACCCGCCGTTTTTTTTGGCTCACGGCTGCCGCACGGCGCGGCTCGCCACATAGAGCGCAAGCGCTGCGGCGTTCGATACGTTGAGGCTCTTGATCGCGCCCGGCACGTCAATGCGCGCGAGATGGTCGCAGGTGGTCTTGGTCAATTGCCGCAGGCCCTTGCCTTCGGCGCCCAGCACCAGGGCGAGCGGACTGCGCAAGGCGATACCGGCGAGGTCCTGCTCGCCCTCGCTGTCGAGCCCGATCAGCAGGAAGCCGCGCTGGCGCAGTTCCTCCATGCCGCGCGCCAGGTTCTGCACCGTGACCATCGGCACCAGCTCGAGCGCGCCGGAGGCGGACTTCGCCAAGACTCCGGTTGCTTCCGGGCTGTGGCGGGCGGTGGTGACGAGGGCCCGCACGGCGAAGGCGGCGGCCGAGCGAAGGATGGCGCCGACATTGTGCGGATCGGTGATCTGGTCGAGCACCAGCACCAAGCCGGTAGGCTCAAGTTCCGCGATCGCCGGCGCGTGCAGGGGCTCGGCTTCGGCGAGCAGGCCCTGATGCACGGCATCGGGGCCGAGCCGCGCGTCGATCGCATCGGGACGGACCAGGTCCGGTTCCACCGGCAGCGGGATGCCCTCGTCGGCGAGCTTGCGGACGGCATTTTCGGTGGCGAGCAAGCGCAGAATGCGGCGGTCCGGGTTTTCCAGCGCCGCCTTGACCGTGTGCCAGCCGTAGAGGATGGCGGGCCCGTCGGGGCTGAGCGGGGCCGGACGGGGCCGCCCGCGCGGCGGCGGCCGGTTCCGGCGATCCTGCGGGCTGCGCTGCCAGGGTTTGCGGCTCATCTTGTCGCTCGTCTTGCGGCTGATCTTGCCGCTCCTGGCGCAGTTCTTCCCATGGGGCAGGCGGCATGGCAAACGCGCGGCGATCTCGGCCGGCCTCCATTGACTTCGCCCCGGAGGCTGACCATAAAACGCGCAAATCCCGACAAGCGGCGCCGTTTGTCTTTCCGAAGCGATGGCGCGTGGCTTTTCCGGGGGAGTGTCCCGAGCGGCAAAGGGGGCGGACTGTAAATCCGCTGGCTTACGCCTTCGTAGGTTCGAGTCCTACCTCCCCCACCAATCTTCTCCGCATCCAAGTCGGCTCCAGCCGACCCGGCATTTCGAGTGCCGGTCTCAGGTAAACCCGAGATCGGGGCCTCAGTCTCGCCAAACGGTCCTGAATCCACTAAATGACGGTCGCGATGCGGGTGTAGCTCAATGGTAGAGCAACAGCCTTCCAAGCTGATGACGAGGGTTCGATTCCCTTCACCCGCTCCAGTCTTTGCCTTCAGCCCCTGGGCGCTTCGGATGCCAGCAGGCCCCGGTAGGCTTCCGGCAGCAGCCGCGCGAGCCGCGCCGACCATTCGTTCTGGCCCGGCTCGGTGGTGATCAGGTTCTGGCGAATCTCGATCCCGATGTGAGGCAGGCCGCGCCGTTCGCCGTGCACCGGAATGGTGTAGTCGGTGTCGTCGCTCACGCCGTAAGGTTCTTTGTCCCCGACCACCAAGCCTGGTTCGCGCTTCAGTAGCGCCAGCAACGGACCAGCGAAGCGCCGGTCGCGGTTATAGAGCATGCCGGCATGCCACGGCCGCACCACGCCATGGAAGACAGGCGTATAGCTGTGCATCGCGATCAGCGCTGCCGGCCGGCCTGCCTGCCGCCGGCGGTTGAGCTCCCGTTCGATGGCGTCGTGATAGGGCTGGAAGATCTCGCGCACGCGCTGAATCATATCGCGTTCGCTCAAGCCGGTATTGCCGGGCACCGGCGTCGCCTCGCTGATTTCCGGGATCGACGTCTTGCGGCCCGGCGGGCGATTGCAGTCGATGACCAGGCGTGAATAGGTCTGCTCGATCAGCGTGGCATCGAGGGCCTCCGCCAGCCGGCGCGATACCGGCGCGATGCCGATGTCCCAGGCGATGTGGCGTTGGCAATCGGCCTCGGTGACGCCGAGCCGGCCGAGCGCGCGCGGGAAGCGGTTGCCGGCGTGGTCGGCAACGATGAGGAACGGTGACGCACCGGTTTCGTTGTACAAGGTGACCGGCGCCGGATCGTCGGCCGCCAACAGAGTGTCTCGCGTGTCGCTCATGGCTGCCCCGGCGCGCGCTGCCAGGAGCCAGGCCGATAGCCGGGCGCACGGTGATTGGCGCGGAATATGCTTTGTAATCGCACGCGGTTGCCATCCGCGCTATGGTGGTCCCGCAACCCGTGTGCCGCCGTCTGGTAAGGTGAGAAGGGTTTCAATGAAAATCCGTGCCGGCTTCGAGATTTCGTACGACTGCCCGCAGCCGACGCCCATGATCCTGCAGGTGAGGGTGCATCCCTCCCGCAGTCACGATCTGGTGACCTGGGACGACGTGCAATTCGATCCGTCCATCCCCGTCAACAGCTATCACGATCAGTTCGGCAATTTCTGCCATGTGATCCGCGCGCCGGTCGGCCGGCTGACGATGTCAACAGATTTCGTGGTGCACGACAATGGCGAGCCGGACGTTGTCGTTCCGCAGGCCGAACAGCACGCCCTGGAAGACCTGCCGGTGGAGACCCTGGTTTTCCTGCTCGGCAGCCGTTACTGCGAGACCGATCGCCTCTCGGATATTGCGTGGTCGCTGTTCGGGCGCTTGCCGACGGGCTGGCCGCTGGTGCAGGCGATCTGCGATTATGTCCACGATCGCCTGACGTTCGGCTATGCCCACGCCAGTCCAACCAAAACGGCTTACGACGCCTATACGGAACAGCGCGGCGTGTGCCGGGACTTCGCGCACCTGGCCGTCACGCTGTGCCGCTGCATGAACATTCCGGCGCGCTATTGCACCGGTTACCTTGGCGAGATCGGCGTGCCGCCCGACGGTGAGCCGATGGATTTCAGCGCCTGGTTCGAAGCCTATCTCGGCGGCCGCTGGTATACGTTCGATGCCCGTCACAACAAGCCGCGCATCGGCCGCATCCTCATGGCGCGCGGGCGCGATGCTACCGACGTCGCGATCGTGACCGAATTCAATCCGTGCACGCTGACGGGATTCAAGGTGATCACCGACGAGGTCCCCGAGGCCGCATCCGCGGGGCCGTGACAATCGCCGAGGGTGGCGGTCACGCTTACCCCGGTCCCGCGCCGGCCAGTTCTTCCCGCAATATCTCGAGCGCCAGCCACTGTTCTTCCGCCACGGCGATCTTGTGCTGGATCTCGCCGAGCTTGGTGGTGGCCTTTTCGAAGCCGGCGCGATCACGGGAATAGAAGTCGGGGTCATCAAGCTGCTGCTGGAGGCCCATGGCTTTCTGCTGCAGCGTGGCGATGGTCTTGGGCAGCGTTTCCAGCGCGTGCTTGTCCTTGAAAGTCATCTTGCGCTTCGGCTGTGCCGGCCCGGCGGCCTTGGCGGCGGGCTCTGTGGTGGTTTTTGCCGGCTTTTCCGGTTCCAGCTTGCGCGTCGCACGCGTCAGGTCGGCGCCGCGCTGGGCCAGCATGTCGGAATAGCCGCCGGCGTATTCGGTCCAGCGGCCGTCGCCTTCCGGCACGATGACCGCGCTCACCAGCCGGTCGAGGAAGTCGCGGTCGTGGCTGATCAAGAGCACGGTGCCGGCGTAATCGGCGAGCATGTCCTCGAGCACGTCGAGCGTTTCCATGTCGAGATCGTTGGTCGGCTCGTCGAGCACCAGCAGGTTCGACGGCTTGGCCAGCACCTGCGCCAGCATCAGCCGGCCGCGCTCGCCGCCCGAGAGCTTGGCAAGCGGCGTGCGCGCCTGTTCGGGCGAAAACAAAAAGTCCTTCATGTATCCGATGACATGTTTCGGCTGGCCGTTGACCATCACCGTGTCGCCGCTGCCGCTCGTCAGCGCCTGCACCACCGTGGTGTCGGGGCCGAGGCTGTCGCGGTGCTGGTCCAGCGTGGCGATGGCGAGGTTGGCGCCGAGTTTCAGCGTGCCGCCATCGGATTTGAGGTTTCCGGTGAGTAGTCCGATCAGCGTGGTCTTGCCGCTGCCGTTGGGGCCGATGATGCCGATGCGATCGCCGCGTTGGATGCGGGTGGAGAAATCGCTGACAATGGCGCGCTCGCCGTAGCTCTTGGACAGATGCTTGGCTTCGATCACCAGTTTGCCGGAGGGATCGGCTCCGCCGGCGGTGATGACGGCGCTGCCGGCCGTGCCGCGATATGTCCGCCGCTGCTCGCGGAGCGCCTGTATTTCGCCGACGCGGCGCATGTTGCGCTTGCGGCGTGCGGTCACGCCGTAGCGCATCCAGTGCTCTTCCGCGACGATCTTGCGGTCGAGCTTGTGCTGCTCGCGCTCTTCTTCCGCCAGCAACTGGTCGCGCCATTCTTCGAAGTGCGCAAAGCCACGCTCGACGCGCCGGGTCTCGCCGCGGTCGAGCCAGACCGTCTGGCGCGTGAGGTTTGAGAGGAAGCGGCGGTCGTGGCTGATGATGACGAGCGCGGTGCGGCGGGAATCGAGTTCTCGCTCCAGCCACTCGATGGTGGTGAGGTCGAGATGGTTGGTCGGCTCGTCGAGCAGCAGGATGTCGGGCGAGGGCGCCAGCACGCGGGCGAGCGACGTCCGGCGCGCCTCGCCGCCGGAGATGTGGGCGGGGTCCTCGTCGCCGGTGAGACCGAGCTGATCCAGCATGGCGCGCGCGACGTAGGGGTCGTCGCTGGCGGCAAGGCCGGCCTCGACATAGCCAAGCGTGGTCGAAAATCCGGAAAAATCGGGCTCCTGCGAGAGGTAGCGCACCAGCGCCCCTGGCTGCACGAACACCGTGCCGCGGTCGGGCTCGACCAGGCCGGCGGCGATCTTGAGCAGGGTCGACTTGCCCGAGCCGTTGCGGCCGACCAGCGAGACCCGCTCGCCGGTGGCGACCGACAGCTCGGCCCCGGTCAGCAGCGGGGTGCCGCCGAAGGTGAGCGCGATGTCCTTGAGTTGCAGGAGGGGAGGAGCCATTTCCTCGACTTGTCGCCTTATTTGCCGCCGGTCGCGGGGCGTTATCGCCCGCGCCGGGGTTCTTGTCGGGTTGCCCGGACCGGGTAGCCCCGAACCGGCCCCCGGTCAAAGGCGGTCCGCGGCGGCAGGGGGTGCCGGGGCCGGGCTTGCAGCGAAAACCCCTGATTCCGGGCCGCTAACCCCCCTCATCGTGCTTGCAAAGCCGACCGGTATAATGCATGACATCCCGGCGGCGGGCCTTGTATGGTCCGCCGCATGCGCTTCCGGAGGAGTGTAGCTCAATGGCTAGAGCACCGGTCTCCAAAACCGGGGGTTGCAGGTTCGAGTCCTGCCACTCCTGCCAGGCGGCGAACTTCTTGTCGTCTAGTGGAGCGAATTTGACATTTGATGCCCATTTGCTGCAAGCCGCGGATCAAATGTCAAATTCAAAGCTCCACTAGAATCAAATAGTTGCTAGTGGTCCTTTGATTCCGACATTTGCTCTGGAGCTTGCTGCAGCGGGACGCAAATGTCGAAATCGGACTACTAGGCCGCGAAAAGGCGGGCAAAACCCTCCGGTGGTGACTACATAGCGGGCGCGTTACGGACTGACTCGGCTTACAGGACTTACAGGGCTTAATTGAATGGCAACGTCTCCGTTCAAGTTTCTGCAGGAAGTGCGTGAGGAGACCCGCAAGGTCACGTGGCCTTCGCGCAAGGAAACCGCGGTCACCACCGCCATGGTGTTTGTCATGGTGGCGATCGCGTCGGTGTTCTTCCTGGTCGCGGATCAACTCATCCGCATCGCCGTGACGTTCGTGCTCGGCATCGGGGTTTGATCCCGAAGAAGCCGAAAACCGAATTAGAGCAACATTGAAGCTGGCTGGATTTCAAGGCTGAAACGATGAGCGACACCGCAACCGCCACCACCTCGACCCGGCCCAAGCGCTGGTACATCGTGCACGCCTATTCGAACTTCGAGAACAAGGTCGCCGATTCGATCCGCGAGCAGGCCAAGCAGCGCGGGCTGGCCGACCATTTCGAAGAGATCATGGTGCCGAAGGAAAAGGTCACCGAGGTGCGCCGCGGCCGCAAGGTCGAGGCCGAGCGCAAGTTCTTCCCCGGCTACGTGCTGGTGAAGATGGACCTGACCGACGACGTCTACCATCTGATCAAGAACACGCCCAAGGTCACCGGCTTCCTCGGCACCGACAAGAAGCCGATGCCGATTTCCGACGCCGAGGCCGACCGCATCCTGCAGCAGGTGCAGGAGGGCATCGAGCGGCCGAAGCCGTCGGTGTCCTTCGAGGTCGGCGAGCAGGTGCGCGTCTCCGACGGGCCGTTCGCCTCGTTCAACGGCACGGTCGAGGAAGTCGACGAAGCCCGCTCGCGGGTGAAGGTGGCGGTGTCGATCTTCGGCCGCGCCACCCCGGTGGAGCTGGAATTTACCCAGGTGGAGAAGCTATAAGGTTTTCCTCTGCCCGCTCGTGGGCAGGGGAGTGTGAGAGACGTGGGAGGTGAGGCGGCCGCCAACCGTCGAGATCCGCACCACTAACGGAGTGAAGAGATGGCGAAGAAAATCACAGGCTATTTGAAACTGCAGGTGCCCGCCGGCGCCGCCAACCCGTCGCCGCCGATCGGGCCGGCGCTGGGCCAGCGGGGCTTGAACATCATGGAGTTCTGCAAGGCGTTCAACGCGCAGACCCAGAAGATCGAGAAGAACATCCCGATCCCGGTCGTCATCACGACCTATCAGGACCGCTCCTTCACCTTCGAGATGAAGACGCCGCCGGTGTCCTTCTTCATCAAGAAGGCGGCCAGCCTGCAAAGCGCCTCGAAGGCGCCGGGCCGCGATTTCGTCGGCTCGGTGAACAAGAAGCAGGTGCGCGAAATCGCCGAGCAGAAGATGAAGGACCTGAACTGCGAATCGATCGAAGCGGCCATGAAGATGGTCGAGGGCTCCGCCCGTTCGATGGGCATCACGGTGTCGGAGTAAGAAACATGGTAGCAATCGCAAAACGCGTGAAGGCCGCCCGTGAGGGTCTCGATCGTGAACAGCTTTATCCGATCGCGGAAGCGATCAAGCTGGTGAAGGAGCGCGCCAAGGCCAAGTTCGACGAGACCATCGAGATCGCGATGAATCTCGGCGTCGATCCCAAGCACGCCGACCAGATGGTGCGCGGCGTGGTCAACCTGCCGAACGGCACCGGCCGCACGGTGCGGGTCGGCGTGTTCGCGCGCGGCGCCAAGGCCGAAGAAGCCACCGCCGCCGGCGCCGACGTGGTCGGCGCGGAGGACCTGGTCGAGAAGGTGCAGGGCGGTCAGATCGACTTCGACCGCTGCATCGCCACCCCCGACATGATGCCGCTGGTCGGCCGCCTCGGTAAGGTGCTGGGGCCGCGCGGCATGATGCCGAACCCGAAGGTCGGCACCGTGTCGATGGACGTCGCCGGCGCGGTCAAGGCCGCCAAGGGCGGCGCGGTCGAGTTCCGCGTCGAGAAGGCCGGCATCGTCCAGGCCGGCGTCGGCAAGGCCTCGTTCTCCGAGGACAAGCTGGTCGAGAACATCAAGGCGTTCGCCGACGCGGTGCAGAAGGCCAAGCCCCCGGGCGCCAAGGGCCACTACATCAACCGGGTCGCGGTCTCCTCGACCATGGGCCCGGGCGTGAAGGTGGATATGCCGAGCCTGTTCGCGCC
>CAWHJZ010000021.1:0-24204 GCA_963829785.1 uncultured Pseudomonadota bacterium | reverse complement strand
CGTGGCTCAATCCCGTCCCGGAGAAGGAATGGGACTACACGTATTCCATTCAGATGGTGCGCCAGCTCATGGGCGGACGCATGTATCCGCTGACGCTGGATGGGTTGGATCGGGCGATGCGGGAGTTGGTGAGGTAGGGCGCGGATAGCCTGGGGGAGGGGTGACATGCTGCGCGATAGCCGTGATATCGTCCAGCGGCTTCGGCGGGAAGGCTATGAACAGGTGTCGGTCAGCGGCTCTCACCATAAGTTCGTGCACCGGGCTCTTCGTCGGCGTGTAATCGTGCCGCATCCCAAGCACGACTTGCCGTTGGGAACAGTACGCGCCATCTATAAGGACGCAGGTTGGGAGAAGGATTGACGAGGATGACGCACTACATCGCTCTCATCCACAAGGACGCTGATAGCTGCTACGGGGTCTCGTTTCCCGATGTGCCCGGCGTATTCACGGCCGGCAATACAATCGATGAGGCGATCGAGAAGGCGGCGGAGGTGCTCACCTTTGCGGCGGAGGATTGGCCCGATCTTGACGGCAAAAGCTTTCCCGCCCCGCGCACCATCGACGACTTGCGTGCGGACCCCGGGTTCCAGGAACGTTCGATAGGTGCTGTGATCGCCGCGATACCGTTAAGCGCGCGCGCTGAAGCGGTGGCATAGCGCCTACCCCTGCTGCCCTACCGCTCCCCCACCTCATCTGCGATCGGCACCTGATCGACCTGGTGGCCGTGCTCGTCGACCACGGTCACGAACCAGCCGCCCCATTGGAATCCCGGCATCACCGCGCCGAGCCGGAGATCGCGCGCCAAGGCCACCGCGTTCTCGCGCGCGGCGGCGCGGCCGGGCAGGTCGATGCCCTCATGGTTGTTGAGCACTTGATTGCCGTCGGTGAGGCGGAAGTAGAAGCGGGCCATGGGGATCTCGCGGGCTTGCATGAATGGGTTTCGACGGCGACGCTAGCACCTCGCGTTTGGGCGGTCACGCGGGGCGCGCGCGGTGGCGTCACGGACGACATTAATCATGCGCGCGCACCACGCGCGCTTACGTATCTTCCCTGAGCCTCACCGCTTGCCCTGCTTGCGCTGGATCAATGCGGGGCTCGCGTTTTCCGGCAATTAATAACGCAAATGTCGAGGGGATCTCAGACCATGATGGCGCAGGCGCCCAAATCAAAAGCCGATTCGGCCCGCAAGGCGTCGGCCAATTTTTCGAAGATGGCCGAGAAGATGGGGGTCACGGTGCCGGCGGCTTGGCCGACCGGCATGGCGCAGTTCGCGCAAGCCTACGAGGCCTGCCAGCGTTGCGATGCGGACGAGGTCTGCGCCGACTGGCTTAAGCGCGCGCCCGATTCCATCCAACTACCGCCCGCGTTCTGCCCGAACGCAGACGAATTCACCCGCGTTAAGAAGGCGAAGGCACGCGGTTAGTTTACGCCGGTGGGGACGGCGTGCCCCGGATCAGCTTTGGTCGCGCCGGTAGCGCGACGAAAGCGCGATCCGGGGCTTTTGCTTTGCCGCCTACACCGCCACCGAATGCCGCTTCTGGCCGCTCTTGAGATAGGCGTCGAAGGCCGCCGCGGCGATGCGCACATAAGGCCGCCCGCGCTCGGTGACCACGACCCGCGCGCCGGCGATGCTCAGCAGGCCGTCTTCCGCAAGCGGCTTGAGCGCCGCCAGTTCTGCCGCGTATGCCGCCGCGCCGCCCTCGACCGTGTCGAGATCGACTTCCAGGTCGCACATCAGCCGCTCGATGATGTCGCCGCGCCGGCGATCGTCGCCGCTTAAGCCCAGGCCCTTCACGGTGGCGAAGCTTCCGCCGCTCACGGCGCGGGAATAGCCCGCAAGGTCGGGCGCGTTCTGCACGAAGCCCTGCGGCAGCTTGCCGATGGCGCTCGCGCCCAGGCCGATGAGCGCATCGGCGTCGTCGGCGGTATAGCCCTGGAAATTGCGGTGCAGGCGGTGTTGGCTTGCTGCCACCGCCAGCTCGTCACCGGGCAGGGCGAAATGGTCGAGGCCGATGAGCCGGTAGCCGAAGCTCTGCAAGGTCTCGGCGGCGACCTGCGCCTGCTCCAGGCGCGCTTCCACGCCCGGCAGTTCGGCTTCCGCGATCAGCCGCTGGTGGGTCTTGAACCAGGGCACGTGGGCGTAGCCGAACAACGCCAGCCGTTGCGGATTGAGCGAAGCGGAAAGCTCGGCACTGCGCGCCACCTCGCGCGTGCCCTGGCCGGGCAGGCCGTACATCAGATCGACGTTCAGGTTTTCGATTCCCGCCGCGCGCAGGCCCTCCGCCGCGCGCTCCACCATCTCGAACGGCTGCACCCGGCCGATCAGTTGCTGCACGTGGGGCGAAGCGTCCTGCACGCCGAGGCTGGCGCGGTTCACGCCGATCGCGGCGAGCGTCCGCAGCAGCGGCTTGTCGAGCCGGCGCGGGTCGAGCTCGATGGCGTGTTCCTTGAGATTCGACAGGTCGAACAGCGACGCGAGCCGCGCCGCGATGGTCTCCAGCCATTGCGGCCCGAGGATCGAGGGCGTGCCGCCGCCCCAATGCAGATGCGTGAGCTTGCCGTCCTTGAGCGGCGCCAGCAGCGCGATCTCCTCGATCAGCCGTTGCGCGTAGGCGTCGACCGGCTCGCGCTTGCGCACCGCGCGCGTGTTGCAGCCGCAGTAGTGGCAGAGCTCGGTGCAGAACGGCACGTGCACGTAGAGCGAGAGCGAGGCCGCGCGCGGCAGCGCGCCCAGCCATTCCGCGTAGCGCGCCGGGCCGACCGCGGCGGTAAAATGCGGCGCCGTCGGGTAGGACGTGTAGCGCGGCACATTGCGTTCGGCGAGGGCGAGGGAACTTGTCATCGGCTTTCACTCATGCGCCGCGCGGCACCCAGTCGCCGTCGGCCTTGACGTAAGTGCGTTTCACGGCCGCCCAGGCGATCATGTGCGCACGCTGCTCGCGGTCGGCTTCGCCGGCATGGGCCCGGTAAGCGTGGTTGAACGCCTCGCGGTAGATGTCCTGGGCGTGTTCCGGCAGATGGTTGCGTACCGTGGGTGGTAAATCTGAGTTCAAACGGTAAGGCATGGGCCTTCGTGCTCTCCCCTTCCGGCGTCGGCCCCCGCCGGGATGAGGTATGAAATTTAGTCCGCGACCGGCGGCCACTCATTGCGGTAAATCAATGAGACCGCTGCGCGTTCCACGCGCATGCCGGGGTCGCGATTGCGCCGGGCGCAGTGCCGCGACGCGGCAAGATGTCCCAAACGGCGTTTTTTTGAGGCCTCGCTGGGCGGGGGGCGCCCCTTCCGCTAGGCGAGAGGCGCGAACTGTGCATAATTCGATTTGGGCCTAGAATATTTCGTCGGCTCCATTTGATTCGCGGTGCCGCCGACAATGATCCAGGCCCGATCCGAAAGGGGAAAGGATGAACTGTAAGACCGCTGTTTTCGCCGCCGCGCTCGCGGCGTTTGCATGTATCGGCCCAAGCGCGCATGCCGAAGAGCGCAGCCTCCTGGATGCACTCAATCCTTTCGCCGGTCCGGTCAGCACCGCCGGAACCGTCGCAGGCGCCGGTACCACCGCGGCCTATTTCGGCATCAACCATTGGAAGTGGGACTGGGACGCCGCCGCGGCCGGCATCTCGCAGGGCGGCGCCTTGACGCTGACGACCGTCGGCTGCGCGGCGATCGCCCCGATGATCGCCTCGGCGCTGCTCGACCGGCCGCTGACTTATCGCGAGGCCGGCAAGCTGACGGTCGGCTGCGTGATCCCTTTCATCGGTCCTCTTATCGTCGACAAGCTTTATGACGACCATCCGGACTGGGAAAAGGTCCACCTGCAGCCCAAGCCCAAAATGCGCTCGCATAGGCGCCACGCCAAGAAGCGCCGCTAGGCGCGGCGGACGTCCGCCAACATCGACTCCGCCACCCTGAGGCGCTCGGCGCGATCGCGCCGAGCCTCGACGGATGACTGGCGCGGGCGCCTAGCCCCGCTTGGCGATGAACAGCCCTTCGGTGAGGCGGAAGGTGAAGTCGACGTCCTTTTTTTCCTGCGGGTCGAGCGCCGCCTTCACCGCCGGCGTCACTTGAGTCAGCATGGAGCGCAACAGCGCCAGCATGGTGGCGTCGTGACGCGCGGCCCAGGGGCCGAATTCCATGGTCTTGCCGATCTGCTCTTCGTGGCCGACCGCAAGGCCCGCTGCCTTCAGCGCGTCGCGCCATTCGTCCATGGTCCAGGCGCGCAGGTGGCTGGGGTCGCGGAAGCGTTCGAAGGCGTTGATGTAGTCGCCCACGTCGCCCGGCGGCACCACGTTGTCGACCAGCGCGAACAGTCCGGCGGGCTTGAGCACCCGGTGCACTTCGGCCAGGAAGGCCGGGATCGAGTCGAAGTGATGCGGCGCGATGCGGCAGGTGACCAGATCGAAGCTTTCATCCTCGAACGGCAGCGCCTCGGCCTTGGCGTAGGCGGTGCGCACATTGGTTAGGCCGCGCTTTTCCGCTTCGCCCTTCACCAGGTCGAGCATTTCCTGGGTGATGTCGGTCGCCCACACGCGCGCGACATGGGGCGCGAAGGCATAGGCGACGTGGCCGCCGCCGGTGGCGACGTCGAGCATGCGCCAATCCTTCTGCGGCGCGGTGAGGGCGACCATCCGCTCCAGGCTCTTGCCGAGCTTGTGCGGCTTGCTGGTGAGATAGGTGGCGGCGGTCTTGCCGAATTGTTCCTGGACCAGGGTCTTGTTCATGGCGCGTGGTTCCCCAAACCGGGTGGCGGCTGACAAGGCGCCTTCATAGCCGGTCCGCGCATGCAGCGCGAGATGGGGCAGGGGGGAAGAAAAGGGAAAAGCCCGGGCCGCCGCTCAGGCGGAATCGGTTCGCTTCCAGGAGGCTTCCGGCGGTTTGTCGTTCTTGGCGCCGTTTTTGGCGCCGTCGCCGCCGCTCAGGTCGTCATAGCCGTGGCGGCTCGAATAGAACAACAGCGCCATCAGCCCGCCGCCGACCAGCAGCGAGAAGAACGCCCCGCCGAGAATGGCGAGCCAGCCGATGAACGGAATGTCGTAGTCGAAACGGATCCAGGCCGAGCCGGCGATATAGAGCGCCAGCACCAGCAGGGCGAACAACGGGGTCACGGCCAACCAACTGCGCATGCCGGGACATATAGGGTGGTGCGGGGGCCTTGTCACGGCGGCGCGGGCGCCCGGCCGTCGCGGCCGGGCGCCATTCGTCACTTTTCCAATGCCGAATTACTTCTTCTGCGGCTTGCCGTAGGTCTTGTCCGGCATCATCTTGCTGTCGGACTTGTGCGGTGCCATCGGCGTGCCGGCGCTCTCGTCCGCCTTCATGCCGGTGGTTTCAGTCTGCTTGCCGTCGTAGTAGGCGAAGGTCGGCGCGTCTTTGAGCTGGTCCTTGGTGTAGCTCACGGTGATCTTGTCGATCGCGCCATCCTTGCGGTGGACGTCGAGCGCCTGGAGCGACAACGCCACGTTCTTTTCGCCGACGCCCAGGAAGCCACCGACGCCGACCACGACAGCGGTCACCTGGCCGTCCTTATCGATCAGCACATCGTTGATGTCGCCGATCGATTTGTCGTCCGGGCCATAGACCGACGCGCCGATCAGCTTGCTGGCGCGCCATTCATTGGGTTCCTGGCTCTGCATGAAGGCGGCCGACTGGGCGTTGGCATCCGTCGCGGCCATGTCGCCCTTCCGGCTTTCATTCGGGTTCGACATCGCGCCGTGCGGCGCCGCGCCGGACTTCATGTCCTTGTTCATGCCCTTATCGGGTGACGCCTGCATCTGCCTGGTCGTGTCGGGCGCCGGCTGCTTCTGGGCGAATGCCGGCGTTGCCAGCACCGCGGCCAAAGCGGCGGCAGTCAACGCATGCTTGAGCATCGAATAGCCTCCTTGTTGATTCGGATACGGGAACGCATTCATGTTGCGACGCGTGGAAACGTGCGCCGCTTGCAAAACAAAACGCGGGACTTGCGTCCCGCGTTCCAATGAAAATTCTTTGATCTGCGAAATATGTCGCTTAGGTGCGACGCACCGCCGCTACGTTCAATGGAACGATTTGCCTAGTCGTTGGCAGCGCGCGCTTCACCGGCGGTATCGACGGGTGCATTATCGTCTTCGTTGGCCGGCCTGCTCGGCGCCAGCGTGTCCTCGACCGGCGCGCCACGGCGCAGCGCCGAGCGCATGGCGGAGAGTTCGCTTTGCAGACGGGCATTGTCCTTGCGGGCGGCTTCCAGGGCACCCTCGATCACCGCGCGCTCCAGGCGTTCGCGCTGCAAGGCGCTGCCGAGATCCTCGACCCGCTTCTCGATGCCGGTGCGGATGACCTGCACGTCGGCTTCGAGATGCGCGTTGCGCTCGGTGAGGGCGGCGATCTTTTCTTCGGCCCGCGTCACGGCGGTATCGCGCGCCTTGATCTGCTTGGTGAGCGCGCTGTTGCGCTCGGCCAGCGCGCCGCGCGCCTGCTCCAGCTCCTTGATCTGGCGCTCGCGGGCCTCGTGCGACGCCTCGATCTGGCCCAGCCGCTTGTCGGCGGCATTGCGCGCGATGGTCGCTTCCACCGCCTTGCGGTCGAAGGCGCGGACTTCCTCGGTGCGGGCGAGCAGGTTCTGCCGCGCCTCCGCCAGCAGCCGCTCGGCGGTGGCCGCGCGCGAGCTGCAGCGCGTCGAGCCGCATGGTCATGGTGTTGCGTTCGGCCTGATGCTGTTCCTTGCTCTCGTCGAGCGCGGCGGCGAGGCGCCCGCGTTCGGCGTAGGCCTCCGCGAAGCTCGCCTCCACCTTGCCGAGCTGGGCGCGGGTGGCGGTGAGCGTGTTTTCGCTTTCGGTCAGGCGGCGGGTGAGGCGGGCGTTTTCGCTCAGCCCGTGGTCGACCGCGGCTTGCAGCGAGCGCCGGTCGTCTTCCAGCATCACCAGCTTCTCGCGCGCGGCGGCGAGCTCGCCTTCCAGTTCGACGATGTTCTTTTCGGCGGCGTCGAGCTGCTCCTGCGCGCCGCGGCGGGCCTCGCTCAACGCGCGGCGCTGGGCGCTTTCCTGCGCGAGCTGACGCTCGAGTTCGGCGATTTGGGCCCGGTTGGCGGAAATGTCGTTGCTGAGCTCGAGCCCGTTGCTTTCCAGCGCGCGGTTGGTTTCGTTGGCGAGTTCCAGGTTCTCGCGCAGCCGCTCGGATTCCGCTTCGAGCGCGGTGGCTTTCCGTTCGATCTCGTAGAATTCGCCGCGCAATGTCTCATAGGCGGTGCGCGACTCCGCCAGCATGCCGGAGAGGCTGAGCGTTTCCGACTTCTCTTCCTCCAACGCGCGCAAGGTGGCGTTGAACGGATTGACCAGCTTGTCGAAGGCTTGCTTGAGTTCGTCGAGCTCGCCGATCTTGCGGCCGGCATCGCTCAACATATTGCGCAGGGCTTCGTTTTCCTCGCCCATGCGCGAACCGACGTCCGAGGCGGTCTCGGGGCTGGCCGACGGGTCGGGACGGCTTGCAGGCGCAGGTGGTATCGGCGCGTCGGCGCCGACCTCGGCCTTACGGCCGAACAATTCCGTCAACCTAGCCATACCAACGCCTCCCGCCCACGCATGCCACAAACGCGGTATTAGGTTATTATAAACTATTGCGGATTGAAACCGTGGCGGCGGTTCCCGCCGGGCTAATGCGGCGCCAGCCGTCAGCATGGTTAACGGCCGATCCCGCGCCAAACGGCCGTGGCCCCACCATTCCCTTGGAACCCCTCATGACCCTCGATCCTGCCGGTGCGCCCGCGAGCGGCACCCTCTCGTACAGCTACCGGCCGTCGGTGTTCGGCGCGCCCTGGGAATTCACGCTGACCGAGCACGGCATCGACTGGTCGGCCGGCAGCCGCTCCGGCCGGGTGCGCTACCGCGACGTCCGCCGCGTGCGTCTGTCGTTCAAGCCGGGGAGCATGCAGGCCTACCGCTTCCTGACCGAGATCTGGGTGGAGGGCGCGCCCAAGCTCGAGATCCTGTCGTCGTCCTGGAAGAGCATGGTCGAGCAGGAACGGAACGACGGCCCCTATGCAGCCTTCATCACCGAACTGCATGCCAGGGTTGCGCATGCCGCTTCGCCGGTGCCGGTGCGTTACGAGCGGGGCGTCAACCCGTTCCTCTACTGGCCGGGGCTGGCGTTATATGCCGTGGTGGCGGTGGGGCTCGCCGGGACGTTCGTGCGCGCGTTGCAATTGCATACGTTTGGCGGCGCGGCTTTCATCGGCGGTTTCGGTGCGCTGTTCCTCTGGCAGGGCAGCAACTTCGTCCGCCGCAACCGACCCGGCACGTACCGGCCCGACGCGCTGCCGGACCAGGTTTTGCCGCGCGCGTGATCACGAAAGGCGTGATTGGGAACAAGCGCCGGTTTTCGGAAAAAGATTCCGAAAGGTTACGCGCTCACAAACAGATTTGTACGCCATCGCGGCAGACGTGAAACGTCCGGACCCGATTGCGGCGCGACCGCGGCAGCTTCATGGCTTCATATGCGTATTCCGTCACGCGGCCATCTCGTTATCGTGATGGACTCCGTCGCCGTTGTGACTTCGATGTGGATTGCAGGTGATCGCTTGGCGGACCCACATTGGCGTCAACAAGAGATCGTTCTTGTTACCACGAATGGAGTTCAGACTATGAAGACCCTCACCAAGTTCACCGCCGCCGCCCTTCTCGCCATTGCGGCTTCCGCGCCGGCCTTCGCCGACAACATGCAGCCGGTGCGCGGGTCGCACGCCATGTCGCAGGCGCAGACCGACGGCTCCCACGCCCTGGCCTCGACGACGTTGCCGCAGATCGTCAACGATCCGGCGGCCGGCGCTCTCGACCGCTAACCGACTGATCGACTGATCGCGCCGCTTCCCCGACGGCGTCGATCGCATGGGGGAGGCCGCCCGCCGAGGGCGGCCTTCTTCATGCCGTTTTGGCGTCGGGGGCCGGCTCGCGCACCACCAGCACCGAGCAGGGCGCATAGCGCACGATGTGCCCGGCATTGGAGCCGAGGAAATAGGTGCGCATGGCCGGCCGGTGCGAGCTCATCACGATCAGGTCGGCGCCGATCGCCTTCGCCTCTTCCAGCACCTCGTGATAGATGCCGCCCTGGCGCACCGTGGTGGAAACCTGCGCGCGCATCGAGTCCCGAGCCGCGCGCGATGTCCGCGAGCGCCTCTTCCGACGACTTGCGCTGCTGCACGTCGAAGTCCGGCGGCACATATTCGGCCAGCATCCCCGGCGTCATCGGCAGCACGTTGACCAGCCGCACCGCGCCGCCGGCCGCGCGCGCCATGTTGACCGCGGTCTCGATCGCGGGCTTGGCGAGCTCCGGATCGGCGAGATCGACCGGCACCAGAATTTGCTTGTACATGCCATCGCCCCCAGTCGCATTGGTACGGGCGCGATCATGGCACGGCGCGGCGGGGCTGCGAAGCCGCTCAGCCGGCGGCGGCCTCCAGCGACTTCGGGCTGACGAAGCGCTCCAGCCGCCCGGACTGCGGATGCAGCCGGTTCCAGTCGTCGAAGGCGAAGTCGATGATCACCAGCCCCGAGGTCGGCAGCTTCTCGCGCAGCTTCTCGCGCGCCTCGACGTCGCCGGAGGCGATCAGCATCAGCGCCAGTTCGTGCAGGCCGGGATTGTGGCCGATGACCATCAGCGTGTGCGCGTTGGCCGGCATGTCCTTGATCGCCGCCAGGATGGCGTGCGGCGTGGCGTCGTAGAGCTTTTCCACCATGGTCGCGCGCCGGCGCCGGCTTGAAGGCGCCTTGCCGGCGTATTTCCAGGTCTCCTGGGTGCGCGCGGCGGCGACAGCAGCACCCGGTCGGGCACCAGGGCATGCGTCGCCATATAGGCGCCGATCTTGGCGGCATCCTTGCGGCCGCGCTCGATCAGCGTCGCGGTCGCGGTCGGGCGCGCCCGGGATGGAGCGTTCGGCCTTGGCGTGACGGAACAACAGCAGACGGCGCATGGTCGATGATTTAACTATCGGGTATGGATTCGCAAACGGGTATGCGGGTGAGGCGAATCGCTTTCGATCTCCGGCTAGTCTAGCATGCGCGGCCCCTTAGCCCGCAGCGCCGCTTTGACGCAAGGGCGCAAGCGCGATGACGCGAATCAATTGCGGATGTGGAAGACCGGAATTCGATGAGCGAGCACGATAGCACCGACGGCACATGGTACGAGGCGACGCGGGTGGCAACGCCCGAGCGCGCGCAGCTGACCTTCGATTATCGACGTCGACGTCTGCGTGGTCGGCGCCGGGCTCGCCGGCCTGACGGTGGCGCGCGAAGTGGCGCGGCGCGGCTGGTCGGTGGCGGTGCTGGAGGCGAACCGCGTGGCCTGGGCCGCCTCCGGGCGCAACACCGGCTTCGTGCTGCCCGGCTTCCACGAGGACGTCGACGCCATGATCGAGCGCATCGGGCTCGATCACACCAAGCAGCTCTGGGCGCTGTCGGAGCAGGGCGTCGCCTACGTCCGCCGCACGATCGAGGAGACCGGCATGCCGGGCGTCGATCCGGTCGACGGCTGGCTGCACGTGTCCAAGACCGACGACAGCGGCGAGGCAGCGCGCGCCTATGTCGAGCGGCTGCGCTGGATCGGCGGCGAGGTCGAGGCCTGGCCGACCGAGCGCGTGCGCGAGCGTGCTGCCGAACCCGCGCTATTTCAGCGCCGTCCATTATCCGACCGCCTTCCACATCCATCCGCTCAATTACGCGCTCGGCCTGGCCGCCGCCGCCGAAGCGGCCGGCGCGCGCATCTTCGAGCACACGCCGGCGATTTCGATCGATCCCACCGGCGTGCGCAAGCGCATCGCCACGCCGCACGCGCGGCGTGCGCGCGCCGCATGTGGTGCTCGCCGGCAATGTCCATCTCGGCGCGCTGATGCCGGAGCTTGCGGCGACGCTGATGCCGGTCACCACCTTCGTGATGGTGACCGAGCCGATCGGACCGCAGCTGTCGGAGACGATCCGCTATCGCGGCGCGGTCAGCGACACCGACCGCGCCGACAATCACTACCGCATCGTCGGCGACAAGGAGACCGGCGAGCGGCTGCAATGGTCGGGCCGCATGCGGGTGTGGGAGGCCGACCCGCGCTCGTTCGCGCGCGCGCTCGCGCGCGACATCCGCCGCGCCTTTCCCGAGCTCGGCCCGGTCGAGGTCGCGCATCTGTGGCGCGGCACGCTCGGCCGCGCGGTCCACCGCATGCCGCAGATCGGCGAGCTCGAGCCCGGGTCAATGGGTGGCGAGCGGCTTCGGCGGCCACGGGCTCAACACCACGGCCATGGCCGGCGAACTGATCGCGCGCGGCATCGTCGAGAAGGACGACACCTGGCGGCTGTTCGCGCCCTACGAGCTGGTCTGGGCCGGCGGCGTCGGCGGCCGCGCGGTGGCGCAGGGGCTCTATTGGACGCGTAGCGCCGGCGACAAGGTCGCGCAGGCGCTGGCGCGGCGCCGCGCGCGTTCGCGTGAACGCAAGGCGGCGCGACTGGCCGCGCGCGCGCAGGCGGCGGAGTAGGGCGCGCTTAGCGCCCCTCTCGTCTCGCCATGAACGCCAGCCGCTCAAATAAATGCACGTCCTGCTCGTTCTTGAGCAGCGCGCCGTGCAGCGGCGGGATCAGCTTCTTGGGGTCGCGCTCGCGCAACAGCTCCGGCCCGATGTCCTCGACCATCAAGAGCTTCAGCCAGTCCAGCAGCTCCGAGGTCGACGGCTTCTTCTTCATGCCCGGCACGTCGCGGATCTCGTAGAACAGCCTGCAGCGCCTCCGACACCAGGCGCTGCTTGATGCCGGGGAAATGCACCTCGATGATCGCGTGCATGGTGTCGGGGTCGGGAAAGCGGATGTAGTGGAAGAAGCAGCGGCGCAGGAAGGCGTCCGGCAGTTCCTTCTCGTTGTTGGAGGTGATGACCACGATCGGCCGCCGCCGCGCCTTCACGGTCTCGCCGGTCTCGTAGACGAAGAACTCCATGCGGTCGAGCTCCAGCAACAGGTCGTTGGGAAACTCGATGTCGGCCTTGTCGATCTCGTCGATCAGCAGCACCGGGCGCTCGTCGGCGACGAAGGCGTCCCACAATTTGCCGCGCTTGATGTAGTTGCGGATGTCCTTGACGCGCTCGTCGCCGAGCTGGCTGTCGCGCAGGCGCGAGACCGCGTCGTATTCGTACAGGCCCTGCTGCGCCTTGGTGGTCGATTTGACGTGCCATTCGATCAGCGGCGCGCCGATCGCCTTGGCGATCTCCAGCGCCAGCACGGTCTTGCCGGTGCCGGGCTCGCCCTTGACCAGCAGGGGCCGCTCCAGGGTGATCGCCGCATTGACGGCAACCTTCAGGTCGTCGGTCGCCACATAGCCTTGGGTGCCTTCAAAACGCATGGAATTCCTCGTTTTTCCGAGGCCGACACTAGGGAGGAGGACCGTTTGGGGCAAGCCGATTTGGCGGGCAGGGGGCGTCTCGCAAGCCTCTCGGCAACGTGAAGGCGGGGTGATGGCAACGTGAATTCCGCTCGCGCCTAAAGGGTATATGTCAGGTCCGACATCAAACGGAGGAATTCGACCATGCGACGCCTGCTGCTCAGCTTCATTCTCGTGCTGACGGCCGCCGGTATCGCCGGTGCGCAGGGCACGACGGCGCAAAAGCCGGCGCGGGCGGTGGCGACTTTTGCCGGCGGCTGCTTCTGGTGCGTGGAAAGCGACTTCGACCACGTCAAGGGCGTGATCTCGACCACCTCGGGCTATACCGGCGGCCACGTCGCCAAGCCGACCTATCATCAGGTTTCCGCCGGCGGCACCGGCCACGCTGAATCGGTGGAGATCGTCTACGACCCGAACGTGGTCAGCTACAGCGAGTTGCTGACTTACTTCTGGCACCACGTCGATCCGACCGTGAAGGACCGCCAGTTCTGCGACGTCGGCCACCAATACCGCACCGCCATCTTCGTGCACAACGAGGCGCAGCGGAAGCTGGCGGAAGCGTCGAAGAAGAAGGTCGCGGCCCAGCTCGGCAAGCGCATCTATACCGAGATCGACAAGGCCGGCCCGTTCTACAAGGCCGAGGAGTACCACCAGAACTTCTACAAGAAACAAGCGTTGAAATATAAATTCTACCGCTGGAATTGCGGGCGCGATCAGCGGATCAAGAAGATCTGGGGTAGCGCGCAAAAGGGAGAAGGCTGATATGATGAACAGACGAGCCCTCTTGACGAGCGGCGTGGCGCTTGCTGCGCTCATCGTTGCCAGCAAATCCGGCGAGACCAAACCGATGACGACAACCGACCAGGCTATCGACTGGACCAAGCTCTCCGACGCCGAGTGGCGCAAGCGCCTCACCGCGGAGCAATACACCGTGCTGCGCGGCCACGGCACCGAGCGCGCCGGCACCAGTCCGCTCAATCATGAGAAGCGCGAGGGCACCTTCGCCTGCGCCGGCTGCGAGCTGCCGCTGTTCTCGTCGAAAACCAAGTTCGAAAGCGGCACCGGCTGGCCGAGCTTCTACGAGCCGCTGCCGAACGCGGTCGGGACCACGACCGACCGCTCGTTCTTCATGACGCGCACCGAGGTGCACTGCAGCCGTTGTCTCGGCCATCTCGGTCATGTGTTCAACGACGGCCCGAAGCCGACCGGCTTGCGCTATTGCATGAACGGCGTGGCGCTGAAGTTCGAGCCGAAAACGGCGTCCTCGAGCTGATCGTTGACGCGCCGCGCGGCGCGCGAGAACGGCGCGCCCGGCGCGCCGATGCCCGGCAAAATCTGCCGCCCGGCGGCAGAAACGACCTGAAGCGGCGGCCCCGGCGGGCCGCCGTTTTCATTTAAACCATTGAAAATACTATATTATTTTGCTGGCACGGGGCTTGCGAATGCATCGCCGAAGAAGTGCGCCGGCCGCCGGCCATCCGGATAAGGCGTCGCGCACTTCAAAACGTGGAGAACAGTTATGGGTGTTTTCGGTGCGCTCAATACCGCGGTCAACGGCCTGCAAAGCCAGTCCTACGCGCTTCAGAACATCTCCGGAAATATCGCGAACTCGCAGACCATCGCCTACAAGTCGATCGACACGAGTTTCATCAACATGATTCCGGATTTGCCGCCGAGCCAGCAAACCGCCGGCGGCGTGAGCGCGCAGTCGAAATCGACCAACGGCGTGCAGGGCGCGGTGCAGAACGCGAACGTCGCGACCTACATGGCGATCAGCGGCGACGGCTTCTTCGCCGTCAAGCAGCCGACCGGCACTTCGGGCACCTCGCTGCAGTTCGCCGGCACCGATCTCTACACCCGTCGCGGCGATTTCTCGCTCGACCAGAACGGCTATCTGGTGAACGGCTCCGGCTATTACCTCGAGGGTATTCCGGTCGATCCGAAGACCGGCAATCCGGTCGGCAGCGCGCTGGCGCCGCTGCAACTCGGCAGCTCGTTCCTGGCGGCGACCGCGAGCACCACGATCAATTACGGCGCCAACCTGCCGAGCTATCCGAAGACCACCAACTCCGACACCACCGTCGCGCAATCCGAATTGCTCAATCCGGCCGACTTCGGCACCGACCCGACCACGTCCGGCACCGGCACGGTGGTCGGCAGCGATGTCACGACCTTCCTGAATGAATCGCTCGACGCCGGCGCGGTGACCGCCTACGACGCCTCCGGCCAAGCCGCCAACGTCCAGTTCCGCTGGGCCAAGACCGACGCCGCGGCCTATGGCGGCACCGACACTTGGCAGCTGTTCTATCAGACCGATTCCACCGCCACCGGCGCGACCGTGGGCTGGAACAACGTCGGCACCGATTTCCAGTTCAACTCGGCTGGCACGCTCACCGCGCCGGCGTCCACCTCGGTCGCCATGGCGGGCGTCAGCGTTGACGGCGTCTCGCTCGGCGCCTTGACCCTGCAACTCAATGGCCTGACCCAGTACGCCGATTCCAGCGGTGCCGTGACCGTCAATACGATGCAGCAGGACGGCTATCCGGCCGGTCAGTTGCAGACCATTTCGGTCACCAAGGACGGCCGCATCGCCGGCACCTTCACCAACGGCAAGACCGTCGATCTGGCGGAGGTCCCGCTGTATCATTTTGCCAGCCCCGACAACCTGAAGGCTCTCGACGGCGGCGCCTACCAGGCCACCGGCGATTCCGGCACGCCGCTGGCGGGCGCCAGCGGCAAGATCGTCGGCAGCTCGCTCGAAGGCTCCAATGCCGACATCGCCGACCAGTTCACCAAGTTGATCGTGACCCAGCAGGCCTATTCGGCCAACACCAAGGTGATCACGACCGCCCAAGCGATGTCGCAGGAAATGCTCAACATGCTGCGATAGCCGTCGCCGGCATTCGCAGGCACCATGAAGTCTTAGCGCATGAGTCTGACTCAGGCACTCAACTCAGCCTTGTCCGGGTTGAACGCGGCGCAGACCGGTTTGTCGCTGGTCGCGGGCAACGTCGCCAATGCGCAGACGCCCGGTTATGTGCGCAAGACCGCGACCCTGGTCTCCAATACGACCGGCACCGTCGGCGCCTATGTGCAGGTCGGCGCCATCAACCGCGTGCTCGACCAGTTCGTGCAGGCGCAGCTGCGCACCGAATCGGCCGGCGCCGGCTATGCGACCCTGCGCTCCAACATCTACGATCAACTGCAGAGCGTCTACGGCAATCCGAATTCCACCAGCACGCTCGAAAACGCCTTCAACAATTTCACCACCACGCTGCAGGCGCTGACGACCAGCCCGGGCGACCGGCCGACCCAGATCGCGGTGATCAGCGCCGCCCAGGGGCTCGCGCAGACGCTCAATCAGACGACCTCCAGTATCCAGACCCTGCGCAGCCAGGCGGAGCTCGGACTGTCGGACGACGTGACCCAGGCCAACGACTGCCTGCAACAGATCGCCGCGCTCAACCTGCAACTGGGCCGCTCCTCGCAGGCCGATTCCGCGACCGCCGGGTTGGAGGACCAGCGCGACAGCTACATCGACAAGCTCTCCAATCTGATGGACATCCGCGTGGTCAAGGGCGACAACCGCCAGGTCACGGTTTTCACCACATCCGGGGTGCAGCTCGTCGGCACGCAGGCGTCGACGCTGTCGTTCGATCCCCATCCCACGGTCAACGCGCAATCGACGTGGAGCGCCGACCGCGGCCGATCGCACGCTCGGCACCATCACGCTGACCTCGGCGAGCGGCACCGCCACCGATCTGGTCGCGACCGGCGCCATCCGGTCCGGCGAGATCGCCGGCTATCTCGACATGCGCGACAACGTGCTGGTGCAGGCGCAGGCCCAGGTCGACCAGTTTGCCGCCGCCATGTCGAGCGCGCTGTCGGACACGACGACCGCCGGCACGGCGGCGACCGCCGGCGCTGCAGGCCGGTTTCGACGTCGATATCGGCAGCCTGCAGGACGGCAATTCCATCAGCCTCACCTACACCGACAACAGCGGCCCCACCCAGCACCAGGTGACCTTCGTGCGGGTCGACGATACCGCGGCGCTGCCGTTGTCGAATACCGACACCATCAATCCCAACGACACCGTGGTCGGGCTCGACTTCTCCGGCGGCATCGCCTCGGTGGTCACCCAGATCAACAGCGGCGCTGGCCGGCAGCAACCTCACCGTCTCCAATCCGAGCGGCACCACGCTGCGCATCATCGACGACGGCGGCCGCCAACCTGGCCGATGTCGATGCGCTGTCGACCACGACCACCGCCACCGCGACGACCGGCTCGGTCGCGCTGCCGTTCTTTCTCGACGGCAACTCGCCCTACACCGGCGCCATCGCCTCGACGGCGGCCGAGAGCGTCGGGCTGGCCGGCCGCATGACCGTCAATCAGTCGCTTGTCACCGATCCGTCCCTGTTGGTGAACTACACGGCCGGCCTCGATGCGAGCGACGAAACGCGGCGCGAATTTCATCTACGACCAGTTGGTCGGCACCGCCCACGATTACGCGCCGTCCACCGGCATCGGCACCGCGGGCACGCCCTACAGCGGCACCCTCGGCACCTTCATGCGTCAATTCATCAGCCAGCAGGGCGAGGCCGCCAACAACGCCAGCAATCTCAAGCAGGGCCAGGATGTGGTGCTCAATTCACTGCAGCAACGGTTCGAGCAGGCCTCGGGCGTCAATATCGACAAGGAGATGAGCGATCTCCTCAGCCTGCAGAACGCCTACGCCGCCAACGCCCGGGTGATGAGCACGGTCAAAGATATGCTCACCGAACTTGATGCGGATCGCGGGGTAACATGACGATCAGCTCCATCGGATCGGCATCGAGCCAGATCGCGCAGCAGCTGCTCAACATGCGCGCGCAGTTCGACGATCTGCAGCGTCAGCTCAGCACCGGACAGAAATCGGACACCTATGCCGGTCTCGGTCTCGACCGCGGCCTGACCGTCAGCTTGAATGCGCAAGCCTCGGCGCTCGACGGCTTCAACACCACCATCGACAACGTGATGACCCGCCTCAACGTGACGCAGAACGCGCTCACCGCGATGAACGATGTCGCCAGTTCCATGCGGTCGTCGCTGGTGCAGGGCACCGGCAGCACCGGCAACACCAATACCACCCAAGTCAACGCGCAATCCTGGCTGCAGCAACTGGTCGGCCTGCTCAACACCCAGGCCGGCGACCGCTATATGTTCTCCGGCCGCGCCACCGACCAGCCGGCGACCGAGACCTCCGACCACATGATCAACGGCGATGGCGCGCGCGCCGGCCTCACCCAAATCATTTCCGAACGCAATCAGGCCGATCTCGGCGCCAGCGGCCTCGGCCGCTTGACGGTCAGCACGCCCACGGCGACGTCGGTGCAGGTCGACGAAGACGCCGTCTCGCCCTTCGGCTTCAAGCTCAATGCCCTCACGTCGAACCTCAGCAATGCCACCGTCAGCGCGCCTGCCGGTTCGCCCGCCTCGGAGTCGGTCGCTTTCACCGGCGTGCCCAGTGACGGCGAGACGATCACGTTTGCCTTCGATCTTCCCGACGGCACCACCACCAACCTGACGCTGACGGCGACCACCGCCTCGCCGCCGGGCGACAACGAGTTCACCATCGGCGGCACGGCGGCGGCAACGACCACCAATCTGCAGAGCGCGCTCACGACCGCGCTCGGCACGCTCGCCAACACGACCTTGAAGGCGGCCTCGGCCGTGCAGGCCTCGAACGAATTCTTCGACGCCGACACCGGCAACCCGCCGCTCAGGGTCAACGGTCCGCCATTCAACAGCGCGACCAGTCTGGTCGCCGGCACGGCCGCCAATTCGGTGATCTGGTACAGCGGCGAAGTCGGCGGCGGCACGGCGCGCAGCTCGGCCAGTGCGCGCATCGACCAATCGCTGGTCGTGAGTTACGGCACGCGCGCCAACGAGACCGGCATCCGCAACCTGGTGCAGAGCGTGGCGACGCGGGCGGCGCTGACCGTCTCGCCGAGCGACCCGGACGCGGCCAACCTCATCGGGGCGCTCGACAACCGGCTGACCAACAACATCAATGGCTCCGGCGGCACCCAGACCGTGACCGACATCGAAGCGGATCTTGCCGGCGTGCAAACCTCGTTGAAGTCGATGAAAGCCAGCCACCAGCAGACCAGCAACACGCTGGGCTCGTTCCTGGACCAGGTTCAGGGCGTTTCCAACGAGCAGGTCGGCACCCAGCTGCTGGCGCTGCAGACGCGCATGCAGGCTTCGATGCAGACGACCGCCCTGCTGTACCGGATCAGCCTGGTCAATTACCTGTAAAGCGCCGGCTGCTCCCGGCATAAAAAAGCCGCGGCCTCAGGCCGCGGCGATTTGGCTTCGTGGGCGATGTTTCCGGGCTCACCCGGCCTGGGCGCGCAGCCCGGCCGCCAGCTCGCGATTGATGTTGATCAGCGACACCAGGTTGTCCGGCTTGGGGTCGACCAGCACCGTCATGGTCTGCTTGAACACGAACAGACCGAGATTGGCGATGTTCTGGCGGACGTTGGCCGGCAACGGATTGTCCGCGCTGGTTGCCGAGGTCACGAAGATCGACCAGAGCCGCCGGTTGTTGACCAGCGCGGCGTCCAGTTCGGAGCGCTTGCTGTCCCAGGCATCCCGCACGGTTTGCAGTCGAGCCGCCGCGTCAAGCAGCAGATCGGCTTCCAGCTCACGCGGGTTCCCGGTCTTTTTCGCGATCGCGCTGTAGGCTTGCGCCGCGTTTTGCATGATCGAGCAGCTCCCTTTCGTAGTCGATCAGTTTCTTGGCGCTCTTGAGCGCCTTGTACATATCGCCGGCCATGATGTGGTTGCTCACGGCCTCCACATAGGGCCAGGCGCTGGGCGCAGCCTGCACCAGGTCGCGCATGAGGGCGAAATAGCTCTCATGATGCACGCGCGGATCGCGCGCGGTGTACATGAACTGGACCGCGAGATAGATGCGCTTGGCGGGCGTGTCGGCCAGGGCCGGCGTCATGATGTCTTTTTCGCGCAGGATCGGCGCCTGACCTTCCACCAGGAGCCGCGTGCGCTGGTCGCCGTTGGTGACCACGCATTCGCCGATGATCAAGCGCTCGCCGGGTTTCAGTTCGACTTTGAGGCCCATTCGTCGCTGCTCCTTGCGGCCGTCTGGCCGGCGCGGTCTTCAGACAATTCGTTCGCCGGCCGGCGCGTCGATTACTGGAACAGCCGCAGCACGTTCTGATCGGCCTGCGAGGCCAGCGACAGGGCCGTGCTCGAAAGCTGCTGCCGTGTTTGCAAGGCCAGCAGGTTTGCGCCCTCTTCGTTGCTGTCGGCCAAGGTCAGACCATCGGCGCCGGTGTTCAGCGTATTGATCATGGCTTTGGTAAAATCTTGCCTAACCTGAACGGTCTGCAGATTGGAGCTCAAGGCCTGGGCCTGCGAGCGGACGGTCACCAGCGCGGCCGTCAACTGGGTGGCCGAGGTGCTGATGTCGGCGGCGCCGGCCCAGTTGTTCCCCGCCGCGTTGATGGCCAGCGCGCTGTTGGCCGTGTCGGTGACGCCGTTGATAGTGACGGTCGAGGTGTTGGTTTCGTTCAGCTTGACGGTCAGATTGTCGCCATTGAGCAGATTGATGCCGTTGATCCCGGCGTCGCCGGCGATGTTGTCGATCTGGCTGAGAAGCGCGGTGAACTGCGTCGACAGCTTCGCACGCACCGTGGTGTCGGTGGTCTGCTGCGCCTGCACCGCCAGCGACTGCGCCGACTGAATCAGCTTGGTCATGGCCGTCAGGCCGTTATTGGCGGCCTGGATGGTGTTGATCGCCGTCGACATGTTGTCGAGCAGGGCGTTCAGGTCGTTGGCGCGAACCGAGAGGCTCTGCGCGGTGAAGAAATTGACCGGGTTGTCGAGCGCGGAATTGACCCGTTTGCCGGTCGCGAGCCGGTTCTGCGTCTGGGTAATCAAGTCCGAAGTCTGCTGTAATTGCAGCAGGTTGGCACGGACGCCGCTCGAAAGAACAATGTTGCTCATAGCAATCCCCAGGTCCCTGTCAGGCCAATCGTTCCTTTCGCGAAAGTAAATTGTTAAGGTTAATCGATCCTTACCGAAACGATTAATAAATCATTAACCATAGCGGAAGAGGCCAAAAAAAACGGCGGCCCGAAGGCCGCCGTTTCGGTTCGTTTTGGTCGCTCGGCTTAGCCGAACAGCCGCAGCACGTTCTGGTCGGCCTGCGAGGCAAGCGACAGAGCGGTGGTCGAAAGCTGCTGGCGGGTCTGCAAGGCCAGCAAGTTCGCGCCTTCCTGGTTGGAGTCGGCCAACGTAAGACCGTCGGAACCGGCCTGCAGGGTGTTGATCGTCGCCTTGGTGAAGTCCTGGCGGACCTGCACGGTCGACAAGCTCGAGCCCAGGGCCTGCGATTCCGAACGCAGGGTTGTCAGCGCGGCGGTCAGATCGGTCGAGGCCGCCGTGATGTTGGCCGAGCTCGCCCAGTTGCTGGCCGCGTTGGCGATGCTCAACGCCGCGTTGGCGACCGTCGTGCTGGTGTAGTTGACGCCGTTGACGGTGACGCTTCGACTGGTTCGAGCCCGACTTTTCGTTCAGCACGACGGTGAGGTTGTCGCCGCCGAGCAGGTTGATGCCGTTGAAGCCCGAGTCGCCGGCCAGCTGGCCGATCTGGGTCAGCAGCGCCGTGAACTGCGTCGAGAGGCTCGCACGCACGGTGGTGTCGGTGGTCTGCTGGGCCTGGCTGACCAGGGACTGGGCAGACTGCACCAGCTTCGTGATCGACGTGATGCCGTTGTTCGCGGCCTGGATGGTGTTGATCGCGTTGGACATCGAGTCGAGCAGACCGCTCAAGTCGCTGGCGCGGTTGTCCAGGGACTGGGCCGTGAAGTAGTTGAGCGGATTGTCGAGAGCCGAGTTGACCCGCTTGCCGGTGGCCAGCTTGGTCTGGGTGCTGGTGATCAGGTCCGACGTCTGCTGCAGCTGCAGCAGGTTGGCCCGCACGCCAGCGGAGAGGATGATGCCTGACATTACAAGGTACCTTTCTGGTGATTTTGCCTACTGGCAAGTCGTCAAGTCTTCAGGTGATCTCGAGGATCGCCTCCGTAATCGCATGGTCCCCACAAATGGCCCGTAAAAAAACGTGGTTAATCGTTTCTTGCTTATTCACCGTGACGCATTGTGTTTTCGGAAAATTTGAATCAATCGAGGACGCCGAGAAACTTTGCGGCACGTGCAAAAGCGGGCCTGCTGGCGGCCGGCAAGACTTTGGTAATGGTTGTAATTTGTTAACGGCGCCGCGGTAATTTTGCGCGAAGTGAGTAGAGGACAATGGTCGGGATTAGCGCGTCGACAGCGGCCTACTACAATTCGCTCGCCGGGTCGGGCGGCGGTCCCGATTGGATTGCGGGCGCGGTGTCCGCGGTCAAGGCCGCGTCCAATCCGGCCGGCATCCTCGGCGCGCTCGCCCATTCGGGCAATCCCGGAACTCTCAGTTCATTCCTCTCGAGCAGCAAAAGTTTTTCCAACAACTTCGCCACCATCGCGCAAACGAACGTCACCAACCACGGCAGCTACTACGCCCAGCTTGCCGCCGCCAACCAGAAGAAGGCGGCCGACGCGAGGGTGACGAAGGCGATCGAAGCGCTGCAGGCTGTGCGGCAGCAGGTCAAGCCGCACAATACCCTGCCGTCCTTCATGTATCTGGGCAACGGCACGTCGCTCGACACCGACAATGGCATCCTGACCAAGGCCGACGGCACCCAGATCGACATCACGACCGGCGCCGAGATCGTCGACCCCGCGAACCTCATTCAATTGGGCAACGGGTCCTATCTCAACACGCTGACCAATATTCTCACGTTGAGCGACGGCACCAAGATCGACAACGTGACCGGCCTGAAGGTCGATACCTCGGCGTGAGCGGGGGGCGGGGCTTGGCCCGGCGCCCGGCGAGATGCTCCATCGCTCTCTTTCTTATTTTATTCGGGCCGTGCCGTTCGCACGGCTTTCGTCTGCGCAGGCGCCTTCAATCGAGGGAGTCGACTTTTGCAGGCAGGCTGTGGCTTTCCCAGTCGCGCCTGGGAATGGTGTTGCCGACGAGAAATTCAAAGGACGTCACCTTCGTATGGTCCGGCGTCAGTCCGCATTTGAATTTGAGCCTGAACCATTCCTCTTTGCTGTGAAGCGCCGCGCCGTCGGCAAGCAGGGTGTCTCCCAGGATTTTGGTGCGGGCCATGGCATAGGCAACGACCTGGTCCGGCTTGAACGTCTTCTTCCAGGCCGCGACCTGGGCCATGGCTTCCAATCCGCATAGTTGTCCAATGCGATCGTTCGGGCCGAGCCGGGCCATCATCCGCCGGGCCTTCCAGCTGCGGGGATCGGCAAGGATCGTTTCCGACAGCATATGAGACGCTTTCACGATTACAGGCGTGTCGCCGCCGGGCCGGGGAGGTGTTGGCGGGGCTTTAGGGATCGCAGCCAAGTCACCGGGCTTGCTTTGAGGAGGCTTGCCCGATTCCGGCGTGGGTGTTGGGGGTGGCGGCGGCTTCGGTGCTGAAAGCGGTGGGGAAGCCGGCGGCACCATCACGATTTCCACGGTGACGCTTTGTTGTCGCGCCGGCTTCAGTTTGGGGACATCCACAAAAAACAACAGAAGGATGCCAAAGACGGCATGCAGCCCAAAGGACGCGAGAACGCTCCATCGCCAAGACCGGCTGAATGACGGGCTCTCTTGTGGCTTTCCTTCCTTCATGAAACGTCAGGATGGATCGCGATGGTCGTCCGCGGATGCGCGGCCGGCCCCGCCAGGGCGGTTCCAAAGACGACAAGGCAAGAAAAAGGGCAGGAAACGAGGGCCGGAAACAAACGCAATGGAAACTCCCCAAAGCCATGCGCGTTTCAGGACTATGAACGGCAAGACCCAGGCGATTTCCGGGCAGAGGCGAGGTGAGCGTGGTCGGCGCTGACTCGAAGCACCGCGAATACCAAGGAATTTTTGTGCAATATTTCTTTGTGCCGCCGGCCGGCGGCGCACGCTTACTTGCTTTTCGTTCCCCGCCGCTGGGCGGCCTTGGACGCGTTCAGCGCCACGGCGGCGCGAATGAGCGCCTTCAACGCTTTCTCATCGATCTTGTCGCCCGCGTGGAAATCGATGGCGCGCCTCACGTTGCCGTCGAGGCTCGCATTGAAGAGACCGGAAGGATCCTTGAGCGCGGCGCCGTTGGCGAACGTCAATTTCACTTTGTCCTTGTAGGTCTCGCCGGTGCAGATGATGCCGGCGTGCTCCCACACCGGAACGCCCATCGGGTTCGACGGCTTTCGCCATTTCACGTCCTCGGCGACGTCGGGGTCGGCCTCTCTGATGATCTTTCGGACTTGGCGAAGCGTCTCGCCGCGCCAGTCGCCCAGCGCCTTGATGCGCGCATCGATCAGCCGGGAGGGGGAGGTGCCGCCTTTTGCGTCCTTCGAAGCATTATCCTTCTTGGCTGCCCTGGCCATTGCATCCGCTCCAACTGATCAGTCTTCGATTTATGATGAGGGGCAGCAGCCGGTTTCGTCAACGGCTTGCCCGGTTTCATCACCCTGGAGGCCGACGGTGAATTGCAGACGACCGCGCTCGATATCGAGCACGGAAAGGTCACGGCCATCTATATCGTGCGCAACCCGGACAACCTGAGGCATTTGCATGAGGCGGCCGCAGCCCATCGGCTTCACTTGGGGCCAATTGCCGCGCCGCAGCACCCTTCGCAAAGCGGGATTCAAGACAGGATTCGTGTCGGGCCGGCGACGGTCATGGTTGACCACCCGGCGCAGCGTTGAATACGTTGTTGGTTCTCAATCAGA
>CAWHJZ010000020.1:0-8663 GCA_963829785.1 uncultured Pseudomonadota bacterium | reverse complement strand
AGCCCGGCCTCATTGACGGTGCGGAGAACCTGCGCTCCGCCTGGGGTTGTTATCGGATAACACCCCTTTGCAAAGGGGCACGCAAGGGAGCCCATCTGGTTGCCCCCATCTGAAACATCCCATTCAGCAGAACGCTTACCAGCCGACCGGCAACGGAAACCGTTGCCGGTCTCGCTGTGATCGGACGAAAAGTGATGGAAGAAGAAGAGTGCGCTTTCTTGTGAAAGTAGTCGCAACGCACAAACCGAGCACAAATCAATCGTTTTGCCACTGATGGCGAGCGGCGTGGGAAGTGCGGGCGCTTCAACTCCGTGCTTCTTTCCTCCTCTCCCGGTCGGGTATGGACGATTGCATAGACGCTACCGGCAATGCAGCAGTCCCACCCTGCAATGTCGCTTGCGAGTCACTTGCAGGCATTTGCAGTGCACGAGCCCATGTCCGCTTTGGGTCGATACTGTTGAAAAAGTCCGCGTGGTGCCGCGATCAAAAATTTTCAGCGTCATGGGTGCGTTTTTGTAATGCGGACGCGAGGGACCTCATTTTCTGGGCTCGAACAAACGTAGCGAACTCCAAATGGAATTGTAGTGGTGATCTCAGCCTGTCGAAGAAGTCGCTGCCATTTCGACAGTTTTTCTGTGCGGCTCAACTTGCGACTTTTTCAACAGAATCGGTCATTAGCAGAAGTAACGGACTTTAAATCCATGTCCACTTCGCCCCTGAGAGCTGAAATCAACTAAAGCAAATCAGCGAAGGCGGAAACTGGCCTGCTGGGCGGCGAGGGTTCAACGGCCCGCGTGGCATCGTGCCCCGTTTGGTGGCAGACTTCGCGGGGACATTTCGGGGGAAGACTCAAAGGAATGCGTGATAATGACTGATGAGACCGGCGGCTTGCGGAAGGTGGCGGAGCGAGCAATGACGCGCCAGACGCCACCGTTTCGCGCCGAGCATATCGGAAGCCTCCTGCGCCCCAAATCACTGCTCGAGGCGCGTGCAAAGTTCTCGCGTGGCGAGATTGAGCAGGGCGAACTCACGGCAGCGGAGGATCGCGCGATCCGCGACGCCATTGCGCTGCAGGAGCAGCTCGGTTTCCGTTTCGTGACCGACGGCGAATTCCGCCGGCGGTCCTATCACAGCTTCTTCTACCGGCAACTGGGCGACATCACCATCGACGTGGTCGACAATGCTACCGGCGCCGACGGCACGAACGACCACGGCAGCCGCGGCGCGCAGCCAATGGCGCTGATCAGGAGTCGCGTGAAGTGGACGCATCCTATCAATGTCGGAGATTTCGAGTTTCTGAAAGCCAACAGCGATCTTCTTCCCAAGATCACCATTCCGGGACCCTGCGCATTGCATTTCCGCGGCGGCGATCAGGCGGTGAAAGCCCATGCCTATCGCGATACGGATACTTTCTGGAGTGATACCGTTGAAGCCTTTGGCAAGGAACTACAGGTACTGGCAACGGCCGGCTGCCGCTACGTGCAGATCGACGAGACAGCCTTCGCTAAGTTCGGCGATCCCGAAGTGCAGGCAACCCTGGCGGCGCGCGGCGACAACTGGAGCGACCTGATCGACCGCTATATCGCGGTCACCAATCAGGTGCTGCGCGCGGCGCCGAAAGAGCTACGTATCGGCATGCATTTGTGCCGCGGCAATCGCGGCGGGCAATGGCACGCCGAAGGCAGCTACGATTCCGTCGCCGACCGGCTGTTCAACGCCATGAACATTTCTTTCTATTTCCTGGAATACGATACGCCGCGCGCCGGCTCGTTCACGCCGCTGCGCCTCGTTCCGCGCGACAAGTCCGTCATCCTCGGGCTGGTTTCATCCAAGATGGCGATCCTGGAAAGCAAGGAAGCACTACGCGCGCGCGTCGAGGATGCGACGCAGTTCGTCGATCCCGACCGGCTCGCCATCAGTCCACAATGCGGGTTCGCCAGCGTCGATACCGGGAATCCGGTTACGCCGGAAATCCAGACGGCCAAGCTGCGGCTGGTCGTCGAACTGGCTGACGATATGTGGGGATCTGCGTAAACGACGGGCGACAAGCCCCATACGCTCGCGTTGCGGTTGGTACAGAACTATCGGACGCGCCCGAATTCCTATTCATTGTCAGGAATATGCCTTGCGTCCGCAATCCGGTTACGGCCACAATAGCGCTGGCGACGCGGCCTGATGGCCATGTGGTGTAGCGGGCGGCTCGGGGGCGTTTGCGATCAATATTCCCGAAGGAGCATCAACTCCGGGCCAGCGCGTAACGGCCGCCCGCCGGCGTTGAGCAGAATAACAAGGTGGCAAGACGGTCATTCTTTTCAGGCCGCACCACCGGAACGAGGGAGGACGTAATGAGAAAATTTGCCCTGGCGGTGATCGCCAGCGCCGTCGTCGCAGCAAGCGGTACGGCACACGCCCAGAAGTACAATCTGACCGTCGCCGGCTACAGCCCCGGCGGCCTCGTGTCGACCATCGGCACCGGCATGGACGCTGCACTGAATGCCGCCTATCCCGGCTCGACGGTGACCTACCAGACCGGCAGCGGCGGCCTCGCCAACGCGATGCTGCTCGAACAGAACAAGGTCCCGCTCGGCTTCGTTGCCGACACCGAGCTTGCGGTCGCCATCAAGGGCAAGCCGCCGATCAACAAGCCGCTGACGGACCTGCGGATGCTCTTCCGGCCATACGCGCCGGGCTCGCGCTTCCAGGCCACGCACGTGCTCTTCAACAAGGAATGGGCCGAGAAGAACGGCATCAAGACGATTGCCGATATCGCCGCCAAGAAACCGGCGATGAAGGTGGCCTTCAATCGTCCGGGCAATCTCGACGGCGACGTCGGCCTCGGCGTGTTCGAGGCCAACGGCATCTCGCAGGACGATATCAAGAAGTGGGGCGGCCAGGTCGTGCGCGCCGCGTCGCGCGAGATGACGTCGCTGATGCTCGATCGCCGTCTTGACGGCGTGGTATTCGGCATCTCCATCAACCATCCGCGCATCCGCGAGATGGCAAACGGCCTCGACATCGTCATGCTGCCGATGACGGATGCGACGGCCAAGAAGGTCGCCGACGAGCTTGGCGCCGCGGTCTGCCACGTGAAGGCCGGCGAATACAAGTTCCTGGCGGCGGACACCGCATCGGTGTGCGTGGGCATGAATCTGGTCGTCCGCGCGGACATGGACGAGCAGACCGCGTACAACATCACCAAGGGCATCGGTGAGAACCTCGAGAAGTTCAAGAACGCACATCGTCTGCTCAAGAAAGTCGTCACGTTGCAGACCTTCTCCGCCCCCGGCCCGGCGCCGTTCCATCCGGGCGCGATAAAATACTTCAAGGAAAAGGGCCTGATGAAGTAAGTCCGGGCTCACATCCATCATCGACACCGGCGCGGCGGTGTTCCAGCCGCCGCGCCTGACTCCAGACATTGTTCATGACAAAGATCCGTTTACTGGACCCGGCGGCGTGGTTCTCCGTCGGCGTGCGCCGCAAGCCGTCCGGATGGCTCAACCGGGTGATCACGCCGCTGGCCGTTGCGCTGGCGGTTTACGTGATCGTGGCGGCGACCGTGCTGATCATCCAGCCCTGGGCGCTGGTCGCCATCTTCCTGATGGGCATCATGACGATCGCCTTCCTGTCGGTCGGCGCATTTCCGGATTCCGACCCGAAGCATCCGCATCCGGTCGACTACACGCTCGCGGCGGCTTGCTTCATCACCGGCCTGTATTTCATCTTCAAGGCGCCGGAAGTCGTCAACCGGATCGCGTTGCTGAGCCCGCTCAGCAGCTGGGATCTTTTTTTCGGCGTCCTGACGGTCCTGCTCACCCTCGAGATCACGCGGCGCACGACGGGCGCCGGGTTGACCGCGGTGGTGCTGATCTTCATCGCCTACAATTTCTTCGGCCATCTGCTGGGCGGCGTGCTGCAACACGGCTATATCGACTACGTCCATTTCATCGACATCATGGTGTACACCACCGACGGCATCATGGGCCTGCCGGCGCGGGTGGCGGCGACCTACGCCTTCATGTTCGTGCTGTTCGGCGCCCTGCTGTTCGCCGCCAAGGGCGCCGACTTCTTTTTTGATTTCGCGGCGGGAATTTCCGGCGGCAGTCCCGGCGGCCCCGCCAAGGTCGCGGTGATCTCGTCCGGCATGTACGGCATGGTGTCGGGCAGTCCCACCGCCGACGTCGTCACCACCGGCGCCGTCACCATTCCGGTGATGAAACGGCTCGGCTACCGGCCGGCCGTCGCCGCCGCGATCGAGGTCACGGCATCGACCGGCGGCAGCATCATGCCGCCGGTGATGGGCTCGGCCGCGTTCATCATGGCCGAGTACACCGGCATCGAATACCGCGACATCGCCATCGCAGCGTTCCTGCCGGCGCTCCTCTATTACGTCTGCGTCTACGCGCAGGTGCATTTCCGCGCGCTGCGTTTCGGGTTGTCGGCGCTCGACGCCAGCACGATCCCGCCCCTGTTGACGACGCTGCGGCACGGCGGGTTGTTCTTCGTGCCGCTGATCGTGCTGACGACGGCGTTGCTCTACGGGTACACGCCGACCATGGTGGCCATCTTCGGCGGCGTGGCCGTGATCATCGTGTCATGGATGCGCCGCGACACGTTCATCGGACCGGTTGGCCTGTGGAACGTGCTGGCGGAGACCACCCTGCGCATGGTGCCGGTGGCCGGCGCCACCGCCGCCGCGGGCCTGGTCATCGCCGGCCTCACCATGACCGGGCTTGCCGCCAAGTTCGCCCACGTCGTCTACGCCGTGACCAATGCCAACCAGTTCATGGCGCTGTGCCTCGCCGCGGCGCTGACGCTCGTTCTCGGCCTCGGCATGCCGACGCCGTCCGCCTACATTCTCGCCGCGGTGCTGATGGGCCCGCTGATGACGCAGCTTCATATGGATCTGCTGTCCGGCCACATGTTCATTCTCTATTTCGCGGTGATGTCGGCGCTGACGCCGCCGGTCGCGGTGGCGGCCTATGCGGCGTCGGCGATCGCCGAGGACAACCCGATCAGCATCGCCGGCCACGCGGTGAAATTCGCGCTGGCCGCGTTCGTCGTACCGTTCGTCTTCGTGTTCGGTCCGGAACTGCTGTGGCAGGGTCCGCTGTGGAAGACGGCCATCACCTTCTGCACCGCGGCCATTGCCCTGATCATTCTCGCCGGCGCGATCGAGCGCTACGGCAAATGGGCGGATGTCTGGTGGGCGCGGCTTGTTCTTGCGGTTGGCGGACTGTGCATGCTCACGCCGATCATGTGGCTGACGGCCGTCGGCATCGTTCTGGTGGCGATCGCCATCGGCGTGACCCGCTGGCGCGGACAGTCGGTCGAAAAAACCGCCTGAAGGCGCGTCGGCGCGGTCGACGGTACGGCCACCGGCAACACCGTTTTCATTCAGCAGCGGTGATCCGGTCTTCCTCTTCGGCAGCGCGCTCGCTGCCGCCGCCGAGCGTGCGCCAGTTGACGGACTTCGGCACCACACCCTCGAACGAACTGATGTCGGCGTGCGGCGTGCGCGGTTCCGTCGTGCCGATTGCCGGACCGCCTTCCTGCACGCTGCGCGCCGCTTCCACCATCAGCCGGCGGAAAGCGGTCACGGCAAAATCGCTATGGCCGACGCGCTCCTGGCTGCGATCGCCGATCGGGCCCATCGATTCCCACATTGCGATGTCCTGATTGGGAATGCCGGAAATACCGGTGAAATTGCCGGCCTTCATCGCCGCGCGATCCTGTTTGTAGAGATTGCCGCCGTTGCGCACGCCGTTGAAGTCGGCGTCGACGTCGACGCCCCACTCCAGGACGTTGAACTTGCGCCACTGATCCGCCGGAATGCCCGGCTTGTCTCCCGCAGTCCAGGCGATGAAATAGAAGATCGTGTTGGTGTCGTCTTCCGGCGTGAGCAGCGTCGCGACGTTGTAGGCGTTGTTGGGCGGAATGAGCGCGGTGAAGGGCGCGATATAGACGGTCGTACGCACGTACTCGTGCGTCGCCTCGTTCCTGATCGGGCGGCGGAGCGCGGCGTAACGGAAACCGTAGCTGGTGCGCTCGATCTGGAAGCGCGGCGCCTTGTCGGTCGAGGGCCGAAGCCAGTTCACATCGGTCGCCTCGGCGCCCTCGACCTGCGCCGGCACCATGTCGGAGGAGTGCAGGCTGGAAGAATGCGCCGAATCGATCTGCCCCTCGAGGATCTGCGCCCAATTGCAACGCACGCGCACCTTGGTGGCGCTGACCCGCGCGTCCTGCGTCGGCGCAAACGCCGGCGGCTCGAAGTCGCGCATCTCTTCGGCCGGTCCGAGATAGGTCCAGACGAAGCCGCCCCACTCGCGCACCGGATAAGCTTTCTGCTTGATGCGCTGCGGCACGTTGCTGCCGGGCGGCTCGGATGCGAGGTCGACAATGTTGCCCTCCACGTCGAACTTCCAGCCGTGGTAAAGGCAGCGGAGGCCGCATTCCTCGTTGCGCCCGTAAACCAATGAGGCGCGGCGATGCGCGCACAATTCGTCGAGTACGCCGAGACGGCCCTTGCTGTCGCGGAAGACGACCAGGTTGGTGCCGAGCAGGCGAATCTTGATCGGCGTGCCGTCGGGCTCGGCGACTTCCTCGGACAGACAGGCAGCGATCCAATGCCGGCGCATGATCTGCCCCATCGGGGCCGAACCTTCGACGCGGCACAGCAGGTCGTTTTCCTCGGGCGTCATCGGCTAGACTCCCTCCTCGCGAGGCTTTCGTTACCCCGCGATTTATCTTAGATATCTAAGTCAAGGCTAATGAAAGGCGGCTTGACTGTCGAGTCGGAAAAATTCCTTGAACCCATCGCCCTCACGCTGCTTACAACTAGGAGTCGCCGGTCTCGGCCGCGCCTTCTCGATCATGCTGCCGACGCTGCAACAGGACCCCCGCGTCGCGCTCGTCGCCGCCGCCGACCCGCGCCCGGAAGCACGACAACTTTTTGTGTCAGATTTCGGCGGGACGGCCCACGAGACGGTTGAGGCGCTCTGCGCGGATCCGCAGGTCGAGGTGGTCTATGTTGCCAGCCCCCATCAGCATCACGCCGAGCACGCGCGGCTCGCGGCCGCGCACGGTAAACACCTGCTAATTGAGAAGCCCATCGCCCTGACGATGGAAGATGCCGAGACGATCGTCGATGCCGCCCGCAAGGCCGGCGTTCAATTGATCGTTGGCCATAGTCATTCCTTTGACGCCCCGATCCTGCGCGCCCGCGACTTGATCGTGGGCGGTAGCTACGGCGCCGTGCGCATGATCACATCTTTCAATTACACAGACTTCCTGTATCGGCCGCGCCGTCCCGAGGAGCTCGACACGGCGAAAGGCGGTGGCGCCTTGTTCAATCAGGCGCCGCATCAGGTCGACATGGTCCGGTTGCTCGGCGGTGGCAAGGTCGCGACCGTGCGGTCAATAACCGGCAACTGGGACCCCGCGCGGCCGACAGAAGGCGCCTATGCCGCGCTGCTCGGTTTCGAAAGCGGCACCTTTGCGTCTGTCGTCTATAACGGCTATGGCCATTTCGATTCCGACGAATTCATGGGCTGGATCGGCGAATTGGGACAGAAAAAAGCGCCGCCGACGGCACAAGCAGTCCGCCACCCTCCCGAACAGGAGGCCGCGGGCAAGGCTGCCCGCACCTATGGCGGGCCCGGCTGGCAACCGCCGCCGCCGCGTGACTTGTTGCACCAGCACTTCGGAACGGTAATGATCAGTTGCGACCGCGCCGACCTCAGGCCGCTGCCCACAGGCGTGATGATCTATGAGAACGGCTTCGCCCGCCTCGATCCCCTGCCGGCGCCCGCCGTGCCCCGCGCCGAGGTCATTACCGAACTCTACGCCGCCGTGGTCGCGGGACGCCCGCCGCTGCATGACGGCGCCTGGGCAACGGCCACGTTGGAAGTCTGCCTCGCCATGCTGCGCTCAGCACGCGAGGGCCGCGAAGTGACGCTGCAGCATCAGGTGGGCCTGCAATGACCAAGTCCCGCCCATCAGAAACCGAGAGCATCCTGCAGCATTGGCGCGAAGCGGTGCCAAACGACCGGCTCGCCCATCTCGTGCGGGACGCGGCGCGCGCCCTCGGTCGTTCGCTCAGCATTTACCTGGCCGAGCATCATGTTTCATTCGGGCACTGGTCGTTTCTGCGCGTGCTGTGGGTTGAAGACGGTCTCACCCAGCGCGAATTGAGCGAGCGCGTCGGCGTCATGGAGCCCACCACTTTCTCGGCCATGAAGACCATGGAGCGGCTCGGCTACATCGTCCGCCGCCAGCACGACGGCGACCGCAAGAGGGTCTACATCCATCTGACCCCGAAGGGCCGGTTGCTCGAGAAACGCCTCGTTCCGCTGGCCGAAGAGGTCAACCGGATTGCCGTTGACGGTGTCGCGCCGGAGCATGTCGCGATCACGCGCGCCGTTCTGCTGGCGATGATCGAAAATCTCGCGCGGGACCAGATAGCTTCGGAAAGGTCCATGCCGTCGACCCGCGAGATCGCAAAACTCGCCAGAAAACGCGCGCAAAAGTGAGTGCATGACCCCGCGCTACAAAACGGCGGTGTCAAAGCATCCGGCATGCCTCACCGGCAAATGCGACTAAAACACCTACGCCGATTGCCCGCTTTCCTTGGAATGGGAGCTTCGACGGAATAAATTGCAAGTCCG
>CAWHJZ010000019.1:0-287239 GCA_963829785.1 uncultured Pseudomonadota bacterium | reverse complement strand
ATGACCTGTCGCGCGCCCTGCGAAAGCGGGGCGCGCCCAGTTTTCCGCAGGCCAACGCGGGCTAGCTGATTGAGTGGCGAATACTGGGTCGTCCGCCTGACGCGGACGGCGACAGTTCAGAGAGAAACGACAATGAACGGCCAGAATATCCGGATCCGGCTCAAGGCGTTCGATCATCGAATCCTCGATGCGTCGACCCGCGAGATCGTGAACACGGCCAAGCGCACCGGCGCGCAGGTCCGTGGCCCGATTCCGCTGCCGACGCGGATCGAGAAGTTCACGGTGAACCGCTCGCCGCACATCGACAAGAAGAGCCGCGAACAGTTCGAGATGCGCACGCATAAGCGCCTCTTGGACATCGTCGATCCGACGCCACAAACCGTGGATGCCCTGATGAAGCTCGACCTCGCCGCCGGCGTTGACGTCGAGATCAAGCTGTAAAGGGTAATGGGGACAGCCATGCGTTCCGGAGTTGTCGCGCAAAAGGTCGGTATGACCCGGGTGTTCACCGAGGCCGGTGAGCACATTCCGGTGACGGTGCTGCGTCTGGCGCAGTGCCAGGTGGTCGCGCATCGCACCAAGGACCAGAACGGTTACGTCGCGTTGCAGCTCGGTTCGGGCGAACGCCGTACCAACAACATGAACAAGGCCGACCGCGCCTATTTCGCCAAGGCTAATGTGGAGCCCAAGCGAAAGCTCGCCGAATTCCGCGTCAGCGAAGACGCGTTGATCCCGGTCGGCGCCGAAATCACCGCCGACCATTTCGTGGTCGGCCAGTTCGTCGACGTTTGCGGCACCTCGATCGGCAAGGGCTTCGCCGGTGCGATGAAGCGCTGGAACTTCGGCGGTCTGCGCGCCTCGCACGGCGTGTCGATCTCGCACCGCTCGCACGGTTCGACCGGCGGCCGCCAGGATCCCGGCAAGGTCTTCAAGAACAAGAAGATGGCCGGCCATCTCGGCAGCGAGCGGGTGACCACGCTCAATCTGAAGGTGGTGTCCACCGATGTCGAGCGCGGCCTCATCCTGGTCGAGGGTGCGGTGCCGGGCGCCAAGGGCGGCTGGATCATGGTGCGCGACGCGGTGAAGAAGCCGCTGCCGAAGGACGCGCCCAAGCCGGGCAAGTTCCGCGTCAGCGGCGAAGAAGCCGCGCCGGTGTCGGATGCCGCCCCGGCCGAGGCGCCGGCGGCGCAAGCCCCCGCAGAGCAAGAGGGCGCCTGAGATGGAAATGAAGATCACCACCCTTGAGGGCAAGCAGGCGGGTTCGGTCGATTTACCGGACGCGATCTTCGGCCTCGAGCCGCGCACCGACATCGTGCAGCGTTGCGTCAACTGGCAGCTCGCCAAGCGCCAGCGCGGTACCCACAAGACCAAGGAGCGGGGCGAGATCAATCGCACCGGCAAGAAGGTCTATGCGCAGAAGGGCACCGGCCAGGCCCGCCATGGTCCCGCCAGCGTGTCGCAGTTCCGCGGCGGCGGCCGGGTGTTCGGCCCGGTGGTGCGCAGCCACGGCCACGATCTGCCGAAAAAGGTGCGCGCGCTGGCGCTCAAGCACGCGCTCTCCGCGAAGGCCAAGGACGGCGGCATCGTCGTGCTCGACAAGGCCTCGGTGAAGGAGCCGAAGACCAAGGCGCTGGTCGCGCAGTTCGGCAAGCTCGGGCTCGAGAACGCGCTGATCATCGACGGCGCCGAGATCGAGATCAACTTCCGCACCGCCGCGCGCAACATCCCGAACATCGACGTGCTGCCGGTGCAGGGCATCAACGTCTACGACATCATGCGGCGCAAGACCCTGGTGCTGACCAAGGCCGCGCTCGATGCGCTGGAGGCGCGCTTCAAATGAGCACCAGCGATCCCCGCCACTACGACGTCATCCTCGCCCCGGTGATCACCGAGAAGGCGACCATGGCGTCCGAGCACAACAAGGTCATCTTCAAGGTGGCCAAGGACGCGACCAAGCCGCAGATCAAGGAAGCGGTCGAGAAGCTGTTCGACGTCAAGGTCAAGAGCGTCAACACGCTGACCCGGGCCGGCAAGGTCAAGGTGTTCAAGAACCGCGTCGGGCGTCAGTCCGACGTCAAGCGCGCGATCGTGACGCTCGAAGAGGGTCAACGCATCGACGTGACCACCGGGTTGTAAGGAAGCGTTGTCATGGCTTTGAAGAGCTACAATCCGACCACGCCGAGCCAGCGCCATCTGGTCATCGTCGACCGTTCGCTGCTGCACAAGGGCGCGCCGGTCAAGACGCTGACCGAAGGCAAGAGCTCGAGCGGCGGCCGCAACAACACCGGCCGCACCACCGTGCGTTTCCGCGGCGGCGGTCACAAGCAGGCTTACCGCGTCATCGACTTCAAGCGCCGCAAGTTCGACATGCCGGCGACGGTCGAGCGGCTGGAATACGATCCGAACCGCACCGCCTTCATCGCGCTGATCAAGTACGAGGACGGTGAGCTGGCCTACATCCTGGCGCCGCAGCGGCTCTCGCCCGGCGACAGCGTGGTGGCGGGTGAGCATGTCGACGTGAAGCCGGGCAACGCCATGCCGCTGGCTTCGATCCCGGTCGGCACCATCGTGCACAACATCGAGATCAAGATCGGCAAGGGCGGCCAGATCGCGCGTTCGGCCGGTTCTTACGCGCAGATCGTCGGCCGCGACGGCGACTACGTCATCCTGCGGCTGAGCTCGGCGGAGCAGCGCTTGGTGCACGGCCATTGCATGGCGACCGTTGGCGCGGTGTCGAACCCCGACAACATGAACACCACCATCGGCAAGGCCGGCCGCAAGCGCTGGATGGGCCGTCGGCCGCATAACCGCGGCATCACCATGAACCCGGTCGACCATCCGCACGGCGGCCGCACCAATGGCGGCGGCAACTGGGTGACGCCGTGGGGCTTTCCCACGAAGGGCAAGAAGACCCGCAAGAACAAGCGCACCACGAAATTCATCGTCGCGAGCCGCCACGTGCGCAAGAAGAAGGGCTAAGGATCAGCACCATGTCCCGTTCATTGTGGAAAGGCCCGTTCGTCGACGGCTATCTGCTCAAGAAGGCGGAAGCCGCGCGCGCGTCCGGCCGTCACGACGTGATCAAGATTTGGAGCCGGCGCTCGACCATTCTGCCGCAGTTCGTCGGTTTGAATTTCGGCGTCTACAACGGCCAGAAGCACATCCCGGTGATGGTGACCGAAGAGATGGTTGGCCACAAATTCGGTGAGTTCGCGCCGACCCGGACGTTCCACGGACACACCGCGGATCGTAAGGCGAAGCGCGGGTAAGCGACAGGATCGAGAGAAGAAGTCATGGGCAAGAGCGCACACGGGCGAAGCCTCGCCGATAACGAGGCCCAAGCGGTGAGCCGGATGCTGCGGGTTTCCCCGCAGAAGCTCAATCTCGTCGCGCAGTTGATCCGCGGCAAGAAGGTCGCGAGCGCGCTCGCCGACCTGCAGTTTTCGCGCAAGCGCATCGCCAGGGACGTGCGCAAGTGCTTGGAATCGGCGATCGCCAACGCCGAGAACAACCATGACCTCGATGTCGACGAGCTGGTCGTCGCCGAGGCGCATGTCGGCAAGGCGCTGGTAATTAAGCGCTTCACCCCCCGCGGACGCGGTCGGGTGGGGGGCATCATGAAACCGTTCTCGAACCTGACCATCGTGGTGCGTCAGGTCGAGGCGCAGGCCTCTTAAAGCCTGGGGAGAGACGTATGGGTCAAAAAGTCAATCCGGTCGGGCTTCGGCTCGGCATCAACCGGACCTGGGACTCGCGCTGGTACGCCGGCAAGGCCGAGTACGGCACGCTGCTGCACGAGGACATCAAGATCCGCGCGGAGCTGATGAAGCAGCTCAAGCAGGCGGCGGTGTCGCGCATCGTGATCGAGCGTCCGCACAAGAAGTGCCGCGTCACCATCCATTCGGCGCGGCCGGGCGTGGTCATCGGCAAGAAGGGCGCTGACATCGAGAAGCTGCGCCGTTCGGTGGCGAAGCTGACCGACAGCGACGTGGTCATCAACATCGTCGAAATCCGCAAGCCGGAGCTCGACGCGCAGCTGGTCGCCGAATCGATCTCGCAGCAGCTCGAGCGCCGCGTCGCATTCCGCCGCGCCATGAAGCGCGCGGTGCAGTCGGCGATGCGTCTGGGCGCCGAGGGCATCCGCATCAACTGCTCCGGCCGTCTCGGCGGCGCCGAGATCGCGCGCATGGAGTGGTACCGCGAGGGCCGGGTGCCGCTGCACACGCTGCGCGCCGACGTCGACTACGGCGTCGCCACGGCGTTCACCACCTACGGCACCTGCGGCGTCAAGGTCTGGATCTTCAAGGGTGAGATCCTCGAGCACGATCCGATGGCGCAGGACAAGAAGATGGCCGAAGGCGATCAAGGTCGTCCGCGCCGCGAGACCACGGCCTGAGGGGACAGAGAGTAAGAAGTCATGCTGCAACCAAAGCGCACCAAGTTCCGCAAGGCATTCAAGGGACGCATCCATGGCGTTGCCTCGAGCGGCAATCAGCTGGCGTTCGGCCAGTACGGCCTCAAGGCGCTGGAGCCCGAGCGCGTCACCGCGCGCCAGATCGAGGCCGCCCGCCGCGCGCTCACGCGTTTCATGAAGCGCGCCGGCCGCGTCTGGATCCGCGTGTTCCCCGACGTGCCGGTGTCGAAGAAGCCGATCGAAGTGCGCATGGGCAAGGGCAAGGGCTCGCCGGAATTGTGGGTGGTCCGCGTCAAGCCCGGCAAGATCCTGTTCGAGGTGGACGGCATTCCGCACGCGATCGCGCGTGAGGCGCTGACGCTGGCCGCCGCCAAGCTGCCGATCAAGACCCGCTTCATCGAACGCATCGCCGAGTGATGGTTATGAAATCCGCCGACGCAAGATCAATGACGGTCGACCAGATCGACGACGAAGTGCTCAAGCTGAAGAAGGAGCAGTTCAACCTGCGCTTCCAGCGGGCCACCGGGCAGCTCGAGAATACCTCGCGGGTGCGGGTCATCCGCCGTGATATTGCGCGCTTGAAGACCATTGCGGCGCAGAAGCGCGCCACGTCGAAATCGAAGGATTAAGAAGATGCCGAAGCGTACGCTGCATGGCGTCGTCGTCAGCGACAAACAGGACAAGACGGTCATCGTCCGTGTCGATCGGCGATTCACCCATCCGGTGATGAAGAAGACCGTGCGCCGGTCGAAGAAATACCACGCCCACGACGCGGCCAACGAGTTCGCGGTCGGCGACACGGTGTGGATCGAGGAGCGCCGCCCGCTTTCCAAGCTCAAGAATTGGGAAGTGATCCGCGGCGAGAAGCGACAGAAAGTTCAATGAGCGTCATGAACGTCAATAAACCGGGCGCAAAGACAGTGAGAGCCGCATCATGATTCAGATGCAGACCAACCTCGACGTGGCGGATAATTCTGGCGCGCGCCGCGTCATGTGCATCAAGGTGCTGGGCGGCTCCAAGCGGAAATACGCCACCATCGGCGACGTTATCGTCGTCTCGGTGAAGGAGGCGATCCCGCGCGGCCGCGTCAAGAAGGGCGACGTGATGAAGGCCGTGGTGGTGCGCATCTCCAAGGACATCAAGCGCGCCGACGGCTCGGTCATCCGCTTCGACCGCAACGCCGCCGTGCTGATCAACGCGCAGGCCGAGCCGGTCGGCACCCGCATCTTCGGGCCGGTGCCGCGCGAGCTGCGCGCCAAGAATCACATGAAGATCATCTCGCTCGCCCCGGAGGTGCTGTGATGGCCGCCAAGATCAAGAAGGGCGACAACGTCGTGGTCCTCAGCGGCCGCGACAAGGGCCGCACCGGCGAAGTGATCGAGGTGCGCCCGGCCGACAACCGCGCCCTGGTGCGTGGCGTGCACATGGTCAAGCGCCATCAGCGCCAGACCCGCAGCAGGAAGGCGGCATCATCTCGAAAGAGGGGCCGATCCACCTGTCCAACCTGGCGCTGGCCGACCCCAAGGACGGCAAGCCCACTCGCGTCGGCTTCAAATTCGTCGGCGAGGGCGATGCGCGCAAGAAGATCCGCGTTGCCAAGCGTTCCGGAGTTGAGATCGATGGCTGATACGCAAGCGAACGAAGAAAAGAAGGCTGGTAAGGCAAAGGCGGCCCCGAAGGCCGCAGCCAAGGAAGCTGCGCCGAAGGCGGCGAAGCCGACCGGTGCGCCTTACGTCGCGCGGCTGAAGACGCACTACGATCAAGTGATCCGTGGCGCGCTCACCAAGCAGTTCGAATACAAGAACCCCATGCAGGTGCCGGCCATCACCAAGGTCGTGCTCAACATGGGCATCGGCGAGGGCGTCGCCGACCGCAAGAAGGTCGAGAACGCGGCCAACGATCTCAGCTTGATCGCCGGCCAGAAGGCGGTGATCACCAAGGCGCGCAAGTCGATCGCGAACTACAAGCTGCGTGACGGCCAGGCCATCGGCTGCATGGTCACGCTGCGCAAGGCGCGCATGTACGACTTCCTCGACCGGCTGGTGACCGTGGCGCTGCCGCGTATCCGCGACTTCCGGGGTCTCAATCCGAAGAGCTTCGACGGCCGCGGTAACTACAGCCTCGGCATCCGCGAGCACATCGTGTTCCCGGAGATCGATTTCGACAAGGTCACCGATTCATGGGGCCTTGATGTGACCGTGTGCACGAGCGCGCCGAACGACGACGAGGCGCGGGCTTTGCTGGCGGCGTTCAACTTTCCGTTCCGGCAGTGAGACGGCCTTAAGGCCCCTCATACGCGGAATCGCAAGGAGCGATAAGAATGGCGAAGAAGAGTTCGATCGAGAAGAACAACCGGCGGCGCAAGATGGCGAAGAAATTCGCCGGCCGGCGCACGCGGCTGAAGGCGATCGCGCACGACAAAGACTTGCCGATGGAGGAGCGGTTCGCCGCCACTCTCAAGCTTGCCGAGTTGCCGCGTAATTCCTCGGCCACCCGCATTCGCAATCGTTGCGAGCTCACCGGCCGTCCGCGCGCCTTTTACCGCAAGCATAAGCTCAGCCGTATCGCGCTGCGCGAGCTTGGCTCCAAGGGGCTCATTCCCGGCCTCGTAAAGTCGAGCTGGTGAGGAGGATCGAATGTCTGTGAACGATCCGATCGGCGATATGATCACCCGCATCCGCAACGCGCAGATGCGCAACAAGCCCAAGGTTTCGATGCCCGGCTCCAAGCAGCGCGAGCGCGTGGCCGAGGTGCTCAAGGTCGAGGGCTTCATCCGCGGTTACGCCAGCGTGGCGCACGCCAACGGCCGCAGCGAGCTCGAGATCGAGCTGAAATATTTCGACGGCACGCCGGTGATCCGCGAGATCGCCCGCGTCTCCAAGCCTGGCCGGCGCGTCTACGCTTCGGTGAAGGCGCTGCCGCGCATCAACAACGGCCTGGGCGTGGCCATCGTTTCCACGCCCAAGGGCGTGATGGCCGACCATGCTGCCCGCGACGCCAATGTCGGCGGCGAAATCCTCTGCACGGTGTTCTGATGTCACGTATTGGCAAACGCCCCGTCAAAGTTCCCGCCGGCGTCACCGCCAGCGTGGAAGGTCAGACCGTCAAGGTGAAGGGCCCCAAGGGGGCCATGGAGCTGGCGCTGATCGACGAAGTGATCGTGAAGATGGAAGACGGCGCGATCAAAGTGGATCCGCGCGACCAGACGAAGCGCTCGCGCCAGATGTGGGGCACCGCCCGCACGCTGGTTTCCAACCTGGTCACCGGGGTGAGCACGGGCTTCGAGGAGAAGCTGGAGATCAACGGCGTCGGCTATCGCGCGGCGGTGCAGGGCAAGAACCTGAACCTGCAGCTCGGTTTCAGCCACGACGTGACCTATGAGATCCCGCAAGGGGTCACCATCGCGACGCCGAAGCCGACCGAGATCGTGATCACCGGAACGGACAAGCGGCAGGTCGGCCAGGTCGCCGCCGAAATCCGCGGCTGGCGTCCGCCGGAGCCCTACAAGGGCAAGGGTGTGAAATATGCCGGCGAATACATCTTCCGCAAGGAAGGCAAGAAGAAGTAAAGGACGAGAGGGCCATGTCGAGACTGAGTGACAGGACGGCGCGGCGCAGGGCGTCGGTGCGGCGCAAGATCAAGCGCTCCGGCCGCGGGCGTGCGCGCCTGACGGTGTTCCGCTCCTCGAAGCATATCTACGTCCAGGTCATCGACGACGACAAGGGCGTGACGCTGGCTGCCGCTTCGACGCTGGAAAAAGTGATGCGCGACGCCGGCACCAAGGGCGCCGACACCGACGCGGCCAAGGCGGTCGGCAAGCTGATCGCAGAGCGCGCCAAGGAGAAGAATATCAAGGACGTGGTCTTCGACCGCGGCAGCTATCTCTATCACGGACGCATCAAAGCGCTGGCCGATGCCGCGCGCGAAGGCGGCCTCAACTTTTAACGCGCATCGTCCCGAAAAGCGGGAACCGGTTTTCGGACGAGATGATGCGCAAGCGAAATGAAACGAACTAGAGCCTAACGGATAGACGATATGGCACATGAACCTCGACGAGATCGTGAGCGCGGCGGTCGCGACCGCGATGACCGCGACAGCGAGTTCATCGACAAGCTGGTGCACATCAACCGCGTGGCCAAGGTGGTCAAGGGTGGCCGCCGTTTCGGCTTCGCCGCGCTGGTGGTGGTCGGCGACCAGAAGGGCCGCGTCGGCTTCGGCCACGGCAAGGCGCGCGAGGTGCCGGAAGCCATCCGCAAGGCCACCGAGGCCGCCAAGCGGGGGCTGACCCGTGTGCCGCTGCGCGAAGGCCGCACGCTCCATCACGACGTCGCCGGCCGTCACGGCGCCGGCAAGGTCGTCCTGCGCGCGGCGCCTCCCGGCACCGGCATCATCGCCGGCGGCCCGATGCGCGCCGTGTTCGAGACCCTCGGCATGCAGGACGTGGTGGCGAAGTCGCTCGGCTCGTCCAACCCATACAACATGGTGCGCGCCACCTTCGACGCGCTGAAGAATCAGGACTCGCCGCGCTCGGTTGCCGCGCGCCGCAACATCAAGGTCTCCACCCTGCAGGCGCGCCGCCGCGAAGGCGCCGACGCCGAGCAGGCGGCCGACTAATAAAGGGTTCGATCCATGGCGAAGGCAGACAAGACCCTCAAGGTCGAGCAGGTGGGCAGCCCGCTGCGGCGTAGCAACGATCAGCGCGCCACCCTGATCGGGCTCGGCTTGAACAAGATCGGACGCGTGCGCGAATTACCGGATACCCCGGCGACCCGCGGCATGATCCGCAAAGTGCAGCACATGGTGCGCGTGGTCGGCGAAGCGAAATAACGAGGACGTGCGATGAAACTCAACCAGATGGCCGACAATCCGGGCGCGCGCAAGAAACGCATGCGCATCGGCCGCGGCATCGGCTCGGGCATGGGCAAGACCGGCGGCCGCGGCGGCAAGGGCCAGACCGCGCGCTCGGGCGTGGCCATCAAGGGCTTCGAAGGCGGCCAGATGGCGCTGCACCGGCGGCTGCCCAAGCGCGGCTTCCGCAACACGCCGTTCGCGGTCAAGCTCAACGAGATCAACCTCGGCACCGTGCAAGCGGCGATCGACGCCGGCAAGCTCGACGCCAAGACGCCGGTCGACGTCGACGCCATGGTCAAGGCCGGGCTGATGCGGCGTGCCAAGGGCGGGGTGAAGCTGCTCGGCGGCGGCGAGTTCAAGGCCAAAGTTTCGTTCTCGGTCTACCGGGCCTCCAAGTCGGCGGTGGCCGCGATCGAGAAGGCGGGCGGTTCGGTCACCATCCTGGCCAAGCCGAAGGAAGAAGACGAAGAGCCGCGCGGCAAGAACAAGCGCGCGGCGCTGGCTGCAGGCAAGGGCGATAGTAAGGGCGAGGCAAAGGGCGGCAAGGACGCGTAATCCCGCAAGGGGTTGCACCGAATCGGCCGATCGTGCCAGCGCGGGGCGCGTGCGATCGGACGGGTCCTGACTACCGGAGCCGGACTCCCGCGCCTAGATAGAGGCTGGCGGCGACGACAGGGCCCCCCAAAGGGGCACGAGGCAGGGCGGGCAGGAGCGATTGATGGTTTCCGCAGCGGAACAACTGGCAGCCAATCTCAACTTCTCGGCGCTCGCCAAGGCTGAAGAGCTCAAGAAACGCATCTGGTTCACGGTCGGCGCGCTGCTGGTCTACCGGCTCGGCACCTATATCCCGCTGCCCGGTATCGATCCCGCCGCCTGGGAACAGATCTTCAATAGCCAGGCGGGCGGCATTCTCGGCATGTTCAATATGTTCTCCGGTGGCGGCATCCACCGGATGGCGATCTTCGCCTTGAACATCATGCCCTACATCTCGGCCTCCATCATCATCCAGTTGATGACCACGGTCTCGCCCACGCTCGAAGCGCTCAAGAAAGAGGGCGAGCAGGGCCAGAAGACCATGAACCAGTACACCCGGTATCTCACCGTGGTGTTGGCGGCGTTCCAGTCCTATGGCATCGCCGTCGGCCTGCAAGGCACCGGCCGCGTGGTCAGCGATCCCGGCATCTTCTTCCTGATGTCGACCACCATCACGCTCACCGGCGGCACCATGTTTCTGATGTGGCTCGGCGAGCAGATCACCTCGCGCGGCATCGGCAACGGCATCTCGCTGATCATCCTCTCAGGCATCGTGGCGCAATTGCCGTCCGCTATCGCCGGCACGCTCGAACTCGGCCGCCAGGGCGCGCTGTCCACCGGTCTCATCCTCGTGGTCATGGTGATGGCGGTCGCCGTCATCGCCTTTATCGTGTTCATGGAGCGCGCGCAGCGCCGGCTGCTGATTCAGTACCCCAAGCGCCAGGTCGGCAACCGCATGTTCGAGGGCCAGTCCTCGCATCTGCCGCTCAAGCTCAACACCTCGGGCGTGATTCCGCCGATCTTCGCCTCGTCGCTGCTGCTGTTGCCGACCACGGTCGCCAATTTCAACGCCGGCGGCGGGCCCGGATGGCTCACCACCGTGACCACGCTGCTCGGCCACGGGCAGCCGCTGTTCCTGACGCTCTACATCGGGCTGATCGTGTTCTTCGCCTTCTTCTATACGGCGATCGTGTTCAACCCGACCGAGACCGCCGACAATCTGAAGAAGCATGGCGGCTTCATCCCCGGCATCCGGCCGGGCGAGCGCACGGCGGAATATATCGATTACGTGTTGTCGCGCATCACGGTGGTGGGCGCGCTTTATCTCGCGATCGTGTGCTTGATCCCGGAAATCCTGATCTCCTATGCGGCGGTGCCGTTCTATTTCGGCGGCACGTCGCTGCTGATCGTGGTCAGCGTCACCATGGATACGGTTGCCCAGATTCAGGGCTACCTGCTGGCGCATCAATACGAAGGACTGATCAAGCGCTCGAAATTGCGGGGGCGGAATAGATGAGGCTGATCCTGCTCGGCCCGCCGGGGGCGGGGAAGGGCACGCAAGCGCAGCGCCTGGTTTCCAAGCACGGTGTGGTCCAGCTCTCGACCGGCGACATGCTGCGCGCGGCGGTCGCCGCCGGCACGCCGGTCGGCGAGCGCGCCAGGGCCACCATGGAGAGCGGCGAACTGGTGCCGGACGACGTGGTGGTGGCGATCGTCGCCGACCGCATCGACCAGCCCGACGCCGCCGACGGCTTCGTGCTCGACGGTTTCCCGCGCACGGTGCCGCAGGCCGCGGCCCTCGACCGGCTGCTGGCCGAGCGCGGCCTCAAGCTCGACGCGGTGATTGAGCTCAAGGTCGACGAGGGCATCCTGCTCGACCGCATCGAGAAGCGGGTGGCGGACATGATCGCCCGCGGCGAGGCGGTGCGCCCCGACGATAACGCCGAAGTGCTGCGGGGGCGGCTCGCCGCCTACCGGGCCCAGACCGCCCCGCTGATCGATTACTATGGCGCCAAGGGGACGCTGCGCAGCGTCGACGGCATGGCGCCGATCGATGAGGTGACCGGCGCGCTCGACCGCATCCTGACGCTTCCCAAGGCCGCTCAGGCCCCCTCCGAGGGCAAGGCCAAGACTAAGGCCAAGGCTAAGGCCAAGGCTAAGGCCAAGACCGCCACCAAAACCGCCAAAAAAGCCACCAAGAAGCGCCCTTCGACCAAAAAGACGGCGAAAAAGGCCGCCAAAAAGCCGCTGGCCAAGAAGGCGGCCAAGAAGAAGGTCAAAAAGGTCCGGGCCAAGTCTTCGAAATCGGCTTCGAAATCGGCCGCGACCGCCCGCCGCGGCCGTCCCGCCGGGGCCAAGGGGCGCGCCGCCAGCCGCAAGGCCGGTCGGACCGCCGCCGCCAGCCGAAAAGCCGGGAAACGCAAATCCCGTACCACGCGGAGGTTGACGAGGCGGCGATGAATCCCCTAATAAGCAGCGTATTCAGAAGTCTGACACGATGCCGGGCCCCAAATCGGCGGGGACGGGTGTCGTGTTACGCTTTGCGCTATCCCCTTGCGGGAACAAAAGAATTCGGCGCGCCTAGCCGCGCCGCTCAATAGCAGGAGAGCATTCAGTGGCTCGTATCGCGGGCGTCAATCTTCCGACCAACAAGCGCGTCGTCATCGCGCTGCAATACATCCATGGCATCGGGCCGAAAATCGCCAACGATATTGTGGGTAAAGTCAGTCTCCCGGCGGAGCGGCGCGTGGCGCAGCTCACCGACGCCGAGGTGTTGCAGATTCGCGAGATCATCGATCGCGACTACATGGTCGAAGGCGATCTGCGCCGCGAGACATCCGTGAACATCAAGCGGCTGATGGATCTCGGCTGCTACCGGGGCCTGCGCCACCGCAAGGGCCTGCCGGTGCGGGGTCAGCGCACGCACACCAATGCGCGCACCCGCAAAGGGCCCGCCAAGGCCATCGCCGGCAAGAAGAAGACCAGTTGATCGCAGTGATCGGCCGCGCGCTTTGAGCGCGCAGAGCCGCGAAAGGATTGAGGAATGGGTAAGGAAGCCACCCGCGTCCGCCGGCGCGAACGCAAGAATATCGCGTCCGGCGTCGCGCACGTGAACGCGTCGTTCAATAACACCATGATCACCATCACCGACGCGCAGGGCAATGCGATCGCCTGGTCGTCGGCCGGGACCATGGGCTTCAAGGGTTCGCGCAAGTCGACGCCTTACGCCGCGCAGGTGGCCGCCGAAGACGCCGCCAAGAAGGCGCAGGAGCACGGCATGCGCACGCTCGAGGTCGAGGTGTCGGGTCCGGGTTCGGGTCGTGAATCGGCGCTGCGCTCGCTGCAGGCGGCCGGCTTCACCATCACTTCGATCCGTGACGTGACGTCGATTCCGCATAACGGTTGCCGTCCGCGTAAGCGTCGTCGCGTCTGATTGTTTTTATCGAGCGGACGCGCGATGGCGCGCGCATCCGCTTCCGCCGAGCTTGTCCCCATGCGGCGGGTGGGGTTGCGAGGGCTTTGAACCCTCGCCGCTCAAAAGGTGAAAACGTGATCCAAAAGAATTGGCAGGAACTGATCAGGCCGAACAAGCTCCAGGTCACCCCGGGCAACGATGCCGCGCGCTCTGCGACCATGGTCGCCGAGCCGCTGGAACGCGGTTTCGGTCTGACCTTGGGCAACGCGTTGCGCCGTATTCTGCTGTCGTCGCTGCAGGGCGCCGCCGTGCAGTCGGTGCACATTGACGGCGTGCTGCACGAGTTCTCCTCGATCGCCGGCGTGCGCGAGGACGTGACCGACATCGTGCTCAACATCAAGGACATCGCCATCAAGATGCAGGGCGAAGGCCCCAAGCGCATGGTGGTGAAGAAGCAGGGCCCCGGCGCCGTCACCGCCGGCGACATCCAGACCGTCGGCGACGTCGTCGTGCTCAATCCCGACCTCCCGCTCTGCACGCTGGACGAGGGCGCCGAGATCCGCATGGAGTTCACCGTCAACACCGGCAAGGGCTACGTGCCGGCCGAGCGCAACCGTCCCGAGGACGCGCCCATCGGCCTGATCCCGGTCGACAGCCTTTATTCGCCGGTGCGCAAGGTCTCCTACAAGGTCGAGAACACCCGCGAGGGCCAGATCCTCGACTACGACAAGCTGACCATGACCATCGAGACCAACGGTGCGCTGTCGCCGGATGACGCGCTTGCCTATGCCGCGCGTATCCTGCAGGACCAGCTCAACGTGTTCGTCAATTTCGAGGAGCCGCGCAAGGAGCAGGCCGCGGAGTCGATCCCGGACCTGGCCTTCAATCCGGCCTTCCTCAAGAAGGTGGACGAGCTCGAGCTCAGCGTGCGTTCGGCCAACTGCCTGAAGAACGACAACATCGTCTATATCGGCGATCTCGTTCAGAAGACCGAGGCCGAAATGCTGCGCACGCCGAACTTCGGCCGCAAGTCGCTCAACGAGATCAAGGAAGTGCTGGCGCAGATGGGCCTGCATCTCGGCATGGAAGTGCCGGGCTGGCCGCCGGAGAACATCGAAGAGCTCGCCAAGCGCTTCGAGGACCATTACTGAGTTTCGGTCGCGGTCAGTATCTTCGGCCGCGACTTTCTGGGCGAACGCAGGAAGCCCACCTGAGCACAGCGTCCGACGAACCGTCGTGACATGAGAGATAGAGAAGGATTAGTTCAATGCGTCACGGCAAGGTTCATCGTAAGCTCGGCAAGAAGCCCGCGCATCGCAAGGCGATGTTCGCCAACATGTGCGCCGCCTTGATCAAGCACGAGCAGATCGTCACCACGCTGCCGAAGGCCAAGGAATTGCGCCCGGTGGTGGAGAAGCTGGTCACGCTAGCCAAGAAGGGCGGCCTGCATGCGCGCCGCCAGGCGATCTCCGAGATGCGCGACGTGACCCAGGTCAAGAAGCTGTTCGACGTGATCGGCCCCCGCTACAAGGAGCGTCACGGCGGCTACACCCGCATCATGAAGGCCGGCTTCCGTTACGGCGACAACGCCCCGGTGGCGGTGATCGAGTTCGTCGACCGTGACGTCGAGGCCAAGGGCAAGGACTCCGGGCCCGTGCAGGAGAAGAAGATCGCTGAAGAGGCGACCGCGGCGTAACGCCTGCACATTGGCTCAGTTATCTGCAAAGGGCGGCGCCGTGGCGCCGCCCTTTTTCATGATGCGGCATCGGTGCGTAGGCAACTATTCGCCATTTGCCGCGAAGTCTGTTGGGACGACATAAATCCCGTGGATGCTTCATTTTGTTTGGGCTAGCGTCGCCCCACGCCTGCAAATGACCGAACGAAGCCAGGCAGGCGAAGGGGAAACATCGATGATCCGCAATGGATTCTTTGGATTGGCGCTGGCGACAGCGCTGATCGGAACGACGGCTGCGCAAGCGGCGGGCAAGACCGACTTGGTCAAGCGCGGCGACTATCTCGTCAACACCATCATGACCTGCCAGAACTGCCACACGCCGATCGGGCCGAAGGGACCCGATTTCAGCAAGGCGCTTTCCGGCGGGCTCACATGGGACGAACCGCCGTTCAAGGTGACCGCGCCCAACATCACGCAGGATAAGGAAACCGGCATCGGCGCGTGGACAGACGCGCAGATCAAGACGTTATTGCGCACCGGCAAGCGGCCGGACGGCGTGCAGATCGCCGAAGTGATGCCGACCGCGTTCTACGGCATCATCACCGAGCGCGATATGGACGCCATCGTCGCTTATCTGCGTACGGTCAAGCCGATCAAGAACACGGTGCCGGCCCCGGTCTATAAAATCCCGCTGCCGCACATTCCGTTCCCCGGCTCCGAGAAGCCTTATACCGAGGTGATGCTCAAAGATAAGGTGAAGAAGGGGTTCTACCTCGCCACCATTGGCCATTGCATGGAGTGCCACACGCCCTTCGGGCCGAAGGGCGGCAAGGATTTCGTCGGCGATCTCGGCAAGGGCGGCATGGAATTCCCCGGTCCGTGGGGCAAGTCGGTGTCGCGCAACATCACGTCGAGCAAGACCAAGGGCATCGGCGGCTGGACCGATGCGCAGATCAAACGCGCCATCACCACCGGTGTGGACGACGAGGGCAAGCACCTCAAGCCGCCGATGGGCTTTGGCTACTACGCACACATGACCCCGTCCGACATCGACGCCGTCGTCGCCTATCTGCGCACGGTGCCGGCGAAGGAATAGGGCTCGTCATTCCCTCTCCCCGCAAAAGGGGGGAGGGAAAATGCTCACCAGCCGGCGAGCACCACCTTGCCAATGGTGGTGCCGCTTTCGACCTGCTGATGCGCCTGGCGCAGGTTGGCCGCGTTGATCGGCGAAAGCTCTTGCGTGGCGGTGGTGACGATTTCACCGGCGTCAACCATCATCGAAATTACGTTGAGCAAGTTGTGTTGCTCGATCATGTCCGGTGTTTGAAAAGTCGAACGCGTGAACATCGATTCCCAGTGCAGCGAGCAAGCTTTTGCCTTGATCAGGTTGATATCCAGTGCGTCGGGAGCGTCGATCAGCGCGAATTTGCCGAAGGGCGCTAGGATTCCGGCGATGGCCGGATAATGTTGCTCGCTGGCGGTGAGACTGGCCACCAGCGCGATCTGCGGATGGCCGATCGCCTTCAATTGGTCGGCGAACGGCTTGGTATGGTCGATGACGTGATGGGCGCCGTGCTTGAGGCACCAGTCGCGCGTTTCGGGGCGCGAAGCGGTCGTGATCACAATCAGCCCCGTGCGTTTGCGCGCGAGCTGGGTCATGATCGAGCCGACGCCGCCGGCGCCGCCGACGATCAGCAGCGCGCGCCCATCCGGCGTCTTGCCGGGCGGAACGCCTAAGCGGTCGAACAGCAGTTCCCAGGCGGTGATGCTGGTAAGCGGCAGCGCCGCCGCCTGCGCGAAGCTGAGGCTCTTCGGCTTCCGCCCCACGATGCGCTCGTCGACCAGATGGAATTCGGCGTTGGTGCCGGGGCGGACGATCGAGCCGGCGTAGAACACCTCGTCGCCCGGCTTGAACAGGCTCACCTCGGGGCCCACCGCCTCGACCACGCCGGCGGCGTCATAGCCGAGGATCTTCGGCGGCTCCCCGGGCTTGGCTTCGGCCCGCATGCGCATCTTGGTGTCGATCGGGTTGACCGAGACCGCCTTGACCGCCACCCGCAGGTCGCGGGGGCCGGGCCTGGGCACATCGGCCGTGATGTCACCCAGCGACTGCGGGTCCGCGCTGGGGAGCGAGTGGCGGTAGCCGACGGCCTTCATGGGGCGATCTCCGGGAAACGTTACAGCGAGTGTCCTCCTGTCGCCCAGCCGCGGCCCGGTTGCAAGGCGGGGGGCCCCGCTGGCGAGACAGGACGCCGCCTTCATTTAGGCCCCTCGACGGCCTATATCTGGGTGCGACTCCTTCTTCGTCGGGCTGGTTGCCAGCTCTGACGACAGCCGCGCCGGGAAATCCGCCTATGCCCCTGACTGCACGCCTCTCCACCGCCACCGCCGTCCTCACGCTCGCCGGCCTGCTGGTCCTGCCGGCAGCCGGGCCGGGGCCCGCTTTGGCGCAACAGCGCGTGGTGCCGACGCAAGCGCAGTTGCAACTTTCCTACGCGCCGGTGGTGAAGCGGGTGTCCCCGGCGGTGGTCAACGTCTATGCCGCCAAGGTGGTGCGCAACCGCAATCCGCTGTTCGACGATCCGATCTTCCGCCACTTCTTCGGCGTCCCCGGGAATGGCGGCCGGCAGGTGCAGCGCTCGCTCGGCTCCGGCGTGATCGTCGACCCTTCCGGCCTCATCGTCACCAACGTGCACGTGATCAAGGGCGCCACCGACATCAAGATCGCGCTGACCGACAAGCGCGAGTTCGAGGCCTCGGTCGTGCTCGAAGACAAGCGCAGCGATCTCGCCGTGCTGCGCATCAAGGACGGGGGGAAGCGTTTCCCGTACCTGCAATTCGGCAATTCGGACGCGCTGCAGGTCGGCGACGTGGTGCTGGCGATCGGCAATCCGTTCGGGGTCGGGCAGACGGTCACCCACGGCATCGTCTCGGCCGTGGCGCGCACGGATGTCGGCTCCAGCAACTACCAGTTCTTCATTCAGACCGACGCCGCCATCAATCCCGGCAATTCCGGCGGCGCGCTGGTCGACCTGAACGGCAATCTGGTCGGCATCAACAACATGATCCTGTCGCGCTCGGGCGGTTCGCAGGGCATCGGCTTCGCCATCCCCTCGACCATGGTCAAAGTGGTGGTCGCCTCGGCCGAAGCCGGCAGCCATGCGGTGCGGCGGCCCTGGCTCGGCGCCAGGCTGCAGGCGGTCACCCCCGCCATCGCCGAGGGCTTGGGGCTGAAGCGCCCGACCGGGGCGCTGGTCGCCAATGTCTATCGCGACGGCCCGGCGGCGCGGGCGGGTCTCAAGCCCGGCGACCTGATCACAAGCATCGACGGCCAGCCGGTCGAGGACGTCAAGACGTTCGACTACCGCCTCGCCACCAAGCCGCTCGGCGGCACCGCCAAGCTCGAGGTTCTGCGCAACGGCCGCGCAACGAGCGCGACGGTGGCCTTGCGCACGGCGCCCGACCGGCCGCGCAACGAGATCACCATCCGCGCGCGCAGCCCGCTCGGCGGCGCCAGCGTCGCCGACCTGTCGCCGGCGCTGGCCGACGAGATGGGGCTCGGCAATAGCGACACCGGCGTTGTCGTCACCGGCATCGAAGGCGGCTCCTTCGCCGAGCGCTTCAACTTCCGCCGCGGCGACATCATCGTCTCCATCAACGGCCAGCGCATCGACAACACGCGTGAGTTGGCGCGCGTCGCCGGCCAGCCCACCTACCGCTGGCGCATGGTGGTGCGGCGCGGCGGGCGCAACATCTCGGTGGAGTTCAGCGGGTGAGGCACCCATGACCCCGCGCGCCAAGGCGACCGGGCCGACGCTGTTCGCCGCCGCGGGGCTCGAGCGTGACGCGCCGCGCCCGCTTGCCGATCGGCTGCGCCCGCAGACGCTCGACGAAGTGGTGGGGCAGGACCATCTGCTCGGTCCCGACGGCGTACTGACGCGCATGCTGTCGACGCGCTCGCTCGGCAGCCTCGTGTTCTGGGGCCCGCCCGGCACCGGCAAGACCACGGTGGCGCGGCTGCTGGCGCAGGCGACCGATCTGCACTTCGAGCAGATCTCGGCGATCTTCACCGGTGTCGCCGATTTGAAAAAAGTGTTCGAGGAGGCGCGCCGCCGCCGCGAGCTGGGGCAGGGCACGCTGCTGTTCGTCGACGAGATCCATCGCTTCAACCGCGCGCAGCAGGACTCGTTCCTGCCGGTGATGGAGGACGGCACCATCGTGCTGGTCGGCGCCACCACCGAGAACCCGTCGTTCGAGCTCAACGCGCCGCTGTTGTCGCGCGCCCGCGTGCTGGTGTTCAAGTCGCTCGATGCCGCGGCGATCGAAAAGCTGTTGGAACGCGCCGAGCGTATCGACGGCAAGCCGCTGCCGCTCGACGAACAGGCGCGTGAAACGCTGGTCGGCATGGCCGACGGCGACGGCCGCGCTTCGCTCACGCTGGCCGAAGAAGTCTGGCGTGCCGCGCGGCCCGGCGAAGTCTTCGACGCCGCCAAGCTGCAGGAGATCGTGCAGCGGCGCGCGCCGATCTACGACAAGGCGCAGGACGGCCATTACAATCTGATCTCGGCGCTGCACAAGTCGGTGCGCGGCTCCGATCCCGACGCTGCGCTCTATTATCTCTGCCGCATGCTGGATGCCGGCGAGCCGCCGCTTTACGTGGCGCGCCGCGTGGTGCGCATGGCGATCGAGGACATCGGGCTCGCCGATCCGCAGGCGCTGGTGATCGCCAACGCCGCCAAGGATGCGTTCGATTTCCTGGGTTCGCCCGAAGGCGAGCTCGCCATCGCGCAGGCCGTGCTCTATTGCGCCACCGCGCCCAAATCCAATGCCGGCTATGCCGCCTACGGCGCCGCCATGCGCATCGCCAAGCAGGCCGGCTCGCTGCTGCCGCCCAAGCATATCCTCAACGCGCCGACCAATCTCATGAAGGACGAAGGCTACGGCCGCGGTTACGCCTACGACCACGATCAGGAAGAAGCCTTCTCCGGGCAGAATTATTTTCCGGAAGCCTTGCCGCGCCAAAAATTTTACAATCCGCCCGAACGCGGCTTCGAGCGCGAGATCAGGAAGCGGCTGGATTACTGGGCCAAGCTGAGGAAAGAGCGGGGCGGCGAGTCGTGAAGGGCTATGCGCTCTTGCCGATGAACGCCAGGATCGCGCCGCTCATGGCGGTATCCGCGGTGCCGATCGAATAGCTCCCCGACAAATGGTTGTGGCCGGCAAGCCCGAGGAAGCGCGGCGCGCTGCCCGCTTGGCTCAGCGCGTCACGCAAGCCCTCGGCCTGCTGGACGAAGGGCGGTGGATCGAGCTCGGCATGGATCAGCAGCACCGGCAGCGCGCTCTGCGCCAGGCCCGGTAGCGCGGAGCGTTCGGCGTAAAGGCTCGCGTCCTCGCCGTAATAGGACCGATACCGCTCATCGGTCAGCGGGAACGTCCTGAGATCGTAGATGCCGGAGGAGAGGATCAAACCGGCGAGAGCGGGTCCGTCGGCACCGTGAATGGCCGGGTGCGCGACGTAAGTGGAGACGTGGGTCGCCCCGGCCGAATGGCCCATCAGATAGATGCGGGCGGGATCGCCGCCGTACTGGCCGATATTGTCCCGCACCCAGCGCACGGCGGCGGCGACGTCCTCGGCGCCCGCCGGCCAGGGCGCCTGCGGCGCCAGCCGGTAGGTCATGGTGACCCCGACCAGGCCGTGGCGCGCGGCCCAGACGCCGATGTTGTCGTGGAAGGGCGTACCCGGCGTGTGCTTGTCGCCGGCGACGAAACCGCCACCGTGGACGAACAGCAGCACCGGCCGTGCCGTCGCCGCGGCCGGCTCGGCGCTGAAGACGTCGAGCCGGTTACGCTCGGCTGGCCCGTATTGGATGTCGCGCGCGATCCGGACGCCGGGGTAGGGCGGCAGGCCGTGCAGCGGTGCGTAGAGCGCCGCCGTCGCCGGCGGGTCGATGGTGCGGCCGATGGCGGCAAGGCCCTTGGCGAGATCGGGTGGGGCGACGTTCATGACGGGACGGTTCCTCCGGCATCTACAGCGCCGATGTTAGCGCGAAACCGGCTGGCATTCACGCGCCGGGGGCCTTTCGGGAAAGTCGTGACCCTGCGGGCAAACCGTGCGACAAGCGCGCGGTATCGCCGAGCGGTCGAAAAGCAGCAAGGAACCGAACGTATCATGAGCCGCGGACGAAGCGGCCCGCGCCAGCCGGGCGGGGGCAAACAGACGGCCGGCCCGCGGCATCAGCCGCGCGGGGCGAAAAGTGGCGGCCGCGCCGCCGCGCGCGCCGGCAAGTCCAAAGCCGGCCCCCGATCCGAGGAACGCGGCGAGCCGCAGAAATCTCACCGTCACCCTGAGGCGCGTGCGAAGCGCGCCGCGAAGGGAAATGGCGCGCGGGCGCCGTCCGCCGGTCTCGGGTTTACCCGGGATCGCAATAAGCGTGCGCAGGTCGGCCAAGGCCGGCCAGCGCCGGCGCGCCCGCAGTCCATGCCTGAGAAGGAGGTAAAGCCGGCGCCGCTCCTGCCCGCCGCCGTGCAGACCGTCACCGTCACCCCCGACGAAAACGACATGCGCGTCGACCGCTTCTTCGAGGCGCGCTTTCCCGGCCTGTCGTTCAGCCATATCCAGCGCATCATTCGCAAAGGCGAGGTGCGCGTGAACGGCAAGCGCACCGAGCCGAAGGCGCGGCTCGTCGCCGGCCAGTCGATACGCATCCCGCCGCTCAAGCTGGAAGCGCCGCGCGTAGGCGCCGACGCGCCGAGCGCGCAGCAGGACCGCGCCTTCCTGAAGTCGATCATGCTCTACGAAGACGACGACGTCATGGTGCTCAACAAGCCCATGGGGCTCGCCGTGCAGGGCGGCTCCGGCACCACCCGCCATATCGACGGCATGCTCGGCGCCTTGCGCGGGCCGGGCGCCGACGCGCAGCGGCCGCGGCTGGTGCATCGGCTCGACAAGGACACCGCCGGCTGCCTGCTGGTGGCGAAGACCCGCTTTGCCGCCGCCGCGCTCGCCAAGACCTTCCGCTCGCGCTCGGCGCGCAAGATCTATTGGGCGCTGGTCGCGGGCGTGCCCAAGCCGCGCCAGGGCCGGGTCTCCACCTATCTCGCCAAGCAGGAGCTTGAAGAAGACTCGTTCATGCGGATCGCCAAGCACGGCGACAAGAACGCGATGCACGCGGTCACCTATTACGCTGTGGTGGAGACGGCGGCGCAGCGGCTCGCCTGGCTGTCGCTCAAGCCGGTGACCGGCCGCACCCATCAACTGCGCGCGCACATGGCCCATATCGGCCACCCCATCGTCGGCGATCCGAAATACTTCAACATCGAGAACTGGGAAGTGCCGGGCGGCCTTCAGCAAAAGCTGCATCTCTTGGCCCGCCGCATCGCGGTGCCGCATCCGCGCGGCGGTATCATCGACGTCTCGGCGCCGCTGCCGCCGCACATGCAGCAGAGCTGGAACCTGCTCGGCTTCGACATCACCCGCTACGATCCGATCGAGGACGCGCCGGAGGAGGAGTAGCCGTCCGCCCGCGCGCTTCCTATCTAAGCGCCATGCCGCGCGCATACTCGATTTCTTTTGCTTTGCTTGCGCTGATTGTTTCGGCGCTGCCGGCCCAGATTCAGGCGGCGGACGATCCCTATTCGATCATCCGGCCGGAGCCGGGGCAGAAGAATGCCAAGCCAGAACCCTGGCTGGCCCCCAAATACCAGTCGCCGCGCGGCACCCGCGAACACATCGGCAGGCAGCGCCCGGCGCGGCCCGAAGCACCGGCGCCGACGGCCAAGGTGCCGCCGCCGATCGTGGTGCCGGAAACCGGCCGCGTGCTGCCCAATCTGCCGACGATGTCGCCGTCCGGCCCAAACGGCACCGAGTCCTTCCAGGATCGCGCCGCGCGCTGCGCGCACCAGGCCGGCGTCTATGGCGAGGCCGCCGGCAACCGCAGCGCCTATATCGGCAGATGCGTCAATCAGTGACGGCCTAAAGCTCCTTCATCACCTGCGCATAGGAAATTACCGCGAACAGCGCGGTGCCGCCGATCATATTGCCGATCAGCACCGGCACGGCGAACTCGAACGGCATCCACCACCAGTCTGCATTGCCGTTGAGCACCAGCAGATAGGCTTCCATGCTGCCCGCGACGATATGGGTGAAGCCGCCGACCGCGATCAGCCACGTCATCAGCGTGATGACCTGGAACTGGGCGTGCTCTGCGGCCGGGATCATCCACACCATGGCGGCGACCAGGAAGCCGGAGGCGATGCCGCGAAACAGCATGTCCCACCAGCCGAGCGCCAGCAGTTCTCGGCTGACCTCGATCATGCCGTGCAGCAAGTCGGCGCTCAGCGCCGGCGAATACAGGCAGAACAGCGCGGCGAATAGCGTGCCGGTGAGATTGGCGGCGAGCACGATCGCCCACAGCCGACCCATGCGAGAGAGGTTGCGCCAGGTCAGGTCCTGGAGCACCGGCAGCACGACGGTGATGGTGCTCTCGGTGAACAATTGCTGGCGGGCCATGATCGTCATCAGAAAGCCGACCGAATAGCCGAGATTGGACACCAGCGGGCGCCATGCGGCGTCGGGCAGGTGACTTTCCAGGATCGCTTCCGCCAGCAGCGAAAAGCTCATGGAAAGCCCCGCCGCCACGCCCGACCACCAGAGCGAAATGGCGGGGCGATGCATTTCCTCGTCGCCGAGCCGGCGCACCACCTCGTAGATCACCGGCGTGCGCGGCGTCGACATTTCCTCGACGGCCTTCACCTCTTCCCGCGTGATGCCTTTCTGCGTGTCGTCGCTGCCGCTCTGCGGCTTGGATTTCGTTTGGGTCTTGCGGGAGGGGCGGCTGGACATGGTCCAGCAAAACGCCTCCGCCCGCGGCGGGGTTCCATCCAAGAAACGCCCGATGTCGCTTGACAGGCAACCAAAAGGTTGCATATTGTGGCCATGGATGGCGGCATGGATCTCGTGTTCAAGGCGCTGGCCGACGCCAGCCGGCGGGAGCTGCTCGACCGCTTGCGCGCCGACAACGGCCAGACCCTGGGCGAGCTCTGCCAGCGCCTCGCCAAATCCGGCTCGCACATGACGCGGCAGGCGGTGAGCAAGCATCTCGCCATCCTGGAGGAGGCCAACTTGGTCGCCACCGTGCGGCGGGGCCGCGAGAAGCTGCACTACCTCAATCCGGTGCCGATCCACGAGATCGCCGAGCGCTGGATCGGCAAGTTCGAGCGTCACCGGCTGCAGGCGCTGAGTGAATTGAAAAAAGGTCTGGAGAAGCGTGATGAGTAAACCGAGCTTCGTCTACGTCACCTACATCGCCTCGACACCGGAGAAAGTCTGGCAGGCGCTCACCGATCCGGACATGACCGAAAAATATTGGTTCGGCTATCGTGTTTCGGCGGGCGGCAAGGCCGGCGATCCCGTCATCGCCGTCAGCCCGGGCGGCAAGCAAGTGCATCGCGACACACTGCTCGAGAGCGATCCGCCGCGGCGGCTGTCGTATAGCTGGCACCCGCTCTACAAGGGCATGGACGGCGAGCGCCCCTCGCGCGTCACCTTCACGCTCGAGCCGTTCAAAACCCAAGTCCGGCTCACCGTCGTGCACGACGATTTCGACGAAGGCAGCAAGGTCTATGAGAGCATCAAGGGCGGCTGGCCGGCGGTACTATCGAGCCTCAAGAGCTTCCTGGAGAGCGGGCGCGGATTGGAGGCGTCCTGGAGCGAAGAAGATAAGAAGCGCATTGCCGAACTGGAGGCCGATTTGCCGCGTGATGGTTAGCGGTTCCTGAACATAAGGCCGCGTGCGGCGTTAAAATTTACAAGCACGCTAGGGGTTTATCAACGGCTGCTGGTCTACAGGAGGGGCCTCGCTGCTGCCGGGATTCCTTATGACCGTGCAATCAAATGCTTCACCTGCCATCGATGCCGCGCTGCCGGTTACGCAGCCGGTGGCGGTCACGCGCTGGACCGCGCAGCTCGTCGATCCGCGATACGAGCATGCGTACCGGCAGGATCGGTTTTCCGACGACAAACGCCGGTTGCTGCTGTTGATGGGTTTGGTGGGTGCGGCCGGCCTGATGATCTTTCTCGGCCGCCTCTATAACGCTCTTTACAACGGCGGCAGCGAAGTGCCGCTCTATCCGCCGCTGATCTCGCTGGCCATCCCGGCCGTCGCTGCACTCGTATTCCGCTGCCAGCGCACGCCCCAGTCGCTGGAAATCGCCGCGGTGTCAGTCGGTGTCGCGGGCACCGCCCTGCGGTTAACAATGTTGTCGATCCAGCCAACCCTGGTCGCCATGTGGCTGCCGCTGATCGTGACCACCTTGTTCGTCATCTATCTTTATTTGCCGGTCCGCTTCGTCGTTTCGATGGGCATGGCCGCCGCATTTTCCATCATTGCGCCGTTGTGGTGGACGCTGCTCCCACACGCACCAATGCCGGGAAGCGAAATCTATCGCGGCATCCTCTGGCTGTTGCTGGCGAACGCGCTCGGCTTTACCGCCGCCAACGCCTTGCAGCGTAGCCAGCGCATGCAATACGCCCAGCGCCTCGTGTTGCAGCAATTGCTGTCGACCGACGCGCTTACCGGCATCGCCAACCGCCGCCGCTTCGATGCGGCGCTGGCGCGCGAATGGGACCGCGCGGCGCGCGCGCGCCTGCCGCTCTCGCTGCTGATGATCGATGTCGATCACTTCAAGGCCTTCAACGACCATTGCGGTCATCAGCGGGGCGACGAATGCCTGCGCCAGGTGGCGCGCGTGCTGGTCAATGCCGTGGGCCGGCCGGGCGATCTGGTCGCCCGTTACGGCGGCGAGGAATTCATCTGCCTGTTGCCGGCGATCGACGAGGCCGGCGCGCGTCTCGTGGCCGGCCGGTTGCTGCGGGCCGTTCGCGCGGTGGCCATCCCGCATCCGAACTCGCCTGCGGGGCCGCGGCTGACCATCAGCATCGGCGTCGCCACCACCGACGAATTCGCCGGCGGCCCGGACGCCCTGGTGGCGCTGGCCGACCGGCTGCTCTATGCCGCCAAGGACGCCGGACGCGACCGCTTCGTGAGTGCCGCGCTCGGGCGCGGACAGGTGCGTGATGTGCCTTACGTGCCGCCGGAAGAGGTCGCGCTGGCGGGTTAAGCGCTGGCCCGGTCGAGCGCGGCGAGGTCCTCGGGCGTCAGCGCGATCGACGGCGCCTTCAGAATATCGTGTAGCTGGTCGAGGCTGGTGGCGCTGACGATGGGCGCGGTGACCAGCGGCTGCGCGATCAGCCAGGCCAGCGACACCTGCGCGGGCGTCGCGCCATGGCGGGCGGCGACGTCGTCGAGCGTCTGCAGGACGCCCAAGCCCCGTTCGTTCAGATAGTTCTTCACCTTGCCGCCGCGCGCTGCGTTGCCGGCGGCGTCAGCGGCGGTGCGGTACTTGCCGGTGAGAAAGCCGGCGGCGAGCGCATAATAGGTGATGACGCCGAGCTTCTCGCGCCGGCAGATTTCCGCGTAGTTTTGCTCGAAGCGTTGGCGCTCGACCAGACTGTAGAGCGGCTGCAGGACTTCGTAGCGCGGGATGCCGAGCGTCTTGCTGGCGGCGAGTGAAGCTTCTAGCCGCTCCGGGCTGAGATTGGAGGCGCCGATGGCCCGCACCTTGCCGGTCTTGATGAGCTGGGCATAGGCCTCCATCGTTTCTTCGACCGGGGTCACGTCGTCGTCGAAATGGGTGAGATACAGATCGATATGGTCCGTCTGTAGCCGCCGCAGCGAGGCCTCGCAGGCGCGCAGGATGTATTCTTTGCGCAACGACCGGCCTTCGCCTATGTCCTCGCCGAGCTTGGTGGCGATGATGACTTTGTCGCGCTTGCCGCTGCCTTTCAGCCACTTGCCGATGACGATCTCGGACTCGCCGCCCTCGTGGCCGGGCGCCCAGCGCGAATAGCTGTCGGCGGTGTCGACGGCGTTGAACCCGGCGTCGACGAAGGCGTCGAGGATCGCGCAGGAGGCCGCCAGATCGACGGTCCAGCCGAACACATTGCCGCCGAGCATCAGCGGGGCGATTTCAAGACCGGAGCGGCCGAGCGGGCGCTTGTTCATGGGCAGACCTCAATATCGTTGCGCACGGTGCATGATGTCCGACGTCGTGCCCGCGTTTGTCCCGGGCGTCCCGCCGAGGGGCGTACCGTGCCTATCTAAGAGAGATGGCATGCGCAACTCGGGCCTGCCCGAGTTGCGCAAATTTGGTTATGCCGCAAGTCGGGTATAGCGACTTGCGGTGACGAGCCCGGCCAAGACACGCTCGGGAAGAGCGCCTACCGCAAGCTGGCGTTGATTTTGTCGAGCGTCGCCTGGCCCGGGCAGAGTTCTGTCTCGCCCAGCGCGTTGAGCGGGGTCTCGACCGTGCGCAGATGCGCGTGCAGATCTTCCGCTTCCGGCTCCATGTAGAGCAGGCCGGTGACGATCTGCCCCTTGGCGGCGTGGTGCTGCAGGAATCCCAAGGCCGCGGTGCGGTCGTGCACCTCGTAGTCGGCGTCGAGCTTGCGCAAGGTGAGCTTGGAGCCGTCGTGCTGCTCCACCACCTCGACCGAACCGGGTTCGTACTTCACCTCGATCGGCATACGGCTCGACATGAAATCGAGCCGGTTCACGGCTTCGTTGTGCTCGCGCACGAAGTCGAAGCTCTTGGTCGAGCCGGCGTGGTTGTTGAAGGCGATGCACGGCGAAATGACGTCGATGAAGGCGGCGCCCTTGTGGGCGATCGCCGCCTTGATGATCGGCACCAACTGATGCTTGTCGCCGGAGAAGGAGCGGGCGACGAAGCTCGCGCCGATCTGCAGCGCCATCGCCGCGAGGTCGATGGAATTGTCGGTATTGATCATGCCGCGCTTGGACTTGGAGCCGCGGTCGGCGGTGGCGGAGAACTGGCCCTTGGTGAGGCCGTAGACGCCGTTGTTCTCCACGATATAGACCATGTTGACGGCGCGGCGCAGGCAGTGCGCGAACTGACCCAAGCCGATCGAGGCGCTGTCACCGTCGCCGGAGACGCCGAGATAGATCAGATCGCGGTTGGCGAGATTGGCGCCGGTCAGCACCGACGGCATGCGGCCGTGCACCGAATTGAAGCCGTGCGAATTGCCGAGGAAGTAGGTCGGCGTCTTCGACGAGCAGCCGATGCCGGAGATCTTGGCGACGCGGTGCGGCTCGATCGACAGCTCGAAGCAGGCCTGGATGATCGAGGCCGTGATCGAGTCGTGGCCGCAGCCGGCGCACAGGGTCGAGACCGTGCCCTCGTAATCCCGGTGGGTATAGCCGAGCTCGTTCTTCGGCAGGTTGGGGTGGTGGAACTTGGGCTTGGCGAGATAGGTCATGACGTTACCTTGGCCGGCTTGACCGACATCTGGTCGAGGTGGTCGCCGATGGTGTTCGCGATGAAGCGCGCGGTGATCGGCGTGCCGTCGTAGTGCAGCACCGGCACCAGCCGGACAGGATCGATGCCGACCTCGTTGACGATCAACGAACGTAGCTGGGCGTCGCGGTTCTGCTCGACCACGTAGACGAAGTCGTGGTCGGCGACGAAGCTTGCGACGCTGGAGTGGAACGGGAAGGCGCGGATGCGCAGGCGGTCGACGGCGTGGCCGCGCGCCTCGATCATGTGGATGGCCTCGTCCATCGCCGGCGAGGTCGAGCCGTAATAGATGACGCCGTACTTCGTGGGCTTGTCGGCGTTGGCCTGCAGCGGCCGCGGCACCAGGTCCTTGGCGGTGTCGAACTTGCGGATCAACCGCTGCATATTGTCGACATAGGCCGCGCCGTCCTCGGTGTAACGCGCGTAGCGGTCGCGCGAGGTGCCGCGGGTAAAGAACGAGCCCTTGGTCGGGTGCGTGCCGGGATACGTGCGGTAGGTGACCCCGTCGCCGTCGACATCGAGATAGCGGCCGAACTCCTTGCCGGCCTCCAGCTCTTCCGCGGTCATCACCTTGCCGCGGTCATAGGCCTTGGCGTCGTCCCAGGCGAGCGGCCGGCAGAGATGGTGGTTCATGCCGATCTCGAGATCGAGCATGACGAAGACGACGGTCTGCAGCCGGTCGGCGAGGTCGAAGGCCTGCGCGCCGAAGTCGAAGGCCTCCGCCGGGTTCTCCGGGAACAGCAGCACATGCTTGGTGTCGCCGTGCGAGGCATAGGCGCAGGAGATGAGGTCGCACTGCTGGGTGCGCGTCGGCATGCCGGTCGAGGGGCCGGCGCGTTGCACGTTGAAGATCACCGCCGGGATCTCGGCGAAATAGGCGAGCCCGATGAATTCCTGCATCAGCGAGATGCCGGGGCCGGACGTGGCAGTGAAGGCGCGCGCGCCGTTCCAGCCGGCGCCGATCACCATGCCGATGGAGGCGAGTTCGTCCTCGGCCTGGACGATGGCGTATTTGGCCTGGCCGGTTTCCGCATCGATCCGCAGCTTGGCGCAGTGGCGGGTGAAGGCGTCGGCGAGCGACGAGGACGGCGTGATCGGATACCAGGCGCAGACGGTGGCGCCGCCGTAGACCGCGCCGAGCGCGGCGGCCGAATTGCCCTCGATGAAGATGCGGTCGCCGACCTTGTCGCTCTTCTTCAGCCGCAGCCCGATCGGGCAGTCGAGATTGAGCGTGGCGTAGTCGCGGCCGATATGCAGCGCCTTGATGTTGGGCGCGATCAGCTTGTCCTTGCCCTTGTACTGCTCGCCGATCAGCTTCTCGACCACGTCGACGTCCATGTCGATGAGCGCGGTGAGGGCGCCGATATAAATGATGTTCTTGAAAAGCTGACGCTGGCGCGGATCGGTGTATTCGCGATTGCAGATCGCGGTCAGCGGTATGCCGATGACGGTAACGTCGTCGCGGAACTTGGATTTCGGCAGCGGCTTGGTCGAGTCATAGAGCAGGTAGCCGCCCGGCTCGATCCCTTCGATATCCTTGTCGAAGGTCTGCGGGTTCATCGCCACCATCAGGTCGGTGCCGCCGCGGGCGCCGAGATGGCCTTCCTCGGAGACGCGCACCTCGTACCAGGTCGGCAGGCCTTGGATGTTGGAGGGGAAGATGTTGCGCGGCGCCGCCGGGATGCCCATGCGCAGAATGGCGCGGGCGAACATCTCGTTGGCGCTGGCCGAGCCCGACCCGTTGACGTTGGCGAAGCGGACGACGAAGTCGTTTACGCGGCTGAGCGGCGTTGCGGTCGACATGAATTACCTGCGTGGGTCATTTCCAGCATGAATTTCTGCATGTCCCAGGCGCCGGTCGGGCAACGCTCGGCGCAAAGGCTGCAATGCAGGCAGACGTCCTCGTCTTTCACCATCACCCGTCCGGTCTTGAGGCCGTCCTGCACATAGAGGGCCTGTTCCAGATGCGGCGAGGGCGCGTTGAGGCGGGTGCGCAGATCGGCTTCCTCGCCGTTCAGCGTGAAGGTGATGCAGTCCATCGGGCAGATGTCGACGCAGGCGTCGCACTCGATGCAAAGTGGCGCCGCGAACACCGTCTGCACGTCGCAGTTCAGGCAGCGCCCGGCTTCCTTCCAGGCCAGCATCTCGTCGTAGCCGAGCTCGACCTCCGCCTTGATATCCTTCAGCGCCACCACGGTGTCCCGATGCGGCACCTTGTAGCGCTTATCGGGCTCGATCTCGTTGTCGTAGGACCATTCGTGGATGCCCATCTTCTGGCTGATCAGCTCGACCGCCGGGAGAGGGCGCTCGGCGATGTCCTCGCCGTTGAGGAACTTGTCGATGGAGACCGCGGCCTCGTGGCCGTGCGCCACCGCCCAGATGATGTTCTTCGGCCCGAAGGCGGCGTCGCCGCCGAAGAAGACCTTCGGGTTGGTCGAGACCATGGTCTGCTCGTCGACCTTGGGCATGTCCCACTTGTCGTCGAATTCGATGCCGATGTCGCGTTCGACCCAGGGGAAGGCGTTTTCCTGGCCGACCGCCACCAGCACGTCGTCGCAGGGGAAGTGCTGGTCGGGCTCGCCCGACGGCACCAGCTTGCGCCGGCCCTTGGCGTCGTATTCCGCCTTCACGTGCTCGAAGGTGATGCCGGTCAGCTTGCCGTTGTCGTGGGTGAATTCCTTCGGCACGAGGAAGTTATGGATCGGGATGCCTTCGTGCATGGCGTCTTCCTTTTCCCAAGGCGACGCCTTCATCTCCTCGAAGCCTGAGCGCACCACCACGTCGACCTTCTCGCCGCCGAGCCGGCGCGCCGAGCGGCAGCAGTCCATGGCGGTGTTGCCACCGCCGAGCACGACCACGCGCTTGCCGATCTTGGTGGTGTGGCCGAACGACACCGAGTTCAGCCAGTCGATGCCGATGTGGATGTTCTTGGCCGCTTCCTGGCGGCCCGGAACGTCGAGGTCGCGCCCGCGCGGCGCGCCGGAGCCGACGAACACCGCGTCCCAGCCTTCGGCCAGCAGCGCCTTCAGGCTGTCGATGCGGGTGCCGCCGCGGAACTCCACGCCGAGATCGAGGATGTAGCCGCATTCCTCGTCGATCACGCTGTCGGGCAGACGGAATTTCGGAATCTGCGTGCGGATCATGCCGCCGGCTTTGGGATCGCCGTCGAACACGACGCAATGGTAACCGAGCGGCGCCAGATCGCGCGCCACCGTCAGCGAGGCGGGGCCGGCGCCGACCAGCGCGATGCGCTTGCCGTTCTTGCGCGCGGCCGGCTTCGGCATGCGCTCGCTCACGTCGTCTTTGTAATCGGCGGCGACGCGCTTCAAGCGGCAGATCGCCACCGGTTCGTTCTCGACGCGCACGCGCCGGCACGCCGGTTCGCACGGGCGGTCGCAGGTGCGGCCGAGGACTCCCGGAAACACGTTCGATTTCCAATTGATCATGTAGGCGTCGCTATAACGCCCCTGCGCGATCAGCCGAATGTATTCGGGGACCGGGGTGTGGGCCGGACAGGCCCATTGGCAATCAACGACCTTGTGGAAGTAGTCCGGCGCAGCAATGTCGGTAGTTTTCATTGACTCCTCGAAACGCCCCTCCGCTACGCGGGTACTCGACGGTGGTGCGTGGCAGCCGCGTGCGGCTGATGTCCTCCCGATCGGCCTTGTCGTCCGGCACGATTCCGAGAGGGATACTATGGCCTGACAAGCGTTAAGGCTACCTATCCTTCCGTCATGGCCGCATCCTATCAACCGCAAGTGAGAGCTTGCGTTTCCCGCCCTGTGAAACTTGTCATAGACGGCTTAGGAGGCCACTTTCCAACGCATCAATAAGGCGCGCGCATGGCGGCTTCCGGCGGCCGAACGTCGCCGGAATCCGTCGTCCGCGCGGCGCCTTTTGCGCTGCACCATCACGGGATTCTGAAAGCGGCTTTTTGACCGGGGCGCGAAAAACCGCCCGTTCGGCGCGTCACCAATACTCGCGCCAGCAGTAGCGCTGCCGCACCCAGCGGCCGTGGTAGCGCACCCGCCGATAACCGCAGACGATGGTGCCGTCGTCCTCATAGTAAGAGGGGTCGGGCGCGCCGAACGCGCCCCAGGGGAAGATGAACGCGCCGCCACTGCCGTAGTGACGGCGGTAGCCATCCCGCGGGTAGCCGCCGTGCCGATAATTGTAATTGTGGCGGGGACGGCTGCCACGGGAATTATTCCTACTGCGCTGGGCGGGCGCCGAGCGGGCGCCACCGCCGCCGCTACGGAATGACCCGCCGCCGCTGGAGCCGCCGCCGGAAGGGGCCGCGCTCTGGCTGCCGCTGCTGCTGCCGCCACCGCCGCCGAATATGGCCGCGCCGGCCGGGGTCCAGGCGACGGCTGACGCAAAGAGCGCCGCCGCCAACGGTGCGATGATTGTCCTGAGAGCCATGGCCACCTCCTTCGACGACACGTTTGCCCGTGTCTCGGGGTTTTCGCTTTCCCCCATTGTAGTAACGGCCGAAACCGCAAAACCCGGCGCTGCCGGGCCGGGCGGCGGCGCGCGTGGTGGACGAAAGCGCGATGTTCTCCCATATAGGGAACATCGCCGGTTCCGCCGGTTCTTTCGCACTTGCGAAGCCCAATTCAGAGCCCATGCGCGAGATCTTCGACGACATCTACGACAACCAGCCCGCCGACCCCATGGAGGCGGCCCGCCGCGCCATGCGGCCGCCGCTGCGCCAGCGCTTCTACACGCGGGCCACGGCCGGCGAGGGGGCGGAGGAGGGGTTCCCGGTCACCCTCGACGGCAAGCCGGTGCGCACCCCGTTGCGGCGGCTCTTGGCCGCGCCCACGCCGGGCCTGGCCGAAGCCATTGCCGGGGAATGGAACGCGCAGGAGCAGGTGATCGATCCCGGCCGCATGCCGCTCACCCGGCTCGCCAACGCGGTGATCGACGCCGTCAGCGACGCGCCCGGACCGGTCGCCGCGGAGGTCGAGAAATACCTCGGCTCCGATCTCGTCTGTTATCGCGCCGACGCGCCCGCGGGGCTGGTCGCGCTGCAGGGCCAGACGTGGGACCCGGTGCTTGCCTGGGCGCATGAAGCGTTCGGCGCCCGCTTTGTGCAGGTCGAAGGCGTGATGCACGCCGCGCAGCCGGTTGAAGCCATCGCCGGCGCGCGCCGCGCGATTCCGTCCGATCCCTGGCGGCTCGGCGCGGTGTCGTCGATCACCACGCTCACCGGTTCGGCACTGTTGGCCTTGGCCTTGGTGCACGGACGGCTCAACGCGGAAACCGCCTGGGCCGCCGCCCATGTCGACGAGGACTGGCAAATGACGCAGTGGGGCCGCGACGAGGTGGCGCTTTCCCGCCGCGCCTATCGTCAGGCCGAACTGGAAGCGGCGGTGACGGTGCTCGACGCTTTGCGGTGAGGCGCGCGCGCCACGACGATCACCGATCTCCGATCAAAGCCCAACGCTTCGCGCAGCGGCCCCAACTGATCCTCGACGGCACGCCAGCGTTCGACCGAGCGGCGATATAGCGGCTCGCGTACCTGCGCGCCGCTCGCCGTGCGCACCGGCCGCCCGTTCCGATGAACCGGATAAGTCCCATGCGCGACAAAGCAATGGTGCAAGGCGGGCCGGGAAAGGGCCGGGATCGTCCCGGCCCGCCGGCGCCGTGCTAGGTTAGGCCGGGCATCGGCCAGGGGACGCCATGAAGGTCACACTCGATATTTCCAAGCTGCTGGAAGAGGGCAAGCTCACGGCCGCCGAGGCCGAGCGGCTGAAGATGCTCGCTTCGCACGAGACCGGCTCGCTCGGCATCAACATCCTGATCGGTTTCGGCGTGGTGTCGGTCGCCGCCGGTGCGGTGGCGCTGGTGCCGACCCCGCTGACCGCGGTGGGCCTCGGCGTCGCGTTGTTCGCGCTCGGCTGCGCTGTGGTGTTCAACCGCGCAACGCAGTGGAACGTGTTCGGCCAGATCTGCCTGGTGATTGGCGCCTTGATGTTCGGCGGCGGCGTACTGGCCTACGGCAACGGCTCGCTGTCGTCCTCGCTCATTGTCACGGTGGCGTTCGCCCTCGCTTCCATGGCGGCGCGGTCGAGCCTATTGGCTGCATTGGCTGTGTTGGCTGCATCAGCCTGCCTCGGCGCGCGCACCGGCTACAGCCACGCCATGTATTCGCTGGCGATCTTCGAGCCGACGCTGACCATCGTGCTGTTCGGCGCGCTGGCGCTCGTGGCCTATCACGCCTCCAAGCGCCTGCCGGCCGATTACGAGCGCATCGCGCTGACCGCGTCGCGCACCGCGGTCCTGCTGGTCAATTTCGGCTTCTGGATCGGCTCGCTGTGGGGCGATCCCCTGATGCTGCTGCGCGGGCTGAACGGCGAGAAAGTGGGCGTGTCAAATGCCCACGCCGTGGTGCCGGATTGGGTGTTCAGCGCCGGCTGGGCCGTGGCGTTGATCGCGGCCGGCGTCTGGGCGGCGCGCGTCAACCGGCGCTGGCTGGTCAATACCGCCGCCGCCTTCGGCGCCATCCACTTCTATACCCAGTGGTTCGAGCGGCTCGGCGCCACGCCTGCCTCCGTCCTGCTCGCCGGCGTCTTGTTGCTGGCGGTTGCGCTGGCGCTGTGGCGCTTCAACCGCCAGGCGGCGGCCACCGCCGCCGCGTAGACCGCGCCATCGGGCGCGTCCCCGCGCAAGCGGTGACGGGACGGACGAATGAAGATCCCGCGCGCGGCTTAGATCATCCATTCGCGCAAGGCGGCGGCGATCTGCGCGAACACCGGCGCCCACTGGCCGGGATCGTCCTGCCGGAACAGCCGCAACTCCGGATACCAGGGGCTGTCGTCGCGCTCGAGCAGCCAGCGCCAGTCCGGCACCTGCGGCAGCGCCAGCCAGGCCGGCTTGCCGAGCGCGCCGGCCATGTGGATGGGCAGGGCGTCGATGCCGACCACCAGGTCGAGATTGGCGATGATGGCGGCGATGTCGAGCATGGTGTCGGCGTCGACCGGCGCGTCCGCGAGCGGCTGCTCGACCGCGGCGCTGAACGGGACCGGCGCGGTCGCGCGCAGCACGCCTTGCGTCTGCAGCGCGATCAGCCGCACGCCGCGCACCGCGGCGAGCGGTGCGAATTCGGCGAGCGGCAGCCCGCCGGCTTCGCCCTGCCAGCAGATGCCGACCTTCTTGTCCATGCCGGCGAGCTTTGCCGCCCAGGCTTTGACGCGGTCTGCCGGCGCGGTGAGATAGGGGCACTGCGGCGGCACCGTGTCGGGGGTCAGATGCAAGCTTCCCATCACCGACTGCAGCGGGAACTGCACCATGCGGCGCGGATCGTCGGCGAGCACGGCGGCGTCGTCGGCCACGCGCTCGACCTTCGGCAGCGATGAGAGCAGCGGCGCCAGCTCGCTTCGCGCCAGCAGCGTGACGTCGTAGCCGCGGCCGGCGAGCAGCGCGGCGTAGCGGGAAAACATCACGGTGTCGGCGACGCGGCCTTCCGACAGCAGCACCAGCCGGAAGGGGCCGGCCGGCTCGCCCTTCCAGGCCGGCACGTCGGGCAGCTGCGGGCGGTCGATGCGTGCCTCGTAAAGCGGCCAGGCGGCGCGCCAGTCGCCGGTGAGCAGCAGCATCTCGGCGAGCGCCGCCGCCGGGCCCGGCTCGTTGGGCGCGAGCGTGCGCGCGTGCTCCATCAGCTGGCGCGCCTCGTCGAAGCGGCCGCGGTACTTCGCCGCCAGGCCCTTCTGCAAATAGGCGAGATGCATCTTGGGCGCGAGCATGATCACCTGCTCGTAGACGCCGTCTGCTTCCTCCAGCCGGCCGAGCATCACCAGCGCGTTGGCGCGGTTGAGCAGGAAGTGCGGCTCCTTGGGGCTGAGCACGAGCGCCTTGTCGTAGCTTTCCAGCGCCTCGGCGTGGCGGCCCATCTCCTGCAACAGCGCGCCGCGATTGATCCAGTCCGGCGCCGCGGTGGGGTCGAGCGCCACCGCCCGGTCGAAGCTGATCAGCGCCTCCTCGGGAAACCCCGCTTGCGCCACCAGATTGGCGCGGTTGCCATGCGCCTCGGCGAAATTGGGATCGAGCGCGATCGCCGCGTCGAAGGCCTTGGCCGCCTCGGCCAGCGCCCCGAGCCGCTCCTGCGCCTTGCCGATCAGGTTGTGGACCCGCGCCTGCGGCTCGCCGACCGCGAGCGCGCGCTGGGCGAGCTCGATGCCCTGCTGGAACTGGCCCTCCTGGCAGGCCACCAGGGCGACGTAATAGAGCGCGTCGGCGTTCTTGGGGTCGTTGCGCAGGACCTGGGTGTATTGGTCCATGGCCTGGGACAACTGGCCCTGGCGGTGGTGGAAAAGGCCCTGCTGCAGGAGCTGCGCGGTCGAGGTCGGAGCGGCTGAATCGGTCATGGCCTAGGGTCTAGGAGGGATTTGGGGCCGCGCCAAGTCTTGGTACCGGAGTCTTGCCCCCGGAATGACGGTTCCGAGTCGCCATGCTATTGCTGGGCCAGCCGGATTTTGGACCCGGGGGCAGGGCGCAAGGCACGATGAAGGACATCCTCGACAGACTGGACAAGCGGCGGGCGGAGGCCCTCCTGGGCGGCGGCGAGAGGCGCATCGAGGCCCAGCACAAGCGCGGCAAATTGACCGCGCGCGAGCGCATCGAGCTGCTGCTCGACAAGGGCTCGTTCGAGGAGTTCGACATGTTCGTCGAGCACCGCTCCTCCGATTTCGGCATGGAGAAGCAGAAAATCCCCGGCGACGGCGTGGTCACCGGCTGGGGCACCGTCAACGGCCGCGCGGTCTATCTCTTCTCCAAGGACTTCACCGTGTTCGGCGGCTCGCTGTCGGAGGCGCACGCCCAGAAGATCATGAAGGTGCAGGACATGGCGCTGAAGGCGCGCGCGCCGGTCATCGGCCTGTTCGACGCCGGCGGCGCCCGCATCCAGGAAGGCGTCGCCGCGCTCGGCGGTTACGGCGAAGTGTTCAAGCGCAACGTCATCGCCTCCGGCGTCATTCCGCAGATCAGCGTCATCATGGGCCCCTGCGCGGGCGGCGACGTCTATTCGCCGGCGATGACCGACTTCATCTTCATGGTGCGCGACACGTGCTACATGTTCGTCACCGGCCCGGACGTGGTGAAGACCGTCACCAACGAGGTGGTCACCGCCGAAGAGCTCGGCGGCGCGTGCGTCCACACCACCAAGTCGGGCGTCGCCGACGGCTCGTTCGAGAACGACGTCGAGTGTCTCCTGCAAATGCGCCGGCTGATCGACTTCCTGCCGTCCAACAACGAGAGCGGCGTGCCGCAATGGCCGACGCAAGACGCCGCCGACCGCATCGACGAATCCCTCGACACGCTGGTGCCCGACAACCCCAACAAGCCCTACGACATCAAGGAGCTGATCCTCAAAGTCGCCGACGAGGGCGACTTCTTCGAGATCTCGCAGGCCTACGCCAAGAACATCGTCACCGGCTTCGGCCGCATCGAGGGCGCGACCGTCGGCTTCGTCGCCAACCAGCCGATGGTGCTGGCCGGCGTGCTCGACAGTGACGCCAGCCGCAAGGCCGCGCGCTTCGTGCGTTTCTGCGACGCCTTCAACATCCCCATCGTCACCTTCGTCGACGTGCCCGGCTTCCTGCCCGGCACCGACCAGGAATATGGCGGGCTGATCAAGCACGGCGCCAAGCTGCTTGTTCGCCTATTCGCAGTGCACGGTGCCGCTGGTCACCGTCATCACCCGCAAGGCCTTCGGCGGCGCCTATGACGTGATGGCCTCGAAGCACGTCGGCGGCGACGTCAACTACGCCTGGCCGACCGCGCAGATCGCGGTGATGGGCGCCAAGGGCGCGGTCGAGATCATCTTCCGCGCCGACATCGGCGACAAGGACAAGATCGCCGCGCGCACCAAGGAATACGAGGACCGCTTCCTGTCACCCTTCGTCGCCGCCGAGCGCGGCTATATCGACGACGTGATCATGCCGCACGCGACGCGCAAGCGCGTGGCGCGGGCGCTGGCGATGCTGCGGAACAAGCACGTGGAGATGGCCGGCAAGGAAGCACGATAATTTGCCGGTGTGAGCGTGGCAAATCGCAGTGCCTTGGTTTCGGAAATAAATGCTTGGTTCAGTGCCCAAGTAGACGGTGGCATTCCTTCGAATATGATGTGCGAAGCATTTATTATGCTTCCACTGTGTAAATGGTTGTCCCAAAACCACTACGTTTTGAAGGCGGAATACTGGAATAAATCGGCCGAACCTTATCATGCTTTCGACCTTCGAGCGCAGCAAAATGACAATGTCTGCCTATTTGATTGAAATTTTTTCGTCAGTCAAAACAAGTCAGATGGCCAGCTATTGAAAAAGATTGAGGCATCTTGGGCGCGCGATGAACACGAAGCTACACAGCGATATTTTCTTGTTTGCGTAGATCGGCGTCTCTTTCCGAGGCAGCGTTCAGAAAGTCATCGATGGTGTAGCGGCTTTGCTACTAAAGATGAATTGAAAAGTGTCGTAGTTGTCATTGGTGATACCATTACTAAACAAGATGGAAAGTATGGGACCCTGTTGTTTCAGGTCGCGCCAGCGCGACGCAAGAGCTTGGAGGTGGGCCGTAAGGCCGAATAGCGAAGCGCATGCGTTATTGTTGCTTTTGGCGCAGTACGTTCGCTTTCGCCTACAGCACTGGGGATGCTGCGGAACAAGCACGTGGAGTGGCCAGCGCGGAAGCACATAATTTGTTGGCGTGATCAGATTAGCTGCGTAGGCTTGCCATACGTTGTAAAATCGCCTTGTCGATAAGCAGCTTTACGGTTTCGTGCGGAATACTAATTCCAACTGTGTGAAAAATTTAGGGGGCCTAGCTCCACAATGTTTTCAAAACGTCGTCCGCAAAGCTGCTTGAGACGAGGTGAATATCCTTTGAAATCCACAATGACTTTCTTGTCCTCAAGAAAGCTGACTAGATTTTTTAGTTTGTTCCCTAACAGGGGTGCCGGCGTTTCTAGACCCGAATAAATCGCTTTCATTCTTTTAGGATGAATATATGTCTCCATTGTCGGAGACTCATATTTGAATTCGATCATGTCCACCGGAGCAAACGGTGTGCTTTTATGAGTGCCTGTTCTAATAGCAAAGGATGGGCATATCGATTGCGCAGACTACGATGGTGCCTGGCATCGAGCGAACTCTTTGCGCGAATGCATCCCTGCCGACTGGCGCGTAGTAGAGTGTGGCATTTCCTGAATGTACGCTAAAGTTTCCTGCGCTCTTAATGGCGATCTGATAGCTTCCGTATATGCCATTCCTTGGCCTATGGATCGGTCTCTGTTACGCCTTGTTCAACTGCTTTTGATAATGCGTCTACGTCCGAGGTGATTTGAATCCGGATGATCTGAGCGATTTCGGGATGCCAATGCCGCTGTCGCAAACGACGAATTCGACTTCTTGGCTGTTTTCATCGCGGTAAGTTGGACTAGGCCTCCTTGGGTCACTTAGATGCACTAGAACATTGTCCGTGATTTCGTTGATTGACCATTCGATAGCCTTAAAATGCGACCGGTTGAAGTCCGTAATGGTGCTCAATATTCTACTTAAAAGGCTATCCACGAAATGATGCTGCTCATCCGAAGTCTTTAGCGTAGTGCCGGCATATGGATTGAACTTTTAAAGTCCGAAAGAGGGAAGTCGACGGGCGCAATGATGTAGACCCAGTTGGAATTGCGAGAAGAGCCGCTCGACCTTGCCGTCTTCCGGCAATATCAGCTCAAAGTTTTCCGCCGAATTCTGATAGAACTCGCTCGCTGCCGCCACAGCGAGCATCGGTGGCGCGTGTGTGAAAGTGCATTTTGAGAAATCCAGCGTAATTTCTTTGTAGCCGCGAGTTCTCGACCAATGCGTGAAGTCCACCTAGCGCGCTTCGTACTGGGTGACGTTGAAGTCCCCATTGGACTCGACGCGGATGGCCCGATATTCGAATGCGAAAGGTCGTTTCGCGGCTTTTGACCACGAGTATGCCTCGTCTCTCAATGGATAGCTTTTCCAATCGTTCAGGGTAATGCCGTCTTTTCCTGAGCTTTGCTGCGGGCAGGCGATTCATCTTCTTCTCGTCCGTGTCTGCCGTGGGCTGGTGCCCGCTGCTGGAGCCCGATAAATTCTTGTCCCTGCTTATTGATTTATTTGCCATTGCATATATTCGTCCGTCGCCGTGGCGCCTGAGCGCAGGGCGCCGACTACTGCGGACTCTGGCCGCTCGGAGCTGGCAGCCGGGCGACAATGCCCGGTGAGCAAGTCGGCCATTCGCCGGTGATCTCGGCCGCATGTCGCCGTGAAACGCCACCGCGAAGCCGTGATACGCTTCCAGCTATTCTCGCTGACTTCTGTTTCGGTCCCCATGTCACCGCCACCGCTCCCTACGTCGCCGTCCCGGAATCCTTCGCCTCGCCGCCCGGCATGAACTTCGGCGGCACGTCGGGCGTCGCGTTCAATGCCAAGGGCAACATCTTCGTCATCCATCGCGGGCCGTTGCCGCTGATGGAGTAGGCCTCATCACATCTCCGTCAGCGGGAAACACACGGCGCTTCGTTGGGTTACACTCCTCCGCGCCCACGGAGGACCCCACCGCCATGCCGCTCACGCCCCAGCAACAATCCCTTTGCCAAAGCTCGCCCTACGATTTCTCCGGCCTCAAGGCCGTGTTCGTCAATTGCACGCTGAAACCCTCGCCGCAGCTCTCGCACACCGCCGGGCTGATGAAGGTCGCCGTCGAGATCATGCGCGAGAACAAGGTCGAGGTGACCGCGATCCGCGCGGTCGATCACGCCATCGCGCCCGGCGTCTATCCCGACATGCGCGAGCGCGGCTTCAAGGAAGACGCCTGGCCGGAGCTGTGGCCGACGATCCTCGCCGCCGACATCCTGGTGATCGGCTCGCCGATCTGGCTCGGGCAGATTTCCGTCCGTGTGCAGCAACCTGATCCAGCGGCTCTACGGCATGTCGGCGATGCTCAACGACAAGGGCCAGTGGATCTACTACGGCAAGACCGGCGGCTGCGTGATCACCGGCAACGAGGACGGCATCAAGCACTGCTCGATGGAAATCCTCTATTCGCTGCAGCACCTCGGCTACGTCATCCCGCCGCAGGCCGATTGCGGCTGGATCGGCGAGGCGGGGCCGGGGCCGTCCTATCTCGACGAGGGCTCGGGCGGGCCGCAGAACGACTTCACCCAGCGCAACACGACGTTCATGGCCTGGAACCTGATGCACACCGCGCGGCTGTTGCGCGAGGCCGGCGGCTTTCCGGCGCACGGCAATCAACGCAAACTGTGGGACGCCGGCTGCCGCTTCGATCATCCCAATCCGGAATACCGGTAGGCGTTGTAGCCCGGATGGAGCGAAGCGCAATCCGGGGCTGATCTTAGCCGCCGTTCCCGCATTCCGCTGCGCTCCATGCGGGCTACAGGCTGGCGTTTGACGAAGCGGTTGGAGGTGCTCCGGCCGCTTCGTCAGACGCTGGCCAGCGCACTGCGGCTCCGGTTAGTATTCGTTATGTCGCCCCCACCATTGCCCTACGTCGCCGTGCCTGAGTCCTTCAAGCTGCCGCCCGGCATGAACTTCGGCGGCACGTCGGGCGTCGCGTTCAATTCAAAGGGCAACATCTTCGTCATCCATCGCGGGCCGATGCCGCTGATGGAGTTCGACGCGGACGGCAATTTTCTCCGCGGCTTCGGCGACGGCCTGTTCGAGCGGCCGCACGGCCTGCGCATCGACGCGCAAGACAACATCTGGGCGACCGACGTGGCGGCGAACCTGGTCTACAAGTTCGATCCCGCAGGCCGCCTCGTCATGGTGCTCGGCTGCAAGGGCCAGACCGGCGAATGGCACCCCTACGGGCACCTGCGCCTCTTCCACGAGCCGAACGAGGCGGTGGTGGGGCCGGGCGGCGACATCTTCGTGCTGCAAGGGCACGGCAAGGCGGAGTCGCTGGTGCTCAAGTTCGATAAGGACGGCAACTTCATCAAAGCTTTCGGCGGCACCGGCCAGGGGCCGGGCCAGTTCGACCTGCCGCATTCGCTGGTTTTCGACAGTGAAGGCCTGCTCTACATCGCCGACCGCAACAACGCGCGCATCCAGGTGTTCGACGCCGACGGTACCTACATCCGGGAGTCGCAGCATCCCGGCACGCCGTGCGGGCTGTTCATGGGCCCCGACCAGCATATCTGGCTGGCGCACGGCCACTGCGGCGAAATCATGAAGCTCGATCTGGCCGGCAACGTCGTCGGCCACATCGAAGGGGCGGGGCAGGGCAAGGCGCTCGGCAAATACGGCGAGGCGCATTACATCGCGCTCAGCCCGCGCGGCGAGATCTTCGTCGCCGATACGCTGAACTGGCGCGTGCAGAAGTATGTGAGGAAATAGGGGCGGCGCACTCGCTTCCCTCGCCCCGCGCAGCGGAGAGCGGGAAAGAGAGGTTCGCGCCAACTGATTCGCACGATAAGCTGTCGCTCTTTACTTGCGCTTGATCGTTGCCGGGGGCGAAGCTCATTTCATGTCGAAGACGTCCACCTCATTCCTCACCATCCTCCTGGCCGAAGCGCCCGTGCTCGCCGGCGCGGTGACCACCGCCATCTTCTTTACCGTCGGCAAGGGCTGGGCCAACGATTTCACCAATCCCGCGCTGACCGCCGCCATCTTCGTCTGGCTGTTCGCGGCCATGATCTGGTGCGCCTTCGGCGTCGTGCGCCACGCCGAGGCCTTGGCGGAATATCTCGGCGAGCCCTACGGCACGCTCATCCTCACCATCGCCGTCATCTCGATCGAGGTCACCATCATGGCCACGATCATGCTGCACGGCGGGCCCAACCCGACGCTGCCGCGCGACACCGTGTACGCCGTCTTGATGATCGTGCTCAACGGCATGGTCGGCCTGTCGGTGATGGTCGGCGCCTGGCGCCACCGCCAGCAGCAATACAGCCTGCAGGGCGCGGTCGCCTTCCTCGCGGTCATCACCTGCCTGGCGGTGATCTCGCTGGTGCTGCCGACCTTCACCATTTCGACCAAGGACCCGTCGCTGACGGTGCTGCAGGCGGTCGTGTTCGGGGGGCTCACGGCGGCGCTCTATGCCGGCTTCCTCGCCATCCAGACCATGCGCCACCGCAGCTTCTTCATGGAGGCGGAAAGCGCGGCGGACGCCGGCCACGCCAAGGCGGGCGCGGCGCCGGGCCAAAGTCCGCACCAAGGTCCGCACCAAAGTCCGCACCATGGCGCCATGTACTCGGCCCCGGTTCACACCGTTCTGCTGCTGCTGACGCTGTTGCCGGTGGTGCTGTTGTCGAAGCCGCTTGCCAATATTATCGACTACGGCATCGAGGAACTCCACGCGCCCGCCGCGCTCGGCGGCATTCTCATCGCCATCCTGGTGCTGTCGCCGGAAGGGCTGACCTCGTATCAGGCCGCGCGCCGCAATCAGTTGCAGCGCTCGGTCAACCTGTCGCTCGGCTCGGCGCTCTCCACCATCGGCCTCACCATCCCCACCATGCTGGCGATCAGCCTGATCACCGGCACGCCGCTCGAGCTCGGCCTGGTGCCGGCGGAGGCGATCCTGCTGGTGCTGACCTTGTTCATCGCGCAGATGACATTTTCCGGCGCGCCCACCAACATCCTGCTCGGCGCGGTCCATCTGGTGCTGTTCGCTGCCTTCCTCGTGCTGATCTTCAATCCGTGACGTTCATGCCCAAAGCCTTCTTCATGGTCCGTGCCGTCGTCGCCGAAAACCTGCGCGACGCGTTCGACCGTTGGTACTCCGCCGACCATCTGCCGTGGGCGTTCAAGGTTTTCCAATGCGAGAAGGCCTGGCGCTTCTGGAGCGAGGTCGAGCCGGGCGTGCACTATGCCGTGTATCGGTTCGCCGACATGACGGCGCTGGAGGCCGCGCTCGCGCGCGAGGCGTTCAAGGACCTCGTCGCCGACTTCAACAAGAGTTGGCCGGAAGGCGTCACCCGCACCTTGGACAAGGTTACGCTCGCGGAAGAGAGGGAGGCGTAGCGAATACCTCCGCTCATTCCCGCGCGAGCGGCGACACGCGTTGCAGCGCAGCAATGCCTGAAGAATGTGCATTGCCTCGCTGTTCTTTGTTGGACGCGGCAAAAATGAATCATGTTAGCTTTTCAGTGTCCTTGAAATCGACGCGGGAACGCCGGACCCATGCGGCGCATTTTCAATCGACGCCATTGCAGGCGTCATAGCCTTGTCAGAAGCACGATGTGCGTCGCGGCTTTTGCCGTCGTGGCCGTACTCGCGGTGCAGGCGCCGACGGCGTGGGCGGGTGAAGAACATCTCGTCAAAGCAGGCGCGACCAACCGTCCGCTGCTTATCCGCGAGCACGCAGCCTGGAACAGGGACTGCAAGGCAATTCCTTATCCGGTGGTCCGTCTCGACCGGCCGCCGCGTCACGGCGCGGTGTGTGCGCGCGTCACCGATATCACCATCCGCACCATGTACACCGGCACCGAGGTGCAATGCATTGGCCGTGTCGTGCAGGGCGTGCGGCTCATTTATTTCCCGCAGCCGGGCTTCGCCGGCAGCGACCGGCTGCGCTATTCGGTGCAATACCCGTCCGTGCGCCGCAGCGTGGCGGTGCGCGTCACGGTCGGCGCGGAGGCGGTGGCGTTGCCGGCGGATACCGTCGGCGCCGTGCCGGAAACGGGTCAGGCGCCCGGCCCGGTGCCGCCTTGCGCCATGCCGGTCTCTTGAGGCGCGCCGAAGGCTGCCACTCACGTCCCCGCCACCACCTTGTTGCGCAGGGTGCCGATGCCGGAGATATCGATCTCCACCGTGTCGCCCGGCTTGATGTTCTGCGGCACGCCGTCGGTGCCCATCCACATCACGTCGCCCGGCTCGATGGTGCAGTACTTGCTCACTTCGGCAATGTACGTCGGCGCGTCGAAGATCATGTTGTTGGTGGCGAAGTCGTCGGTCACCTTGCCGTTGACGCGGATCACGGTGCGCATGTCGTCGGGATTGAGCCCGGTCACGATCCAGGGCCCCATCGGCTTGAAGGTATCGGCATTCTTCGCCCGCCACATGGTGCGGTCTTCCTTCTGCCAGCCGCGCTCGCTGACGTCGTTGCCGATGGTCCAGCCGAACACATAGTCGAGCGCGTTCTCCTTGCTGACGTTGCGCGCGCGCTTGCCGAACACCGCCACCAGCTCGCCTTCGTATTGGAAGGCGTCGCCCGCGTCCTTCGGCTTCACGATATTCTCTTCGTGCGCGATCAGCGCATTGTTCGAGCGATAGCCGATGTCCGGCTTCTTGGGGAACACCGGCTCGGTGCCGCGTTTTGCGGCCATGCGGCGGATGTGGTCCTCGTAGTTGATGCCGACGCAATAGAACACCGAGGGGATCACCGGCACTTCCAGCTTGACGTGCTTGAGCGGGAACGCGCGGTCGGTGCGCTTGTGGTCACCCCACGGCGCGCCTTCGACGGCGGTCACCGTGTCGCCTTCGACCAGGCCGAAGCTGACCACCCCGTCCTTGCTGAAGCGGCACCAGGTCGTCATCGTGTCCCTCGTTTGTCATCTTGTTGCGCGGTGGGGGGAGTATCGGGACAACGCTTTCCCCGCGCAAGATGGCGGAGCCGCGTGCCGCCTCGGCGCGGCAAACGCAAGATCGCGGGGACGGTACTTGGTGGTTCTTGGTGGTTCTTGGCGGTACTCGACGGTCGCTGGCGGTGCGATGGAGCGCGATCGGCCGTGATGGGCGCCGATGGTGTGACCTAGAACCGCGTGGTCAGGGTGGTGAGCCAGTCCGGCGAGGCGTTGACCAGCGCCGTTTCCACCGCCTTGTCGAGCCCGGTCACGATCATCAGCCCGACCGCTACCAGCAGGATGCCGAGCGCGACTTTGCCGGTCTTGCCCGCCGACATCAGGCGGTCGCGCCAGCGCATTAAAGCTTCGCGCGACAGCAGCCCCAGCAGCAGCAGCGGCGCCGCGGTGCCGATGCCGAAGGCCAACATGATGAGCGCCACGTGGCCGAGATTCTTGCCTTGCGCCGCCAGCACGGATGCCGCGCCCAGCGTCGGGCCGACGCAGGGGCTCCAGACGGCGCCGAGCAGGAGGCCGAGCAGGAACTGGCCGGTGAGGCCGGCGCGCGAAAAATCGCCGGCCTGGGTCTGCGCCCAGTTACCGAAGGGGCCGGCGGCGACCGCGATCTGCCCCTGCAGGCGCGGCAGCAGCAGCACGGCCCCGATGGCGATCAGCAGCGAAGCCGCGATCAGGCGGAAGATGTCCTGGCTGATGCCGAGGGAAAAGCCGACGGTGGCGACGAACAGGCCGACCGTCACGAACGAGACGGCGACGCCGGCGGCAAGCGCCGCCGGGCCGAACTTGTGCTCGGTCAGCGCCGCCCCCAAGACGATCGGCAACAGCGGCAGCACGCAAGGGGAGAGCGTCGACAGGACGCCCGCCACCAGTGCCAGGACAATCGCGCTCATCGGTCCGCCCGCCTGACTGGGTCTTGTTACTGGGTCTTGCCGACCAGCGCCGCGATCGAGGCCGGGTCGGTGTCGCCGACCGTGCGGCCGACTTCGGTCTTGCCCCTGTAGGCGATCAGCGTGCTCTGCTGGTTGACGCGAAGCTTGCGCAGCAGATCCTTCTGGGAGTCGAAGTCGATGTTGAGCACCACCAGGTTCTTGAACTGGGGTTCGGCCTCGATCTTGCCGAGGATCGGCTTTTGCGCCTTGCAGGTCGGACACCAGGGGGCGGTGATGTGCAGCAGGATCGGCTTGCCGGCTTTCTGCGCGGCGCTAAAGGCCTGCTGGCTGTAGTCCTGCGCCGCCTGGGCGAGGGGGGCGACGGTGAGGGCGGCGCCGAGCGCCAGCGCACCGGCGGCGGCCACCATGAGATGACGACGGTTGAGCATGTTAACGACCTCTCAAATGCGTTTTGATTGGCCGTTATCTAGCAAGGCCCGCGTTCACCTGCGGTCACGTTCGCCGCGCGCTCCTTCACGAAATCGTGGGAGGTCGGTGATTATCGCCAACCGCCGCCGCGCATCATGTCATTGCCGGCAACGCGACAATATCCCGGGCAGCGGATCGTCCGAACACATGATCCCGCCCCATTGATAGCCGTTGCGGCCCCGGAATTTGATCTGGAACCAGTTGTAGCCGCCCATCACTTGCTCGGTGTGGTGCACGATCTGGATGCGGTCGCCCTCGCGCAGGCTTGCCACCTTGGCGAAGTTCATGCCTGGACCGGCACGTACGATTCCGCCGAGGGACGCGCCCCACATCGGCAATTGCGCGTCGGCGGCGCTGGCGTTGATGTCGACGCAGCGGTCGGTCTCCGGCACTTGCTTGCCGGCAGGTCCACACGGGTTTTCCGCCATCGCCCGGCGCGCGAGGGCGCTGCCCGCCGGCGCGTAGCGGCAATGCACGGTGCCGTAGTCCGGGATTTCGACATCGATCTCGGTCTGATCTTTCGAGACACGCACGCCGTAATCGCCGTTGATGTAGTAGAGCGGGCTTTCGCCGCTTCGTTGCAGCGTGACGGTCTCGGCTTGGATGGGGCCGACCGCAATCGAGCGCGGACCCGTCACGGTGATCTTCACCATGCCGTGGCGGTTTTCGCAGGCAAAGCTGCGGCTTTTCTCCTGTGCTGAAGCGGTGGCGAGCGTAGCCGGCACCAGCAACGCGCCGGCCACGAGGAGTGTGTGCAGTTTCGGTGCGGTCATTCTGCCGGTCCTTGTTCGTGCAACGCGCGGTCTGCGGATATGCCGCGGCTAGCGCCAGCCGCCGCCGCCGTTTGCGTAAACCGTGTCGGCGGTCATGAATTCGCAGGCATCCGAGCACATGAACAGCACCAGCTCGCCGATTTCCTCCGCCTGGCCGAAGCGGCCCATCGGGATATCGTCGAGCATCTTCTGCTTCAGCTCGGGCGAGGTCGCGGCGGCGGCGGCGAAAGCGGTGTCGACGGGCCCGGGCGAAATCGACAGGCAGCGGATGTTCTGGCTGGCGAATTCGCGCGCCACGCCCATGGTCAGCGAATTCACCGCGCCCTTGGCCGCGGCGTAATGCACCGACGTGCCGGGTCCGCCGCGTTTGACCGCCATGCTGGCGACGTTGACGATGACGCCGCCGCCGTTTTCCAGCATGTGCGGCAGGATCGTCTGCATGGCGTAGAACGTGCCCTTGAAATTGAGGTCGAAGGTGCGGTCCAGCAGATCCTCGTCGATGTCGAGGAATTTGGAGCGCCGCAGCGCGGAGCCGGCCGAGTTGAACAGGAAGTGCACCCGCCCGAAATCGTTGATCGCGAGTTGCACCATGTCCTCGACCGCCGCCCGCTTGGTGACGTCGATTTCGAGCGCCAGCGCCTGGCCGCCCATATGGTTGATCTTCTCGACCGTCTCGGTGGAGCCCTTGCCGTTGATGTCGGCGCACACGACGTTGGCGCCCTCGCGGGCGAAGATCAGCGCGGCGGCGCGGCCGATACCGCTGCCGGCGCCGGTGATGATGATGGTCTTTCCGTTGAAATAATCCGGCGTTTTCGGCATCGGTACTTTCCTTCAATTCCTGTTGTCGGGGATATGTAGCAGCGGCGCCTGGGCCCGGAAATAGCTTATCCCGGTAGCCGCCATGCGCGTCTATAATCGGGCCAGCCAATTGTGGACCCCATCAGGAGGCAGAAACCCCATGCCCACCCCGCCGCCGATCGAATACGCCGACGCTTCCCCGCAAGTGAAAGCGGTTTATGACGACATCAAGAAGACGCGCAACGTGCCGGATGTGAACAACTTCTGGAAATATCTGGCGCGCGACCCCGTCACCCTCAAGCGCACCTGGGAGAGCATCAAGGAAATCATGGTGCCGGGCGCGCTCGACGCGCTCACCAAGGAGATGATCTATGTGGCGGTCAGCGTCACCAACGGCTGCGGCTACTGCATCGCCAGCCACACCGCCGCCGCGCGCAACGCCGGCATGAGCGAAGCCATGTTCGGCGAGCTGATGGCGGTGGTCGGCATGGCCAACGAGACCAACCGGCTGGTCAACGGCTACCGGGTGCCGATCGACGAAGCGTATGAGAAGTAGGCGTGGGTTCCTGTTGACCGACTTCCGGCTTTCCCGCCGTCGGAATTGAGCATCCTATTGCGCCGCCGGTGATGTCGGAGACGATCGCCGTCACGGTGCCGTAGCCGCGTCGCGCATCGTTCCGGCGCCGCGCGCGCCGGGAGTGGTCGTTCACGGCCACCTTACTTCGTACCGGTCATCGGCGCCGGCGTGGCCGGTTGGCTCGGCGCCATGGCGGGCGCGCTGCCGGTCGTGCCGCTGCCGGTGGTCGACGGTGGCATGGTTGCCCCGCCGGAGCCCATCGTCGCCGGCGGCGCGTTGTCGGCGGTCTGCATGGTGTTGTTCCAGCCGACGGCCAGGACGAACGCGACCAAGATCACGACGGCAATGCCGGCAACCCAGGTCCGCATCGCGCCGTTACCGGTGCGCGGTTCGGTTTGGCGGGGGTCTTTCATGGCACTCCTCGATTATTCGGATGCAACTGATCGCTCTGAGCGGTAGAAACCCGCCAGCACCCGCGCTTGTTCCAGAGAAACCGGCAGGAGAGGGGAAGCCAAAGCGGTACGCGGGTGCTATAGCGCACGGCGGAATTCGCGAGACTGCCCTCCCATGCCGGGACTTTCATGCCGCTGAATCGAACCGTTATCGCTGCCGCGCCCGTCGTTTTCGTCTTGTTGTGGAGCACGGGCTTCATCGGCGCCCGCTTCGGCCTGCCGTACATCGAGCCGATGACGTTTCTCGCCGTCCGCATGGCCGTCGTCGTCATCATCATGCTGGCGATCGCACTGGTCGCGCGCGCCCGCTGGCCGGGCCTGCCGGAGGTCGGCCACAGTCTCGTCGCCGGCGCATTGGTGCATGGGGCCTATCTGGGCGGCGTCTTCATCGCCATCAGCCAGGGCGTGCCGGCCGGCATTTCCGCACTGATCCCGGGCCTGCAACCGATCGTCATCTCAACCATCGCCAACCGCTTCATGGGCGAGCGGGTGTCGCCGATGCAATGGTTCGGCCTCGCGCTCGGTCTCGCGGGCGTGCTGCTGGTGCTGCATGACCACCGCATCGTGGCGTCGGGTTCCGCGTTCGGCTGGACGGCGAGCTTCGTTTCGCTGTTCGGCATTGCGCTCGGCACGCTCTACCAGAAGCGCTATTGCGGCGGCATCGACTGGCGCACTGGCAACACCGTGCAATATATCGGCGCCGCCGCCTTGTTCGCGATAGCGTCCTTCATGTTCGAGACGCGGGTGATCCACTGGACCGGCGAGTTGATCTTCGCCATCGCTTGGCTGGCGATCGTGCTCTCGGTGCTGGCGGTGGCGCTGATGTATTGGCTGATCCGCCGCTCCGCGGCGACCAGCTTTGGCAGCCTGTTCTATCTGGTGCCGGCCACCACCGCTTTGCTCGCCTATATCCTGTTCGGCGAGCGGCTCGATTTCTTCTCGATCGTCGGCATGGTGGTGTGCGCGGCCGGTGTGGTGCTGGCCAATCGCGGCGCGCGCGCGAATCCGGCCGCCGCTTCGGTGGCCTCGGACGTCTGATTTTACTTTCGTTTCTCGAGCACCATCTGCGTCTGCGTGACGATGGCGCACAGGCGGCCGTCGCTACGGGTGATGCGGGTCTGCCAGACCATGGTCGAGCGGCCGCGGTGCAGCGGCGTGCATTCGGCGTAAGCGACGTCACCGATCGGCACAGCGGCGAAGAAATTGGTCTTGCTCTCGATCGTGGTGGTCTGCTGGCCTTCCTTCAGATTGGCGGTGGCGGCGGTCCCGCCGAGATTGTCGGCGAGCGCCATGACGGCGCCGCCGTGCAGGATGTCGAAGCGGTTGTTGAGCTCGGGGCGCGCCTTGAGTTCGGCGGTCACCCGCTCGGCCGAGACGTAGGTCACATTCATGCCGAGGAATTCGGCGAATGGCGGCTGGGTAAGCGCCGCCTTGTTGAAGTCGTTCATGTGGAAATGCTCCAGCTCCGTGCGGGCGGCACCATCGCGGCGGCGGCGTCCGAATGCAAGAGCGGCGGGGTTGCGCGGGGCAGAGCGGTTGGCGCGGCCGCTAGCCGGCGGCTGGCCGCGCCTGGCGAGCGAGCCAGTCGAACGTCGCCCCGATGCCGGCTTCGTATGGCGTCATCGGTTGCGGCCCGAGGAGGGCGGTGAGCTTGCCGGCGTCGTAGTGCACCGGCTTCATGTACTGGGGTGCGACCTGCAGGAGCCCGCGCAGCTCCTTGTTGAACAGTGACACCAGCCGCAGCATCGCCATGCCGGCGCCGCGCAATTTGACCGGCTGCCCGAGCACGCGCCCGGCGATGTCGGCGAAATCGCGGCCGCTCAAGGGCCCGCTGCCGGGCAGGCACCAATGCGCGCCGGAGGTTTGCGGCCGGCGGCCGATCTCGGCGGCGATGCGCATGGCGTCCGGCACATAGATGTATTCGCGCGGCGTGGTCGCCTTGCCGATCCAGTTGACGGTCTGGCCGTTGGCCGCCTCCATCAGCGCGTTCTGCAAGGTGCTGACGTGCACCTGCGGCCCGTAGAAATCCGGCAGGTGCAGGATGGCGGCGCCGGCCGCGAACAGGATGTCCTCGGCATCGCGCCGCCACACGACCCAGGGCGGGCCGCCGAGACGCGGATGGGTCTCGTTCATCTCGGCGCGCACCTGCGGATAGTACGACCAGTAGCTCGACACCTGCACGCAGCGCGCATGGGTCCGCTCCAGCGCTTCCGCGATGTTGCGGGCGGTCACCGGATGCAGATGCATCTGGTCGCCGGGCAGGCCGATGCAATCGTAGACGAGATCGCAGCCCTCGACCGCGCGCAGCGTCTGCCGCGCGTCGAGCACGTCAGCCGCGTACTTGTCGACTGCCGGGTCGGGGAACAGCCGTTCGAGCTTGCCGCGGTTGCGGGCGACCACGCGCACCGGCGTTCCCGCTTTACGCAGTTCGGCGGCGAGATGGAGTCCGGTCGGGCCGGTGGCGCCGAGGATGGCTGTTATGGCCAGGTCCTTGGCCATGGGCTTGGTCCCGTGTTGGGCGGGTGTTTCAGCGGCGTGTGCGGTTCCACCGATCATATCGGCGCGCCGCTTTCAACCCCGACTTTGGCGGCATCTCCAAAGCGAACGGAGCGCCGGATGCTACCGGCGCCCCGTCCTTTGCAACGTCAGGCTGGAAGATTTCAGTCGCGCGGCTGCGGCACCACGCGCAGGTAGGGCTTCAGCGTCTTGTAGCCGCCCGGATAGAGCTTGTCGGCCTCTTCGTTGGTGACCGCGCTCGAGAGGATGACGTCCTCGCCCTGTTTCCAGTTCGCGGGCGTCGCCACGCGATGCTTGGCGGTGAGTTGCAACGAGTTGAGCACGCGCAGGATTTCGTCGAAGTTGCGGCCCGTGCTCATCGGATAGACCAGGATCAGCTTGATCTTCTTGTCCGGCCCGATGATGAAGACGTTGCGCACAGTCTGATTGTCGGCCGGCGTGCGGCCTTCCGAGGTGCCTTCGGTCGCCGCCGGCAGCATGCCGTAGGCCTTGGAGATCTTCAGGTCGGGGTCGCCGATCATCGGATAGTTCGGCGCGAAGCCCACCACGTCCTTGATGTCGACCGCCCATTTGGCGTGGTTGTCGACGGGATCGACCGACAGCCCGATGATCTTGGTGTTGCGCTTGTCGAATTCCGGCTTGAGCCGGGCGACGGTGCCGAGTTCCGTGGTGCACACCGGCGTGAAGTCCTTCGGGTGTGAGAACAACAGCCCCCAGGAATTGCCCAGCCACTGATGGAAACGGATTTTTCCTTCGGTGGTGTCCGCCTCGAAATCCGGCGCGGTATCGCCGATTGCCAACGTCATCTTAGCCTCCAAGTCCTCGCGCTGAAGTGACTTTCGTGGGCTTATATAGGGTGCCGTGCCCGGGCTGAAATAGCCCGGCGCATAAAGAGCATCGTTGGCCCGCGCGAGGGCCGCCGAACAGCACAGAGTTTCAGCAACCGGATATCCAGAGGGAAAGGATTTCCCGTGGCAGCCGGCATGCCGCCACGGCTTGCCTCATTGGCAGGCAGCCGCGGGCGGCTTCCGGCGGGGCTCGCGGGTGTCCGGCCGGATCGGTCGGCGCGCCCCGAATCGCGCGCGCCTGCCGCCGCCGGCCAAGGGTGGGCAAGCGGCGTTCCCGATGGACATTTGAAGGAGCCGGTATAGACAGGATTCATGTCGAGCGAATCAACCCCGCTGCCCAATGGCCGGCTGCCGATCATGGTCGTGAGCCACGAACGCTCGGGCACGCATTTCACCATGAACGCCTTGGCGTCGTGCTTCGACTACGTGTCGAACCCGTGGATCGATATCGATCGCCATCAGTTCAACATCAATTACTTCCACGCCCCGAGCCTGAAGACCCTGTTGTTGAACGTGGCCGGCTTGCGCGCCGCCAACCTGGTGAAGAGCCATCACGAGTTCGAATTCTTCGCGCGTTTCGCCGCGGCGACCGAGGGCGTGCTCAACATCGTCTACGTCTACCGCAGTCCCGCCGACGTGATGTCGTCGTTCTGGCGCTTCCTGCACACTTGGGATTGGGCGGAGGGGCCGACGGAGGACAGCGCGCTCGGCTTCGCGAGCGCGGCGCCGATGGGCCAGTTGATGCGCTACCAGTTCCGCCAATACCCCACCATGCTCGACCGCTGGGCCAACCATGTCGAGCATTGGGTCGGCGCGGCGGGGCGGGCGAACAACATCCATATCGTGCGCTACGAAGATCTCGCGGCGCGCTACGACGACACCATCAAGCATCTCGGCCGCCGTCTCGGCATGCCGCCGAGCCGTATCGTGCCGCCGCCGCGCAACGTCAACGTGGTGCAGGCGGGCTCCGTGAGGTACGCGCCCGGCGCGGAGAGCGACAACCGGGACGCCATTACCGAACTGGCGCTCGCCCGCTTTCCCGCGCTCATGGACCGGCTGGGCTACGGGCCGACGCCGGCATCGGCGTCGGCCGTTTAGCGCGGCGGCCGCAAGCTCAGCGCGTCATGGCGGGCAGGCCGCCGATGTAGCCGACGATGCCGCGCTCGTCGACCAAGCGGCGCAGCTCGACCTTGATCGCCGGCGGATACTTGTGGAGGTCTTCCGCGGCGCCCGGATGCTGCACGTTGCCGGTGACATAGGCGTGGCCGTTGATGTTGTCGTACACCTTCAGCCCGGTGTTCTCGCCGCCCGCCGGCGCGCTGAAGATGCGCACCGCCCGCTTGCTGTCGACGTTGAAGGCCCAGGTGAAGTTGTTGAGGTGGTTGCCGGAGTCCTCGCCGATGAACAGCGTGCGCATGGCCTCCGAGTAGTTGACGTTGTCGGGATTGGCGACCCTTTCGGTATCGCACTTGTCGTAGCGGCCGCTCTCGGCGCCCTTGGGCTGCTTGGCGCCGGTGACCAGCGCCGTCATGTCGACCGCCACCCAGTCGCTGGCGATCGCGCCGCCGCTCGCTGTCCTTCTGGCCGCCGCTCATGCGGCTTTCATAGACGACGCCGCAGGTGAGGTCCTTCGGATCGCCGGCGAGCTTGATGTCGTCCTGCGGCCGGTTCTTGTTCTTGCCGTCGATCATGCCCTTCCGCACGTAGCTGATGACGGTGTAGAGCTTCTTGTCGGCGGCGTTGTGGGCCTGGCCTTCCATCTTGGTGAACTCGGTGGTGGCGCCGAGATAGGCGGCGTAGCGGCGGGTCTCCAGGAAGGCGGCCGCCTTCTCCATGCCGGGCTTCAGCTTGAATAGGTGAGCCCGCCTTTGCCGCCGGTGCCGGCATAGACATAGATCGGCTTGAAGCCAGCCTTCGGCGTGCTTCGCCACCTCCCAGATGTCGCTGAACTTGATGCCCTTGTCGACCAGCGCCTTGATCTCGGCGTTGCTGGCATGGCCGAGCTTGATCCATGCGATCTTGGCGGCGCCGAAATTGTCGGCCTTGGTCTGCGTCCATTTGGCGGCATAGAGCGTGCCGGCCGACAGGTCTTCCGGCTTGTCGGCCACGAACATGGCGCGGATCACGTCGTCGCCGTCGTCGCCGAGATAGACGGTCTTGCGGTCGGGCATCACGTCGCCGAGCTCGAACGCGAGCCGGCCCATGGCGTAGTGCTTGGTGACGGTCGTCTTGCCGTCGGGGCCGACCTTCACCTCGACCAGATGGCCGTAGTGATAGGCATTGGCGCCGCCTTGCGCCGCGGTCTTGCCCATGGTGCCGAAATAAAGGTTCATCGCCTCGAGCGGGCGCGCTCTCGAAATACTGCGCGTTCGGCTCGTATTCCTCGCTGCCGAGATGCGTCTTCCACGGCGTGGTCGAGCCGTTGCACGGGATCCACAGGCCGTCGACGCCCGAGAAATCGACGTTCGACATCTTCACCGGCGTCAGCTTGCCGGTCTTCGGGTCCTGGTCGAGTACGCTCAGGTTCATCGCCATCGGCAGCGCGCCGTAAAGCCTGATCGGCTTCTTGGTCGGATCGACGTTGTCGGCCTCGGTCTCGTATTCCAGGTGGTTGATCAGGAACACGGTGTTGCCCTTGACGCCATCGGCCTTGGCGCCCGGCACAACCAGCATCGAGGTGCCGTCGGCGCCGGCGGAATAGAACGGTCCGCGCGCCACTTGGCCCTTCATCGGCGCCGATTGCATCAGCGGCTTGCCGGCCTTGTCGACGATGAGGCCGGCATACCAGCCGCCGACATATTCGCCGGAGCGATGCAGCACGTGATAGCGCATCGGGAAGGTCTTCTTGCTGCCGTCGGCGAGCGTGACGATCGCCTGCGAGCGGGTGTAGGGCTGGGTCATCTCCAGCGCATTGGCCGGCGCCGGGGTGGCGGTGAATTCGACCGATTTCACTTTGAGCGGCGCAGCCGTTTGGGCCTGGGCGGAAGCGGCGAGGGCGCAGCCGGCGATGGCGGCGGCGCTGCCGAGCAGAAAGGCGCGGATGTTCATTGTGACGTTCCCATGTTAATCGCCTTGAGCAATAGCGCCGCTTTAAGACGGTAATTTTACAAGGCGCGCGGTTGCCCACAGCGGCAAGCGGCTTACGGTTGGCCATGGACATCGATCATCTGCTCTCCCGGCTGGCGGTCGCGCTCGGCATTGGCCTGCTGATCGGCCTCGAGCGCGGCTGGAAGACGCGCGAAGTCGCGCCCGGCCGCCGCGCCGCGGGCGTCCGCACCTTTTCGATCTGCGGGCTGTTGGGCGGCCTGACGGCGGCGCTGGCGCAGGCCACCGGCAGCGATGTCGGCGCCGGGCTGGTGCTTGGCTTCGGTTTCGCCGTCTACGCCGCGGTGATCGCCGTGTTCGAGCGCGACGCCGACCGCGCCGTCGGCAGCTTTTCCGCCACCACCATCGTTGCCGAACTGCTGACCTTCATCCTCGGCGCCTATGCGGTCATTGGCGACCTGCGGGTGGCGGCCGCCGCCGCGGTGGCGGCGACCGGCATCCTGGCGGCGCGCGCCGAAATCCACGGCTGGGTCGCGCGCATCACCTGGCCGGAGCTGCGCTCGGCGCTGGTGCTGTTGGCGATGACCTTCGTCATCCTGCCGGTGGTGCCCGATACCGCCTTCGGCCCGGCGCCGGGGGTCAACCCGCGCGAGGTCTGGCTGATCGCCATCGTGCTCGCCGGCGTGTCGTTCGTCGGCTACGCCGCGGTGCGGCTGTTCGGCGCCGAGCGGGGCGTGCTCCTGGGCGCGCTCGCCGGCGGCTTGGTGTCCTCGACCGCGGTGACGCTGACCAGCGCGCGGCGCGCGGCGGCCGGTGAGGGCGCGCCGCGCCTGCTCGCCGCCGGTGTCGCCACCGCCAGCGCGGTATCGTTCCTGCGTGTCATCGCCATCGTCGCGGTGATGCAGCCGGTATTGCTGCGGCTGGTGGTGCCGGCGCTGGCGCTGGCAGTGCTGGTCGCCGTTGGCTATGCCGCCGTGGCCGTCCATTGGGCGGTGCGCGGCGGCGACAGCGACAAGGCCGCGCCGGCCGAGTTCACCAATCCGTTCAGCTTCTGGCCGGTCGTCGGCTTTGCCGTCTTTCTCGCGCTGGTCATCGTGGCGAGCCGCATGATCGGCGACGCCTTCGGCGCCGGCGGCGCGCTGTTGGGGGCGGTGGGCCTGGGGCTCGCCGACGTCGACTCGGTGACGGTTGCCATGGCCCGGCTGGTGCCGGTCCCGCTCGGCGAATTCGGCGCCGCCGCTGCCATCCTGGCGGCGGTCGCCAGCAACATGCTGAGCAAACTGGCGATTGCGACATCGATCGGCCGCGGCCGCTTTGCCGGCGAGGTCGCGACGATGACCGTCGGCTGCTGGCTGGCTGGCGCCCTGGGGCTGTGGGGGGCGCTCGCCTTAGGTGGTGTGTGACACGGCGTTGACATTTCGCTGCGCTGCCGCAAAGGTCGAAAAAGGGTCGGTTCTCGGCGGAAAATTGTTTAGCCAGTATGTTCAAGCGCATCCTGATCGCCAACCGCGGCGAAATCGCCTGCCGGATCATCAAGACCGCCCGCCGCATGGGGATCGAGACGGTCGCCGTCTATTCGGAGGCCGACAAGGACGCCCTGCACGTGGAGATGGCCGACACGGCCGTCGCCATCGGCCCGCCGCCGGCCGCCGAGAGCTATCTGGTGATCGACAAGATCATCGCCGCCTGCAAGGAGACGGGCGCCGAGGCCGTGCATCCCGGCTACGGCTTCCTGTCCGAGCGCGAGGCCTTCCCGAAGGCGCTGGCAGAAGCCGGCATCGTCTTCATCGGGCCGAACCCCAAGGCCATCGCCGCCATGGGCGACAAGATCGAGTCCAAGAAGGCGGCGGCCGCGGCCAAGGTCTCGACCGTGCCCGGCCATCTCGGCGTCATCGAGGACGACAACGAGGCGATCGCGATCGCCGAGCAGATCGGCTACCCGGTGATGATCAAGGCCTCCGCCGGCGGCGGCGGCAAGGGCATGCGCATCGCCTATTGCAATGGCCGAGGTGGCGGAAGGCTTCGCCCGCGCCCGCTCGGAGGCGAAGTCGTCGTTCGGCGACGACCGCGTCTTCATCGAGAAGTTCATCACCGATCCGCGCCATGTCGAGATCCAGGTGCTGGGCGACAAGCACGGCAACGTCATCCATCTCGGCGAGCGCGAATGCTCGATCCAGCGCCGCAATCAGAAAGTGATCGAGGAGGCGCCGAGCCCGCTGCTCGACGAGAAGACGCGCAAGCCGATGGGCGAGCAGGCGGTCGCGCTGGCCAAAGCCGTCGGCTACGACTGCGCCGGCACGGTCGAGTTCGTCGCCGGGCAGGACAAGAGCTTCTACTTCCTGGAGATGAACACGCGGCTGCAGGTCGAGCATCCGGTGACCGAGCTCGTCACCGGCATCGATCTGGTCGAGCAGATGATCCGCGTCGCGGCCGGCGAGAAGCTGTCGATCAAGCAGAGCGACGTGAAGCTCACCGGCTGGGCGGTGGAAAGCCGCGTCTATGCCGAGGACCCGTACCGCAATTTCCTGCCCTCGACCGGACGCCTGACGCGCTACCGCCCGCCGGCCGAGCGCAGCACCCATGGCGTGACCGTGCGCAACGACACCGGCGTCTACGAGGGCGGCGAGATTTCGCTGTTCTACGATCCGATGATCGCCAAGCTGGTGACGCATGCGGAGACGCGCGACAAGGCCGATCGAGGCGCAGTCCGACGCGCTCGATGCCTTCGTCATCGACGGCATCCGCCACAACATCCCGTTCCTGTCGGCGCTGATGGCGCATCCGCGCTGGCGCGCGGGCAAGCTCTCCACCGCCTTCATCGCCGAGGAATTCCCGGAAGGCTTCCACGCCGCAGCCGCCGGAAGGCGAGCGCGCCGAGGTGCATCGCCGCGGTCGCCGCCGCCATCGACCACGTGCTGGGCGAGCGCAAGCGGCAGATTTCCGGTCAGGTCGGCGGCCAGCCGGTGACGCGCGAGAGCCGGCGCGCGGTCTGGCTCGGCCAGGACGAGATCGCGCTCGAGGTCAAGCGCGAGAACGGCACCATCGCGGTGCGCTTTCCGGACAAGAAGGAAAAGGCGGCCGCGCCACATCGCCTCCGACTGGAAGCCGGGCGATCCGCTGTGGACCGGCATGATCGACAGCCATCCGGTGGCGGTGCAGGTGCGCCGATATCCCCAACGGCTTCGCGCTCGCCTATCGCGGCGTCGAGACCACGGCCTACGTCTACACCGCGCGCGAGGCAGCTTATGCGCGGCTGATGCCGGTGAAGGAAAAGGCCGACAGCGGCAAGCAGGTGCTGTGCCCGATGCCGGGCCTGGTCGTCTCCATCGCGGTCAAGGAAGGCCAGGAGGTGAAGGCCGGCGAGACCGTGGCGGTGGTCGAGGCCATGAAGATGGAAAACGTGCTGCGCGCCGAGATCGACGGCACGGTCAAGAAGATCCACGCAAAGCCCGGCGACAGCCTGGCGGTCGATGCGGTGATCATGGAATTCGCGTGACGCCGAAAGACCGCGGCCGTCCGGCCGGTAACACGCTGGAACTCCGGGGCTTGACGCGGGCTTCTCCTGAGATTTGTTTCGCGCCATCATGGCGCCCTGTGCGTGCCCTCGGTTCAGGGCCGGGTGAAGAACGATGGAGGCGAAGATGACGGCAGCGGCGATGCGAACGGACCAAGCGGCGCTCAAGAAGGCCCAGATGCTGATCGGTGGCGAATGGGTCGATAGCGCTGGCGGGCGAGGTGCTTCTGGTCGAGGACCCGGCGCACCGCCGGCCCATCGCCGAAATCCCGCGCGGGCGCGCCGAGGATGTCGACCGCGCGGTCAAGGCCGCGGCCGAGGCCCTTCCGGCCTGGTCGCGCGTGGCCGCCGCGCGAGCGCGGCAAGCTGTTCCTGAAGATCGCCGATGCGCTCGAGGCCCGGGTCGAGGAGCTGGCGCGCCTGATCGCGTGGGAGACCGGCAATGCGCTGCGCACCCAGGCGCGGCCCGAAGCCAACGGCACGGTCGACATGCTCCGCTATTACGGCGGCCTGGGCGGCGAGCTGAAAGGCGAGACCATTCCCTTCGGCGAGCACGTCCTGAGCTACACGCGGCGTGAGCCGCTCGGCGTGGTGGGCGCCATCGTGCCGTGGAACGCGCCGGCGATCCTGTCGGCGATCAAGATCGCGCCCGCGCTCGTCGCCGGCAACACGCTGGTGCTGAAGGCGGCGGAAGACGCGCCGCTGTGCGTGCTGCTGCTCGCCGAGGTCTGCCAGGAGTTCCTGCCGCCGGGCGTGCTCAACGTGCTCACCGGGCTGGGCGAGGAATGCGGCGCGCCGCTCGCCAACCATCCGACCATCGCCAAGCTCTCCTTCACCGGCTCCACGGCGGTCGGCAAGTCGATCATGCGCGCGGCCTCCGACCGCATCGTGCCGGTCTCGCTCGAGCTCGGCGGCAAAAGCCCGTCGATCGTGTTCCCCGACGCCAACGAGGACTGGGTGGTCGACGGCATCGTCGCCGCCATGCGCTTCACCCGGCAGAGCCAGTCCTGCACCGCCGGCTCGCGCCTGTTCCTGCACCGCGACATCTTCGATCCGTTCCTCGATGCGCTGGCGAAGAAGGTGGAGAAGCTCAAGCTCGGCGATCCGCTCGACGAGGCGACCGACATCGGCACCGTCATCAACGAGAAGCAGTTCAAGCGGGTGTGCGGCTATGTCGACGAAGGGCTCAAGCGCAAGGACGCGCGCGTGGTGATGGGCGGGCTGCCGCCCAAGTCCGGGCCGCTCAGCGAAGGCTACTACACCATGCCGACCATCTTCGCCGACGCCTCCAACGACTGGCGGCTGGCGCGCGAGGAGATCTTCGGGCCGGTGCTGGTCGCCATTCCCTGGACCGATGAAGACGACGTGATCCGCATGGCCAACGACAGCCACTATGGCCTGGCGGCCTATGTCTGGTCGCACGACATCGGCCGCGCCTTGCGCGCCGCGCACGCCATCGAGTCCGGCTGGGTCCAGATCAACCAGGGCCTCGGCCAGTACCCCGGTCATTCCTATGGCGGCTTCAAGGAAAGCGGCATCGGCCGCGAGTTCTCGCTCGAAGGCATGCTCGACAGCTATACCCAGCGCAAGAACGTCACGGTCAACCTGACGCACTAGGCGCGACGGGGCCTCCTATATCGCGGGGTAGGTGCTGCCCCCAATAGCGGCGGCGCCGTGCGGAGCCAGCTTTTACCCGTCCAGCCAGGCCACCGCGCGGATCGGCGCGCCGCTGCCGCCTTTGATCTTGATCGGGAAGCCGATGAAGCGGAAGCGGCCCTTGCCGACCAGCTTGTCCAGGTTCACCAGCCCTTCGATGTGGGTGAAGCCGAGGTCGCGGCACACGTGATGGACCTCGAAATTGCTGCGGCCCGGACGTCCGGGGCTCACCGCCTCGACGCCGAACATGCCGATGCCCTTGTTGCCGAGCCAGGTGGCCGACTCCTTGGTCAGGCCGGGAAAGTCGGTGATGAAGCCCGGCGTGCCGTGGGTGCGGCGAAAGAAATCCATGTGCAGCAACACGGTGTCCTTCGGCTTGATGGTGACGTTCGCCGCCTTTTCGGCCTGCTCCAGATCCTCGATCGAGATGTCGGACTTGAGCGGCTTGTGCGAGAGGTCGAGACACACCGCTTCGGTGAAGAAGTTCTCCAGCGGCACCTGGTCGATGGAGAGCGCCTTGGGATCGGCGTTGAAATGACGCGGGGCGTCCACATGGGTGCCGGCGTGGTCGCCCAGCACCAGCGCCATGGTGGCCGACGAGAAGGCGTAGCCGTCGGCGTGGCGCACCTCGGCATGGGTGGCGAAGTCGGTGACGATGACCTGCGGGTGGTTGGGCAGGACCGCCATCTTGTGTTCGATGTCGCGGGAGAGGTCGACGAGGATCATGGGAATGCTCACAGGCTGCGTGGCGGGACCGGTCGCGCTTGACAATAACCGACGGCGGCGGCGGCCGCATGCGGCAAGTTCGCGCTGACAAGACCCGTCACCTGCTGCTATGCGGAGACCATGACGCCTTACTTCGCCTACGGCGCGAACATGAGTGTGGCCGCCATGCGCCACCGGTGTCCCGGCGCGCAAGCGGTGGGGCCGGCGGCGCTGGAGGGCTTTCGCTTCTTCGTTGGCCGTGAGGGCTGGGGCTCGGTCAGGCCGAGCCGCGGCGACAATGTGCACGGCGTGCTGTGGCGGCTCAGCCTGCGCGATCTCGCCGCGTTGCACGCCTACGAGTTGCTGCACCAAGGCCTCTACGATCTGCGGCGGATGCCCGTCCGCCACGGCGGCCGCCGCGTGCCGGCGCTGATCTATCTTTTGCGCCGCCGCGTTCCGGGCCGTCCGCGTCCCGGGCTATATTGAGTTGATCGCCGCCGCGGCGCGCGAATGGACGCTGCCGGAGCGTTACATCCGCGGCGTCGAGCGCTGGTCGCCGTCGGGTTTTGCCGGTGCGGCGGGAGTCGACGTGGGAGAAAGCGCAGGAGAACTTGTAAGGGAATCCCTATGAGCGTGATCCGCCACATCGTGGTGCGCGGCCGCGTGCAAGGCGTCGGCTACCGCGCCTTCGTCGAGGACGAGGCGCTGGCGCTCGGCCTCGAAGGCTGGGTGCGCAACTGCCGCGACGGCACGGTGGAGGCGCTGTTTTTCGGCGAAGCCGCGGTTATCGAGACCATGATCGAGTCCTGCCGGCGCGGCCCTTACGCCGCACGCGTCGACCAGATCGATCAGCGCGAGGGCAGCGCCGCCGATTTCAGATTGCGCCGGCCGGGCGACGTGTTCTCGGTGCTGCCGACGGCTTGAGCGGTTGCGTCTCTGCCGGGGCGGTCGCTATGCTCCCCGGTGTCAACGGTCTGTGAATTTAAGCGAGATCGGCATGGGGGTTCCGTTTTGAAACGCGCGTTGAGACGCGCCGCCGTTTGCGCCGCCGGTCTGCTGGCATTCCTGGGCGCGCCCCATGCGGCGCTGGCCAACGGCGCGATGGCCGAATTTCCCGAAGGCGGCGTGGTCTTCAAGCATTCCAAGCATATCTCGATCGCGCGCGAGGATCTGGAGATCGGTTGGGACCACATCCATGTCCATTACGTTTTCCATTCGTCGGCGTCGCGCCCGCTCAAGCGCACGATCGGCTTTCCGACCGCGCAGGTGCCGGACGACGACTCGCCCAACTCCGGCCGCAGCGATTCATTCGCGGTTCGCGTGAATGGCCGGGCGTTCAAGCCGAAACATCACGAATATGCCTGGATGAACGACACCAACATTACCCGCAAGCTGCATCGCATGGGCGTGCCGATCATCCCGCGGGCCAAGACGCATCTTCCGAAAGCGACGATGCGCAAGTTGAAGCGGGAGAAGCTGATCGACGTCTATGGCGCCGCGTTCTATCCGCGCTGGTGGTATCAGCTCGTCTACGAGTGGACGCAGACCTTTGCGCCCGGAGACACCGAGGTGGACATTTCCTATAAGCCGCTCTTTGGCGCGGAAGGCGATATCATTAGATATTCGGATAAGAAGACCATTGCATCCTACTGCCTCGATGGCGCGACCCAGGCGAGGGTGGAGGAAGCGAAGAAGAAGGCGCCTTGGCCGGAACCCTTCAGGGTCGGCTACATCCTCAAGACCGCCACGAACTGGAATGGTCCGATTGGCGACTTTCATCTCAAGGTCGTGGAGAAGGACTCCTTCTCCAGTTTCTGCGTTCCGGATGGGCTGAAACCGGCCGGCAAAGGACGCTGGACGGCGAAGAATTTCGTGCCGCGGTCGAACTTGGAACTGCTGTTCTATTCCATGGACTAGTGCCGCCAGGCGAGCGTTAGCTTGCCGCGCCCATCGTTTCCGCAGGCTGAACGGCCGTCGGCCCGAACAGCGCCTCGAACTCCCGCCGCAGCACCATGTCGACCTCCGGCATCGACACCGGAATGCCGAGGTCGGCCAGGCTGGTGACGCCGTAGCGCTGTTCGTTCACGCCGCAGGGCACGATGCCGGAGAAGTGCGACAAGTCCGGCTCGACGTTGAGCGCGATGCCGTGCAGCGTCACCCACTGCTTCACGCGGATGCCGATGGCGGCGATCTTGTCCTCGTAACCTTCCGCCCTTGTCGGGCCGGCGCACCCAGACGCCGATGCGGTCCTCGCGCCGCTCGCCGCGCACGTTGAAGCGGCCGAGCGTGCGGATGATCCATTCCTCCAGCGTCGCCACATAGCGCCGCACGTCCGGCCCGCGCTGGCGCAGGTCGAGCATGACATAGGCCACCCGCTGGCCCGGCCCGTGATAGGTGAGCTGGCCGCCGCGCCCGGTCTGGTGCACCGGAAACCGCGCCTCGACCACGTCGGCGGCCTTGGCGCTGGTGCCGGCGGTGTAGAGCGGGGGATGTTCCAGGAGCCAGACCTGCTCGCCCGCGCGCCCGGCCACGATATCGGCGACTCGCGCGTCCATGGCGGCGAGTGCCGCGTCATAGGGGACGAGGTCGTCGCTCACCCGCCACGCCACGGCTGCGTTTCCGGCCGGGGCGGGAAGGCCGATCGTCAGTTCGTCGCGCACGTTAACCATCCCTTCACCATACCATGGTGACCTGATCCCCGCCCGCAGAAGACGGGCCCACGCAGGGGGAATTATGGCCACGCTCGACAAGGTTGCCGTCGATATCACGGTGGTGCTGGGCACCACGTCCATGCCGGTTCATCAAGTGCTCCGGCTCGGCCGCGGCGCCATCATCGAGCTGGACGCCTCCGAGGACGACGACGTCAAGATCCTTGCCAACAACATGCCGGTCGCGGCCGGCGCGGTGCAGGTGAGCGGCAACCGGATCACGGTCGAGGTCAGCGAGATCCTGACGCGCCGGCCCGACGGCCGCTGAGGGGACCGCGTCTCCATTCCGGGCAGTTCTCAATAACCGGCCCTTTTGCCGGCCATTTCCTTGCCCGCGGCCTCGCGCGCGGGCCTTTGCTTTTTCCGGTTTGATATAGGTGTGGGCGAGGGCGGCTGCCGCCGCGGCCTGTTTGCCTGGCAAATCCCTGATTTGGCGCTCGAATCGGCGGCCGGCCGCGCCGGCGAGGGCCGTTCGTAGCCCTTGTGGCGGCTAGGCCTATTTGTTACATGGTCCGCCGCCATAGGGACGCGGGTTTTTCGACACTCTCGTCCTTTTCCAATGCGGCCGTGGCGGAATTGGTAGACGCACTGCCTTGAGGTGGCAGCGGGTAAAACCGTGGAGGTTCGAGTCCTCTCGGCCGCACCATGGCGATTGAATCATCTATTTTGAAGGCTGTGGCGCGCTGCCCGTGCAGCGGCAGGCCGCGTAGTCGGCCGGCGTCAGCGCGGTCTGCGCGCAGGCAAAGGCGTTCAAGTTCGTGTTGTTGATCGGCGTCGGCGCTTCGGCCGGATAGAATTTCATATACGACTGCGCGGCACCCGAGCCTTGCGCCTGGGATGCGTTGGGCGAGCGCCGCGAGGTTCGCCGCCGTATAGCGGTTGACGCCGTAGGTTTGCGCGAAAGCGTACTCGGGCGCCCATTTGGCCGGTACAGTCGGGCCGGCCGCATCCGCGTTGGTGAGATAGATGATCGCGGAATTGCGCACCACCGCGTCGGTGCGGTCGTAAAGCAGCACGGCGAAGGCCGGATTGTTGCCGAACCGCGGGCTCACCGCCGGCGTGATGCGCGTCACCAGCAGCGGCGCGCCACTCTTGTCCGACAGCACCCGGAAGTCGTCCATATGGGTATGGCCGGCATAGCTCGCGCGCAGGACGTCCTTGTATTCGGCGGCCAGCGCGCGGAAGCGGCTGGTCGCGTTCTTGCGCCAGAAGCGCGTGCCGGTCTTGGGGCAGGCGTGCTTCGATGAGGTGTAGCCGTTGATCCCGGGCGGGATGTGCATGGCGAGGCTGGCGGTGCGGCCGGCCAGTTTTTCCTGATAGAGCGTCCACGCCAGCCAATCGAGTTCCGCCGCGCCGGGATCGCCGCCCGCCTTGTTGCACGCGTCCTTGTATTTGATCGACCAGAAGACGGAGTTGAGCGCGATGATGTCGTGTTTGGGCACGCGCGGATGCGGCACCACGTAGAAGCCGCCAACCGCGAAATCGTGACGCGCTTGCGGCCTGCCGGCGATCACCGGCAGATCGCGCGCAACCCGGTCCAGCATCTTGCTGTTGGGCGCCACCATGTAATCGCCGCACACCGCATCGTTGTTGCCGAGGGCGTAGATCAGCGGCGTGCGCGGAAAGCTCTTGCGCAGCATGCCGTTGACGAAGCGCAACGTCTTGACCACGAAGCTCCGGTAGTCCGCTTCCTTGCCGCCGGCTGTCTGGAAGGCATCGTGAAAGTGGTGCGCGAGATTGTCGCCGGTGTTGAGCACGTAGTCGTAGCGCACAGGCTTGGCGTTGCCGTAACGCGCCGCCTTGGCGGCCGACCAGCATCGAGACGAACAGCGGATACGTGGTGTCGGCTTGGCCGCGCCGCGGGAAGGGCGTGTTCTTGGATGACTGGAAGATGCGCTGCCAGCGCGCGACCGGCGCCGCGATCAGCTTCGGCACCAGCGACTTGTCGGCGAACGGATCGAAATGGATGTCGCTGACCTGCAGGAAAAGACCCTGCTTCGCCGCCGGGTGAAACGGCAGAGTCGTGGCGCTTGTCCGTCCCGCGGTGGCGGCCGCAAGCGCGACCAATATCGCGGCGATGGCGCCAAGTCTCGAGCGCAGCATGAACGCCTCCTCGACCGTATTGCGCGCCGCGGGCGGCGCCGGCCGGGACCAAGCCTAGCAGAGGAAGAACGGTCGCGTGGGGTAAGTTGGGATCGCATCGGAAACGGCGGTTCCTCGACCGCAATCCCGCTCGCCCGGCGGCTACCAGTTGGAAGACGGCGGTGCGTTGCGGGCTTCCGTATGGGTCGGCTGCTTCTTATGCGTCAGCGCGCTGAGCGACTGGGCGTGCGCGAGGTGCCGCCGGTGCGTTCGGTGCCTGTGGTGCCGGCGCGAAGCCGCCTTGCGGTGCTTCGAGCGATGCTCCGAGCGATTTCTTGGCGCGGTGCTTGACGTGCCTAGGGTGTCCGGCCGTCGTTTCATGGGAATGCGCGCGCGCGACCATCGTCGCCGGCAAGGGCGGCACCGATTTCGGCCGCTCGCCCGCCGGGATGGCATGCACAATGTGGTAGCCATGCGCCTTCAGTTGGGCGAGCAGCATCGGCAGCGCCCTGGCGGTGGCGGGATGGATATCGTGCAGCAGCAGCACGCCGCGGTGGTCGCGGGCTTCGATCCGCCGCATCGCCAGCCGCACGATCTGGCCCGCGGTGATGCCATGGTGCCAGTCGTCGGCGACTTCATCGGCGCTCCACACCATCAGCGAGCGGCCCGCGAGATAGCTGTCGACGGTCTTGCTGCGCCGCAGCCCCGGCACGCGGAAAAACGGCGCCACCGCGCGCGGGTCGCCGGCCGCGGCTTGAACCGAGGCGATGCCGGTGTCGACTTCGCGCGCGAGCGCCGGCTTGGCCATGCGGTTGAAGGTGAGGGGGTGGTGCTGGCTGTGGGTGCCGATGCTGTGGCCCTCGTTGTAGATGCGCCGCACCAGCCGGGGATATGCATGGGCCATGCTGCCGACCAGGAAGAAGGTGGCCTTCACGCAGTTCGCCGCCAGGATGTCGAGCACGCGCGGCGTATAGGTGTGGATGGGCCCGTCGTCGAAGGTGAGGACCACCTCGTGGTCCTTGAGCGGCAGCGAGGTCTTGTACTGCATGTACCCGACCCGCGGCAGGGCGCCCGGTCCGGTGACCAGCGTGCGGCTGGTGCCGATGACCTTGGCGCATGAATCATTTTTCGCGGCCGGTGACGCCGTTGGCGATTTCGCGGGCGTGGCCGTCGGCGCCGTGGCGGGTGCGGCGCCGGTTGGCAATGCTGGCTTTGTGAGCGAAGCCGTCTCGACCGGCCATTCCTGCGCGGTGACGGGCGCCGCGCCGCCGGACAGGCAGCAGGCGATCGCGCCGCCAACCAGGCAGCGCGCAACGAACGCAACGCAACGCATGAACTCCCCCGAACCCTCTTAACTACCGCGCCGGCCGGCGACCGCCAGCCGGGGCTGTCCCCCTAAGGAGGCATTTGAGCACATTGAGGATTTTGGGTGTTAACGAAAAATTAACCATGTTGGCCAACCGGCGGTTGCTGCCCCCGCGGCCGCCAGGCAGGCCCGGCGTTAGTTCAGGACCGCCGGGGCTGCTTGTGGGTCCTGTTGCCGGTCTTGGGCCGGGACCACGTGGACGACGCGGTAACCGCCCTTCTTCAGCGCGCGCAGGAAGGCCGGCAGCATGCGGGCGGTTTCCGCCTTGGTGTCGTGCAGCAGCACGATGCCGCGCCCGGCCTTGCCAATGCGGCGCATGAGACGCTTGAGTTCGAAGTCCGGCGTCATCTCGTTCCAGTCGCTGGCCCAGACGTCGGCGCCGAACACCACGATGCCGCGCGCCTGCAGCCAATCGAGCAGCGCGGGGCTCGAGGCGAAGCCGGGGAAGCGGAAGAACGGCGAGGCCGGCGCGCCGCCGTGCGGGTCGTTGAGCGCGCGTTCGTCGGCGGCGATGCCGCGGTCGATCTCGGCCTGTGCCTTGGCGAGCCGTCGGTGGTTCAGCAGCGGATGCGAATAGCTGTGATGGCCGATCGAGTGGCCGGCGGCGATCTCGCGCCGGGCCAGCGCCGGATGGGCCGCCGCGTTGCGGCCGAGCAGGAAGAAGGTGGCGTGCACGCACTCGTGCGCGAGCGCGGCCAGCACCTTCGGGGTCGTGGTCGGCCAGGGGCCGTCGTCGAAGGTGAGCACCAGCTCCTTGTCCCGAAGCGGCAGGGTCTGCGGAAACTGTTTGCGGCCGACCCGCGGTGTCGTCGCGGCATCGACCGTCATGACCCGCTCCGTCCCGAGCGCTTGCGGATTGCCCGGGCAGGAGGCCGCCGCGGCGGCCAGCGGCGTCAGGCAAACGACCGCAACGAAAATGCGAAGCATCGCAGGAACCTCCGGGCGCGGCAGTTCAGCGCGCCCGTCCGTTGTTCGCAAGCCCGTCACACTGTTTATGCGCTAATCGTTTGCTCGCCTGCGGGTCGGGGCGTACAAGCGGCCCATTATGTTCCAGCGCCGAGGACCGGCATGCTCGACGAGAAGACCACCGCCCCGGCGCTGCGGGGAGAGGACGGCACGGTCCGCGCCGACTACGTCGAGCGCGTGGCGCACGCGATTGAGGCAGGCGACGTCGAGCGCCTGCGCGAACTGGCAGGCGACCTGCACGAGGCCGACCTCGGCGCCCTGATCGAGGCGATCGAGCCTGACGAGCGCCCGCGCCTGGTCGAACTGCTCGGCCTCCACTTCGACTTTGCCGCGCTTACCGAAGTCGACGACGCGGTGCGCGAGGAAATCCTCGACGAATTGCCGCCCAAGACGGTCGCCGAAGGCGTCCGCGACCTCGAATCCGACGACGCGGTGACGATCCTCGAAAGCCTGCCGCAGGAAGACCAGGCTGAGATCCTGCGCGAACTGCCGGCGCTCGAGCGGGTGGCGCTGACGCGCAGCCTCAACTACCCGGAATATTCCGCCGGCCGGCGGATGCAAGACGAGTTCATCGCCGTCTCGCCGCTGTGGACCACCGGTCAGGCCATCGACTACATGCGCGAAACCGCTGAGTTGCCGGAGCGCTTCTACGAGCTCTATGTGGTGGACGACGGCGGCCACTTCCTCGGCGCGGTGCCGCTCGACCGCCTGCTGCGCAGCAAACGGCCGATCCCCGTTTCCGAACTGATGGAGCCGGAGCGCCGGCGTGTGCGCGCGAACGAAGACCAGGAGGATGTGGCCCGCCTGTTCCAGCGCTACGATCTGGTCGCAGCCCCGGTGGTCGACGACACGGACCGGCTGGTCGGCGTCATCACCTTCGACGACATCGCCGACGTCATCGAGGAGGAAGCCGAAGAAGACATCAAGGCGCTGGGCGGCGTCACCCACGACGAAGAACTGTCCGACAGCGTGTGGACCATCGCCCGCGGCCGCTTCAACTGGCTGCTGGTCAATCTCGCCACCGCGTTCGTGGCGTCTTCGGTGCTGGCCCTGTTCGAAGGGCAACTGCAGAAGATGGTGGCGCTCGCCGTGCTGGCGCCGATAGTGGCGAGCCAGGGCGGCAACGCCACGACGCAAACCATGACCGTCGCCGTGCGCGCCCTCGCGACCCGCGATCTCACCGACGCCAATGCCCGGCGGGTGATCATGCGCGAGCTTTGGGTCGGCGTGCTCAATGGCATCGCCTTCGCCGTGATTACCGGCGCGGTCGCCTATGCCTGGTTCAGGGTGCCGGGGCTGGCCATCGTCATCGGGCTGGCGATGATCTGCAACCTGGTGGCCGCGGGGCTCGGCGGCATCCTGATCCCACTCACGTTGTACCGGCTGAAGATCGATCCGGCGGTTGCCTCCAGCCCGTTCGTCACCACGGTGACGGACGTGGTCGGCTTCTTCGCGTTTCTCAGCATCGCCACGCTGTGGTTCGGGCTGCGCTAGCGCGCCTTCGGAATGCCGCCGGAAAGCGCGCGCGGCGCCGGGAACCGTCAAAATACAGAGCAAAAACGTGCGACGTTGCGCGAGTCATAATTCATTCACCCTGTTTGCTGACCTCACATTAACGCTGCTCCCCTAAGCATTGAGAGCCTTGAGGCGCGCGACCGCAGACTGGCGCGGGGGGAGTAATCGTGGACGGCCAAGCCAGGATCGGGGCGAGGGGCGGCAAGCTCAAGAAGCCCATATTGTCCTTGCGGGGCCTGCGCCCATCGCGCGCGGCCGCCGTGCAGGACGGCACCGGCGTTTCGCTCGCGCAGACGCGCCGCCTGCTGTCGTCCTCCCGGCTGATCGTCCTGCTGGCGGTATTGGCGCTGGGCGCCACCTTGTTGTGCGCCGGCTTGGGCTATGGCTGGGCGCGCCAGAGCGACGAGCGGCTGTGGTCGGAGCAGCGCGCGTCGCTACGTAGCGCCATCAACGAATTCCGGACGCTGTTCGGCAGGAGCGAGCGGATCGATCCGCGCTTTGTGCGCATGGTCGAGCAGAGCACGCGCCTGAAAGCGCTGCGATTTGAGACCGACCCGGCGCCGGGTGGGCGTGAGATGCAGCCTGTGCTCGACGAGAAAGGCCGCATCGCCGGCTTCTTCACCTGGGAGCGCACCTATCCGATGATGCGCACCATCGGGCGGCTCATCCCGGTGATCGCCGGCACCGCCATCGCACTGGTGGCCTTCGCCGGATTTTCGCTGCGGCAGTTGCGGCGCGCGCGCCATCAGCTGGCCGAGAGCGAAGAACAGGCGCGCCGCGCCGCCGACCGCGACAAGCTGACCGGCCTGCCCAACCACGCCAAGACGCTGGAACTGCTCGACCTGGCGCTCGCCGAGCGGGCGCCCGACGAGGTGACCACCTTCGGCCTGATCGGCATCGACGGCATGGCCGATATCAACGCCACCCTGGGCGTGCTGGCCAGCGACGAGCTCTATGTTGCGGTCGCGCAGCGGCTGCGGGAGACGTTGCCGGCGCACGCCACCTGTGGGCGCATCGGCAGCAACGAATTCGCCGTCACGGTGACCGCGGCGCCGGATTTCGACGTCGATGCGATGATGCGCGATGCGGTCAACGCCATTGCGCGCCCGCATTGGGTCGACACCGTGGCGCGGGTCAGCGCCCATGCCGGCTTCGCCCAGGCGCCGCAGCATGCCGCCACCCGCGGCGAGCTCACGCGCCGCGCCGAACTGGCGGTGCGCCAGGCCGCCAAGAAGGGCCCCGGCACCATCGTCCCCTTCGACGCCACCATCGACACCGTGTCGGACGACGAACGTTTCATTCAGCGCGAATTGCCGCGCGCCCTCAGCGCCAACGAGCTCGAATTGCACTACCAGCCGATCGTGGCGGCGCAGGGCGGCCGCGTGCTCGGCGTGGAGGCGTTGCTGCGCTGGACCCATGCGCTGCGGGGCGCCATCGGGCCGGCGGTCTTCATCCCCGTCGCCGAGCAGATGGGCCTGATGGACCAGCTCGGCGCCTTCGTGCTGCGCCGCGCGCTGAAGGAGGCCAAGCGCTGGCCGGGCCTCTACGTGGCGGTGAACCTGTCGCCGCTGCAGGTGCGCGACCGCGGCATCGTCGACCTGGTGCGCTCGGCGCTGACCGAAAGCGGCGTGCCGCCGTCACGGCTGATGCTGGAAATCACCGAGGGCGTGCTGATCGACAACCCCGACGAGATGGTCAAGCGCATCGAGGACCTGCATGCGCTCGGCGTGCGCATCGCGCTCGACGACTTCGGCTCCGGCTATTCCAACCTCGGCTATCTGCAACGCTTTCCGCTCGACAAGCTCAAGATCGACCGCAGCTTCGTCATCGCTCTGGGCGAGAGCGCCAACGGCGGCGTGATCGTCCAGGCCATCGTGGCGCTCGGCCGCGCGCTCGGCCTGACGGTGGTGGTCGAAGGCGTGGAAACGGAAGAACAGCGGGTGCTGCTCAGGCTCGCCGGCTGCGACGAGATGCAGGGTTACCTGTTCGCCAAGCCGGCGCCCGCCAAGGCGATCGACCGGATGCTGAAACAGGGCCGGTCGGCCGGCAAGGAGCGCGGCGAAGCGTCTGGCGCGGCCTCGCTGACGGCGTGACCTGCAAAATAGAGAACGATAGAATGCGGCATTGAGGCCGCACGGGCGGCGTCTTCGGGAGTGGCGTGATGATCCCCAATGCCTGGGCTGGTTTTGACTTCGGTCTCGGCACCGAGGTGGACATGCTGCGCCAAACGGTCAGCGGCTTCGCCCAGGATAAGATCGCCCCCCGCGCCGACGAGATCGACCGCAGCAACGCATTTCCGCGCGACCTGTGGCCGGAGATGGGCGCGCTCGGCCTGCATGGCATCACCGTCGAGGAGGAGTACGGCGGGGCGGGGCTCGGCTATCTCGCCCATTGCGTGGCGATGGAAGAGGTCTCGCGCGCGAGCGCGGCGGTGGGCCTGTCCTACGGCGCCCATTCCAATCTCTGCGTCAACCAGCTCCGCCGCAACGGCTCCGAGGCCCAGAAGCGCAAATACCTGCCCAAGCTGATCTCGGGCGAACATGTCGGCGCGCTGGCGATGTCGGAGCCGGGGGCGGGCTCCGACGTGGTGTCGATGCGCACGCGCGCCGACAAGCAGGGCGACCGCTACGTTCTCAACGGCTCCAAGATGTGGATCACCAACGGCCCGCTCGCCGACACGCTGGTGGTCTATGCCAAGACCGACCGCACCGCCGGCGCGCGCGGCATCACGGCGTTCATCATCGAAAAGGGCTTCAAGGGTTTTACGCCCGCGCAGAAACTCGACAAGCTCGGCATGCGCGGCTCCGATACCTCCGAGCTGGTGTTTACGGATTGCGAGGTGCCGGAGGAGAACGTGCTCGGCGCCGTCGGCAACGGCGTCAACGTGCTGATGTCCGGCCTCGACTACGAGCGGGTGGTGCTGGCGGCGGGTCCGCTCGGCATCATGCAGGCCTGCATGGACGTGGTCATTCCCTATACCCACGACCGCCAGCAGTTCGGCCAGCCGATCGGGCGCTTCCAACTGGTGCAGGCCAAGCTCGCCGACATGTACGTCACCATGAACGCGGCCAAGTCCTACGTCTACGCGGTGGCGCGTGCCTGCGACGAGGGCCGTACCACGCGCGAGGATGCCGCCGGCGCCATCCTCTATGCCGCCGAACGCGCCACCTGGATGGCGCTGGAGGCGATCCAGTGCCTGGGCGGCAACGGCTACATCAACGATTTCCCTGCCGGCCGCCTGTTGCGCGACGCCAAGCTCTACGAGATCGGGGCGGGGACCAGCGAGATCCGCCGCATGCTGATCGGCCGCGAGATTTTCGAGAAGACGCGGTGAGCGATCGGCAACCGGCTAGGCCAAAGACCGAGTCAGCCAACGGCCGATGAGCCAGTGAACGACTCGTTTGCCGTTAACCTCTCTTGGCCGCGAATCAGCTAGCCCTGAAGCCGACGTCGCCAGCAACGGGGAACAGGGCCATGATGCGGGTGCGGCTAAAGGCGGACGGGCGGATCGTGGAAATCCTGCCCGACGGCAGTGAGAAGACCCTCGATCACAAGGATCCGGCCAGTTTCGTGCGTGAGGTGCGGGCGCGATGCGGGCTGACCCAGGCCGCCTTTGCCGAACGTATCGAAGTTCCGATCGAAACCGTGCGCAACTGGGAGCAGGGCAAGCGCTCGCCCCGCGGCCCCGCGCGCGCGCTGCTCAAGCTGATCGATACGGCGCCGGAAGCGGCCTTTGCCGCGCTCGGCGGCGCCAAGGCGGGCCTCAAGCGGGCCTCCTAGAGCATTTTCCGGCGAAGTGGGAACCGGTTCGCCGTAGAAGATGCGATAAAGCAAGAAACCTGGCGCGCGCCTCCGGTTCGACCGAACCGGGATGCGCTCTGAGGGGGCCTAGACCGCGACCTGTTGGCGCTGCGGCGTGTAGCGGGCGATGCGCATCAGCACATACATCGCCACCAGCGTGCCGACGTAGACGACCGCCTGCAGCGCGGTCGGGCGCTCGGTATAGCCGATGAGCGTGTGCAGCAGCCGGCCCAGCAGGCTGCCGTCCGACAGCAGCCAGGACGTATCCCAGACCGTGCCGCCGAGCACCAGGAAGAACCCGCCGTTGTTGAGGAACTGCACCGACTGCGCGGCAAGCCCGGCCGCCAGCAGCGCGATCAGCCACGTGGTGACCGCGAAGATGTAGCGGCTGGGGACGGCCAGCAGGCCGCCATAGGTGAGCAGGGAGAAGGCCGCGCCCGCAGCCACGCCAAGCACCCCGCCGGCCAGCAGCGACAGGCCTGAGGTGCCGGACGCGAAGATGCCGTAGAGGAACAGCACCACTTCGGAGCCCTCGCGCAGCACCGCCAGCCCGACCACGACGGCGAGCGCGGTCAGCGGCCTAGCGCCTTCGCTCACCGCGGTGCCGATGTCGCGCATCTCGGCGGCGATCTCGCGGCCATGGCGCGCCATCCAGGCGTTGTGCCACATCAGCATGACGACGGCGACGGCGAGCACGGTGGCGTTGAAAAGTTCTTGGCCCGAGCCCTCGAAGGCCTGCGAGATCGCGCCCGCGAAGGCGGCGACCACGGTCGCGCCCAGGAGGCCGGCGCCGATGCCGATGACGATCCAGCGGCCGCGGCCGGGCACGCCGCGGGTGGCCGCCATCACGATGCCGACGATGAGGCCGGCTTCGAGGACTTCACGAAAGACAATGATGAGGGCGCCGAGCATGCTGCCTTATTCCGCGACGACTGTACCTTTGGCGCTGTCCTCGTGGAACTCGCCAACGAAAGGATAGCGGCCGGGCTTCAGCGGTCCGATCCGCACCACGGCCTTGCTCTTACCCGGGACGACCTTTTCGACCTTCATCTCTTTGCTTTCAAACTCCTCCGGCGTGATGTCGTCATTGACCACGATCAATTTCACCCGCTTGTTGGCCGGCACTTTAATCTCGGCCGGGGAGAATTTGTGATCTTTGATGGTCAGCGTGTAGTCGTCGGCCTTGGCCCCGGCGGGGGCCAAGGACAGCGCCACGGCGATAGTCGTGAGGGCGAGAAGGGTGCGCATTTGTTTTCCATGATTGAGGACTGGCCCTCACAAAAGCATTAAAAGCCCTTGATGCAATAGCAATATTCTTCCTTTGAGTTATTCTAATGTAAGAAGGGGGCCCAAAAGCTTGCGCCCGCAAGTATTGTCGATTTTCGCCCGCACGAAAAAATTTGCGTGATTTTTGGTCGCACCGTGCGTCCGGGCGGGCGGGGATCGTTCCATGCGCGTTCCCCGGGCACACCCGGTTGGCAGCCGGCCGACCGCTGGGGCATTCTCTCACGGCCCGCCGGCCCCGCCTGTCCGGATGGCGGCCCAAAAATATCGACCCCAAGGAGATACTCTGATGCAATTCGTTGAAGCGCATGGCCTCCGGATTCCGATGATCGGCCTCGGCACCATGACCCTCAAGGGGGACGTTTGCGTGCAGGCCGTGAAGACCGCGCTGCAGATGGGCTACCGCCATCTCGACACCGCATGGTTTTACGGCAACGAAAAGGAGAACGGCGAGGGCCTGCGCCAGTCCGGCGTCAAGCGCGAGGAAGTGCTGGTCTGCACCAAGGTGCGCGAGACGCACCTGGCGCCGGACAAGTTCCGCCAGTCGCTTGAGGAAAGCCTCGCCAACCTGCAATTGCCCTATATCGATCTCTTTCTGATCCACTGGAACAACAAGGACATCCCGCTCAAGAACTCGATCGCTTTGCTGTGCCAGGCCAAGAAGGACGGCTTTGCCAAGCACGTCGGCGTCGCCAATTTCACGACCAAGATGCTGGACGAGGCCTGGGCGGTGACGAGCGAGCCGCTGGTGTGCAACCAGATCGAGGTGCATCCGTTCATCAACCAGGACAAGGTGCTGGCCGCCTCGAAGAAGCACGGCATGGCGGTGGTGGCCTATGTGCCGATCGCGCGCGGCAAGGTGCCGGGCGCCGACGTGATCGAGCGCATCGCCAAGGCCCACAACAAGACCTCGGCGCAGGTCTCGTTGCGCTATCTGGTGCAGCTCGGCTGCTGCTCGATCCCGCGCAGCGCCAATCCGCAGCACATGAAGGAAAACATGGAGGTGTTCGATTTCAATCTGTCGGACGCCGAGATGGCGGAATTGAAGGCGCTCAATGCCACCAACATGCGCGTGGTCAATCCGCCGCACGCGCCGCAATGGGACACGCCCTGATTCGGCTTGTAGCTTGCGTTCGCGCGGCTCTTAGGGCTCGGTCGCCTGGGCCGCGCGGATGCACGATAAACGACCGGAGCTCGCGATGACCACGTTCATCGAAGCCAAGGGCTTCCGCATCCCGTTCGTGGGCTTAGGCACCTGGGCCCTGCGCGGGCGCGAGTGCGCGCGCCTGGTCGAGCAGGCGATCCGCGTCGGCTATCGCCACATCGACACCGCGCAGATGTACGAAAACGAGGCCGACGTCGGCGAGGGCGTGCGCGCCTCCGGCCTGCGCGCGGAGGTGATGGTCACCACCAAGGTGCTGCCGACGCTGCTGTCGCCGCCCGATTTGGAGCGGTCGGTGAAGCACAGCCTCGGCAAATTGCGGATCGACCACATCGATCTTCTGGCGATCCACTGGCCGAACCCGCGTGTGCCGCTGTCGGAAACGCTCGGCGCCATGGCCAAGATGAAGCAGGAGGGCTATGTGCGCGCAATCGGGGTGTCGAACTTCACCGTCGCGCTGCTTGACGAGGCCAACAAGGTCTCGCCCGAGCCGCTGGTCTGCAACCAGGTCGAAGTCCATCCCTTCCTCAATCAGGACAAGGTGATCGCCGCCTGCAAGAAGCACGGCATGGCGATGGTCGCCTACAGCCCGATCGCGCGCGGCGGCGCCAAGGGGAACGACGTGCTCGAACGCATCGGCGCGGCGCACGGCAAGAGCGCGGCGCAGGTCAGCCTGCGCTATCTGGTGCAGCAGGGCATCGCGGTCATCCCGCGCACCAGCAAGCGCGAGCGGCTGGAGGAGAACTTCGCCATCTTCGACTTCGCGCTCACGGACGCCGAGATGCGCGAGATCCACGCGCTGTCCGGCGCCAACGACCGCATCGTCGACTGGTCCTGGTCGCCGAACTGGGATTGAGTGCTAGTCAGTTTTCTCCGCGCTCGCCCATTCTCCGTTCATTCCCGTGAAAGCGGGAATTCAGTATTGGCACTGGCTCAGGAGTCGTGGCCCGGGGTCCCCGCTTTCGCGGGGACGAACGGATGAGGGCTTTAGTAAAACCCCAGCGACTCGCAGCCCGTCCCGCAGGCGAAGCTGCTTTTCCACTTGCGCGCCGCGATGTCGACGACGTGCACCGAGCCGTCGCCCTGGCAGCCGATGAACAGTTCGTCGCCGCGGTAGACCATGTCCATCGGCTGGTGGCCGACCTTGATCGCGGTCTGGGTGCGGAACGTCGGATCGATCAGGCTCACGGTGTCGCTGTTCGAGCTGGTGATGGCGAGCATGCTGAAGTCGTCATTGTAGCGCGCGATCTGCGCCGGCTTCGGCACGCCGTCGAGCGGCAGCGTCTCGCGCACCTGTTCGGCTTCGGTGTCGATGAGGAACACGACCGGGTCTCCGTCGGAAACGGCGACCACGGTGCGGCCGTCGCCCGAAACGGTGATGCCGGCGAGCGGCTGCGGCGTCTTGATCTTGCCGAGCAGCTTGCGGCCGGGCAGGTCGATCACCGAGACCGTGGCGTCTTCCTCGTTGTCGGTATAGATGCGGTTGCCGTCGGGCGAAATGATCATGCGGTGCGCGTTGGTCGAGCCGGATTCGATGGCGTCGACCACGGTGTGGGTGGCGCGGTCGATCACCGCGATAACCGCGCTGTTCTCGCAGGTGATATAGATCAACCCATCCGGCCCGAGCTTGAGGGTATGCGGCGCGATATAGGGCCTGAGATCGATGTCGCCGATGTGCTCCTGCTTGGCGAGGTCGAAGATGCACAGGGTATGGCCGGGATTGGGATTGCGGCCGTGGACGCCGTCACCGTAGATCGGCACGTAGCCGAGGCCGGTTTCCGGCACGATCAGCAATTCGTGCACCGTGCGCTGGAAGCCGTCGATCACTTTTCGCGTCTCGAAAGTGTCCGGGTCGAGGAAAAACACTTTGGCGCCCATCTTGTCGACGGCGATCATGCCATGGTCGGTATTGCCCATAATTTCCGGCTTCCCTGTTCGTTTCCTCACCCCCATTAGCACGGGCGGCGAAAAAATATGATAGGGGCGTCCCATGACGATCGGCACCGAAACCGCCCTGGTCCTGTTCTCCGGCGGGCAGGATTCCACCGTCTGCCTGGCCTGGGCGCTCAACCGTTTCGCCCGGGTGGAGACGGTGGGCTTCGACTACGGCCAGCGCCATGCCATCGAGCTGGAGATGCGCGGGCGGCTGCGCACGCAGATGGCGGCGATGAACCCGGACTGGAAGGCGCGCCTCGGCGACGACCATACGGTCAGCCTCGACGCGCTCGCCGCCATGTCCGAGACCGCGCTCACCCGCGAGACCGCGATCGAGATCGCCGACAACGGCCTGCCGACCACCTTCGTGCCGGGGCGCAATCTCATCTTCCTGTGCTTCGCCGGCGCGCTGGCCTACCGGCGCGGCGCCCGCCATCTGGTGGCCGGCATGTGCGAGACCGACTATTCCGGTTACCCCGATTGCCGCGACGACACCGTGAAGGCGATGCAGGTTGCGCTCGGCCTCGGCCTCGACAAGCGTCTCGCCATCCACACGCCGCTGATGTGGCGCGACAAGGCCGACACCTTCGCGCTGGCCGAGGAACTCGGCGGTCATCCGTTCCTGGAGCTGGTGGTCGAGGACAGCCATAGCTGCTATCTGGGCGACCGCGTGCACCGGCACGACTGGGGCTATGGCTGCGGGACGTGCCCGGCCTGCCAGTTGCGGGCGCAAGGGTTCCGCAAATTCATGCAAGAAAAGACCGGGAAGTGAACTGGGGCGTAATGACCATCGAACAACGCAAGACCGCCGAAGGCGGCATTTTCCTCGTTCTGTTTTGTCTGACCATTCCGGCCGCCAACTGGATGATCGGCCATGTCGGCACGGCTTGTGTGGTCAACGGCCCCTGCGTGCTGCCGGTGGCCCCCGGCATCATGGCGCCGTCCGGCGTGCTGATGATCGGCGCCGCCTTGGTGCTGCGCGATCTGGTGCAGCGCCGGCTCGGCATCGAGTTCGGCGTCGGCGCCATCATCGCCGGCGCGGCCCTCTCGGCCGCGGTGGCGCCGCCGGCGTTGGTGGTCGCGTCGGCTGCGGCGTTCCTGTTGTCGGAGTTTGCCGATTTCGCGGTCTATACGCCGCTCGCCCGGCGCCGGCTGGTGATGGCGGTGTTGGCCTCCAGCCTGGTCGGGCTGGTGGTCGACTCCATCGTGTTCCTGTGGCTCGCCTTCGGCTCGCTCGCGTTTCTGGAGGGGCAGATCATCGGCAAGGTCTGGATGGTGCTGCTGGCGCTGCCGCTCATCGCCTATATGCGCCGGCGCGACGAGCGCCTGGGCCTGACGCCGGCCTGACGAGCGCGCCCGCTTTCGCGCGGCCGCGCCGCCAAGGTATGGTGCGCCGACATTTCCAGCCAAGGTCATCCAAGGGTCATCCATGTCCGCCGTCATCGAAGCGCTCCAAAACATCACCACCGGCACCATCACCACCATGCTCTTGAAGAAGGGCATCCGCCGCTCCTGGATGGCCGGCGCCATGCCGTTCGGCTTTTCCGGCAAGCGGGTGGTGGGCCCGGCCTTCACGCTGCGTTTCGTGCCGGTGCGCGAGGATCTGGCGACACCGGCAAGCTGGTCGAATCCGATCTCCACGCGCTCGGCGATCGAGGCGATGCCGGAAAACTGCGTGGTGGTGGCCGACGCCATGGGCGTTACCGGCGCCGGCATCTTCGGCGACATCCTGTGCATGCGCATGGTCAAGCGCGGCGTCACGGCGCTCATTACCGACGGCGTGATGCGCGACAAGCACGGCATCCTCGGCACCGGCCTGCCGATCTGGTGCGCGGGCGTGGCGGCGCCGGCTTCCGTCAACCAGCTCACCTTCGTCGGCTGGAACGAGCCGATCGGCTGCGGCGGCTGCGCCATCTTCCCCGACGACATCATCGTCGCCGATGACGACGGCGCGGTGGTGATCCCGGCCGCGCTTGCCGACTACGTGGCGGGCGAGGGCGCCGAGCACGAGCTCATGGAGACATGGCTGGTGCAGGAAGTGGAGAAGGGCGAAAAGCTCCCCGGCCTCTATCCGCCCAACGAAGAGAACATGAAGCGCTACGAGGCCTGGAAAAAGGCGCGCTGATGTTCTTCGTCCTGTCGAAGACCGTCGCTGGCCTGCTGCTGCCGTCCAATTTCCTGATCCTGCTCGGCCTCGTGGGCGTGGTCCTCCTGGCCACGCGCTGCAAGCGCGCGGGCTTGCGCCTGATGGCGGCGAGCCTGGTGCTGCTCGCCGTTGCCGGCTTCACGCCGGTTGGGATGTTGCTCGCTCATACGCTGGAAGTCCGCTTCCCGCCGTGGAATCCGGCGCGCGGCGCGCCCGACGGCATCATCGTGCTGGGCGGCGCCATCGATCCCGTCTCTCGCAGGCGTGGGGCACACCGCAGCTCAACGCGCAGAGCCGAGCGCGTCACCGTCGTCGCCAAGCTGGCGCGCGCCTATCCGAAGGCGCGCATCGTCTATTCCGGCGGCAATGCCGCGCTGTTTCCCGAAGGCGCCGCCCGAGGCCGACTATGTGCTGCCGCTGTGGGAGAGCTTTGGCATCGCGCGCGATCGCGTGACGCTGGAGACGCGATCGCGCAACACCGCGGAAAACGCCGCCTTCACCAAGGCGCTGGTCAAGCCGAAGCCGGGCGAGCGCTGGCTGCTGGTGACCTCGGCGCTGCACATGCCGCGCGCGGTCGGCTGCTTCCGCCGCGTCGGCTTTCCGGTCGAGGCCTATCCGGTGGACTGGACGACACCGCCGCGCCTGAGCCTCGGGCGCCTGTTGCCCTCGTTTGCGCTGAGCCGGGGCCTGCGCGAACTCGACAAGGCCGCCCACGAGTGGATCGGCCTGCTGGCGTATTGGGTCACCGGCCGCACCAGCAGCTTCCTGCCGGGCCCGGCCCCCGCGCGATAGAGCGTTTCCAGGCGACGTGGGGACCGGTTCGCCGTCCGGAAGCGCGAGAACACAAAGCAATTTCGCGCTTGGATTGCGGGATTCCACCGGGTTAGCATGCGAATCACAAGGGCGATTCGGGCGCCCGAGTCCGCGTCAGCGTGCTCGCGCATTTCCGTCAACGCACTCCCAGGAGGGATCGCCCATGGCCATCCATCTGGCTTCGACCCATCGCAACATTCCGGCCGACCAGGCCTCGCCCACCGACGACTACATCCCCGACTGGAGCGAGCAGGTCATCACCACGGTCGCCACCGCGCTGGCGGTGGTACTGGTGGCGGTCGTCGCGGTGCTGATGGGTTCGGTCTGACCGCGGGTCATTAGTCTTCGGCTTGAGCCTGAGCGGGCGCTCTGCCAGATTGCGCCTCTTGTTTGCGCATGATCTGTTCCGAAAACCGGTACCCATCCCCGATCGGGTCGGGGACAGGCTTTTTCGGGATCATGCGCCGGAGGACCCATGCCGCAGACCATCACCACTGGCTACAAGGCGCTCTGCGAAGCCGCCGAGCGCGAGATCGAAACGTTGCCGACCGAGGAGGCGGTTCTGCTCGTCGGCCGCGATGACACCGTGCTGGTCGACATCCGCGACGTGCGCGAGCTGCAGCGCGAGGGCAGGGTGCCCGGCGCGGTGCACGCGCCGCGCGGCATGCTGGAATTCTGGATCGATCCCGACAGCCCCTACCACAAGCCGGTGTTCGCGCAGGACAAGAAGTACGTGTTCTTCTGCGCGGGGGGCTTGCGTTCCGCGCTCGCCGCGCAGACCGCGCACCGCATGGGCATGAAACCGGTGGCGCACATCAAGGGCGGCTTCGGCGCCTGGAAGAAGGCGGGCGGTCCGGTCGATCTGCCGGAGCTGGCGCCCGGCGAGCCGAAGAAGGGCTGAGACCGTTACGGGTCCGGTCGCGTCATGTCTCTCACGCTCGTCATTGGAAACAAGAACTATTCATCCTGGTCGCTGCGGCCGTGGATCGCGCTCAAGGTCAAAGGTATTTCCTTCGCCGAGAAGGTGATCCCGCTCTACGAGCCCGGCAGCCGCGAGCAGGTGCTGCAATACGCGCCCACGGGAAAAGTGCCGGTATTGATCGACGGCGACGAGCACGTTTGGGAGTTGCTTGCGATCCTCGAGCATCTCGCCGAGCGCTTTCCCGACGCGCAGCTGTGGCCTCACGATCCGCGCGCGCGCAGCCACGCCCGTGTGGTGGCGACCGAGATGCATGCGGCGTTCATGCCGCTCAGGCGCGATTGCACCATGAACATGTGGTTGCCGCCGAAGCCGCGGCCGCAGAGCGACGAGGTGATGGCCGACGTCGCCCGCATCGAGGCCCTGTGGAGCGATTGCCGCGCGCGCTTCGGGCAGGGCGGGCCGTTCCTGTTCGGCGGTTTCACCGCGGCCGACGCGATGTATGCGCCGGTGGTGGCGCGCTTCCATACCTACGGACTTCCGGTCGGCGCTACCTCGCGCGCCTACATGGATGCGGTGATGGCGCTGCCGGCGTGGCGCGAATGGTGCGACGCCGCACTCAAGGAAACCTGGGTCATGCGGCACAACGAGCCGGACTGGCCGCTGGTGCGCGGCGTGCCAGTTTCACAATAGTGAATATTACAACGCGTTCATGTTGGCGAATTCGGCGTGACGAATTCGGCCGCGCGGATTAAGCCTGTTGCCGATCGCAGCGCTGGCAATCCAAATTTTTGTCAAAATTGTGAGCACCATCGCAGCATCTTTCACGGCGCACCGCCGTGCATTCGTTTTGGGGGCGACGTATCTGCGGGGCCATAGGCGCTCCGCGTGTGTGTGGGGTTGCCACCATGACAAACCGCTTGTTCGCGCTCATCGTCGCGCTGGGCGTGCTCGCCGCGCCCGCTTTTGCTGCCGACCAGCCCGATATCAAGGGCCTCTATCTCGTCACCGATTATCCCGCCGTCACCGTTCAGCCCGGCACCACCTCGACCGTGAATCTGCGGCTGCGCAATTACGGCCTGGCGCCGGAGCGGCTCAAGCTCGCGGTCACCGGCGTGCCCGCCGGTTGGAAGGCGACGCTGCTCGGCGGCGGCCAGCCGGTCGCCGCGGCGATGCCGTCGACCGGCGACAGCGTCTCGTTCGATTTGCGTCTCGACGTGCCGAAGGGCGCCAAGATCGGCAGCCACACGCTCACCGTCAGCGCCGACGGCGCCAACGCCCATGTCACGCTGCCGGTCGAGGTCAGCCTCGCCAAGCAGTTGCCGGCCAAGCTGTCGATCAATCCGGATCTGCCGGCACTGCGCGGCAACGCGAGCTCGGATTTCAGCTACACGCTGCACATCAAGAACGACAGCGGTAAGAAGCTGCTGGTCAGTCTCGCTGCCGAGGCGCCGGCGAATTTCGACACCTCCTTCACCGAGGCCTATGGCAGCCAGCAGCTCACCGCCATTCCGGTCGATGCCGGCAAGACCAAGGACGTGAAACTGAAGGTCACCCCGCCGACCTCGGTCGATGCCGGCCGCTATCCGGTCAAGGTGAAGGTCGCCGCCAACGGCGCCAGCGCCACGACTGCGGTCAAGCTCGACATCACCGGCCAGCCCAAGCTCGACGTGTCCGGCCGCGAGGGCCTGTTGTCGGCGCGCGCCACCGCCGGCAACGACACGACGGTGCCGGTGGTCGTCACCAACACCGGCACGGCACCGGCCGACAACGTCAAGCTGTCGTCGAGCGCGCCGAGCGGGTGGAAGATCACCTTCAATCCGAAGACCATCGCCCGCGTCGCGCCCAACCAGCACAAGGAAGTGCAGGCGACCATCACGCCGCCGGGCAAGGCGATCGCCGGCGATTACGCCACCTCGATTTCGGCCGCCTCGCATGGCCAGACCGGCAACGCCAATTTCCGCGTCACCGTCACCACCTCCACCATGTGGGGCATCGCCGGCGTCGGCATCATTGGCGCCGCGCTGCTGATCATGGTTGGCGCCGTCGCGCGGTTCGGCCGGCGATGAGCGGGCCGGTCATCGAGGTCAAGGACCTCACCAAGCGCTATGGAACGGCGATTGCCGTCAATGGCGTGACATTCGACGTCGCCGCCGGCGAGATCTTCGGGCTGCTTGGGCCCAACGGCGCCGGCAAGACCACCACCATCCTGATGCTGCTCGGCTTGAGCGACATCAGCGCCGGCAGCGCGCGCGTGTTCGGTCACGACCCGGCGCGCGAGCCGCTGGCGGTCAAGCGCCACGTCGGCTATCTGCCGGATGAGGTCGGCTTCTACGATTACCTCACCGCGGCCGACAACCTGCACTACACCGCGCGGCTGATCGGCATCCCCAAGGCCGTGCGCAAGCAGCGCATCGCCGACGCGCTGGCGCGCGTCGGTCTCTCAAGTGTCGCCGACAAGAAGGTCGGCGCCTTCTCGCGCGGCATGCGTCAGCGGCTCGGTCTCGCCGAGATCGTGATGAAGGAGGCGCGTATCGCCATCCTCGACGAGCCGACCAACGGCCTCGATCCGCAGGCGAGCCTCGAACTGCTCGACCTGATCCGCGACCTCAAGGCCGACGGCGTCAGCGTCCTGCTGTCGTCGCATCTGCTCGACCGGGTGCAGAGCGTGTGCGACCGGGTCGCGCTGTTCAACGCCGGCCAGATCGCCCTGATGGGGACCGTCGGCGAGCTTGGCCGTCAGGTGCTCGGTGGCGGCTTCACCGTCGAAGTGGAGGCCGACGGCGGCAAGGACGTCGCCAAGCGGTTCAGGGCGCTCAATGGCGTGCGCAGCGTCAGCGCGCCGGAAGAGGGGCGCTGGCGGCTCACCTGCGAGCGCGACATGCGGGCGGAAGCGGCGGCCGAAGTGGTGGCGGCCGGCGGCCGGCTCAAGCAGCTCTCGCTCGACCAGCCGAGCCTGGAGAGCATCTACACCCGCTATTTCCAGGGTGCCGCCAAGGAGCGGGAGGAGGTGCGCGATGCGGCGTGAGGGATCGGCCTTCCAGGGTCTCGGCGTGGTGGTCTTGAAGGAGTTGTCGGACCACCTCACCAGCGCGCGCATGCGCGTGCTCGAATGGCTGGTGGTGCTGGTCGCGCTCGCCGCGGTCTATGCCGCCATCACCCAGGTTCGCGATGTCACCGCGCAGGATCCGTTCCTGTTCCTGCGCCTGTTCACCACGGCGCGCGAGCCGCTGCCGTCGTTCGTGTCGTTTCTCGGCTTCCTGGTGCCGCTGATGGCGATCGGGCTCGGCTTCGACGCGGTCAACGGCGAGCATAACCGGCGCACATTGTCGCGCATTCTGTCGCAGCCGATCTATCGCGACGCGCTGCTGTTCGGCAAATTCATTGCCGGTCTGGCGACGCTGGCCGTCAGCCTGGTGGTGTTGTGGCTGCTGCTGATCGGGCTCGGCCTCGTCATGCTCGGCGTGCCGCCGAGCGGCGAGGAGATCGGACGCGCGTTCGTCTTCCTGCTGGTGACCATCGCCTATGCCGGCGTGTGGCTGGCGCTCGCCATGCTGTTCTCGGTGATCTTCCGCTCGGCGGCGACCGCGGCGCTGGTGACGCTCGGCCTCTGGCTGTTCCTGACGCTCATCTGGCCGGCGCTGGCGCCGGCGATCGCGCAAGCGATCGTGCCGGCGCAGGACCAGGCGGCGCTGGTCATCACCGGGCAGATGCTGGCGCGGCTGTCGCCGTCCACGCTGTTCGGCGAGATCGTGCTGGCGATCCTGCACCCGACCACGCGCGCGTTGGGGCCGGTCTATCTCAGCCAGCTCCAGGGCGCGGTGATGGGCGCGCCATTGCCGCTGTCGCAGAGCCTGCTGGTGGCCTGGCCGCAGATCGTCGGCATGATCGCCGCGAGCATCCTGCTGTTCGTCGGCGGTTATGTCGCCTTCCAGCGGCAGGAGGTCCGAGCGTAGTCGAGGACCGTCTCGCGAAAAGCGGTCCGAGCCTAATGCGATCGAGTAGGGTGGGCGCACCTTTGCCCACCCTACGGCGTCTCTTTCAGTTTGCTGACCAACTCATCGATGAACGGCTTCTGCCCCGGCAGGATCTTCCGCCGCGCGGTGGCGAGGTCGAAATAGGCGATGCGGTCGATCTCGGGGAAGCTTTGCTGCTTGCCCGATTTGGGCGGCCATTCCATCTCGAAGTGATTGCTGGAAAAGCCTGAGAGATCGAAGTCGGCTTCCAGCGCGAAGGCGTGCACCAGCTTGCCGCTCTTCTGCCGCAGCGGCGTCAGCGGCAGGAACGGCCCTTCCGCGGTCAGCCCCGTTTCCTCGTTGAACTCGCGCCTGGCGCAGGCGAGCACGTCGTCGGTTTCCACGAGCCCCTTGGGGATCGACCAGGCGCCGTCGTCACGCTTGCGCCAGTAGGGCCCGCCGGGGTGGGCGAGCAACAGATCCAGCCGCGGACCGTTGCGGCGGAAGGCGAGGATGCCGGCGCTGACTTCCGTGCGGCGGGACATTTGACCGGTTTACATGCGGGAAACGTGCCAACTAATTTTGGCGATGTCGGCTCGCGGCCTCACCACGGCCGCTCGACCGAATTGGTCACGTGCTCGCGGTCGGGCGCGGTCAGGCAAAAACCGACGCACAGATACGGCAGCTCCGGGTGCGGATTATGCCCGCGGTGGAATTTGGCGATCGGCTCGGAATAGACGTCGCCGGCCTTGGCCTTGACCAGCACGCCTTCCTCGAAATGCGCCTCGAACAGGCCTTGCAGCGCGACGAAGAAGGTCGCGCCGTTGTGGCAGTGCCAATTGGTGTAGCCGCCGGGCACGATCTCGGCGGTGTAGACCTGCACCTTGGCCTCGGGGTCGCGCGGCAGCGAGGCGTAGAGCGTGTCGAGCAACAGGTTGCGGTAAAAGCCCTTGCCCGGCGGTACCATGCCGTCGAGCTTGAGCTTCAGGTCTTTGTAGTCGGACGTTTGTGCATCCATGGGTCGCCTCCGTCATTGCGGAGACCAGTCTAGCGCAGGCACGACGGAAATGCGCGCGCCGATCCCGCGCGGGCGGCCGATAAGATGAAAAACCCGGCGCTCGCGCGCCGGGCTTTCCGTCTCATGCGGCGTGGTCCGCCAGCCGTCAACTTCCCTTGAAGGCTTCCTTCGCCGCGTCCTTGGCGTTGCCCCAGGCCTTCTGCGCCTTGCCGGCCACTTGGTCCACCTTGCCTTCGGTCTCGAGCTTCTTGTTGCCGGTCGCCTTGCCGGCGACTTCCTTCACCTTGCCCTTGGCTTCCTCGGCGGTGCCTTCGATGCGATCTTTGTTCATTGCAAAACCCTCCTCACGATTTGTGTGATGCTTGATACGTCAACGCGCGGAGGAGAGTTTGCGTTCCGTACGATCGCGCCCAGCGTTGCGTCGCTTGCGCGCGACCTGTTGTGAAAATTGTGATGGAACAAAACGGCGTGATGGAGAAGCCCCGCGCCGGCGTGGCGCCGGCACGGGACCGTTTGCATTCGAACTCAATCGTCCGTCTGCTTATTTCATATTGCCGCCGGCGCCGGTGGTGCCGATCTGCGGGTTGGCCACGCAGCTCGCGCCCTTGGCGTCGCCCTGGCAGGCCTGCAGGCTCGCGTAGTTGCACATCAGTTCGCCGGTCTTCGCCTTGGTGCAGTACTTGCTGGTGCCGATGACCTCGGCCGACTTGCCCATGGCGTTGTCCTTTTTCATCGACGACGAGTCCGCCGCGTGAGCGAGGGACAGGCCGGCGATGAGGGCGGCGGCGGCGGTAAGGGTGGTCAGCGTCTTCATCAGAAGCCTCCTTGGCTGCATGCGTGTTGCCGCAGTTCTGATATGCGGCGCATGCGACAACGGGCATCCGCATGGCGCGTTCCGGGAACCCGGGCGATTTCAAAAAAAGACCCAGGTCGTGACGGCCAAGCGGCGGGCCAGTGGCGACAACGCGGCCGCCATTGCCTTCGCCGGCGCGTCAAGGCACGCTGGTACCGCAAACCGGGGAGGGGAGCTTGGCGATTCTGTCGTCCACCGTCGATGTGAACGCGGGCGAATTCCGCGCCAACGCCGAGCGCATGCGCGCGCTTGTCGAGGAATTGCAGCAGCGCCGCGCCGAGGCCGCGTTGGGCGGGCCCGAGCGCGCCCGCGAGCGGCATGTGGCGCGCGGTAAGCTGTTGCCGCGCGAGCGCGTGATGAACCTGATCGATCCCGGCTCGCCGTTCCTGGAGCTGTCGCCGCTCGCCGCCAACGGTCTCTACGACGACGCCATCCACGGCGCCGGGCTCATCACCGGCATCGGCCGCGTCGAGGGCCGCGAATGCATGATCGTCGCCAACGACTCGACCATCAAAGGCGGCACCTATTACCCGATGACGGTGAAGAAGCACCTGCGCGCCCAGGAGATCGCGCGCGAGAACCGGCTGCCGTGCCTCTATCTCGTCGACAGTGGCGGCGCCAACCTGCCGCACCAGACGGAAGTCTTCCCCGACCGCGAGCATTTCGGCCGCATCTTCTATAACCAGGCCACGCTGTCGTCGATGCGCATCCCGCAGATCGCCGTCGTGATGGGCTCGTGCACCGCGGGCGGCGCCTATGTGCCGGCGATGTCGGACGAGACCGTCATCGTCAAGAACCAGGGCACCATCTTCCTCGGCGGCCCGCCGCTGGTGAAGGCGGCGACCGGCGAGGTGGTGAGCGCGGAAGACCTCGGCGGCGCCGACGTGCATGCGCGCCAGTCGGGCGTCGCCGACCACTATGCCCAGGACGACCATCACGCCTTGAGCATCGCGCGCCGCATCGTCGCCGCATCTCAACACGGCGAAGCGCGTGGACATTCCGCTGCTGGCGCCGCGCGATCCGGCATTCGACGTCGGCGAGCTCGACGGCATCGTGCCGGCCGATCTCAAGAAGCAATACGACGTGCGCGAGGTGATCGCGCGCCTGGTCGATGCGTCCGAGTTCGACGAGTTCAAGCAGCTCTACGGCACCACGCTGGTCACCGGCTTCGCCCACATCCACGGCATGCCGGTCGGCATCCTCGGCAACAACGGCATTTTGTTTTCCGAAAGCGCGCTGAAGGCGGCGCACTTCATCGAGCTGTGCTGCCAGCGCCGCATACCGCTCTTGTTCCTGCAGAACATCGTCGGCTTCATGGTCGGCCGCGACTACGAGGCCGGCGGCATCGCCAAGGACGGCGCCAAGATGGTGACGGCGGTCGCCTGCGCCCAGGTGCCGAAGGTGACGGTGATCGTCGGCGGCAGCTACGGCGCCGGCAATTACGGCATGTGCGGCCGCGCCTACGGCCCGCGTTTCCTGTTCACCTGGCCGAACGCGCGCATCTCGGTGATGGGCGGCGAGCAGGCGGCGTCCGTGCTCGCCACCGTCAAGCGCGACAACATCGAGGCGGGGGGCGGCGCCTGGTCGGAGGTGGAGGAGGCCGAGTTCAAGGCGCCGATCCGCGACCAGTACGAGGAAGAGGGCAATCCCTATTACGCCACCGCGCGGCTGTGGGACGACGGCATCATCGCGCCGAGCGAGACGCGGCGGGTGCTGGGGCTGGCGTTTTGCGCGGCGCTCAACGCGCCGGTGCGCGGGACGCGGTTTGGGGTGTTTAGGATGTAGGAGGGGGGCAAATGAACGTCGGAGATTTTAGCGGCGTTTCATGTCAATATGAGCTGGAAGAACGATTTATCGAAATTGCGACGCAACTGATGTTCCGCTATACAATCGAATTGCGTCATCGACCAGACAGGCCGAAGCTACGAATATCGGCTCTAGAACTTTACTATTACAATGACGCGTTTTGGCGCGATGAATCGTGTCACTTCAAAAAATTTCACGCGATCATTCAGAGTGAGCCATGGTATTGGTATGTGCACCACGATGCCAATCGTTTCCCGACCCGACTGGGGATCGACATCACGGTCGGCGCGGACGATGCCTCTATAGGCGCAAGCCTTCTGGTTCGTGCTGTGAATGAACTCGATGGCCCGGGCTATGCGTTAAACACGATGTTGTTTGGACCTCATTCTGGCGGCACCAAGCGCAATTGGGCCTATGAAGAGACGGTGGACGCAACGTTCGATAGCAAGAACGCGAAGTGCTTTCTAAAGAAAATTAATAGGACGTCCGTTTGTTCAATCGATAGCGTTCTTGCTCTTGTGACCTCCTGTGAAGCCGCGCCTGAAAATATTTTCATCGGACGGCGCGTCGGATTAGGGCGGACCGATAAGGTGCATAAAGATGCTCCTCTCAGGCTGACGACATTTAAGGCGACAAAAGATGCGCGTAATGACCGGACGCTTGTCGAGTTGGACAAGTGGCGAGCACAGCGAGTGTAAGTGCCCGAAAGGCCAGTAGACCCAACTTTGCCTCGTGTTGCCGTGAGGTGGCTCAAGCCTTCTTGCGCTTCTTCTCCGGCAACTTCGCCGCTTTGCGTAGCGCCTCATTGATGCGGCTCTGCCACCCGCGGCCGGTGCGGCGGAAATAAGTGACGACATCGTTGTCAAGCCGCAGACTAACGGACCGTTTCGGTTCGGCCGAACGCGGCCGCCCGCGACGGACGAGCTTGCCGCCTTCATAGAGGTCGGCATGAACGAAAAAGTCGTCGGTCAATTCTGGTGCATCGTCGGGGTCAATCCAGGTGCTTTTTCCAGCGGGCTTCTTCTTTGCCATGAGCGTATCTCATCGAAATAATGCGGCGGCTGTTGCCGCGCGGTGTCCAGACGAGAACCACCAATCGTCCCTTTAGGAAGCCGGCGCTGATAAAGCGAGATTCTCCGTAATCCTTTCGGTCGTCCGCGATGGTTGCGTGGCGCCCGGCGAAGACTTCGGCGGCGTCGGCGAAGTTGAGACCGCGCCGTTCAAGGGTTATGGCCAGCTTGGCAGGATCGAAGGTGATCTTCATCCATAATTATCGTATATACAATAATTCGGGCAAATCAAGGGCGGAGAGGGCGTTGTCACCGCCCCAACATCCACAACACCGCGCTCAGCACGATACTCAAAATAATCGACGTCACGATCGGGAAATAGAATGTGCTGTTGCCGCGGCTGATGACGATGTCGCCGGGCAGACGCCCGAGGCCGAGCTTGGCGATGAAGGGCCACAAGACGCCCGCCAGCACCAGAATAATCCCTGCAATGATCAGAACCCGTGCCATGTCTTCCTCGCCGAATTGACTTAAGGTGAGGGGCCGGCCGGAGCAAGGCAAGCCGGGAAACGCGCGCGCAGGAAAGGGAGCCCCATGTCCGAAACCTACAAATCCGCCCTCATTGTCGGCGCCGGCTCGGGCCTGTCGGCCTCGGTCGCGCGCGCCTTCGCCAAGGCCGGGATGTCGGTCGCGCTGGCCGCGCGCTCGGCCGCCAAGCTCGACGAATTCGTGCAGGCGACCGGCGCGAAAGCCTACAACTGCGACGCCGCCAAACGCGACGAGGTTGAGAAGCTGTTTGCCGACCTCGATGCCGCCGGCACGACCCCCGACGTCGTCGTCTATAACGCCAGCGCCCGCGCGCGCGGGCCCTTGGTCGAGCTCGATCCGGACGAGGTCGCCCGGGCGATCGAGATCACCGCCTATCGCCGGCTTCCTGGTGGCGCAGGCGGCGGTCAAGCGCATGCTCCCCAAAAAGCGCGGCGCGGTGCTGTTCACCGGCGCGTCGGCATCCGTGAAGGGCTATGCGCAGTCGGCGCCCTTCGCCATGGGCAAGTTCGCGCTGCGCGGCCTGGCGCAGAGCATGGCGCGCGAGCTTCAGCCCCAGGGCATCCACGTCGCGCATTTCGTGATCGATGGCGGCATCAAGAGCGCGCGCCGGCCCGAGCCGCCCGACAAGCCGGATTCGATGCTCGATCCCGACGCCATCGCCGAGACCTATCTGCACATCCTGCAACAGCCGCGCAGCGCCTGGACCTGGGAGGTCGAGTTGCGGCCGTGGGTGGAACGGTTCTGACCGGTCTTGCGTTACCGTCACGCGGATGACAGGGATACGCACGACTCCGCACTCATCGTTCGAACGACAGTCAAGAAGGAGCGGGAGGTTGCCGTTGCACCGCCGTCTGATCGCCGCCGCACTTGTTGTTGTGTTGTTGCCGCTCATGGCCAGCGCACAAGCCCAGACGCCCGCCGCGCCGAAAGGGATCATCCCGCCGCCGCCGGAAGCGCAAATGCCTAAGCGTTTCGTGCCGGGCCTCGAATGGTTCATGAACCTGATCCAGACCGAGCACGCCAAGGTCTGGTATGCGGGCCAGGCGCGCAACTGGCGGCTCGCCGCATATCATCTCGCCGAGATCAAGGAGATCATGTCGGACACCCAGGACCTGGTGCCGGTGTTCAAGAGCCTGCCGTTCGCCGACATGATGGATGCCGTCATCGTCGGCCCCATCGGCGCTCTGGAAAAGGCCATCGACGCCAAGGATCCGAAGGCCTTCGCCAAGGGTTACGATCAGCTTACCGGCGCCTGCAATGCCTGCCACAAGGCCACGGGCCACGACTTCATCCATATTCAGCGCCCGGCCGGCGCCGGCTTTCCCAATCAGGATTTCAAGCCGCACTGAGCGCGATGATCCGCGCCCGGTGCGCCGTCCCGGAATGGCACGTTCGCGCGCGCGTCTCACGCCTCTGTGATCGCGCGGTGATCGCCCAATTCAAGGCTCGTTTACCGGCCCCGCCTAGGCTCCCTCGCGACGGGGAGTTGCGTCATGGTTGCGGTCGTCAACGGCTATACTTGCTTCACCACCTGCGATGCCGAGAAGGCGAAGCAGGGCAAGGACCCGAACGCCAAGCCGGGCGACGAGTTTGATCCGGAAAAGAAAAAGGACGGCCTCAACGGCCGGCCCGCGACCATCCTCGGCGGCGCGCTGAAAGATCTCAAGGACGCGGTCGATCCGGCCAAGCAAAGCGACCCGAGCAATCCGGCCTCGGGCGGTTCGCCGCCCGGCGACACCCCGTCCTCATCGCGCGTCGACGTGCTCGCCTAGTTCAACCCAACTTGCAAATCCCGTTCGTCCCCGCGAAAGCGGGGACCCAGGGCCAAAGAACTGGGTTCCCGCTTGCGCGGGAACGAGCGGAGGATGGTGCGGCCTCGGGGGCAATTCTGAAGCATCGCTCGCCACGACCCCCGTAGCTCGCCACCGCCACCCATGCTACAGCCATGGGCATGGCGAGCCCTGACGACATCAAGCAGTTGGCTCCCGCCGGACGCCTGCGCGGCGGCGTGGTCGTGGCGCCGGCGCCGTCCGTCTTCTTCGCCATCAAGGATGATCGGGGCCAGGTGCGCGGCGTCACCGTCGATCTGCTGCGCGGCTTTGCCGACGCGCTCAAGCTGCCGCTCGACCTGCATGTCTTCTCCAATTCCGGCCAGGTCACCGACGCGGTGGCGAGCGGCGCCTGCGATCTCACGTTCATGCCGCAGGATGCCGCGCGCGCCGAGAAGGTCGATTTCGGCCCGGCCTATTTTTTCATCGAGAGCACTTATCTGGTGCCGGCGGGCTCCACCATCAAAACCATCGACGAGGTCAACCGCCCGGGCGTGCGTATCGTCGCCATCGCCAACACCACCACCATGCGCAGCGCGCGCCGCACCGCGCCGCAGGCGAGCGTCGAGGAAGTCGCCGGCGTCGACCTGATGACCGAGATGGCGCGCAAAGGCGAGGGCGACGCCTTCGCGCTGTCGCAGGATTCCTTCGTCGGCCTGTTGCCCAAGCTGCCGGGCGCGCGCGTGCTGCCGGGTAATTTCCAGCAGACCGGCATCGGCGTCGCGGTGCCCAAGGGCCGCCCGGCGGCGCTCAAGCTTGCCAGCGAACTGCTCGAGGAGGCGAAAAAGTCCGGCGCGGCACGCCGCGCGCTCGACGCCGCCGGCTTCAAGGACGCGGCGGTCGCGCCTTAGCCCGCCTTCACCTCCACCTTGGCCGCGGCGATGCGCTCGAACAGCCGGATGCGCCGGCGGATCGGCAGCCAGTCGTAGAGATAGATCTCGATCGGCCGCCAGTTCGCCACCCACCCGACGATGATCAGGCTTTCTTCCAGCACGCGCGCCGCCACCGCGTTGGGCAGGAGCTTGGCGAGCGTCTGGCTCGCCACCAGACAGGCCACCAGCACCACCACGCCGATCGCCAAGAAACGCCGGCCGACGCGGAACAGCTCGCGCCGTTCCTGCTCGGCGACCTGCGCGCGATACCGGAAATAATGCGCGAAGGCTTCGGCAATGCGCGCCGCGTCGGGCTTGGCCGCTTCCGCCGGCGGCAGGTGCACGGCGATGGCGAAGGGCTCAGCCTTCGGCAGCTCGCGCACCCAGCCGACCAGGAATTCCTCCACGCCGGCATCGAGATCCTTCTCACGGAAGGGCGAGGGATCGAGCGAATTGAACAATTGCTCGACGGTGCGGGCGCGGATCGCGATTTCGGTCGTGCCGGCCATGGACAATCACGCGGGCCGTGAGGAACCGGCCGCCCATTGCCGTATGCCGGTGACCGCCAGATAGAGCAGCGCGGCGCCCGCCGCCGCCCAGCACCAGATCGGCACCGCGCGCAGGACGCCGATAAAGGCCGGATCGTGGTTCAGCCCGGTCGCGATCGCGGCCATGCGCGCCAGCGTCGCCACCGCCAGCGTCGAGAACAGCAATCCCGACATGCGGCCCTCGCCGCCATTGGCGCCGATTTCGAAGGCGACGGTGAAGGCGCTCATCAGGATCGCGCCCCAGGCGGCGCCGGCGATCAACTGCGCGCCGATCATGAAGCCGAGGCCGTCGGCGACGTGGGTGGCGTAGATGGCGGCCGCGCCGATCAGTCCGCAGGCGCCCATGACGGCGAAGCCGCCCAGCCGCTTGGTGATGAGGCTTGCCGGAAACATCGCGACGTTGAAGCCGATCCAGAACACCGGCATCAGCCAGGCGAGATCAGCCGGCTTGGCAAAGCGCAGGAACAGGCTGCGCGTTTCGACCGCGAAATGGATCTGGAAGCCGAGCGCCAGCACGATCATGGCCAGCGCGAAGGCGAAGGCGCGCGGCGTGAATTGGCCGAACGGGCGGGCCGCCGCGCGCTCGGCTTCTTCCGGCTTTGGCTGTTCGGCGAGACGGCGTTCGGCCGAGATGATGCCGAGCGCGGTCAGCACCAGCACCAGGCTCGCCACCGCGAACGGCAGGCGGGGGTCGGCGTTACGCAGCGTGACCACGAGATAAGGCCCGGCCGCGCCGGCGACGCCATAGCCGAGCATGGCGAGGCTCGAGAGATAAGGGATCGCGGGCCTGGCGGCGTATTTGCCGAGCAGCATCAGCGGCGGCGCCCGCAGTGCCGATGAACTCACCGTCCACACCAGCGTCACCGCCAGGAATACCGGCGCGCCGGCAACGGCGACAAACGGCAGGGCGACGAAGGCGAGGCAGGACACGACCGTCACCGCCACCACCCAGACGCCGAGCCGGCCGAAGACGCGCGTCACCTTGTCGGCGGCGATGCCGGTGGCGAAGTCGCACACCGTGAACACCAGCTGATCGACCATCAATATGAGAATGACGCTGCCGGCCGCGATGCCCGCGCTGGCGGCGAGCTGCGGCAGGTAGAGGGCGTAAACCGTCCAGCACAGCGTGAAGAACAGTTGCAGCACCGCCAGGTACCAGCCGAACCGGTGCGATGCGCTGCTCATGGTGACGCTCACTTCGGTGCGCTCACATCGTCACGATGACATTGCCGATGGTGCCGCGCTCCACCGCCTCGTGGGCGGCGGCGATGTCGGCGAGCGGGTAGGTCGGCTGTGCCACCCGGTTGATCAACTGGCCCGTTTCCAGCGCCGCATTGATGCCGGTAATGGCGCGGGCGCGCTCGGTGGCGTCAAGCTCGTAGACCAGGAAGAACTGCAGCCTGATCGACTGTGTCAGGCAGAAATAGGCCGGCAGCGTCACGTCCCCGCCGGTGCCGTAGATGATCACGCTGCCTTTCGGCCGCAGCACGCCGGGCAGGAGATGCGCGTTGGCGGCGAAATCCATCTCAATCACCGCGTCGGCGCCGTGTTTTCCCGTGATCTCCATCGTCCGCGCTACCACGTCCTCGTGCTTGTAGTCGATGGTGTGGTCGGCGCCGGCCTCGCGCGCGATCTGCCCTTTCTCGTCCGACGATACGGTGGTGATGACGCGCGCGCCTTTGGCTTTCGCAAACTGGATGACGTATTGGCTGACCGAGCCGGCGCCGCCGGAGACGAACAGGGTGGTATTCTTGTCGGCCGCGGCCAGCGCGACCGCGTGGATCGCGGTCATCGCCGGGATGCCGAGGCAAGCGCCGGCCTCGAAGCTCACGGACGCGGGCAGCGGCACCGCGAGCGCGCTCGGCAGCGCGATGTATTCCGCCGCCGTGCCGAACGGGCGCCGCCACTGTCCGTTCCACACCCACACCCGCTCGCCGATCCGCGATTGCGGCACGCCATCACCGACCTGGTCGATGACGCCCGCACCGTCGCTCTGCGGGATCAGGCGCGGCCAGGCGATCTTGCGCGTCGCGCCAGCGCGCGATTTCACGTCGGATGGATTGACCCCGGAGGTCGCGAGCTTGACCCGCACCTCGCCGGCACCGGCATGGGGCGTTTCCACATCGCCGACGCGCAGCACGTCGCGCGCCGCGCCGTTCTTTTCATAATAGCCCGCCTGCATATCCCGGTCCCTCCCTGGCGAAGCCGGTACGATAGCAACGGGTTCCGGGCTCGGCCACGGGGCAGGGAAGCGGCGGGATCTTGCGCGCGGTGGCGGCGTTACACACCTGAATATGAAGGCTGCGGTTCTTGAACGGGCCATCCCGCGGTGGGCGGGACGCGGCCGCATCCCGCAGCGCGACAACAAAGAGAGGAGGTTCGACCATGCGCTATCGCGTCTACAGCGGTCCCAAGGGATCGGGCGACATTTCTCCGCTCGCCAAGGAAAAGATGCTGTTCAAGGAATTCTCCGACATGGACCAGGCGCTGTCCTGGTCGCGCCATGTGGAGGCGGAAGGGCGCACGCCCTTGCTGATCGAAGGCGACGACGGCACCCGCATGGACCGCCGCGCCATCGCCGATGCCCTCAGGGTCGGCAATCGCGAGCAGGTCGGGCGCTGACCGGGGCCTGGCGATAGCCGGCGCGGCGCTCCCATCCGGCCGGGTGGGATGGGTCGGGCCGTGCCCGGCAGATAAAGGCCGAAATGGGGCGGGCGGGGCTTTGGCCCCGGCCAAACGGCGCGTTTTTTGCGCTCCTTGGGGGCCGCCGGGGGGCGGTTTGGAGTACGCGGCGAAGCGTCGCTGGTATTCGGAAACCTCTATTGTAACATGCTGAAAACACTTAATTAATCATGAAAAAAACTTCGCCCGCTGTTGAAATTTGCTGCTATAAATGAGCACATGAGTACCCCATCAGCAAAGAGCGCCCGGCGGTCCACCAAAACCGCCCGGCGGACCACGGCCAAGACGGCCAAAACCGCCAAAAAGGCGGCCAAGAGCCCGCGCGCGGCCGCCACCAAGGCGGCGAAATCGACGCGGGGGGCCGTCGCCAAGGCGACCAAAGCCACGAAACCGACCAAGACCTCCAGGACAGCCAGGACGACCAAGACGGCGGCGGCCAAGGCCGCGCCGGCCCCGAGCCTTGCTCCGGAGCTCGCCGCGGCGGCGGCCATGATCCGCACGGCCAGCCCGCCGATGCAGCCGGTGGCCGCCCAGGAAACGCCGATGATGGCCCACAAGTACCGCGTGGGCGAGACGGTCTATTACACCTCGCCGAACTTCGGCCGCGCCGCCGCCACCGGCAGCTACACGGTGGTCCGGCTGCTGCCGTCGGAAGGCGACGACTACCAGTACCGGATCAAGAGCACCGGCGAGGCCTTCGAGCGAGTGGCCAAGGAAAGCCAGCTCGACCGCGCCTAGCGCGCGGTCGTTTTGGCGGACGCCGCGCTTTCGCCTTTGCCATCGGTTATGATGTCTTCCAAGGCTGCGGCTCAGATCGCCGCGGCCGGGGGAGGAGGACGTAATGCCGATCTACATCACCCAGGGCCGTTACACCCGCGAGGCCATCAAAGGCATGATGGTCCGGCCGGAAGATCGCGCCGAGGCGGTGTCGCGCCTGCTGGCCAAGGCCGGCGGCCGGCTGCTGGGCTACTACCTGACCTTCGGCGACTACGATTTCATCAGCATCGCGGACGTGCCGAGCGATCTGCAGGCGGCGTCCGTGCTGCTGGCGGCGGCGAGCTCGGGCGGCGTCACCGATCTTCGCACCACCGTGGCGATGAGCGCGGTCGAGGCCAAGGGCGCCTTCGCCGCGGCCAGCGATCTGGCGCCCGGATTCAAATCGGCGGGAGGCGCGTGAGCGGTCCATGAGCGGGGTGTCGCTATCGCGTTTCGTTCTGCCGGCCGCCGTCTTGGCGCTTGCCGTACTGGCCGTGCTGGCGGTGCTCGATCGCCTCGCCGACAACGAGCGCGCGGCCGAGCGGCGCGCGCTGCTCATGCGCGCGGTCGAGCTCGAGCGCAGCGCGCTCACGCCCGGCTCCGTGCTGCCCTGCGTCGACGGGACGTCGGGCGAGACCATCGGCAATGCCTGCGAGAAACGGGTGTTCGCCAGCGCGCAAAGCGCGGCGGCCGCGGTCGCCTATATGGGCGCGCGCATCGATCTGTTGAGTGCGGCCTACGCGTTCACCCGGCACGGCGACAAGCGCGTGCTCGGCGCGCTGGCGTCCACGCGCCGCGCGGTCGCGCTCGACCGCTACGGCATCGCCGCCCATGTGCTGGCGCGCCGCGACGGCTGCACGGCCGAGCGATGCGACGTCTTCGCCATGCTGCCCAACGCCGACGCGCTGAAGGCCAACCTCAAGGCGCAGACCTTCGACCAATACGTCTCCCGTTACGCCGCCGGCTGGGAGGCGCCCGGCGAGAAACGGGCGCCGGCCACGGCCAAGGGGCCCGCCATGTCGGCGCTGCCGCCGGCCCATCCGGCGGCGAACGAGGCGCGCGCGGAAGCCACGCCGCCCGGCGTCTCGGTGATGCAAAAGCGCCCGCCGGCGGGCTGGCATTTCCCGTCCGCCGACTCCATCCCGGCGGTCAGCATCATGACGCCGGAGCCCAAGCTGCCGAGGGACCTCGCCACCCGGCTCAACCGCGACACCGCCCACAAGGCGGCGGTCGAGCAGCGCAAAGAGGGCAAGGAGGCCAAGCGCAAGGGCTCCGCCAACGGCGTCAGAAGCCAAGACGCCAAAGAGAAAGCCGCCGAGACGAAGCGGGACGAGCCCGGCGCGCCGCTCCAGCTCACGCGCTAGCGTATGGTCCCGAAAGCGGGTACCGGTTTTCGGCAAGGATCATGCGCAAGGACTGTCGCCGCGAGCGCCCGGGGCCCCGATGTTCACTGCCGTTCTCATCGCCAATCGCGGCGAGATCGCCTGCCGCATCATGCGCACGGCCAAGCGGCTGGGCCTGCGCACGATCGCGGTCTATTCCGCTGCCGACGCGCACGCGCTGCACGTCAGGCACGCCGATGAGGCGATCGACATCGGCCCGGCCCCGGCGGCGGAAAGCTATCTGGCCGGTGACAGGCTGATCGCGGCGGCGCGCGCGGCCGGCGCCGACTGCATCCATCCGGGCTACGGGTTTCTGTCGGAGAACGCCGACTTCGCGCAAAGCTGCCTCGATGCCGGCATCGCCTTCATCGGGCCGTCGCCGGAGGCCATCCGCGCCATGGGCCTGAAGGACCGCGCCAAGGCGTTGATGGAGGCGGCGGGCGTGCCGGTGGTGCCCGGCTATCACGGCGAGCATCAGGAGCCGGCGTTCCTGAAACGCAAGGCCTACGAGATCGGCTATCCGGTCTTGATCAAGGCGGTGGCCGGCGGCGGCGGCAAGGGCATGCGCCGGGTCGAGCGCCACGCCGATTTCGACGATGCGCTGGCATCCTGCCTGCGCGAGGCGAAAGCCGCGTTCGGCGATGCCCGCGTGCTGATCGAGAAATACGTCGCGAGCCCACGCCACATCGAATTCCAGGTGTTCGGCGACCGCCACGGCAATGTCATCCATCTTGGCGAGCGCGACTGCTCGTTGCAGCGCCGCCATCAGAAGGTGATCGAGGAGGCGCCGGCGCCGGGCATGAGCGCCGACTTGCGCGCCGCCATGGGCAAGGCCGCGGTCGCCGCCGCCCAGGCGGTCCAATACCAGGGCGCCGGCACCATCGAGTTCATCGCCGACGGCGCCGGCGGCCTCAAACCGGACGGCTTCTGGTTCATGGAGATGAACACGCGGCTGCAGGTCGAGCATCCGGTGACCGAGAGCGTCACCGGCCTCGACCTGGTCGAATGGCAGTTCCGGATCGCCGCCGGCGAGACGCTGCCGCTCAAGCAGGACCAGGTGCGGCTCGACGGTCACGCGGTGGAGGCGCGGCTTTATGCCGAAGATCCCGAGCGCGGCTTCCTGCCGTCCACCGGCAAGCTGATCGCGCTGCGCTTTCCGCAGGCGTCCGAATTGCGCGTCGACAGCGGCGTGGAGGCGGGTGACGCGGTGACGCCGTTCTACGATCCCATGATCGCCAAGCTGATCGCCCATGGCGCCACGCGCGACGAAGCGCTCGACCGCCTCGCCGATGCGCTGGAAACGACCGTGGTCGCCGGTCCGCGCAGCAATGCCGGCTTCCTCGCCGCGCTCGCGCGCGCCGACGCCTTCCGCAAGGGCGACTTCGACACCGGCTTCATCGACGCCCATCTCGCCGAGCTCGGCGCGTCGCCGCAAGGCCTCGACCGCGCCGCCGCCGCCTGCGGCACGCGCGCGCTGTTGGCGCGCGAGCAGGCGCGCCTCGCCGCGACACGCGATGCGGAGGCGCCGGCCTCGCCCTGGGACACCCACGACGGCTTTCAATTGTCGGGCGCGCGCCGCTTGGCGCTGCCCATCGTCGCCGACGGCGAGAGCGTGGTGGCCGAGATCGATTACGGTCCCGCCGGCGCCGCGATCTCGGTCGAGGGCGAAGGACCGGCGGACGAGGCGGTGGCCATTGCCGAGGCCGACGCCGTCTACGTGCTGCGCCGCGGCCGCCAGACCAAAGTCACGTTGCGCGATCTCGCGCTCGATCAGGCCGGCGATGCCGGGCAGGGCGGCCTGGTGCGCGCGCCCATGCACGGCAAGGTGCTGGCCATCCTGGTGGAGCCGGGCGCCGAGGTGACGCGCGGCCAGCGTGTCGCCATCATCGAAGCGATGAAGATGGAACACACGCTGGTGTCGCCCATCGGCGGCACGGTCGCCGAGATCGCCGTCAGCGCCGACGCCCAGGTCGCCGAGGGCGCCAGGATCATGCTGATCGAGGCCGCGCCGCCTTCAGCCGCTTAAAGGACGATCTATCCAGCTTGAAGCGTCAAAACCCGTTCGTCCTCGCGAAAGCGGGAACCCAGGGCCGAAAGAACTGGATTCCGGCTTCCGCGGGAATGAACGGAAAAATGCTTCCGCCTCGATGGAGCAGGCGCTAGTGCCTCTTCCGCTTGCCGTGCTTCTCCTGGTCGGCGTGCTCTTGCATCTTGAAATAGATCGGCAGGGACCAGGTCGGCAGGACCAGCGGCAAGCCCTGCACGATCAGGCTCAGGTTCCGCTTGTTGTAGGCCATGGCCTGCTCGGAAGTCATCTTGTGCGGATCCATCGGGATCATGTCTTTCTTCTTGTGTCTTGGCGCGGCCATGGCCGGCGCTGTCGCGAAAGCCGCAACGATGGCCAGCGCAGCAATTTTGGTCGTGATCTTCATAATCCCCCCGTTTCGGCGCACGGCGCCGGTTTTGATGGCCCCGGCCATCATCGTCCCGGCCGATGCGAATTGGCAAGAGGCAAGGACCGGCCGATTGGGGACGAAGCGGCCTCTCGCCGGCGGCTTAGGCGCTCTTGCGCACGGTTTCCGCGATGCCGAGCCTCGCCGGAATCCGGCTGAAGCCGCGAAACCGCGCGCGGCGCGATCGCTCCGGCGCGCCTTCCAGCCGGTAGTCCGGAAAGCGTTGCAGGAACAGTTCCAGCGCCACCTTGCCCTCCAGCCGCGCCAGCGCGAGGCCGGCGCATTGGTGCGGGCCGCTGGCAAAGGCCAGATGCCGGTTCGGCGTGCGGTCGATGCGGAACCTGTGCGGGTCGGCAAACACCTCCGGATCGCGGTTGGCGGCGCCGATGCACAGCGTGATGCGCGTGCCCTTCGGCAGGACGACGCCGCCGATCTCGGTGGCGGCGGTGGTCGCCCGGTTGCCGAGCTGGTTCGAGCTTTCGAAGCGCAGGATCTCTTCCACGGCCGATCGCGTCAGCTCGGGGTTTGCGATCAGCCGTGCTTTTTCCGCCGGCCAGTGCGCCAGCGTCACCAGCCCGTTGGCGATCAGGTTGGTGGTCGTCTCATGGCCGGCATTGAGAATGAAGATGCAGTTCTGCAAGAGCTCCTTGTGCGTCAGCCGCTCGCCGTCGATGTCGCCCAAGAGGCGTGTCAGCACGTCGCTTTGCGGATCGCCCGGATGTTGCTTGCGGTCGGCGACCAGCGCCTCGAGAAAGGCGAGGAAGTCGCGCACGGCGTCGTCGGTTTCCGCCAGTTGCGCCGGTGAGATGGTCGGCTCCAGCGCGCCCAGGATTTTCAGCGACCATCCGCGCAACGGTCCGCGGTCGCGGTGCGGAATGTCGAGCAGGTTGCCGATGATCTCGACCGGAATGGCGGCGGCGAAATCCGCGACCAGATCGACCGTGCCGTCGTTCGCCTCCTTCGCCGCCATGCGGTCGAGCAGATGCTCGACCAGCGCGATGAGACCGGGCTCCATGGCCGCGATGGCCTTGGCGTTGAGGGCGCCGAGCATCAGCTTGCGCACCTTGGTGTGCAGCGGCGGGTCGTTGAACACCAGGCTGGTGGTGTGGTGCTCGTAGACCAGCGTGTCGCCGAACTTCGGCTTGAACTCTTCCTTCTTGTCGGAGCTGAACAGCTCTGTGTCCTTGTAGACCGCTTCGCAGTCCTTGAACCGGGTGAGCAGATAGCTGCCGTCGGGCATGCGTTTGACCGGTTCGCTCGTTCGCAGCGCGTCGTAATAGGGATAGGGATCGGCGTAGAAGTCGTCCGGCAGCGCGCGCAGATCGAACCCCGCGAGCGATGGGGCGGCCTTGGTTGCGGCAGGGGCGTCCATGCGGCGTTTCCTGTTTTGGCGCCAGAATAGAGCCGATCGCGCGCGAATGCACGGCCCTGTGCAGGAGCGCCCGGTTCCGGCTTTTCCTCGTTGCCCGCGCACGCTATGCAAGGGCTTCAATAGCGTCTGACAGCGTGGACTGCCCGGAATGCCGCTTCATCTCATCAAGCTCTGCGTCGGCTGCGATTCCGTCGCCGACCTGAAGGACTGGATCAAACAGAAGCTCAACGAGAAGAAGCGGCGCGGGCAGAAGGCCGAGCACATCCACACCACCCGCATGGTGCCCAAGCGCGCCGAGGAACTCACCGACGGCGGCTCGCTCTATTGGGTGATCAAGGGCCAGGTCATGTGCCGCGAGCGCATCCTCGACGTGCGGCCCTTCACCGACAAGGAAGGCATCGGCCGCTGCCGGCTGGTGCTCGACGGCAAGGTGGTGCTGGTCGAGCCGCGCCCGCGTTCGGCCTTCCAGGGCTGGCGCTATCTGGAGGCCAAGGAGGCGCCGCGCGATCTTTCGCGCGCGGCACCCGGCGCCGACAAGATGCCGGAGCAGATGCGGCGGGAGTTGCGGGAGCTGGGGTTGCTGTAGGCGGGTAGCGTGCGGCTACGCTTCCGTTCGTCCCCGCGGAAGCGGGGACCTAAGACGCACAACGGGGAATTGCGAATGAGAGCGGACCTTGTTTGGAAGCTTGCCGGTGGCCGCTCATGACCCGCTTCGGCCAATCGCCAGCATCTCATGTTGCCTTAGCGAAGGCCCCTTCCTGAGCCCTGCATTGAGCCGATACGGCGACGGCGCCGCGGTTCGTCCGTCAGCCCCCGGGGCCGTCCGTCATGATGTAGCCCATCAGGTCGCTCACGTTGTGCTCCAAATTTCGGACAGTTTCCTTGACGACGTCTCCGATCGAGATCACGCCCACGACCTTGCCCGCGTCCAGCACCGGTAAATGGCGATAGCCGCGCGTAGCCATCATTGCCATGCAGCCTTCCAGCTGGTCGTCCGGCTTGACCGTCACCGGGTCGGCCGTCATCACTTGGCCCACCGGAGTCTGCGTCGCATCGAGCCCGGGCAGCAGCGCTTTTATGGCGCAGTCACCCAGGGTCACGATACCGACCAGTACGTCGTCGTCGATGACCAGCACCGACCGGACCCGGTTGTCGCGCAACTTGCGCAAGGCTTCGACGAGCATGTCGCCGGACCGAACCTGGATCAGGGCGCCACTCTTCTGGGCCAGAGCCTCTTTGACCGTGTTCATCGCGTTCCTCCCGTGAGCCCACCTAAGCGGTACACATTGAAGATCAGAGCCGGCTCGTTCAGCATCGACCATGATCTAGCTCAATACGCGGCTATTAATCGAGGGGCTGGGCTCGTTCGCGTCGCATCTGCCGGCCTCGAAGTAGCCGCAGTCCGACGACTGGAGGTTCAATCCTTGTTACGCCGGCGGTTCGGGAAATCATAGTGACCGCTTCTGGCCCTTCTGCGACCTGTCGGTTGGGCTGACGGATGTCCGCTCAGCAGAAGAATGGGCCTGCTGTCGATCGAGACGGCTTTCTGTGGGCGTTGACGTGTTGCGGGAGCGCCAACGTCTTGAAAACGCTCCATCAAAAAACTTATCCCCGCGCGCTTTCGCGCCCTTATCATCGTCAGCGTCCGGCTCGACTGAGGGCGTCGTCGCGAGACGTCACGATGATGGAGCCGCCTTAACGGGGCCGATATCGGGGTAACCCGACATCGGCGATGCGGCGCCCGCGGGCGGGATTCGTAACCCCGTCCCCGGGAGGCCCTGGCCAGCCGTCCGCCGGCATTATGACCGGCTGCCTTCGATGGCTGCACGCGGCGGGGACGAAGGGCGGCGGAAGCCGCCCGGATGAGGGGGCCCACCGGGCCCTGTTCCTTCCCGGAAGCACGGCGCCAGGGACAGAAATCGCCGCGTGTGGCGCGCCGAGAGGCGCCACGCCTTCGCAAGGAGGCGTGCCCATCAGGAATGGCCGCGCCGATCGGCGCGCCATCCCCTCTCACGTTTCGAGAGGGGGAAGAGGGACAAGGGAATACGGGCGAACCCGGCGCCCGCCAAAGAACACGGGCGGCGGAGCTGTGCTTGGCCGCCGTAGCGCAAGCGAAGGCAGGCTGTTTGACATGAGAATAGGTGAGAGGAAGCGTGCGCGCAACAAACTCGGCGTCATGCGCGGGCTTGACCCGCGCATCCATGACGAGGCGCAGCGAGTGCAAGCCCTACATCGATCCGAATTTGTCGAAGCGCCTCATGGATTGCCGGGTCAAGCCCGGCAATGACGGCTCAGAGAGTGCATCACGCTCGTCACCCTCTCCCAGTAAACGGGGAGAGGGAAAGAACGCTTCTACACCCCAACGTTATCGATCAGGCGCGTGGTGCCGAGGGTTGCGGCCACCAGCAGCCGCACGGGCCCGAACTCCAGCGACCGCACCGGCTCCAGCGTCGCCGCGTCGCGTGCCTCCAGATAATCGATCCGGAATCCGGCGTCTTCGATCTCGGCGCGGCCGGCGGCCAGCACGCGCTCGATGCCGGCGCCCTTCTTGATGCGCGCGGCACATTCTTTCAGCACGCGATGGAGCGTCGGCGCCGCCGCGCGTTCTTCCGCGGAGAGGTAGGCGTTGCGCGAGGACAGCGCCAAGCCGTCCTTCTCGCGCACGGTGGGTACGCCGACGATCTTGACGGCCAAGTCGAGGTCCTTGGCCATCTGGGTGATGACGCAGAGCTGCTGGTAGTCCTTCTGCCCGAACAGCGCGACGTCGGGCGCGACCTGCAGCAACAGCTTGGTCACCACGGTGGCGACGCCGCCGAAGAAGTGCGGGCGGAACCTGTCCTCGAGCCCGGCCTTGGCCGGCCCGGCGTCCGGCTCGATGCGGGTGGCGAAGCCTTCCGGGTACATGACCTCGGCCGAGGGCGCCCAGACCAGGTCGGCCTTGGCCTCCCGCAAGGCGTTAAGATCGGCGGCGAAGCGGCGCGGATAGCTGCCGAAATCCTCGTGCGGGGCAAACTGGGTCGGGTTAACGAAGATCGAGACCACCACGCGGCGGGCCCGCTTCTGCGCCTCGCGCACCAGCGCCAGGTGGCCCTGATGCAGCGCGCCCATGGTGGGGACCAGGGCAATCGGCTGGCGGGCGCGCCGGTAGGGCTCGAGGGCGTGGCGAAGCGCGGAAACGGTGCGCGTCACCGGGGGGCGGTTGGCCATGGGGCAGGGGCCTTGTCGGCTGTGGTCGTGGGTAGGGGAAAGCACCTAGCAAATCGGGAACCCGAGGGCCACGCGAGGTTAATAGTTAAGCAACGTCAAGCTTGACTAAAACCCAAGAAAAATTCGACAATTGCTTTATCAGTAGGGCGCGTCATGTTGGTCCAGTCGATCAAAGAATCTCCCCAGTCGGCTCACGTTGTCGTGCTCGGCAACGAGAAGGGCGGCTCGGGTAAATCTACCACCGCACTCCATATCGCCGTCGCGCTGCTCAAGGCCGGCCAGCGCGTCGCCACCATCGATCTCGACAGCCGCCAGCAGAGCTTCACCCATTATATCGAGAACCGCCGCGCTTGGGCCGCCCGCGCGCGCATTGATCTCGCACTGCCGACCCATTACTGCATCGCGCGCGGCGAGACCGGCTCGGTGGAAGCCAACGAGGCGCGCGAGTTCTCCAATTTCTCGAAGGCGATCGGCGCCATCGAACACACCCATGACGTCGTGGTGATCGACACGCCCGGCAACGACACCTATCTGATGCGGCTCGCCCATTCCATGGCCGACACCCTGGTCACGCCGCTCAACGACAGCTTCGTCGACTTCGACGTGCTCGCCACCCTCGATCCGACCAGCTTCGGCGTCACCGGCGAAAGCCACTACGCCGAAATGGTGCGCGAGGCGCGCCGCCAGCGCCGCCTGGTCGACGGCCGCATGACCGACTGGATCGTCATCCGCAACCGGCTCTCCGCGCTCGGCTCGCGCAACAAGCGGCTGGTGGGCGAGGGGCTCGCCGAGCTCGCCAAGCGCATGGGCTTCCGCAGCGTCGACGGTCTGGCCGAGCGCGTGGTCTACCGCGAATTCTTCCCGCGCGGCCTCACCGCCCTCGACGACCTCGACGAGACCACGCTCGGCACGCGGCCCAACATGTCGCACCTGACCGCGCGCGAGGAAGTGATCGCGCTGCTCAACGCCCTGCATCTGCCGCTCTCGGAAAACGGCCGCCGCCGCGCCGCCGCCCGCGCCGAGTGGTATTCGGTCATGGACCAGCCGCTCCAGGTCCACGACGTCATCGCCTGACAGCCGAAATCAGCGTTATCCTCCCGTCATGCCGTGGCGCCGGCGCGCGGCGCGCGCCTTGAAGGGCGCCGGATGAAGACGGGGCGCCCGCTTGGTGCCACGAATGTGTATAATCTGGTCCCATGAGCAAGGTGACCAAAGACTCCACCCGGGAAGCGCCGGCACCGGCCGCGCCACGACCGGAAATCGCCGAATTCCTCGATCAGGTGCGCGCGCTCAAGCCCGCCGACACGCGCGGGCAAGCGCGGGCGGCTGATCTTCGCGCTCGACGCCACCATGAGCCGGCAACCGACCTGGGACACGGCTTGCGCGCTGCAGGCTGACATGTTCCGCGAGGCGGCGAGCGTCGGCGGTCTCGACATCCAGCTCGTCTATTTCCGCGGCCGCGCCGAATGCCGCGCGTCCGGCTGGGTGGCCGGCAGCGAGAAGCTCGCCAAGCTGATGAGCGCGATCGACTGCCGCGGCGGCCAGACCCAGATCGGCCGCGTGCTCAGCCACGCCCGTCAGGAATACGGCCGCCGGCCGGTGCAGGCGCTGGTCTTCGTCGGCGACGCCATGGAGGAGCAGATCGACGACCTGTGCGCCGTTGCCGGCGAGCTCGGCCTGCTCGGGGTGCGCACTTTCATGTTCCAGGAGGGCCACGATCCGGTGGCCGAGAAGGCCTATCGCGAGATCGCGCGGCTCACCCACGGCGCCTATGGCCGCTTCGACACCGGCGCCGCCCATGAGCTGGGCGAATTGCTGCGCGCGGTTGCCGCCTACGCCGCCGGCGGCCTTGAGGCGCTGCAGGCGTTGTCGTCCCGCCAGGCCGGCGGCGCGCAGCAACTCCTGGCGCAGATCCGCTGATGCCGACCCTGGTCTTCGGTCTGCTGGCGCTGGTGCTCGGCTTGTGGGCGCTGAACGTCATTTCCAAGGTCGACCCCAAGGTCGCCGCCCGGGTCACGAAGGCGGGCGGGGGCCTGCTGGCGATCGGCTTTGCCGCCTTTCTAGGCCTGCGCGGGGAGATTGGCATCGCCATTCCGCTTGGCGTGTTCGGGCTCGGCGTGCTGGGCTGGATACCGTTCGGGGGGCAAAGCGCCGGGCGGGCGCGCAAGCGCCGCGGGCAGACCTCGCAAGTGCGCTCGACCTACCTGGAAATGGAGCTCGACCACGACAGCGGCCGCATGCGCGGCCGGGTGCTGGCGGGGCGTTACCAGGGCGCCGCCCTCGAGCAGCTCGACGTCAAGAGTCTGGTCGATCTGCTCGCTGAGATCGACGACGAAAGCCGTGCGCTATTGATGGCGTATCTTGATCGCCGGGATTCCCGCTGGCGTCAGCACGCGCATGCGGATGCGGACACGGGGGGCGCTGCTGCCGCGTCCAGCGGCAAGATGTCTGAGCAGGAGGCCTACCAGATCCTTGGCCTGGAGCCCGGCGCCGGGCCCGACCTCATCACGCGCGCGCACCGCACGCTGATGAAGAAATTCCATCCCGACCAAGGGGGCACGTCTTACCTTGCTGCCCGTATCAATGAGGCTAAGGAAATTCTTCTTCGCCGCCATCGCTGATGTACTCCGTACGTGATCATCAGCGGCTCCTGCTTGGTTCGACGTGGATCCCGTTATCGTTCTTGTCGTCTTGGCGCTTCTGGTCGGCGCGTATTGATGCCAAGGGCCGGCGTCCGTTGCGGGGCCGGCCACCGAGACACTAGGGGCAGATCGTTAATTCTTAATTTTTGAGCATCAGGCAGGGGATATCGCTGCGCTTGAGATGCTTGCAGGCGTTTTCCGCCTGGTGCCGGTCGAGGCCGGCAAAACGCGCTCGGTAGAGCGATTTCCTGCCCTTCGCCACCTTTTCGGTGAACGGGTCGGCCTTGACGAGCTGGTCCTTGGCCTTGGCCTTGGCGGTCACCAGGCGATGCTTGGCTTCCCGCTCATCGTCGAAGGCGCCGACCTGGATCATGTAGCCGCCTTTCGCCTTGGCGGCTGGCGGCAGTGGCACGTCGTCCGCCGTGGCGGCGGCCCGCGGCGCCGGCAGGCCGCCCGATACATGCGCGGTTGCCTGCGCGGGCAGGGCGGGCGGCAGCTTGGTGCGCTTGAGGGTGGCGAGCGTGGTGACCTTGCTCGAGGGCACCGGGGTCAGTCTGCGGGCGTCCAGGAGGGGAATGGAGGAGAGCGAGGCCGTGTGCATGGTGGCCGGCTGCACGGTGACGGTCTTGACCCGGTTGGGCTTGATCGGCGCCGTGGAGCCGGGCTCCGGAGTGGCCGCAGTCGCGCTCTTGTCCTGGCCGTGTTTATCCTGGTCGCGCGGATCGCGCCCGGGTGTTGGCAGCTTGGCCAACAGCTTCTTGGTCTTCCAGCCTTCCACCACCATGGGGGCAGTCCGCTTGGTCGAAGCGCGCCGGATGTACTTGTCGATCAGGGCCCGCGCCCGCGCGTCGCGGGCGCGCCCGCTGCGGCCGCCGAACACGACCGTGATGATATGGCGGTTGGCGCGCCGGACGTTGACCACGATATTGAAGCCGGAGGCGCGGATGTAGCCGGTCTTGATGCCGTCGACGCCGGCCACGCGGCCCAGCAAATGGTTGTGGTTGCGCATGCGGCGCCCGTGCCAGACGAAGGCGCGGGTCGAGAAGTAATGGAAGTATTGCGGGAAGCGGTCCTGCAGCGCGCGGGCAAGGATGGCCTGGTCGCGCGCCGTGGTGATCTGCTTATCGTCGGGGAGACCGGAGGCGTTGTGGTAGTTGGTGTGCGTCATGCCGAGGGCGCGCGCCTTGGCGGTCATCATCCGGCCGAAGGCGAGCTCGCTGCCGCCGATCGCTTCCGCCACCACCACCGCCACGTCGTTGGCCGACTTGGTGACGAGGGCTTTGATGGCGTGGTCGACGCGGATGGTCTGGCCCGGCTTGAGCCCGAGCTTGGAGGGAGCCTGGGCGGCGGCCTGCGCCGACACGTCGAGTGGGGTCGACATCTTGATCTTGCCGGCCGCCAGCCGCTCGAACAGCAGGTAGAGCGTCATCATCTTGGTGAGCGAGGCGGGATGCCGCTTGCTGTCGGCGTGGCTGGCCTGCAGCACATTGCCGGAATTGGCGTCGATGACGATTGAGGCGGTGGGGGGATGGTAGCGGACGACGTGGTGGCGGCGCCGGCGGGCATCCGCGGCATCGTTGGTGAAGGCGGTCGCGACCAAAAGGGCCGCTAGCCCCAAAGCGCTCCATCGCAGACAGCGCTGGACCTGGGCTCCCCCACGCAACATCAGTTCTCCCCCAACCCCTTTTCTGACGCAGCTTAAGTGGTGCCCCGGGCCCCACGATTCGAGGCAACCTTAGCGCTGGTTTGCATTAAAATATGACGATAGCGGGAACGTGGTTTAGAAATTGTTAAGATAGTGCCTTGGATCTGCTGAAATTTTTTGCGGTGCAAAATATTTATTGACGTTTTTTGTGCGCTGCACTATAAATAAGCGCAAGTCGCCCGGGCGGCGACCGAGATCAGAGCACCAGCCTCATGGGCGCCGCTGCGGCGGGCCGGGAAGGGATTACGATGATCAAAAATTTCGAGGACCTGCAGCAGGTTAGCAAAGAGAACGTCGACGCCACCATGCAGACCATGGGTGCGGTGTCGAAGAGCGCACAGGCGATCGCTGTGGAAATGGCCGACTACTCCAAGAAGGCCTTCGAGGACAGCTCCGCCGCGCTGGAAAAGCTGTTCGGCGTCAAGTCCTTCGACAAGGCCATCGAAGTGCAGACCGAATATGCCAAGACCGCCTATGAGGGGTTCGTGGCCCAAGCCTCCAAGATCGGCGAGATGTACGCGGATCTGGCCAAGGAGAGCTACAAGCCGTTTGAAGCCATCATGGGCAAGGCGAAGTAAGCGTTTGTAGGCGTTGCGTCTCGTAAGCGTAGCTGTCTGTTACAAGCGTAGCTGTCTGTTAAGAGACCAAGCCCGGCCGCAGTGGCCGGGCTTTTGCTTTTTTTGGCGCGGTTCCTGGCGCCGGGTGCCTATTTGGCGACCCGCAGCTTGCTCAAATTCGTGCTGATCTCGTTGAAGGCGGTCACGATCTGGTCGGCCGAGGTCAAGAGGAAAAACTTGTCCGACGAGCTTGCGCAATTTTGCAGCAGCGTCGAGGTCGGATCGTTTCCGGTATTGACCTGGATCGTATAGAGCGTGATCCCGGCGGCCTTGATGTTGTCGCAGGTCTTCTCCTGCCGCGTGTCGATCGACGACTGGTTATTGTACCAGCGGTTCTGGGTATTCATGCCGTCGGTCAGCAGAATGATGACCTGCTGATAGGTGTAGTTGGAGTCCATCGCCGGCGCGGTGAAGGGGCCGCCGCCCACCAGCGACATCCAGCCGACCTGCAGACCGATCGCCTGGTTGGTGTTGCCGCTGGCCTTCATGCTGTTCACCAGCGAATTCATTGAAGTCCAGTCGTAGCTCAGGCCCATCGACTCCTTTGGGCAGGACGAATACTGCTCGGCCGCGTAGAGCGTCGCCGTGATGCTGGTCGACGGCGTGACCACGTTGGTGTCGTAGTCGCCGCTATTCGGCCCGCTGGTATCGCCGCGGTCGACGACGCAGCCGTTCCAGCTATTGTGGTTTTTCGATTTCCACGTGCCGCTATAGGCCTCACAGGTGGACTGGTCGTTGGGTGAGCCGTGATAGTAGTAATTCTTGAATCCGCTGCAGCTGCCGTTGTTGGCGTCCCATTCGGTCCAGTCGATCCAATCGGACGCATAGTTGTCTTTGCCGAGATTGACGTCCTTCACGAAGGGAATGATCGACACGTAGACGTCGCCGTCGGTGGTGGCGGCGTCTTTGAGCTGGCTCAACATGTTTTTCGTCGCGGTCTGGAGCGCATCCATCTTGCCGGACGAACTCATCGAGCCGGTGTTGTCGAGCACCAGCGCGACCCGCAGCCGCGCATTGCCCCACTGGGTCGTGGATGACGACGAGACGGTGATCGAATCGTGGCCGAAAATGCCCATGAAGCTGGTGGGCACCGACACCGAGCCGTTCACCACCACGGACGAACCGCCCGTGGCGCTGTAGGTGGCGCTGACGTTGATGTTCTCGGTGCCGGGCCGGTTGAAGGTGGCCGTGAAATAGGCGAGCGCATTGGTCTGCAGCTGACTGTAGGTGTCGCTCGACGCTTCCTTCGCGAGCATGAGCGCGGTGGAGTTGAGCGCTGCCTGCAGGTCGGCTTTGACCGAATTGGCGCGGCTGTAGTCCACGGCGGCGCCGGCGGCGGCGATGACAGGGACCAGCGCAAGCGCGAACGTGACGGCGATATTGCCTTCGCGCGCGCGCGCGAAGGCCCCGATCACGCTGCAGCACTTGGCCCAACACTTGGTCCAAAGGGTCGACATGGCGGTTCACCGGATACGGTTGAAGTCGGCTGCCGTCATACGCCGCCGCCTTGAAGACTCGGTATACCGACATAATGAAAGATGGAGTGGCTCGGTAAGCCAAACCGGCCGAATCTTGCCGAAACGTGCAGGCTACCAAGGGCTTGATTGGTTAACCGGGACGGTGGCCGCGAACGTGCCCGCGGCTGTCCGGCACGCCGCCGTTGTTAATGCCCGGTTGGCGCAGTCGAAGAAATTCCGGGGTCGCGCCGTCCGCGGGTTTGCGGCGGCCTATTTCGCCACCCGCAGCTTGCTCAAATTGGTGCCGATGGCATTGAACGTCGTCAGGATCTGGTCGGCCGTGGTCAACAGGAAGAACTTGTCCGATGAGCTCGCGCAGCTCTGCAGCAGCGTGGAGGTCGGATCGTCGCCGGTATTGACCTGGATGGTGTAGAGGGTGATCCCGGCGGCCTTGATGTTGTCGCAGGTGATCTGTTGGCGTTCGTCGATCTTGCTCTGATCGTTGTACCAGCGGTTCTGCGTGTTCATGCCGTCGGTCAGCAGAATGATGACCTGCTGGTAGTTGTAGTTCGCATCCTTTGCCGGCGCGCTGAACGGTCCGCCGCCGGCCAGCGACAGCCAGCCGAGTTGCAGTCCGATTGCCTGATTGGTGTTGCCGTCCGGCTGCATGTTGGAAACCAGCGTGTTCATCGCGCTCCAGTCGTAGCTCAGCCCCAAGGCCGCCTGCGGGCAGGACGAATATTGCTCGGCCGCGTACAGGGTTGCCGTAATGCTGGTGGAAGGCGCGATCGCGTTGGTGTCGTAGTCGCCGGTATTCGGCCCGCTGGAATCGCCGCGGTCGACGACGCAGCCGTTCCAATCCTGGTGGTCTTTCGGCGTCCAAGTGCCGCTATAGGCGAGGCAGGTCGATTTCTTCCTGGGTGACCCCCATCCCGAATAGCCCGCGTAGCCGGTGCAGGTTCCGTTGTTGGCGTCCCACTCGGTCCAATCAATCCAATCGGACGCGTAGTTGCCGCCGCCGAGATTGACGTCTTTGACAAACGGGATGATCGAAACATAGACGTCGCCGGTGATGGTGACGGCGTTCTGAAGTTGCGTCAGCAGGTTGGTGGTCGCGGTCTTCAGCGCCGTCATCTTGTTTTCAGAGCCCATCGACCCGGTGTTGTCGAGCACCAGCGCGACGCGCAGCCGTGTGGTGCCCCATTGCGCCGTGGACGAGCCTTTGATCGTGACGGTGTCGTAGCCGAACGCTTCCATGAATTCGGTCGGTACGTCCACCGAACCGTTCAGCACCAGCATCGATCCGTTGGTGCTGGAGTAGTTGACGCTGACCGAGATGTTTTCGGCGCCGGGCCGGTTGAAGGTGGCCTTCAAGTAGGCGAGCGCTTTGGTCTGCAGTTCGTTTTCGGTGTCGGTTGCGGCTTCTTTCGACAGCATAAGCGCGGTGGAGTTGAGCGCGGCCTGCAGGTCGGCTTTGACCGAATTGGCGCGGCTGTAGTCGACGGCGGCGCCGACGGAGGCGATCACCGGCACCAGCGCAAACGCGAAAATAACGGCGATGTTGCCATCGCGGGCACTGCCGAAGCGGTGCAGTGTGTTGCAAAATTTCGTCCAACGCGTCGCCATGGCGGCTCACCGAATTCGATTGAACCCGGGTACGCTGATAGGGAGGGGCGCATGAAGCGAAGGTATCGCAATCCGCTCAAAAGCCGCGGACGCCGGTAAGGCTGGCGGCCCCTTTGGGCCGGCGAAATCAACCGCTCAATGGTTTGAATGGTTAAGTGGCCGCGAGGGTGCGGCCGTAGTATTGCGTAGGGGCTTGTTAATGCGTGGTCGTCGCGTTCGCTTGAACACGTTTCAAACGGGGCTCGAACACGCTTCAAATTGGACGCATGGGCACGATCGGCCGTTTTGCCGGCGCCTATTCGGCCACCCGCAGCTTGGTCAATTCGGTGCCGATCGACATGAACGCCGTCGATATGTCGCTGGCGGTGGTCAGCAGATAGAACTTGTCGGTCGAGCTGGCGCAGTTCTGCAGTAGCGACGAGGTTGGATCGCCGCCAGTGTTGACCTGGATCGTGTAGATGGTGACGCCGGCGGCCTTGATGTTGGCGCAGGTGCCGGAGCCGTTGCCGGTCTGATACATGCGGTTGTCGACGGCCGTTTGCGAGTTGTACCAGCGGTCCTCGGTGTTCAGGCCGTCCGACAGCAGGATGATGATATCCTGGTAGGTGTAGTTGCTGTCGACCGTCGGCGCGGTAAGAGGGCCGCCGCCGACCAGCGACTGCCAGCCCCAGACCAGGCCGATCGGCTGGTTGGTATTGCCGGTAGGCCTGCATGGAATTGACCAGGCTGCTCATGGTCGTCCAGTTGTAGTTCAGCCCCATCATCTCGACTGGGCAACTGTCATATTGCTCGGCCGGCCAAAGGGAGTTTGTCGTTCCGTCCGGCTCGGTCGCGACCTGGTCCCAGGTCGAGTTTCCGGGCGCGTGCGACGGGCCGCGGTCGGTGATGCAGCCGTTCCAGGTATTGTGGTTGGACGCCGAGCAGTTGCTGCCGCCGCCGCCGCCGCCCCAGCCCCAACCGCCCCAGCCCCAACCATTGCCGCCCCAGCCGCCCCAGCCGCCGCCGCCGGAGCAGGTCTGATTGTCCGAATTCCAATCGGTCCAATCGATCCAGCTGGCGTTGTAGTTCGACGGAACCGACATTGACGTCCTTGCTGAACGGGATGATCGAGACGTAGACGTCGCCGTCGTTCGACGCGGCGGATTGCAGCTGCGACAGCAGGCTCTTGGTCGCCGTCTTCAGCGCCGTCATCTTGCCGTCCTGCGCCATCGACCCGGTGTTATCGAGCACCAGCGCGACGCGCAGCCGCGTGGTACCCCAGGTCGTGGTGGAAGACCCGTTGATGGTCACGGAGTCGATGCCCAGCACCGACATGAAATTGGTCGGCACCTCTGCCGAGCCATCGAGCGTGATCTTGGAGGTTGAAGACGTGTAGGTCGTCGTGAGTGAGACGCTGGTGGCGGTTTCGCTGTTGAACAGCGCGTTGAAGTATATCGGTGCCTGCGCCTTGACTTCGTCCACGGTGTGGCCGGGCGCGTATTTGGCCAGCATCAGCGCAGTGGAGTCGAGCGCGGCCTGCAGCCGGACCTTGGCCGCGTTCGCGCTGCTGAAATCGACGGCGGTGCCGACAAAGCCGATGATTGGGAGGGTCGTAAGCGCGAAGACGACGGCAATATTGCCCCTGTTGTCGCGCTTGAAGCGGCGGAACAGGCGGGTGAGCTGTGACACAGACAGGTTCAACATGAGTGGTGCCCTTGCGCAAAGCGAGCGTGGGGCACCTTAAGGCGGCGTCGTAAAGGGTGAGTAAAATTGGAACTATTGGGGTTCGAAATCGGCAAGTAAAGGCTGTCGATCTGCCCGCATCATTAACGAACGTGAAAATGCAACGGTAAAATGCAACGTGAACGGGCGCGAAGCGTGCCGCGTCCGCCGCTTGAGCCGGCCTGGAGCTTACTTCGCGAGCCGCAGGCTGGTGAGGGCGGTGCCGATCTGATTGAAGGCGGTGACGATCTCGTTGGCCGTGGTCAACAGGAAGAATTTGCTCGAGCTGCTGGCGCAGTTCTGCAACAGGGTCGAGGTCGGATCGCCGCCGGTATTGACCTGGACGGCATAGATGGCGATGCCGGCGGCCTTGATGTTGTCGCAGGTGGTCTGTTCGCGGGCGTCGATCAAGGACGAAGAAGAATACCACCGGTCCTGCGTGTTGAGGCCGTCGGTCAGCAGAATGATCACCTTGCTGTATTTGTAGTTCGGGTCCTCGGCCGGAACGGTGAAAGGCTGCTGCGTCAGCGACTGCCAGCCCAGTTGCAGGCCGATCGCCTGGTTGGTGTTGCCCTTCGGCTGCATGGCGGTGATCTTGGCGTCGAGCACGGTCCAGTCGTTGCTCAGCCCCATGGTCGATTCGGGGCACGACGAATACTGCTCCGCCGGGTAGAGCGTCGAGCCGGCCAGCGGTTGGTCGTTGGTGGTGTCGAAGTTCTGGTCGCGGTCGGTGACGCAGCCGTTCCAGGTGCTGTGGCTGTCGGGTGTCCACGTGCCGCCGTACGATTCGCACGTGCTTTGGCGGTACCCATATGCGCCGGCGCAGCTTCCGTTCTCGGCCTCCCACAGATCCCAGCGCAGCCAGGACTCGGCGTAGTTGGCGGCGTTCAGATTGACGTCCTTATTGAAGGGAACGATCGACACATAAACGTCCTCGGGATCGCTGGCCGCCTTCTTGAGCTGGGCCAGCAGCTTCTGCGCTGCCGTCTTCAGCGCATCCATCTTGCCGTCATTCGACATCGATCCGGTGTTGTCGAGCACCAGCGCGACGCGCAGCCGCGTGTTGCCCCATTCCGAGGTCGATGTGGCCTTGATGGTGACCTGGTCGTAGCCGAAGATGTCCATGATATCGGTTTTGACGATCGCGGTGGCGTCAAGGACGATCTTGGAACCGGACGTCGCGGTATAAGTCGCGGCGACTGTCGGCTGGCTGAGGTCCGTGCTGGTGAGCAGGGCGTTGAAATAGGTGTTCGCCGAGGTCTGCAACTGCGCGTCGGTTTGTGAGGCCGCGTTTTTCGACAGCATCAGCGCGGTGGAATCGAGGGCGGTCTGCATGGCGGTGCGGGCGGCATTGATGCGGCTGAAATCGACCGCGACGCCGACGGCGGCCACGAGCGGAAGGAAGGTCAGCGCCAACAACGGGGCGATGGCGCCTCTGGTTATCCCGGAGAAAACGGCGAATCATGAGGGTCGGACCTGCTATGCGGAAAACCGCTATCAGTAGAGTTCCTGACCTTGCAGGGCCGCCCGTTGAGATATCGTCAGGACAATGACCCGAATTTGGGGAAAATTAGCCCTGGTTCGTCTGTCAATGGGTTGTGGTCGATTAACCAATGGCTATTTGCTGCTTAGGTGCACCCGTTTCGGGGGGACCCCGGTGGGGATACCGTCCGATCTTCAAGGGTCGAATTGCCGGCTTGGACTGCCGGGGCGTGGGTCTTTATGATGGTGTTTGGCCGTCCGCCGCGGCGGTCAGGGGAGCAATGTCGACGTCGAAAATGCTGAATGCCTCGGCCGATACCATGACCACTGCCACGGACCATTCTCCGCTTCGCGCCCCGTCCGCTGCGGCGGCCGCCGGCCGGCCGCGCGGCATGGCCGATGACGACCGCAACAACAAGCGCAAGGGCGACCCGGGCAATCCCGGCACCGCCGTCATCACCAAGACCAAGCCGCAGACCAAGCGGCCGAACATGTATCGCGTGCTGATCCTCAACGACGACTACACGCCCATGGAGTTCGTCGTGCACATCCTCGAGCGATTCTTCGGCAAGGACCACGAGGCGGCGACGCGAATTATGTTGCATGTGCATCACCATGGCATCGGCGAGTGCGGTATCTATACTTATGAGGTGGCGGAGACCAAAGTGACGCAGGTGATGGACTTTGCCCGCAAACATCAGCATCCTCTGCAATGCGTGATGGAAAAGAAATGACGCCTGGGGAGCGCCCAATACAAATGAAAGCGGGACACTAATGCCAACTTTCTCGCGCAGCCTCGAACAGTCGCTTCATCGTGCCCTGGCGCTCGCCAACGAACGCCACCACGAATACGCGACGCTCGAGCATCTTTTGCTGGCGCTGATCGACGATCAGGACGCCTCCGCCGTGATGCGGGCCTGCAACGTCGATCTCGACAAGTTGCGGCGCAGCCTGGTCGCTTATCTCGAATCCGAGCTGGAAAACCTGATCACCGACGGGGCGGAAGACTCCAAGCCCACCGCCGGCTTCCAGCGCGTGATCCAGCGCGCGGTGATCCACGTGCAGTCGAGCGGCCGCGAGGAAGTGACAGGCGCCAACGTGCTGGTGGCGATCTTCGCCGAGCGCGAGAGCCATGCCGCCTATTTCCTGCAAGAGCAGGACATGACCCGCTACGACGCGGTCAATTACATCAGCCACGGCATCGCCAAGCGGCCGGGCCTGTCCGAGGCGCGGCCGGTGCGCGGCGCGGAGGAGGAGGCCGATACCAAGGCCGGCGATGAGCCGAAGAAGAAGGGCGACGCGCTCGAGGCCTATTGCGTCAACCTCAACAAGAAGGCCAAGGACGGCAAGATCGATCCGCTGATCGGCCGCAATTCCGAAATCCAGCGCACCATCCAGGTGCTCTGCCGCCGGCAGAAGAACAACCCGCTGCTGGTCGGCGAGGCCGGCGTCGGCAAGACCGCCATCGCCGAGGGCCTCGCGCGCCGCATCATCCACGGCGAGGTGCCGGACGTGTTGAAGGGCGCGACCGTGTTCGCGCTCGACATGGGCACGCTGCTTGCCGGCACCCGCTACCGCGGCGATTTCGAGGAGCGGCTCAAGCAGGTGATCAAGGAGATCGAGGCCTATCCGGGCGCGATCATGTTCATCGACGAGATCCACACCGTGATCGGGGCGGGCGCCACCTCCGGCGGCGCCATGGATGCGTCGAACCTGCTCAAGCCGGCGCTGGCGTCGGGGACGATCCGCTGCATCGGCTCGACCACCTACAAGGAGTACCGGCAGTACTTCGAGAAGGATCGCGCCCTGGTGCGCCGGTTCCAAAAGATCGACGTCAACGAGCCGACGGAATACGACGCCATCGAGATCCTCAAAGGCCTGAAGCCCTATTTCGAGGAATACCACAAGCTCAAATACACCAACGACGCCATCAAGGCGGCGGTGGAGCTGTCGGCGCGCTATATCCACGACCGCAAGCTGCCCGACAAGGCGATCGACGTGATCGACGAATCCGGCGCGGCGCAGATGCTGCTGCCCGAGAGCCGGCGCAAGAAGACCATCGGCGTCAAGGAAATCGAGACCACCATCTCGACCATGGCCCGCATCCCGCCCAAGACCGTGTCGAAGGACGACGCCGAGGTGCTGCAGCATCTCGAGCAGACCTTGAAGACCGTGGTCTACGGCCAGGACAAGGCGATCGATGCGCTGTCGGCCTCGATCAAGCTGGCGCGCGCCGGCTTGCGCGAGCCGGAAAAGCCGATCGGCTGCTACCTGTTCTCAGGCCCGACCGGCGTCGGCAAGACCGAGGTCGCCAAGCAGTTGGCCGCCTCGCTCGGGGTCGAGCTCATCCGCTTCGACATGTCGGAATACATGGAGCGCCACACGGTGTCGCGCCTGATCGGTGCGCCTCCCGGCTATGTCGGCTTCGACCAAGGCGGCCTGCTGACCGACGGCGTCGACCAGCATCCGCATTGCGTGCTGCTGCTTGACGAAATCGAGAAGGCGCATCCCGACCTGTTCAATGTGCTCTTGCAGGTGATGGACCACGGCAAGCTGACCGACCACAACGGCAAGTCGGTCGACTTCCGCAACGTCATCCTGATCATGACCACCAATGCCGGCGCCGCCGACATGGCCAAGTCCGCCTATGGCTTTACCCGCACCAAGCGGGAAGGGGACGATCAGGAAGCGATCACCAAGATGTTCACCCCCGAGTTCCGCAACCGGCTCGACTCGATCATCACCTTCGCGCATCTGTCGCAGGACATCATTGCCCAGGTGGTGGAAAAGTTCGTGCTGCAGCTCGAGGCCCAACTCGGCGACCGCAACGTCACCATCGAGCTGTCGGAGGAGGCCTCGCGCTGGCTGATTGCCAACGGCTACGACGAGCTGATGGGCGCCCGCCCGATGGCCCGCGTGATCCAGGAGCACATCAAGAAGCCGCTCGCCGACGAGGTGCTGTTCGGTCATCTCAAGAGCGGCGGTCATGTGCGCGTGATCGTCGACCAGGACGAGCACGGCCGCGACAAGATCGGCTTCGAGTTCCTGGAAGGGCCGGTTACGCCCAAGCAGGAAAAGCTGCCGAAGCCGAAGGCCAAGCGCCGCTCGCCGCGGCCGAAACAGCCCAAGGCCGACAAGGGCGACAAAGGCGGCGATGGCGGCAAGCGCTCATCGGTGCCCAAGGTGCCGCTGATCAAGGCCTAAAGGACGTCCATAGGACAACGATGCAAGGCCGGGCCGTCGCGCCCGGCCTTGTCGTTTTGCGGGGCGTGCATGCGGGCCCCGCGGCCGCCGGCAGTTGCGTGACGCGTGCCGCTGTGGGACAGGTGAGTGCCAGCCCATGCCGACCCCCGCCGCATTCAACACCTCATCGGCCGCCTTTTTTGGCGGCGTGAAATCGGCGTTGACCTCGGTGTACGTCCTGGTGTTGACCGGCACCTATATCGGCATCGGCGCGCTGGCCCACGATTTCGGCTTCGCCTCCTGGTGGCTGGCGGCCTCGACCCTGTTGGTCTGGGCGGCGCCGGCGCAGGTGATCCTGGTCTCCGCGCTCGGCAATGGCGCCCCGCTGGCCGAGGCGGCGATCGCGGTGTCACTGAGCTCGATCCGCATGTTCCCCATGGTGGTGGCGCTGCTGCCGCTGTTGCGCGGCAAGGACACGCGCACCCGCGACCTCTTGCTGCCGACCCACTTCACGTCGATCAGCATGTGGGTGGAGTCGCTGCGGCTGCTGCCGGCGCTGCCGCACGAATGGCGCACCCCCTTCTGCAATGGCTTGTCGGTCGGCTACATAGGCACGGCGGTGACGGCGGGCTTCATCGGCTTTTATCTCGCCGCCGGCCTGCCGCCGCTGCTCGCCGGCGTGCTGTTGTTTCTGACGCCGATGGCGTTCCTGTGCTCGACCGCGCGCAATGCGCGGCAGATGGTCGACCGGTTGGCGCTGGTGCTGGGGCTGGCGGTCGAGCCGGTGCTGACGCATTTCCATGTCGGTCTCGATCTGATGTGGACCGGCCTGGGTGCCGGCACGTTCGCTTACGTGGCGCACCGCGTGCGCGAGGCCACGCGATGAGCATGACAGCGCCTTACCAATACACGAGCGCGTCGGCCGCCTTCTTCGGCGGTGTGACAGCCTCGCTGACCTCGGTGTTCTCCCTGGTGATGATCGGCACCTTTGTCGGCATTGGCGCGCTCGCCCATGGGTTCGGCTTCTCGGCCTGGTGGCTGACGATCTCGACCGTGGTGATGTGGGCGGGGCCGGCGCAGGTCATCATCATGTCCGCGCTCGGCAGTGGTGGGACGATGGTCGATGCGGCGATCGCCGTATCCTTGAGCGGCGTCCGTCTGTTTCCCATGGTGGTGGCGCTGCTGCCGCTGTTCCGGGGCGAGGGCACACGCACCCGCGATCTGCTGCTGCCGACCCATTTCACGTCCGTCACCACCTGGGTTGAGTCGCTGCGGCTGTTGCCGCAAATGCCGCACGAGCGGCGCATTCCCTTCTGCAACGGGCTTTCGATCGGCTATATGGCGACGGCGGTGCTGGCCGGTCTCGTCGGCTTCTACCTCGCTGCCAGCCTGCCGCCGGTGTTGGCGGGTGGGCTCTTGTTCGTGACGCCGCTGTCGTTCCTGTGCACGACCGCGCGCAACGCGCGGCAGCTGCTCGACCGGCTGGCGCTGGGGCTGGGGCTCGCCATCGAGCCGGTGCTGACGTATTTCCACGTTGGCCTCGACCTGGTGTGGACCGGGGTCGGCGCCGGCACGATCGCCTATGCGGTGCACCGTGTGCGCGAGGCTACCCGATGAATACCGTCATGAACGAGCTGTGGCCCTATGTGGTGCTGGTCCTGGTCGGCTTCCTGCCCAACGAGGTGTGGCGGGTGTTGGGCTTGGTGCTGGCGCGCGGCCTCAACGAAAACTCACAAATCGTGGTGTGGTCGCGGGCGGTGGCGACCGCGATCCTCGCCGGTGTCATCGCCAAGCTGATTGTGTTTTCCAGCGGCGATCTCGCGAACATCCCGCTCGCGCTGCGGGTGGGCGCGGCGGTCTGCGGCTTTCTGGCGTTTCTGGCGGTCAAACGCTCGGTCTTCGTCGGCGTTGCGGTGGGCGAAGCGGTGCTGCTCGGTGGCGGCTTCTGGCTCACCCATTAATCTTGCATCGCCGCGGCGAGCTGCTTGGCCTGCTCGGCCAGCACCTCCGGCTTTTCCTTTTCGCTCGCCGGGGGCTTCATCGGCACGCCCGCCTTGCGCGGGATGACGTGGACGTGCAGGTGGAAAACGACCTGGCCGCCGGCGCCCTCGTTGAACTGCTGCACGGTGACGCCGTCGGCGGCAAACGCCTTCATGCCGGCCCGGGCGATCTTCTGCGCGACCTCCATGACATGGCCGAGGTCGTCGGGGGCAACGTCCAGGAGGTTGCGCGCGGGCGCCTTCGGCAGCACCAGCGTGTGGCCGGGCGCGCGCGGCATGATGTCGAGGAAGGCGAGGGTGTGATCGTCCTCGTAGACCTTGTAGCAGGGCAGTTCGCCGCGCAGGATCTTGGCGAAGATGTTGTTGGGATCGTAGCTCGGCATCTCAATTCCCCTTAAGACCAATTCCCCGAAGGCTATTCTTGCTCGATCAAATCCTTGCGGAACGGCGCGTAGCCCGCAAGCTCCTCGCCGGCGGCCTCCACATAGGCGCGCTCGCGCATCAGATAGTCGGCGATGGCCCGGCGCAAGCCTGGGTTGGCGATGAAATGGGCGGAGTAGGTGGTGACCGGCATATAGCCGCGCGTCACCTTGTGCTCGCCCTGGGCGCCGGCTTCGACGCGCTTGAGCTTGTGCGCAATCGCGAAATCCATGGCCTGGTAATAGCACAGCTCGAAATGAAGGAACGGGTGGTGCTCGATGGCGCCCCAGTTGCGGCCGTAGAGCGTATCGGCGCCGATGAAGTTGATGGCGCCGGCGATCCAGCGCCCGGCGCGCTTGGCCATCACCAGCAGGATGCGGTCGGCCATCTGCTCGCCGACGATGGAGAAGAATTCGCGCGTGAGATAGGGCCGGCCCCATTTGCGCGAGCCGGTGTCCATGTAGAAATCGAAGAAGGCGTCCCACACCTCTTCGGTGAGATCGGAACCGGTGAGCCAGTGGGTGGTGACGCCGTTTTCCAGCGCGTCCTTGCGCTCGCGGCGGATGGCCTTGCGCTTGCGCGAGGCGAGGCGGGAGAGGAAATCGTCGAAGCTTTCGTAGCCCGGGTTGTCCCAGTGGAATTGCTGGTCGGTGCGCTGCAGGAAGTCGCGTTGCCCGAGCGCGCGCCATTCCGGCTCCGTGAGAAAGGTAACGTGCGCCGACGATAACTCGCTCGCCTGCGTGATCTCGGCCAGCGCATCGGCAAGCCCGCCGCGAACGGCGTCGGCGAGCTCGCTCGGCCGCGCGAGCAGGCGCGGGCCGGTGGCGGGCGTGAACGGCACCGCCACCTGCAGCTTCGGATAATAGTCGCCGCCCGCGCGCTCGAAGGCGTCGGCCCAGCCGTGGTCGAAAACGTATTCGCCGCGCGAATGGCTCTTCACGTAGCAGGGCGCGGCGCCGAGCAGGGCGCCTTGCGCGTCCTCAGCGAGCAGATGGCGCGGCTGCCAGCCGGTGCGGCCGCCGACCGCGTTCGATTGTTCAAGGGACGATAGAAATTCGTGCGATACGAAAGGGTTGGCCGGGTATCCTCGCGTGAATTGTTGCGTGGATAACTCAGGGGCAGCGGGGTCACCCGCCGCGCAGGCATTCCAGTCGGCGGCCGGCACCTCGGCGAGCGACTTGATAATGCGGATGCGCAGTTCGACTTCGGTCATCGCCCAACCTTACCCCGACTTTGCGCCCGAAATCGTGCGGCGTGCCGCCTTATCGGCCCGGACAGACGATCTTGTCGTAGCCGGTCGGGTTGCCCCAGAAATCGAAGGCTGGCTCCGGATAGCAGCCGGGGGGAACGGGGTGGCAGCCGGCGGGGGTGCAGGCGATCTTGCGGCCGCGGGAGCGGGCGTAGCGGGTTTTTTGCGCGACCACGAGGGGCGCCGGGTGCCAGCCGGGCGCACCGGCGGAAATCTGCGCGGCGGCGGGACGCGCCGCCGCCGGCCATGCGAGCGCCAGCGCGGCAAGTAGCGGCAGGGTGAAGAGGGCGGTTCTCGGCATGGGCACCTCCGTTCGAAACCGTCAGCAGCCAACTCCATATGGTGACGACGCTCACGGCCGAAACCCTTCAAAGATAATTTGATCGGCCCAGCGGGCGGCGGTTCTGCGGTCGTCCTCGCTGCGCACGGTCCAGGTCAAGAGCGGCAGCCCGAACACATGGCGCGCGGCCCACGGGCCCGGCGCCGGCAGGTCCTTGACCGAATAGGCGACGAACTGCGGGCGCGTCGATGACGCATGCAACAGATGCGCCAACCGGAATTTCTGCAGCCAGGACGCGGCCGCCCAATCGGGGTGGGTGTAATGCCGCATCGCCACGATGCCGCGGGTGAGCGCCGGGGCGGTGGCGCGCAGCGAAGCGACCAGCGCCGGGTCGAACGACATCAGCGCCGCCGGACCTTGATAGCGCGCCAGCACCGCCGCGGCGCGAGTGGCGAGGCGCAGGTCGCCGTCGAAACGGCTTTTCATCTCGATCAGCAGGGGGACGCGCGCCGCCACCAGGTCGCACAATTCGCCAAGCGTCAGGATGCGGTCGCCACCTTGCTTGAACGGCACCGCCTGGATCGCCGCCGTGTCCATGGCGGCGAGGGCGCCGCTGCCCTCGGTCAGCCGGCCGAGCGTGTGGTCGTGGTAGACCATGGCCTCGCCATCGGCGCTCACCTGAAGGTCGCATTCGATGCCGTAACCGGCGGCTATGGCGGCGGAAAAGGCGGTCGCCGTGTTCTCGATTCGACCGGCCGACGCGTCATGCAGGCCGCGATGGGCGATCGGACGCGCGGTGAGCCATTCTGGATTGCGCATGATCTTATCCGAAAACCGGCTCCCATCCCCGATCAAGCCGGGGACGGGCTTTTTCGGGATCATGCGCGAGACCGGGCCCGCGCGTCACGCCACCTCAAACATGGCGTCGACCTCGACCGCGGCGGCCTGCGGCAGGGCGGCGACGCCGATGGTTGTGCGGGCATGACGGCCCTTGTCGCCGAACACCTCGACCATCAGGTCGGAGGCGCCGTTCATCACCTTGGGGCCCTCGCCGAAGTCGGACGTCGAATTGATGAAGCCACCGAGGCGCACCACGCGCACCACCTTGTCGAGATCGCCGAGCGCGGCCTTGACCTGGGCGATGACGTTGAGGCCGCAGGCACGCGCGGCTTTCTGGCCATCCTCGATGGAGACGCCGCCGCCGAGGTGGCCCTTGATGACCAGTTTGCCGTCGGCGCCGTAACAAAGCTGTCCGGACACCACCAAGAGATTGCCGGTCCGCACGTAGGGCACGTAGTTGGCGGATGGATTGGGCGCGGGCGGCAGGGTAATGCCCTTGTTCTTCAGCGTCTGTTCGACCGTTCCGGCCATTGCAGTCCTCCGTGTTACGTCGCGTCGCGGTTGCGTCATTTCCGGCGCCGCGCGTTGTGGCCGCGGGCCCCGGCCTCTATCTTGCCCTTATCTTGCATCTTTCTCTTTGAGAGCACAGACCTGCTCGCGCAAAGCCTGAGGAAACGTCCGATATGACCCTGTTCGCCCCCGGTAAATGGTTCGCGGCCCTGCTTTTGGCGGCTGCTTTCGCCGCCCCGGCCGCTGCCGCGCCGGCGGCGCCGGTTGCCGTGCCGGGGCCCAGCGGTGGCGCGTCCAACGAGGTGGTCTTGGCGCCGCACCGGGCGGTCTACGATCTCAAGCTGCTCAAATCGCGCGGCACCCGCGGCATCGACGCCGTGACGGGGCGCATCCTCTACGATTTCTCCGGTAACGCCTGCGAGGGTTACGCGCTCGATTTCCGCCAGGTCTCGGACATGGAATCGGGGGCGGGTCACAGCGTGGTCAGCGACATGCGCTCGGTGACCTGGGAGGACGGCAAGGCGCGCTCGTTCCGCTTCAACACCGAAAACAAGCTCAACGACCGCAGGACTACCCATGTCGACGGCCGCGCCAAGCGCGGCGACAAGGCGGTGGAAGTGCAACTCACCAAGCCGGCGCGGCAGAAATTCTCGCTTGCCGCCGGCGCGGTGTTTCCGACCGAGCACATGCGGCGCGTCATCGCCGCGGCACGCGAAGGCAAGACGCTGCTGTCGTTTCCGGTCTATGACGGCTCCGACACCGGGCTGAAGGTCTACGACACGCTGACCGTGATCGGGAAGGCGATCCCGCCGGGCGGCAAGCCGCCGAAGGACGCGGCGGCAAAGGTGCCGGCCATGGCCAAGCTGGCGCGCTGGCCGGTGACCATCAGCTATTTCGAGCAGCAGAGTGCGGCTGAACGGCAAACCCACGAGCAGACGCCGACTTATGCGATTTCGTTCGAGCTCTACGAGAACGGCATTTCGCGCGGGCTGCTTGCTGCAATATTCGGATTTCACCCTGAGCGGCGAGATGACCGCGCTGACGCTGAAGAAGCTGAAGCCGTGTAAGTGATTTCCACGCGACCGGTTTGCCTCGGCTACTCATCCTCCAGCGCCAGCCCGCGGATCACCGCGCCCTTGCCGAACTTGGCGCGCAGGGCATCGACCGCGTGCTCGGCTTCCGCGGTGCGGCGGTCGAGCAGGTCGGCGAGATCGTCCGCGCCGGTGGCTTCCACCAACTGGCTGACGCCGACGCCGAGAAGGCGGAAGCGGGTGGTGCCGACTTCGCGCGCCAGCAGATCGTGGCCGGCGGCATAGATGCGGGCGGCGAGCTGGGTGGGCGCGCTCAACGAACGCGCGCGGGTGCGGATCTTGAAATCGGCGCTCTTGAGCTTGAGCGTCACGGTCGAGCCCGCAAGCGATGCCGCCTTCAGCCGGGCGGAGACCTTTTCGGTCAGCTCCCACAACGTCTGCTCGAGCGGGCGCAACGCGCTGATGTCGCGGTTGAACGTCGTTTCCGCCGAAATACTCTTGGTCTCGCGCTCGGGATCGACCTTGCGGGCGTCGATGCCGCGGGCGAGCCGCCACAGCCGCTGGCCTTCCTCGCCGTAGCGGCGCATCAAGTCGACTTCCTGGGCGCGCTGCAGGTCGCCGATCAACCGGTAGCCGTCTCTGGCGAGCTTGGCCGCGGTCACGGCACCGACGCCATAGATGAAACCGACCGGCTTGGGCGCCAGGAAAGCGGGCGCCTCCTCCGGCGACAGCACGGCAAACCCGCGCGGCTTGTCGAGGTCGGAGGCGATCTTGGCGAGGAACTTGTTGGCGGAGAGCCCGACCGACACGGTGATGCCGAGATCGCGTTCCACGTCAGCCGCGAAGCGCGCCAGCACGCGGGCCGCGCTCATGCCGTGCAGGCGCTCGGTGCCGGTCAAGTCGAGGAAGGCCTCGTCGATGGACAGCGGCTCGACCAGTGGCGTGAGATCGAACATGCGCTTGCGCACGGCGCGGCCGACCTCGGCGTATTTGGACATGTTCGGGCGGATGACCGTCGCGTTCGGGCATTTGCGCAGCGCCTCGAACATCGGCATTGCCGAGCGCACGCCGTAGGTGCGTGCGATGTAGCAGCAGGTGGAGACCACGCCGCGCTTGCCCCCGCCGACGATCAGCGGCTTGTCGAGCAGGGAGGGGTCGTCGCGTTTCTCGATCGTGGCGTAGAAGGCGTCGCAGTCGACATGACCGACGGTGAGCGTGTCAGCCTGTGGATGGCGCACGAGCCTGGGCGACCGGCAGGCGGGACAGCGCGTCGCCGTTTCCGGGGCGTCGGCCAGGCAATCGCGGCAGAGGCTCACGGCACCTCGCGCTCCCAGTCTCCGCCGCCGCCGCCGAGCACATGACGGGCCTGCGACACCGTGATGGGGTCGTGGTCCGTTTCACGGGCGAATTCGGTCAAAAGCCGCTCGTCGGCGGCGAGATAATCGAGCACGCCGGCGAGAAAACCCGGTTCGCGGGCGGCCTCCCGAATCTGGGCCGGACCGATGCCGGTTATCCCGAGGAAGCGCCCGAGCCGTTCGCCGTCCGAGGCGATGAAGGTAAGCGCCTGAATTGCAAGCGTTTCGGCGGCCTCCCGGGCGGTTGGTGAGCGATCTTTCATGGGTCGAATTTGCGTTTTCCTAACAAATCGGCAGTAGGGTGCGGCGCATCATGCCCGAGCGCGCGGGCGCTGGCGACGCCGGCGTAGCGGCGCCGCGGGCGGGACCTGGGGACAAAAGGGGCGGGACACGAAGAATGGCGAAAACCGTCCTGATCGTGGAGGACAACGAGCTCAACATGAAGCTCTTCCACGATCTCTTGGAGGCACATGGGTACCAGACTGTCGGTACCCGCAACGGGACCGAAGCGCTGGATCTGGCGCGCCAATACCGGCCCGACCTGATCTTGATGGATATCCAACTGCCGGAAGTGTCCGGCCTCGAAGTGACCAAATGGCTGAAGGACGACGCCGAGCTGAAGGCGATCCCCGTGGTCGCGGTTACGGCCTTCGCGATGAAGGGCGACGAGGAGCGCATCCGCGAAGGCGGCTGCGAGGCGTACCTGTCCAAGCCGATCTCGGTCGGCAAATTCATCGAGACCATCCGGCATTTTCTCGGCAACCCATAATGGTGTTTTGAAATGAGCGCGCGTGTCCTCGTCGTCGATGACGTTCCCGCCAACGTGAAGCTGCTGGAGGCGCGGCTGTCGGCGGAGTATTTCGACGTCTCCACCGCCTATAGCGGAGCTGAGGCGCTCACGCTGGCCGAGCGTGCTGAATGCGACATCGTGCTGCTCGACGTGATGATGCCGGACATGGATGGCTTCGAGGTTTGCCGGCGGCTGAAGTCGAACCCGGTGACGCACCACATCCCGGTGGTGATGGTGACCGCGCTTGACCAGCCCTCCGACCGGGTCAAGGGCCTGGAAGCCGGCGCCGACGACTTCCTCACCAAGCCGGTGACCGACGTGGCGCTGGTCTCGCGCGTGCGTTCGCTCGCTCGATTGAAGATGGTGACCGACGAATTGCGCATGCGCGCGGTGACCTCGCGCGAGATCGGCATCCAGAGCGCGGAGAGCGAGGCGGTGGCGGAGACCGGCCGCAACGGTCGGGTGCTGATCGTCGACGACCGCAAGTCGTCCTACGAGCGGCTGGTGACGACGCTATCGACCGAGCACACGGTCGACGTCGAGACCGATCCGAGCGAGGCGCTGTTCCACGCGGCCGAAGGCAATTACGACCTGTTGATCGTGTCGCTGGGCCTGCAGAATTTCGATGGCTTGCGGCTGTGCAGCCAGGTGCGCTCGCTCGAGCGCACCCGCAACGTGCCGATCCTGGCGGTGTCCGAGCCCGACAACAACCAGCGCCTGCTGCGGGGCCTGGAGATCGGCGTCAACGACTACCTGATCCGGCCGATCGACAAGAACGAATTGCTGGCGCGCGCGCGCACACAGATCAAGAAGAAGCGCTACACCGAGCGCCTGCGCGACAACGTGCAGGCCTCGATCGAGATGGCGATCACCGACGCGCTCACCGGCCTGCATAACCGGCGCTACATGGAGACCCATCTCGGCACGCTGGTGGAGCAGGCGGCGTCGCGCGGCAAGCCGATCGCGGTCTTGGTGCTCGACATCGACTACTTCAAGTCGGTCAACGACACCTACGGCCACGACGCCGGCGACGACGTGTTGCGCGAATTCGCCATCCGGCTGCGCAAGTCGATCCGCAACATCGATCTCGCCTGCCGCTACGGCGGCGAGGAATTCGTCATCGTGATGCCGGAGACCGACATGGGCGTCGCCACGATGGTGGCGGAGCGCCTGCGCCGGCGCATCGCCGCCGAGCCGTTCGCCATCCAGCAGGACATGCGGCTCCTGGACGTGACGATCTCGATCGGCATCGCCGCGCGGCAGGAGGCGGGGGACACCGCCGCCACCATCCTCAAGCGCGCCGACCAGGCGCTCTATCGGGCCAAGCGCGACGGCCGCAACCGGGTGGTGCCGGACGCCGCCTGACGCAGGCCGGGCAGGCAGAGGGCGGTGGCGGACTTTAATCAGGGCCCGGATTCAACGGCTTAGAACGGGATTCGCGGGCGTCCACGCTTTGGTCTAACCTTACCATGACGGCCGATTCCATTGCGGACGGCGCGTTCAATGCCCCGCGCAAGAATCGGCTTTTAAGGAACGCCCTGCGGAGTGCTCAGGTCCGCCGCATCTCCTGGGTCCTGCGGGGTTCGGCCGGCGCGGAAGCGGTACGAGTGGCCTCCTCATGTCACCGTTTCCGGCCGGCCACCTTTTCTTTGTTCTTGTCCTTATCCTCGCCAATTCGCCAAACGCAAAGGGCGCCCAATGGGCGCCCCGGTCGTCAGCCAAAGCCTCGAAACCGCGCTTACTTGATCTTGGATTCGCGGTATTCGACGTGCTTCTTGGCGATGGGGTCGTACTTCTTCTTCACCAGCTTGTCGGTCTGGGTGCGCGAGTTCTTCTTGGTCACGTAATAGTGGCCGGTATCGGCGCTGGAGATGAGCTTGATCTTCAGGGAGACGGCTTTAGCCATGACTATAGTCCTTGAAACCGGAAATCGGGCGCTGTTGGCCGGGAACGTAGCGTCGAAGCGGGAAAAGTCAAGAAAAGCCGATATTAGGCGCCATTCCAGCCTTTCGGGGCCCGTAATGACGGATGGCTACAGCAGATCCCGGTGAAACTGCTGGTCCTGCATGAAATAGTACGGCACCGGCAGGTCTCGCCCCATGCCGGCGGCGACGCGGGCGGAAAGCTCCTCCAGCACCACGCCGGTGATGGTCGGCATGTCGAACTGGGCGGCTTGCTCGATCGGCACCCAGGTGAGTTCGACCAGTTCGGAATCCGGCCCCACCACGCCCTCGATGGTATGGGCTACCGCGGAAGCGTCGGCGGTGAAGAAGCGGGTGTCGAAGCGCTTGGGCCGTCGCGGCGGCGTGCAGGCGCGGGCGATGAAATGCAGGCTGCCGAGGTCCGGATAGATGCAGGCCTTGGCGAATTCGGTCCAGATCTCGCCCGGAGTTTCGGGCGGTTCGTTGCCCTTCTCGCCGAGCAGCAGGCCAGTCTCTTCCGCGGTCTCGCGTAACGCTGCGAGCGCCAGGCCGCGGGCGAAGTCCGCGCTCGGTTGCGCCACGCGTTCGAGCAGCTTCTTCTCGGTGTCGGGATGCAGTTCGCTCAGGGCCGGCATGGCGCGGTCGAGCGCCTCGATGCGGCCGCCCGGAAACACGAACTTGCCGGGCATGAATTTGTGGCTGTGATGACGGCGGCCGAGCAGTACCTTGGGCACCGCGCCGGAACGGTCGATCAGCATCAGTGTTGCGGCGTCGCGCGGCTGGCTGTCGGGGAACGACTGGTCGCGTTCCTGATTGGTCATGCGATCTGCCCAGACCTTGGCCATGTCCTTTGTCATGTCGCTTCAGCGTGCCTTCCGTTGCTTGTGGCGTCGTTTGGATGGTTTGGGGCGATGCGCGTTGGACCGGTGACGCTCGCGCGGGTGGCCGGTATGACGGGCCGGACGGCCGCTGCGGCCTTCCGATAGCATTTCGAAACGCAGCGCGCCCGCCACCGGCGCGGCTTCCACCAGCTTGACGGTGACCATGTCGCCGAGCCGGTAGGTCTCGCCGCTGTGGCGGCCGATCATGGAGTGGTGCTTCTCGTCGTAGTGGAAGTATTCGTCGCCGATGGTGCGCGCCGGCACGAAGCCGTCGGCGCCGGTGTCGTGCAGCTTCACGAACAGGCCGGCGCGGGTGACACCGGAAATGCGGCCGTCAAATTTGGCGCCGATGCGGTCGGCGAGAAAATGGGCGATCAGCCGGTCGTTGGTCTCGCGCTCGGCCAGCATGGCGCGGCGCTCGGTGGCCGAAATCTGCGCGGCGATCTCGGCGAGCGCCTTGCGGTCGGCCTTGTCCGACAGGCCGTCGGGGCCGAGCTTGAGGGCGCGGATCAAGCCGCGGTGCACGATCAGATCGGCGTAACGGCGGATGGGTGAGGTGAAGTGCGCGTAGCGGCGCAGGTTCAGGCCGAAATGGCCGTAGTTCTCGGCGCTATATTCCGCCTGCGCCTGGCTGCGCAGCACCACTTCGTTGATGAGCTGCTCGGCATCGAGCCCCTTGGCGCGCTTGAGCACGCGGTTGAACGCTTCGGGGCGCATCGCGCCGGTCTTGGGGAAGGGAATGTCGAGGGTTTGCAGGAATTCGCGCAACGCCACCACGCGCTCCATCGCCGGCTCGTCGTGCACGCGGTAGATCAGCGGCACGCGCGCCTTTTCCAGCGTCTCGGCGGCGGCGACGTTGGCCTGGATCATGAACTCTTCGATCAGCCGATGCGCCTCCAATCGCTCCGGCATGATGACGCGGTCAACGGTGCCGTGGGCGGTGAGCAGGATCTTGCGCTCGGGCAGATCGAGATCGAGCGGCTGGCGCTCGTTGCGCGCCCGCGCCATGGCTTCGTAGGCGGCGTAAAGCGGCGTGAGGATCGGCTCGGCCAGGCTTTCGGTGATCTCGTCGGTGCGTCCGCCGACGGCGAGCTGCGCCTGTTCGTAGGACAGCTTGGCGGTCGAGCGCATCATGATGCGGTGGAAGGTGTGCGATTTCTTGCGCCCGTCTGGACCGATCACCATGCGCACGGCAAGCGCGGCGCGGTTTTCCTGCGGGCGCAGCGAACACAGGTCGTTGGAGATGCGCTCCGGCAGCATTGGCACCACGCGGTCGGGAAAATAGGTCGAGTTGCCGCGGGTCACCGCTTCGTGGTCGAGCGCCGAGCCGGGCGTCACGTAATGGGCGACGTCGGCGATGGCGACGGTGACGATGAAACCGCCTTTGTTGTTTTTCGCCGTGTCGGGCTCGGCGTGCACCGCGTCGTCGTGGTCCTTGGCGTCAGGCGGATCGATGGTGACGAAAGGAATTTTCCGCCAGTCCTCGCGGTGCGCCATGGTGGCGGGCTTGGCGGCGTCCGCTTCTTGAAGCGTTTCGCGGCGGAAGACGTTGGGGATGCCGTGGGCGTTGATGGCGATCAGGCTGACGGCGCGTTCGCTCTTGAGCGAACCGAGCTTCTCGACCACGCGGCCGGTGGCAAGCCCTAGCCGCGCGGCGCGTTGCGTCTCGACCGCGACCAGGTCGCCGTCTTTTGCCTCGGCGGTGGCGCCGGGCGGAATGGCGAGCTCCTTGCCGAGCATCTTCTTGTCGACCGGCTCGAGCCGGCCGCCGCCGTTGGGGAGGGGACGGAAGATGCCGAGCACGCGATGCTTGGGGCGATCGATGACCTTGATGACGCGGCCCCGATAGCGCGCGACCTCGTCGTCCTGCGTTTCCTCGATGCGCAACAGCACGCGGTCGCCGACGCCGGCGGCTTCGCCGGGGCGCGGGCGGTGCGGGCTGTGGATGCGAATCTTGGGCGCCGGGCCGTTGGCCTCTTCGTCCCATTCGTCGGGGATGGCGAGCAGGTCGCCGTCGGAGTCACGCAACGTCACGTCGGCGAGGATGGTGGGGGGCAGGGCGCCGCGGTGGTGCAGCTTCTTGCGGCGCTTTTCGATCGCGCCGTCGTCGGCGAGCTCGCGCAGCATTGCTTTGAGCTCGGCGCGCAGCGCGTTCTTGAGCCCGAAGGCGCGGGCGATCTCTTTGGCGCCGACCTGGCCGGGTTGCTGCCGGATGAAGGCGAGGATGTCGGCCTTGGGCGGGAGGGTGGTGGCGGATTTTCGAGCGGATTTGGTCAATAGGCAATGTCCTGCGCCGATGGGGCGCGATTGATGAGGAATGTAATGGGCGAGAGCGGGCTCCGCCAGCATGCGATCGTGAGTGCCGCGCTCTCCATCTGTCATGGCCGGGCTCGTCCCGGCCATCTCGCTTAGGGACGCACGGCTTTGCCCACCTAAGCGGGATGCCCGGGTCAAGCCCGGGCATGACAACGGAGAGGCTATAGGGTGTTCTACTCCGCCGCCGTCGTCTTGCGCGCGGGCTTTTTGGCGGCGGCGGCTGTCTTCTTCGCCGGCGCTTTGGCCGTTGACTTGCTCGCGCTCTTGCTTGCTGCCTTGCGGCCGGCGGCGCGGCGCGGCTTGGGTGCTTCCTTGGGCGCTTCGGCGGCTTTGGTGTCGGCTTCGCCGTCGCCGTCAGCTTTCTTGGCGGTCTTCTTTGTTGTCTTCTTTTCGGTTTTCTCGGTCTTAGCGGCGGCCTTCTTGGCCGGCTGCTTAGAGGTTTTCTTGGCCTTCTTGCCGCCGCGCTTGCCGACCTGTTCGGCGCGGGCGTCGAGCAGGCTGACGGCTTCTTCGAGCGTGACGGTTTCCGGCGTCTTGTCGCCGGGCAATGTCGCGTTGATGCCGTCGTGCGACACGTAAGGCCCGTAGCGGCCCTTCTTGGCGACGATCGGTCCGCCCTTGTCGGGATGTTCACCCAGCGTCTTGCCGGGATCGGCGCCGAAGCGGCGGCCCTTGCCGGGATTGGCGATCTTCTCCGCGATCAGCGTGACCGCGCGGTTGAGGCCGACCGACATAACCTCGTCGCCTTCTTCAAGGCTGGCGTAGGTCTTGCCGTGTTTGACGTAGGGCCCGAAGCGGCCGAGGCCGGCGATGATCATTTCGCCGTCTTCCGGATGCGGGCCGACGTCGCGCGGCAGCGACAACAGGCCGAGCGCCTTCTCCAGATCGATGTCCTCGGGCGAAACGCCCTTCGGGATGCCGGAGCGCTTCGGCTTCTCGGCGCCCTTTTCCTTCGACTGCTCGCCGAGCTGCAGGTAGGGCCCGAAGCGGCCCGAGCGCAGCGTGACTTCGAGGCCGGTCACCGGATCCTCGCCCAACACCTTGGTGCCATTCACGCCGCCATCGGCGCCCGGCGTCATCTGCCGGGTGAAATTGCATTCGGGATAGTTCGAACAGCCGATGAAGGCGCCGAACTTGCCGAGCTTGAGCGAGAGGCGGCCGGTTTCGCAGTTCGGGCATTTGCGCCGGTCGCTGCCGTCCGCGGGCTGCGGGAAGATGTGCGGCTCGAGCAGGTCGTTGAGCGCGTCGAGCACTTGCGTGACGCGCAGGTCCTTGATCTCGTTGACCGCGCCGATGAAGTCGACCCAGAAATCGTTCAAGATCTTCTTCCAGTCGACCTCGTTATTGGCGACGCGGTCGAGCTGCTCTTCCAGATTGGCGGTGAAGTCGTATTCGACATAGCGCTGGAAGAAGCTCTCCAGGAAGCCGACCACGACGCGGCCCTTGTCCTCGGGCATCAGCCGCTTCTTGTCGATGCGCACATAGCCGCGAGTCTGCAGCACCTGCAGGATGGCGGCGTAAGTGGAGGGCCGGCCGATGCCGAGCTCTTCCATGCGCTTGACCAGCGCCGCTTCCGAATAGCGCGGCGGCGGCTCGGTGAAATGCTGGGACGAATTGATCGCCTGCTTCTGCAGCATCTCATCGGCGCTCATGGCGGGCAGGCGTTTGCTCTCGTCGTCTTCGCTCGCCTCGTCGGTGCCTTCCTGATAGAGCGTCAGGAAGCCGTCGAACTTGATCACCTGGCCGGTGGCGCGCAGCTCAAGGGTGCGGGCGCCGGCTTTCGCTTCGATGTCGACGGTGGTGCGCTCGAGCTCGGCCGACTGCATCTGGCTGGCGACGGCGCGGTTCCAGATCAGCTCGTAGAGGCGGGCCTGGTCGCGGTCGAGGGTCTTTTGCACGTGCGAAGGCAGGCGGTGCGGATCGGTCGGACGCACCGCTTCGTGCGCTTCCTGCGCGGTCTTGGATTTCTGCTGATAGGCGCGCGGGGCTTGCGGCACGTAGTCGTTGCCGTACTGCTGGCCGATCATGCCGCGGATGGCGGTGATCGCCTCCGGCGTCACGTCGATGCCGTCGGTCCGCATATAGGTGATGAGGCCGACGGTCTCGCCGTCGATGTCGATGCCCTCATAGAGCCGCTGCGCCAGGCGCATGGTGTGCGCCGGCGAGAAGCCGAGCTTGCGGCTCGCTTCCTGCTGCATGGTCGAGGTGGTGAAGGGCGGCGGCGGATTGCGCTTGGCCGGCTTCGCTTCGACATTGGCGACACGGAAGACCGCGTTTTCGAGGTCGCGGGTGAAGGCTTCCGCTTCCGCGCCCGAGTTGATGTCGAGGCGCTGGATCTTCTGGCCGTCGGCGCCGACCAGGCGCGCTTCGAAGGTTTCGTTGCGCGGCGTCGCCAGTGTCGCGGCGATCGACCAGTATTCCTTGGAAACGAATTTCTCGATTTCCAGTTCGCGATCGCAGACCAGCCGCAGCGCGACCGACTGCACGCGGCCGGCCGAGCGCGCGCCCGGCAGCTTGCGCCAGAGCACGGGCGAGAGCGTGAAGCCGACGAGATAATCGAGCGCGCGGCGGGCGAGATAGGCGTCGACCAGCGCGGCGTCGATGACGCGCGGGTGCTTCATCGCTTCCGTCACCGACTGCTTGGTGATGGCGTTGAAGACGACGCGTTCGATCTCGTGGCCCTTGAGCGCCTTCTTCTGCTTGAGCACCTCCAGCACGTGCCAGGAGATGGCCTCGCCCTCGCGGTCCGGGTCGGTGGCGAGGATCAGCTTGGAGGCCCCCTTGAGGGCGCGGGCGATGTCGTTGATGCGCTGGTTGGACTTGCTGTCGACCTCCCAGACCATGGCGAAATCGGCCTCCGGGTCGACAGAGCCGTCCTTGGCCGGCAGGTCCCGGATGTGCCCAAAGCTGGCGAGAACCTCGTAACCGGGCCCTAGGTATTTATTGATCGTCTTCGCCTTAGCCGGCGATTTAACAACGACGATATTCATGGAAATCCAATGGGTTATCCGCCTGGGCCGGGCTTCTGCTGGAGGCGGAATTGACCGCGGCTATGGCCGGAACATGGGGAAGGCGACCCGTGCTGTCAAATCAGGCTACCTCAGAGGAGGTTTCGAAGCAGTCAATTGGGGCGCGAGGGAGACCGGTTTTGCGCGCCAATGCAACCAATAGATGTAAAAAGTTAAAATCACAATTAGAAGATTACAATCGGAATCAAATCAGGTAGTTTTACGTGAGTATGCGGGTACGGCGCGGGAGCCGGTGGGCGCGACCCGATCAAGGATCGCAATGGAATCATAATGCCCAATCATGTTGTTCAAGCTGAGGGGGACGACAAGGCGCAAGTCGCTGTCTATGTGGCGAGTATTTCGGCCGACCTCGCCAATATGGCGCGTCATACCGGGCTTGAGACACTCGGCTATTTGCTCGAGATGGTCCGGCTCGAGGCCGAAAATGCCGCGCGTCATATAGCAGGGCCGAACGGTGGCGTTTAAGGAGCTTTCACTCCCAGTCGATTGAGCAGCGCCAGGGTCGGGTTGCCGTCCGGCACCATGCCGAACTTTGCCTGTTCGGCGCGGATATTGTCGCGCAGGTCGAAATCAATGTGGCCTTCGAAGTCGGTCACTTTGTAGCCCAGCGCCGCGAGCTTCTTCTGGAGCGCAATGCGGGCGTCGCGCGAGAGCTGACGATCGTCGGCCGGCCATTTGGCTTTGATCGGCGGACCTCCCCGTAAAAGGTCGGCAAGATGGCCGACCGCGACCGCGTAGGCGTCGGAGTTATTGTACTCCTTGAGCACGGCGTAATTGTCGGTGGCGATGAAGGCGGGACCTTTGGCGCCCGCCGGGAAGAACAGGATGCCGCGGCCGTCGTTCGGGAATTTCTTGCCGTCGATCGGATGCACGCCAAGCTTCAGCCAGCCGGCGAACGTGTCGCGGCTGTGCTTCATGTCGAAGCCTTTCGGCACGCTCACCTCGAAGCCCCAGGGCAGACCGTAGATCCAGTGGCCCTTGTGCAGGTAGTTGGCGGTGGAGCCGAGCACGTCCGACACGTTGCCCCAGATGTCGGCGCGGCCGTCGCCGGAAGCGTCGATGGCGTAGTCCACGTAGTTCGACGGCATGAATTGGGTCTGGCCCATGGCGCCGGCCCAGGAACTGACCATGCGCGAACGCGGGATGCGGTCGCGCTGCATGATGCCCATGGCGACGATCAGCTCGTTGCGGAAGTAGGGTGGACGGAAGTCGATAAAGGCCAGCGTCGCCAGCGAGCGGAACACGTCCCAGCGGTCTTTGGCCGCGCCGTAATCGGTCTCCATGCCCCAGAGCGCCAGCAGCACCCAGCGCTCGACGCGGTATTTCTTTTCGATCGCGCCGAACGATTTGGCCCACCGCTGAGCTTTTTTCTTGCCGCGCACGACGCGGTCGCGCGACGCCAGCGCGTTGACGTATTCGCCGAACGGCTTGCCGTATTCGGGCTGGCGGTGGATGGCGGCGATGACGCGCTTGTCGGGCGTGACGCCTTTCAGCGCGCGCTCGAAGGTGGCGCGGGTGACGCCCTTGGCCTTCGCATCCGGCCACAGCTTGGCGACGAATTGCGCAAAGCTCTGCTGCTGCGCGCCGGCGGGCGTGCCGACCAGCACGAACAGGAATGCAAAGACGGCGAGCCGGCGCATTCGTCACCTCACGATTTGCGTGAGGCCATTCTACACCAGCGACACTGATGTCAGTGACGCTCAGATCAGTGAGACTTGGCTGCCGCCGTGGCGCTCGAGCCGGCCGGCAATCTCGAGTTCCAACAGCACCGTGCGCACGATGGCCGGGCTCGCGCCCGACAGCCGCACCAGGTCGTCGAGCGAAACCGGCGTCGGCCCGAGCAGCGAGACGATGCGGGCGCGCTCGTCCTCGGCGGGCTCGATGTCGTGCGGGGAGGCTTGGTCGGGCGGTGGCTCGCGCGCCGGCAGGTCGAGGCCGCGGCCGAGGATCGGTTCCAACACGCTGATGACATCGGCGGCTTCGGTGACCAGGGTGGCGCCTTGCTTGAGCAGGCCGTTAGTGCCTTCGGCGCGCGGGTCGAGCGGCGAGCCGGGCACGGCGAACACCTCGCGGCCCTGTTCGCCGGCAAGCCGCGCGGTGATCAGCGAACCGGAGCGGCGCGCCGCTTCCACGATGACCACGCCGAGCGCCAACCCGGAGATCAGCCGGTTGCGGCGCGGGAAATCGCGCGCGCGCGGCTCCCAGGTGAGCGGCATTTCCGAGACGGTGGCGCCATCGGTGACGATCTGTTCGGCCAGGGGGATGTGCTCGGAGGGATAGATGCGTTCATGGCCGCCGCCGAGCACCGCGATGGTGCCGGTCGTCAGGCTCGCGCGGTGGGCGGCAGCATCGATACCGCGCGCCAGCCCGGAGACGATGCCGAAGCCGGCTTCGCCCAATTCGCGTGCGATGCGTTCGGCGAATTTGACGCCGGCGGCCGACGCATTGCGCGATCCGACGATGGCGACGAGGTCCCGGTTCAGGATGGCAGGCCTGCCGCGCACCGCGATGAGCGGCGGCGCATCGTCGATCATGGTGAGGCGCAAGGGATAGTCCGGCTCGCCGAGGGCGACGAACGCGATGCCGCGCGCGTGGGCGGCCTTGATCTCGGCGGCGGCGTCTTCTTCCGAACAGATGCGGCCGGGGCGGGAAGCGCCGCCGCGGCGGGCGAGCGCCGGCAGGGCTTGCAGCGCCGCGCGCGCGCCGCCGTAATGGTTGATGAGATCGCGGAAGGTGCGCGGGCCGATATTGTCGGACCGGATCAGGCGCAACCAGTCGAGCCGCTGCTCATCGCTGAGTTTGACGCCTTCCGCCACGCGTGGGCCCCCCGGTCCTCGAAGCTGAGCATCGCGCAAGGCGGCGCGGGGGACAACCGGGGGTTTCAGGGCGAATGTGCTGCCGCCAACGCCGCGCCACTGGAAGAGGCGCCGCAAGGCGGGCGGTGAAAGTGTGCGAAGTGTTCAAGCTGCGGTACGGGTAGGCGCTGTTTACAGAGTGGCTGACGCGCGCTTTGTCCCTTGCCGCTGGGCTGCTTTGGACGTGTTCAGCGCCACGGCGGCGCGAATGAGCGCCTTCAACGCCTTTTCATCGATCTTGTCGCCTTCTTGGAAATCGATGGCCCGCCGCACGTTGCCGTCGAGGCTGGCGTTGAAGAGGCCGGAAGGGTCGTCCAACGCGGCGCCCTTGGCGAAGGTCAACTTCACTTTACCCGTGTAGGTCTCGCCGGTGCAGATGATCCCGGCGTGTTCCCACACTGGAACGCCCATAGGGTTCGTTGGTTTTCGCCATTTGACCTCCTCCACCACGTCAGGGTCGGCCTCCTTGATGAGCGTGCGGACCCGCGCGAGCGTCGCGCCGCGCCAATCGTCAAGTTTCTTGATCTTTGCGTCGATAAGCTGGGCAGGGGAGTTGCCGCTGTTTTCTTTCTTCAAGTCGCCCTTGCTGCTCTTCATGGCTGTTGTTGCTCTCCGGTCACTGAAGTTTCACGATCGTAGCCCGGGTGAAGCGCAGCGTAACCCGGGAACGATTGTTAGACGCCCCCGGATTTCGCTTCGCTCCGTCCGGGCTACACTATCGGCCGGCTGGCGGCCTGCAAAAAAGTTTTGGCGTGGATGTCACAGGGACGCTGCCTCGCTCGTCATGATGTCGTCACCAACAGAAGGAAACCCATCATGACTGCTCCATTCGATCCCATGACGGCCGCCCCGGAACTCATGAAGAGCTGGCTGCGCACGTCGATGGCCGTCAATACCAGCCTGGAACCGACCCTCATCGAGCTCGTAAAAATCCGCGCCTCGCAGATCAACGGTTGCGCCAACTGCCTCAACATGCATGCCGTGGAAGCGCGGGAAAAGGGCGAAACCGAACAGCGCATTTATCTCTTGTCGGCCTGGCGCGAGGCGCCGTGCTACACCGACCGCGAACGCGCCGCGCTGGCCTGGACCGACGCGCTGACGCGGATCGCCGAGCAACCCGATCTCGACAGCGCCCGCGAGGGGCTGTGGAACCATTTCACCGCGGAGGAGCAGATGAAGCTCACGCTGATCGTCAATGTCATCAACGGCTGGAACCGGATTGCGGTCGGCTTCGGCCTGTTTGCCGATCCGGCGGCGATCAAGGCGAACGCCCAAGCGGCGGTCAAAGCGGCGGCCGCGTGATGACAGGGCTGGGCCACGACGACGCGGCGGACAGCTTCGACCCGTTGCGGCCCAAGCTGATGCGGGTCGCGTACCGCATGCTCGGCTCCGTCGCCGACGCCGAAGACGTGCTGCAGGAGGCCTTCATCCGCTGGATGAAGGCCGACCGCGGCGAGGTGCGCGAGCCGGAAGCGTTCCTGCGCCGCACGGTCACGCGCCTCTGCCTCGATCAGTTGAAGTCGGCGCGGCATCAGCGCGAGACCTACATCGGCCCGTGGCTGCCCGATCCGGTCGTCGAGGAGGTGGAAGAGGAAGACGTCACCTTGCCGCTGATGCTGGCGCTGGAGCGGCTGTCGCCGCTCGAGCGCGCGGCCTTCCTGTTGCACGACGTGTTCGGGCTGGCTTTCGAGGAAGTCGCGACGACCCTTCAGCGCGATCCGGCGGCCTGCCGCCAGCTCGCGGCGCGGGGGCGCGCGCATGTCCGCGAGGCGCGGCCGCGCTTCCAGGTCGAAAAGCAACACGGCGTCGCGCTGGCCGAAGCCTTCTTTAAGGCCTCGCGCTCAGGCGACATGACGGCGCTGGCCGACATGCTGGCGGCCGACGTCAGCGTTCACACCGACGGCGGCGGCAAGCGCCCGGCGGTGCTCAAGCCGATCCTCGGCTTTGCGGCCGTGCTGCAGGCGCACGAGCGGCTGGCGGTGCTGTTCAAGCACCGGCCCTCGAAGCTGGTGCGCGCCGGTTTCGTCAACGGCTTGCCCGGCTTCGTCACGCTCGAGGCCGACGGCGAGTTGCAGACCACCGCGCTCGACATCGAGGACGGCAAGGTCATGGCGATCTATATCGTGCGCAACCCCGACAAGCTGCGGCATCTGCACTAGTCAACACGCGCTGTCACCGCATCCGGCTCGGCATTGGGCGCCGCATCGCGCGCCGGCCGTCCTTTCGCCGCCAATGTGGTGACGTTCGGCCTGGCCGTCACGATCTTGGTGTTCAAGAATCGCGACGGGTAGGGGCGGCGCTCACGCCGACTTCGCGCCGATCTTGCCTTCTTGGCCGGTCATCAGCCGCGCGATGTTGGCGCGGTGCATGATCCACAGGAGCACGGTGAGAACCAGAAACAGCGCGGCGACGTTCGGCGCGCCCAGGAGAAAGAGCGCGGCGGGGGTGAGTGCGCTCGCGATCAAGGCGGCGAGCGAGGAATAGCGCGAGAGATAGGCGACGGCGAGCCAGATCGCGCAGAAGATCAGCGCCGCCGGCCAGGCGAGGCCGAGCAGCACGCCGATATAGGTGGCGACGCCCTTGCCGCCCTTGAACTTGAGCCAGACCGGAAAGAGATGGCCGAGGAAGGCGCCCAGCCCCGCGGCGAGAGCGAGAAAATGCCCCGCGGCGAGCGGCGCGGTGGGACCAAGCCCGAGGGCGGGAAAGGCGTCAACGGCATAAGCCGTCGCCAACACCGCCACCGTGCCTTTCAGCATGTCGCCGGCAAGCGTCAAGGCGGCGAGTTTCTTGTTGCCGGTGCGCAGCACATTGGTGGCGCCGATATTGCCGGAGCCGATTGTGCGCACGTCCGGCCCGCCGCTCAAATGGGTCAGGATCAGCCCGAATGGGATCGAGCCGAGCAGATAGCCGAACAGGAAGGCGAGGGCGGTGGTCATCCCGCTATTCTGTCATTCCGCGGCACGCGCGCAAAGCGCGTGAATCCGGAAATCCAGAGCCAAGCGATCGGAGGCAAAGCGGTCAGACGTATTCATAAACCGTGCGACCGGCGACGATGGTGCGCACCACGCGGCCGGTGAGGCGGGCTTCGTCGAACGGCGTGTTCTTGCACTTCGACTTGAGCTCGTCGGGATCGAGCACCCAGGGCATGTCGGTGTCGACCACGATGATGTCGGCCGGCGCGCCGGTGCGCAGCGTTCCGCCGGGCAGGCCGAGGATTTCCGCCGGCCGCGTCGACATGGCGCGCAATAGCGCCATCAGGTCGAGTTCTTCACTGTGTACCAGGCGCAAGCCGGCGCTCAGCATGGTCTCGAGTCCGATGGCTCCGGGCGCTGCTTCGGCGAAGGGCAGCCGCTTGGTCTCGACGTCCTGCGGATTGTGATCGGACATGATGACATCGATCAGCCCGGCGGCCAGCGCCTCCACCACGCGCTTGCGGTCGTCCTCCGCGCGCAAGGGCGGCGCCACCTTCAGGAAGGTGCGGTAAGGACCGATGTCGTTTTCGTTGAGCGTGATGTGGTTGATCGAGGTCGACGCGGTGACGGCAAGCCCGGCCTCCTTGGCGCGCGCCAGCACGTCGAGGGATTCCCCGCACGTGACCGAGGCCGCGTGATAGCGCCCGCCGGTCAGCGCCACCAGGCGGATGTCGCGCTCCAGCATCACGGTCTCGGCCGCTTTCGGAATGCCGAGCAGGCCGAGGCGGGCGGCGAATTCGCCCTCGTTCATGACGCCGTCGGCGACAAGGTCGGGATCCTCGGTGTGGTGCACGATCAGCGCGTCGAAGTCGCGGGCGTAGGTCAGCGCCCGCCGCATCACCTGGGCATTGGTGATGCTCTTCGCGCCGTCCGTGAAGGCGACCGCGCCGGCGGCCTTCAAGAGGCCGATCTCGGTCATCTCCTGGCCGCCGAGGCCTTTGGTGATCGCCGCCATCGGATGCACGTGGACGATGGCCGTGTCGCGCGCGCGGCGCAGCACGAAGTCGACGGTGGCTTGATCGTCGATGGCGGGCGAGGTGTCGGGCTGGCAGATGATGGTGGTGACGCCGCCGGTGGCGGCCGCCTGGCTGGCGGAGCCGAGCGTCTCGCGGCTCGCCGCGCCCGGCTCGCCGATGAAGGCGCGCATGTCGAGGAGGCCCGGGGCGATCAGCTTGCCGCGGCAGTCGACGACCTCGGTGCCCTCCGGCACGCCGCCGGCGCCGATGCCCTTCTTGGTGTCGCGGATGATGCCGTCGGCGATCAGCATGTCGCCGGGGAAATCGAGATCGCGCGACGGATCGACGATCCGGGCATTGGCGAGCAGGATCGGGCGGCGGTCAGAGAGCATGGCTACGCATTCGGCAGATTCCGCGACAATGCTTCCAGCACCGCCATGCGCACGGCGACACCCATCTCGACCTGCTCGCGGATGAGCGATTGGGCGCCGTCGGCGACAATCGAGTCGATCTCGACGCCGCGGTTCATCGGCCCCGGGTGCATGACCATGGCGTCCGGCTTGGCGTAGGCGAGCTTCTTGGTGTCGAGCCCCCAGTAGTTGAAGTACTCCGACACGGACGGCACGTAGGAGCCGTTCATGCGCTCGCGTTGCAGGCGCAGCATCATCACGATGTCGGCGTCGGCCAGCCCTTCGCGCATGTCGCGGGCGACCTCGACCCCGAAGCGTTCGATGCCGGGTGGCAGCAGCGTGGAGGGCGCCACCACGCGCACCCGCGCGCCCATGGTGTTGAGCAGCATGATGTTGGAGCGGGCGACGCGGGAATGCAGGATGTCGCCGCAGATCACCACCGTCAGCCCCTCGATACGGCCCTTGTTGCGGCGGATGGTGGCGGCGTCGAGCAGCGCCTGGGTCGGGTGCTCGTGCGATCCGTCGCCGGCATTGATCACCGAGCAGTCGAGCTTGCTGGCGAGCAGCGCGACCGCGCCTGAGGCGTGATGGCGCACCACGATGATGTCCGGGTGCATGGCGTTCAGCGTGATCGCGGTGTCGATCAGCGTCTCGCCCTTGCGCATGGAGGACGAGGAGGCCGACATGTTCATGACGTCGGCGCCGAGCCGCTTGCCGGCGAGTTCGAAGCTCGCTTGCGTGCGGGTGGAGACCTCGAAGAAAAGGTTGATCTGGGTGCGGCCGCGCAAGGACGTGCGCTTCTTCTCGATCTGGCGATTGAGTTCGACGAACTCCTCGGCGAGATCGAGCAGGCCGGAAATCTCGTCGCGCGAAAGCCCTTCGATCCCCAGCAAATGCCGATGGCTGAGGACGAAGGAGGATTTCGGCGCAACGTTCATTAAAGGCATTGCTATAGGCCCATGCCGGGGCCGCGGCAAGTGGCGTCGGCGCCGGTTCCACAGGCGGAATCGGAGTACGCATTAACCATCGCCGCCGCAGCGGCGCCACACTCCCGGCACGGTTTTGACAAGCGCCTCGCACGGCCCCACGCGCGCCAACAAACAATCGTGAACGCAGGCCTTATTCGCGATTCGATCGGGAACAGGACGGGCTGTTGCCGTGTTGGGACCGCGAAGGCCCGGCACGAATGCATGGGCTGACGATGTGGATCCAAGTTGGTCCAACAAGCAGGAGACCTACTATGAACCGGATGATCAAATACGCAGCGGCGGTTGGCGTGGCGGGCGTGCTCGCGCTCGGCATGGCGGCGCCGAGCCAGGCTCGGGATGGCCGCAACGCGGCGGCCGCGATCGGCTTCGGCGCCGGCGCCCTGGTCGGCGTGGCGGCGGCCAATGCGAACAACGGTTACTACGGTCCGGGCTACCGCCACCGCGGGCCGGGCTATGCCTATGACCGTGGTTATGCCTATGACCGTGGTTACGGGCCGGGCTATGGCGCTTACGCCTATGCGCCGGTAGGCGGTGAGACGATGCCGGGGTGCGCGATCGAGGGCACCTACGGCAAGCCGATCGACCAGGCGAACTGTTACTGAACGTCAGTCGCGGCTCGCGGCCACAGCGGGGGTGGGCCTCACGGCCCGCCCTCTGCTTCATTTTGTGACGACGTGGCAAGGCGCGCCAGCCGATCGAGCGCGCCTTGCAGAATGAAGGCGGCGGCGTGCTGGTCGATGACCGCCGCGCGCTTGCTGCGGCTGACGTCGGCGTCGATGAGCTGACGTTCGACCGCGGCGGTGGACAGCCGCTCGTCCCACAGCGCGATCGGCAAATCGGTGAGCTTCATCAGGTTGCGGGCGAAGGCGCGGGTCGACTGCGCGCGCGGACCTTCCGTGCCGTCCATGTTGATCGGCAGCCCGAGCACCAAGCCGACCGTGTTGCGTTCGGCGGCGAGCGCGAGGAGGCGCCGTGCGTCGGCGGTGAACGTCTTGCGCGCGATGGTCTCGACCCCGGTCGCCAGGCGGCGGTCGGGATCCGAGGCCGCGACGCCGATGGTCTTGGTGCCGAGATCGAGGCCGATGAGCGCCCCGCGCGGCGGAAAGTGGTTGGCAGCTTCGACCAGGGGCAATATGACGGCCATGAATGAGCGGTAGCACGGCGCATCTACGGCGCCAACGCCGGCCGCGTGTCATGACCATGTGCACGGTCATGATCGCGGTTATGGGCATCATGGGGCGGCCAACGCGAGGAGGGGACCATCATGCAGATCACCTGGTACGGCCATTCCGCCTTCCGGCTCGATTTCGGCGGCAAGGCGGTGCTGATCGACCCGTTTTTCACTGGCAATCCGGCCTTCGTCTCCGACAAGGCGGAAGCGATCAAAGGCGTCACCCATATCGTGCTCACGCACGGGCATTCGGATCACGTCGGCGACACCCTCGACATTGCCAAGGCGACCGGCGCTCCGGTTGTCGCCAATTTCGATCTGTGCATGTGGCTGGCAGCGCAAGGGCTGCAGAAGTTCGACCCCATGAACACCGGCGGCACCACCGACCAGGGCGGTTTTACGGTGTCGTTGGTGCGCGCCGACCATTCCTCCGGCGACATCCGGGACGGCATGCCGGTCTATCTCGGAAATCCCTGCGGCGTCGTCATTAAGGCCGCCGGCGAGCCCACCGTCTACCATATGGGCGACACCGATATTTTCAGCGACATGGCGCTGATTGCGGAGCTCTATGAGCCGAAGGTGGCGATGGTGCCCATCGGCGATCGTTTCACCATGAGCCCGGCCACTGCCGCGCTGGCGGTCAAGCGCTTCTTGAAGCTCGACACCGTGATCCCCTGCCACTACGGCAGCTTCCCGATCATCGAACCCAACGCCGACAAGTTCGTCGCCGCCATGAAGGGCGCGAGCACCAAGGTGGTGGTGCCCGAGAAGGGCAAGGCGGTCAGCGTGTAGCGCGCGGCCGCGCTTACGGGACCATCCCGTCCGGCAGCGCCGCCGCGTGCGCGGCGATGGCGCCCGCGGTGGTGAACCAGACCCGCTCGTCGGCGTCGGCTTGAAGCGTGCGCAGCGCGCGCGCCAGATGCTTGAAACGGTGCGGCCAGCCGACGATGTAAGGGTGCAGCGCGATGCCCATCACCAGCGGGCGCGTGTCGCTTTCGGCGCGCATCACCTCGAAGGCGTCGACGATCATGTCGGCGAAGTCGGCGCCCTCGCGCTTGCGCGCGACGATCTGCGGGATGTCGTTGAGCTCCTGCGGGTAGGGCACCGACAGGATGCGGCCGGCGCGCGTCTTCATCCACACCGGCTGGTCGTCGTGACACCAGTCGAGCAGATAGGTGTAGCCGGCCTCCTGCAGCAGGTCGGGGGTGAGCGGCGACTGCGAGATCCAGGGCCCGAGCCAGCCATGCGGGTGCCGGCCCGAATGCTTTTCGATCGCCGTTGTGGTCTCGGCGATGAGGGCTGCTTCTTCCGCTTCGCTCAAAGTACCCTGGCGCTCGGAATTACTACGGCCATGGCCGAGCAATTCGGCGTCGCCGAAGGCATCGACCGCCTGCGGCGCTTCCTCGAGCATCTGCGAATTGATCAACAGCGACACCGGCAGGTTCAATTCGGCGAACAGCTCGGCCATGCGAAAGACGCCGACCCGGTTGCCGTAGTCGCGCCAAGCGTAGTTGAGCACGTCCGGCTGCGGGCCGCCGGGGGCGAGCTCGGCGCCGAGCCCCTCGCCGAAGGCAAACCACTCGAGATTGAGCCCGATATAGACCGCGAGCCGTTTGCCGCCGGGCCAGTCATAGGCCGGCCGCGCGGCAATCGGGGAATAGGGGTAGCGGCCATGGCTGCGGGCAGGGGGCATCGGCCTGGGTCCTCGGTCGGTGCGAAAAGGCGATTTCGCGCAAATCTTAGCGATTTGGCTACCGCTTGTTTACGCTACGGGCAAACTCCCCGTGGAAAGCGGCCGGCAACGGTAATCTGGCCACGGCCGTTTTGCGCATCTTAAGGCGGCCCCGGCAAGGGTTGCCCCGGGTATAAGGGCTGCAAGACAAGGCCGTTTGGGGATGGCGCAAGACGAAACGACGGCCGCGTGGCGGCTTCTGACCTGCAACTGGATCGTGATCGCCGCCATGGCGCTCGCGTTGCTGGCCGCGCTGACGTTCAGCGACTTCTCCCTCAAGGTGCAAGGCGCGTTGGTGCCGTTCGCCGTCGCCGCGCTCTATACCGGCATGGCCTACCGCAACGCATTGACGCCGCGGCTGCGTGATCCGCTGGTGGTCTTCGCGCTCGCCAGTATCGCCCAGCTCGTGCTGATCGTCAGCCTGATGACGCCGCTGACCTACGTCGCGGCGGCGGCCGCTCTGCCCTTGCAGGACAGCCGCCTGGTCATGCTCGACAGGGCGCTCGGGCTCGATTGGCCCGGCTTGCTCGCCTTCGTCAACGAGCGGCCCTGGCTCACCCGCTATCTCGTGCTTGGGTATTCGCTGATCGCCTGGCCGGTTATGGGCATCCCGGTCATTCTCGGCTTCGCGCGCCGTTTCGAGCGGCTGCAGCAATTCACGCTGGCGTTCGCGCTGGCGCTCATCGCCACCGCGGCGCTGTCGATGCTGGTGCCGGCGGCGGGCGCCTTCTACGGCCACGGGCTGGCGCCCGACGCCTTTTCCAACATCACGCCCGGCGGCTATCTCGACCAGATGCGCGATTTCCCCGGCGTGCGCGACGGCTCGCTGCGCGCGCTCGATATTCCGCATCTCGTCGGCATCGTCATGTTCCCGAGCTTCCACGCCGCGTCGGCGGTGCTTTTCGTGTGGGCGTTCTGGAGCGTGTGGTGGATGCGGCCGTTCGCCCTGATCAGCAACGGGCTGATGCTGGTCGCGACTCCGATCGGCGGCGGTCATTATTTCGTCGACGTGATCGCCGGCGTTGCCGTGGCGGTATTGGCGATCGCCGCCGCGGGCGCTATCGGCGCGCGCCTGGCAAGGCGGGAGCAGGGGGCGGGCGTCCTCCTGTCGCCGCAGGCCGTGCCGAGCGAATAACGCAGCCCGGCGAACGCGCGGCGGCCATTCGCGTCCATCCAATCGCGCCAATTTCACAGCTTTTTCGACGATAGTGGCTGCGTTGCGGCCGCCGGGGCGATTTCAGCTTGCGGTGCCGGGGTGCGCGGGTGAACATCCGCGGCGAAGCCAGGTTTCGGCGGGATGGCAAAGGGGGACGGCATGAGGCCGCGTACGTTGTTGATGGGGATTCGCGCCGTGGCGCCGGCCGCGCTGCTCTGCCTGCTGCCGGCCGCCGCGCTGGCGCAGACGGTTGAAAATCCACCCAGTTTCAACGCCGGGCAGATCGGCGACATCCCGGCAACGGGCAGCAATTACTCCATCAAGTTGCCCGTGCGCAGCAACGGCATGCTGCGCGTCTACCAGCTGACCACGCCCTACGGCGCGTTCACGGTGGTTGGTGACGAAATGATGCGCATGCGCGTCAATGAGCTGACGGCGTTGGCGGCGCTGGAGAAGGTGAGCAATTCCGACACCTTTGCCCAGGCGCTCACCCAGGCCGGTCTTAGTCCGCTGAAATACACCGGCAAGCTCATCACCAATCCGGTCGGCACCGTGCAGGACACATTCTCCGGCATCGGTGCGATGTTCGACCGGATCGGCGCCGGCCTCGCCGGGCAGGGGCAGACGCCGGACAAACCCTTGCAGAGTCTGCTCGGCGTGACCGATGCACGCCGCAAGCTCGCCGCCCAATACGGCGTCGATCCCTATACCGATTTTCCGCCGCTCGACGCCGCGCTCAAGCGTCTTGCCGAGGCGTCAACCGCGGGCGGGTTGGTGGTCACCGGCGCCCTGATGGCCGTGCCCGGCGCCGCCGGCATGGTGGTCTCCAATCTCTCGACCGCCAACAAACTCAACGACATCGGGCTCGACCATCTGGCCCGCGACTACACCGCCGCGCAGATTCTCGCCTTGAACAAGAAGCGGCTGATCGCGATGAAAATCCCGCCGGAAATGATCGACAAGCTGCTGGCCAACCGCGACTTCACCCCGATCGACATGTCCGCGATGGTCGCCGCCCTCGACAGTATGACGCGGGTCGGCGGGCGCGAGGTGTTCGTGGCCCGTGCGGCGGCGGCGCATCCGCGCTATGTCGCCTATTTCGTGCGCCGGCAGGCGGAGCTCTTGGCGGACGGTTATCACCACCGTGCCGGCTATACGCGCTTCGTGTCGCTCGCCGGCGATCCCGTCATGCTCGACCGCAAGGGCCGTTTCGTCACCGTGGCGCCGATTGACGCCTTGTCCTGGACGCGTGAAACGTCGGGCAGCCTGACCCACATGACCGATGCGGGCCGGCGGATGGCGCCGAAGGCGCGCGGCGAGCTGCGCATCACCGGAACGGCGACGGCGCTCGCCAAGCGGATGCTCAAAAAGCAGCGCTGGACCGTGCGGGAACGCCAGCGGTACTAAGTGGGGGATTTTGGCCGGCGCGGCAGCGCGCGCGGGGCCTGAGCGGGTCCATTGCGAGGCCGAAGCGGCCTCTGCTATAGCCGGGCACCAGTCCCCCGCGCGCGAGCGCGCGCGCCCCGAGGCCACCTGCCCATGTCCGTCGATGACGCCACCGTCCGCCGTATCGCGCATCTCGCCCGTATCAAGGTCGAGGATGACGAGGTCGCGCACCTCAAGGGCGAGCTCAACGCCATCCTGAACTGGGTCGAGCAGCTGCAGGCGGTCGACGTCGAGGGGGTGGAGCCGATGACCTCGGTAACGCCGATGAAGATGAAGATGCGCGAGGACGCGGTGACCGACGGCGGCATCCCCGAAGACGTGACCAAGAACGCGCCGATGAGCGACGACAACTTTTTCCTCGTGCCGAAGGTGGTGGAATAGCCGATGTGCCTCGCCTGTGAACAAGGGGATCTCGAGCGCCGGTGGGCGTTGATCGAGATCATCTCGACCGGCCGCATGCCTGACGGGCACACCGCAGACGATTTGCGCGCCATGGGGTTGCCGTTGCCGGGCGAATTGATCCGGGAGACGCAGCCGGATGGCACGGTCATCATCAGGCAGGTGGCGCCGTCGCAGGTTGCCGCCAACCCATTCGTTTGCGACTCGCCCGATCAATGACCGACCTTACGTCACTCACGTTGGCCGAAGCCCGCGACGGGCTGAAGGACAAGCGCTTCTCCGCCGCCGAACTCGCCGCCGCCCATAGCGCGGCCATCGAGCAGGCGCGCGCGCTCAATGCCTTCGTGCTGGAGACGCCGGAACGCGCCGCCGAAATGGCACGTGAGTCCGACGCGCGCATCGCCAAGGGCGAGATGCGGCCGCTGGACGGCATCCCGCTCGCCATCAAGGACATGTTCTGCACCGCGGGCGTGCGCTCGACCGCCTGTTCGCACATCCTCGACACCTTCGTGCCGACCTACGAGTCGACGGTCTCCGCCAATCTGTGGCGCGACGGCGCGGTGCTGCTCGGCAAGACGAACAACGACGAGTTCGCCATGGGCTCGTCGAACGAGACCTCCTATTTCGGCCCGGTGATTTCGCCCTGGCGGCGCCAGGGCGCCAACACGCCGCTGACGCCGGGCGGCTCGTCGGGCGGGGCGGCGACCGCGGTGGCGGCGCAGCTTTGCCTCGGCGCCACCGGCACCGATACCGGCGGTTCGATCCGCCAGCCCGCCTCGTTCACCGGCACCGTCGGCATGAAGCCGACCTACGGCCGCTGTTCGCGCTGGGGCATCATCGCCTTCGCGTCCTCGCTCGACCAGGCCGGCCCGTTCGCGCGCACGGTGCGCGACGCCGCCATCCTGTTGCAGTCCATGGCCGGGCCCGATGCCAAGGACACGACCTGTGTCGACATGCCGGTGCCCAACTACGAGGCCGCGGTCGGCAAGTCGGTGAAGGGCCTCAAGATCGGCATCCCGAAGGAATACCGGGTCGAGGGCATGCCGGCCGAGATCGAGAAGATGTGGGAGCAGGGGCGCGACTGGCTCAAGGCCGCCGGCGCCGAACTGGTCGAAGTCTCGCTGCCGCACACCAAGCTGGCGCTGCCGGCCTATTACATCGTGGCGCCGGCCGAGGCTTCGTCCAACCTCGCGCGCTATGACGGCGTGCGCTACGGCCTGCGCGTCGAGGGCCGCGACATCACCGACATGTACGAGGGCACGCGCGCCGAAGGCTTCGGCGCGGAGGTGCGGCGCCGCGTGATGATCGGCACCTATGTGCTCTCGGCCGGCTACTACGACGCCTATTACCTGCGCGCTCAGAAGGTGCGCACGCTGATCAAACGCGACTTCGAGGAGGCGTTCGCCTCTGGCATCGACGCCATGCTGACCCCGGCGACGCCGTCGGCCGCCTTCGGGCTCGGCGAGAAGGGCGGCGATCCGGTGGAGATGTACTTGAACGACGTGTTCACGGTGACGGTGAACATGGCCGGACTCCCGGGCATCGCGGTGCCGGCGGCGCGCGACGGCCAGGGCCTGCCGCTCGGGCTGCAGCTCATCGGCCGGCCGTTTGACGAGGAGACGCTGTTCTCGCTCGGCGAAGTGATCGAGCAGGCGGCGGGACGGTTCGCGCCGGAGCGGTGGTGGTAGGGTTGGCCGCCGTGCCCCCCAAAGGGGTCAACATCGCCTATGACACCTGCCGCTTTTCATCTGACGCTGCCGCACGCTGAGCCGCCGCGTGCGCTCGACGCGTCGCTCGCCGCGCTGTGGTGGGCGAGGAAAGGCGACTGGGACAAGGCGCACCGGCTGGTGATGGACGAGGCGAGCCGCGAGGCCGCCTGGGTGCACGCCTATCTGCACCGGGTCGAGGGCGATATCGGCAACGCACACTACTGGTATCGCCAAGCGCGCCGGGAGCCGGCCGACGGCGATCTCGACGCGGAGTGGGACGCCATTCTCGCCGCGCTGCTCAAAGGCCGCTAGGCGCTCGCGTTGCCGGTCGCGCCCGCTCCGCCCACTTGTTGGACATGCACTGGCTTGAATGTGACCCCCGGGGCCGAAGAAAGGCTTGGCGGCACCGGAGCGGTATGCGAATACTCTTCGGCAACAGGGGGGATATGGTGGCCGAAGTTGACGCCCGCACGACGATGAACGAGCTCTACGACGCCTATGCGCGGGGCGACTTCGATCGCATGTCAACCCTCATCGACGAGGATGTCGACTGGCTGATTTATGCGCCGGTGATGGTTTTCCCCTTTGCCGGACCGCGGCGGGGCCGGGCGGCGGTGATGCAGACGTTCCGGGAAATCGCGCAAGGCTACGCCATGGAATCCTACCATCGCGAGATCGTGGTGGTGGAAGGGGACCGGGCGGCGGTGCTGGCCGACGTGCACATGCGGCAGCGGACGACCCAGCGCGCTCTGCGCTTCCGGGTCGCCAACTTCATGCGCTACAAGAACGGCCGGCTGGCCAAATTCCGCGAGTTCATCAACAGCTTCGACGTGGTCGAGCAGGCGCTCGGGCGGGAACTGCCGGTATAGGAACGCGCCCGCTTGCCGGCAACGGCGCTGCCCGCTAATGGGTAGCGCATGCCCACCATATCCAAGTCCGACAAGCTGATCCGCGGCGCGACCGGCGACTGGGAAGTCGTCGTCGGTCTGGAGGTCCATGCCCAGGTGACCTCGAACGCCAAGCTGTTCTCCGGCGCCTCGACCGAATTCGGCGGCGCCCCCAACAGCCACGTCTCGCTGGTCGACGCCGCCATGCCCGGCATGCTGCCGGTGATCAACGAGGAGTGCGTGCGCCAGGCCGTGCGCACGGGGCTCGGGCTCAAGGCCGAAATCAATTTGAAGTCGGTGTTCGACCGCAAGAACTACTTCTATCCTGACCTGCCGCAGGGCTATCAGATCAGCCAGTACAAGCAGCCGGTGGTGGGCGAGGGGGCGGTCACCGTCGACCTCGAGGGCGGCGAGACGGTCACGGTCGGCATCGAGCGGCTGCATCTTGAGCAGGACGCCGGAAAAAGCCTGCACGACCGCCACCCCACGCTCTCCTACGTCGATCTCAATCGCTCGGGCGTCGCGCTGATGGAGATCGTGTCGAAGCCCGACCTGCGTTCGGCCGACGAGGCCAAGGCCTACGTCTCCAAGCTGCGCTCGATCCTGCGCTATCTCGGCACCTGCGACGGCGACATGGAAAAGGGCTCCTTGCGTGCCGACGTCAACGTCTCGGTGCGCCGGCCGGGCGAGCCGTTCGGCACCCGCTGCGAGATCAAGAACGTCAACTCGATCCGCTTTATCGGCCAGGCCATCGACTACGAGGCGCGACGCCAGGTCGATATCATCGAGGACGGAGGTACGATCGAGCAGGAGACGCGGCTGTTCGATTCCGACAAGGGCGAGACCCGCTCCATGCGCTCGAAGGAGGAAGCGCACGACTACCGCTACTTCCCGGATCCCGATCTGCTGCCGCTGGAGTTCGAGCAAGCCTTTGTGGATGACCTGAAGGGGCATCTGCCTGAGCTGCCGGACGAGAAGAAGGCGCGCTTCATCCGCGACTTCGGTCTGTCGGCCTACGACGCCGGCGTGCTGGTGGACGAACGCGAGACCGCCGATTACTTCGAAGCGATTGCCAAGGGCCGCGACGCCAAGGCGGCGGCCAACTGGGTGATCAACGAGCTGTTCGGACGGCTGAACAAGGAAGGCAAGGACATTGCGGCTTCGCCGGTCGCTGCCGAACAACTCGGCGGCATGCTCGACTTGATCGCGGACGGGACGATTTCCGGCAAGATCGCCAAGGACTTGTTCGAAATCCTCTGGAGCGAGGGCGGCGACCCGCGCGCCATCGTCGAAGCGCGCGGCATGGTCCAGGTGACCGACACCGGCGCCATCGAAGCGATGGTCGACGAGGTCATCGCCGCCAATCCGGACAAGGTCGAACAGGCCAAGAGCAATCCGAAGGCGGTCGGCTGGTTCGTCGGACAGGTGATGAAGTCGTCCGGCGGCAAGGCAAGCCCGCAGGCGGTCAACGATCTTCTGAAAAAGAAACTGGGGCTCTGACGACGCGCCGCGTCGTCGGTGTTCGCGGCGCTCGCGCGTTCGCGAGTGGTAACTTCGCGCGCGCCGGCGCCGCCGACGAGCGAAATTTTCCGCCGATGAGCGCGCGCAGCGGCGAATCACTTGGCACTGATTCGCTCGTTTTTGATCGATTCAGACCCGCGAGCCCCCATTTTCGGCGTCCCTTGTGAAAAAAAATTTTAGTGGACGAACGAGCGCGCCGCGGGCGCGCGGCAAACTAAAAGTCGACGAAGTCGCACCGCGATCGCGCGCGCATTCGCGAAGTTGTTATTGCACGAGAGATGCAACTAAGCCTTATTTCATCGATATTTTTGCAATTGCGCAAACATGTGCGCATCGCGTTCGCATGTTTGCAAGAACGCGCATGCACATCGCGCGCGTTTGCGTTTATGCCTGTGCCGCAGGCCTCGCGCGCGCTCGCTGTACACACTTCGTTAAGCCGAAGACTGTTTTTTTCGTTGTGTTGTAGTAAACGAAATGCAGTGCGCGTCGAACTCGCGACGCGTACTGATGCGACACCCGCCATGTTTCATGGCTAGGAGGGCAGCAATGGCGAAACGTAAGAAGGCGAAGGCGGCCTCTAAGAAGAAGGCCTCCAAGAAGACCGCGAAGAAGACGAAGAAGCGGAAGAAGAGGCTCTAGTCTGTAGCCACTTCCCGACCTTCCCACCTCGCGTGGCGAAGGTTGCGTCATACGGGCCGGTGTGCGTCTTGGAGTGATCTTGCGCTATGCGGACAGTCCGCGGCGCCGCCGGACCCGAATGATGACAGAGGGCGTCGGAGAGACAATTGTCTCGCCGACGCCCTCCGTGTTTCTGGCGGCGCGTTTTCGCCGCCGGCGTCCCCGGCGCCCGGCTCAGCCGCCGCTCTTCAGCCGCTTGTTGCAGGCGCTCCAGTATTGCGGCCACTTCATTCCTTTGGCGATCTTGCCGGCGGCCTTGGCCGCGCGCCATTCGGCGCCGCACTTCTTCTGGCGCGCGCGGAACGCCAGTTGCGCGGGCGTCGGCGGCTTCTTGGTTTTCGCCTTGGCGGTGAGCGTGACGGTGTGGGCCGGTGTTACGGCTGGCGCCTCGGTGCCGCGGCTCGAGGCCGGCAACGAGACCGCCAGCAGGCTGGCGGCCAGGATCAACGCAGACAGACTCTTGCGCATGGTTCGTCCCCCTTTGAAACCTCTTTCAACGCGCTTCTAAGCGCTCCTTGGGCCGCTCACGGACGGGGCCGGGCTTGGCGCTCTCCGCAACCGGTAGGACCAGAATACCGCCCAAGGGTTGCATGCGTCTAGTGTCGCGCGCTAGCGGCGGGGCGAACCCGATTACGGGCTAGTGGTCTGATTCCGACATTTGCATTCCACTGCCGCAAGCTCCCGAGTAAATGTCGGAATTAAAGGACAACTAGTAACTATTTGATTCTGGTGGATCTTTGAGTTTGACATTTGATGAGCGGCTCGCCGCAAGTCGGAACCAAATGTCAAATTCGCTCCACTCGTGAGAGGTGCGGCGGTTGCGGTTTGCCGGTTCCGGCCCTAGGCCTGACGGCGCTTTTTCAAGTTTGTTTGGCAAGGGAGCGGGCAAAATGGCGCGCGCGGCGGGGCGAACGGCGAAATCCAAGGCGGGCAGGACGAAGACAAAGAGGGCGAACAAGACGGCCAAGAAGACGGTCAAGAAAGCTGCCAAGAAAGCGGTGAAGAAGACGGCGGCGCGCAAGCCGGCCAAAGCGGTCAAGCCGATCGAGCTCTGGTACTGGGCGACCCCGAACGGCTTCAAGATCTCGATCATGCTGGAGGAGTGCCGGCTGCCCTACACCATGGTCCCGGTGAACCTCGCCAAGGGCGAGCAGTTCAATCCCGACTTCCTCGCGATCGCGCCCAACAACCGCATGCCGGCGATCGTCGACTTTGACGGGCCGGGCGGGCGGCCGATCTCGATCTTCGAGTCCGGCGCCATCCTGCAGTACCTCGGCCGCAAGACCGGCAAGTTCTATCCGGCCGACGAGCGCGGGCGGGTCGAGGTCGAGCAATGGCTCTATTGGCAGATGGGCGGCCTCGGGCCGATGGCCGGCCAGCTCAACCACTTCAAGCGCTACGCGCGTGAGACGCTGCCCTACGCCATCAAGCGCTACGAGGACGAGGTGAACCGCCTTTACGGGGTAATGAACAAGCGGCTCGCCGACCGCGAATTCCTCGCCGGCCGTTATTCGATCGCCGACATGGCCTGCGTCGGCTGGGTCAACCTGTGGAAAGTGCAGGGCCAGAACATCGACGACTTCCCGTACCTGAAGCGCTGGCTGGAGACCGTGAAGGCGCGGCCGGCGGTGCAGCGCGGCATGGCGCTCGGCGTCGAACTGCGTCAGGGCATCGACATGAAGGATCCCAACGTGCAGGCGGTGCTGTTCGGCCAGCGCGCGCGCTCGTGATCCGCTTCCGGCGTTTGTATCCCGTTGCCGCAAGCTCCCGAGCTGATGTCAAATTCGCTCCACTAGTTCCGCAACGGCGTTAGAACACGCTGCCCAGAAGCGCGCGGTTCGTGCATGCGGCGTCGCCGAACCCGTCGCGAACGAGATGTCGCCGGGTGGTTATTGTTCGCTGAATGCAATGGGTTAGCGATCCGTCACCGGGGCGGGGGAAGTGCCCGTTTGCGGGACTATTGCGCCATTTTCGGTCCTGTTTTGCGCATGTCTCGCCGGCGCGTTCACCTTCGATTCATCGCGACGCTTAAACTGCTATTCAAATTTTCTCCTCATCCTCGCGGTTGCCGGGCGCGCAATGATGCGCCGGCCAACAGGGTTGAGCGCGGCATGGGACGTGTCGCGCGGGTGAAGAACAGGGGAGGCCAAAAATGGCTTACATCGACAATATGGCGGTCTTTGCCGTCAACGAGCCGGAGGACGCCGACGGCTGCTTCGAATGCGGCATGGTCTATTCGGCCGGCGCGGGCGTGGCGGTTGATCTCGTCGAGGCGCACAAGTGGTTCAACATCGCGGCCCTGCGCGGCCACGGCGATGCCGCGCGTCTGCGCCGCGAAATCGCCGAGCTGATGAGCGACAGCGAAATCGGCCAGGCGCAGCGCGCCGCGCGCGACTGGCTCAAGGGCCATACCCAACCGCAGCAGGCCACGCCGATCCGCGCCGCGGCCTGAACGCGGCGTGGCAGTCAACGGCCCTCGTGCGGCCGCCGCGCGCGCTGCGGTCGCGAGTATTCGTCGACGACGGGACGGCCATCATAGAACGGATTGGGCTCGCAGGTGCCGCCGACGCCGCTGATGGCGTCCCTGCACTGCTTGAGGGTGACGTAGTAGCACTCGTTGGCGAATTCGCCGCCGCCGCGGGAGTTGTGGAAATGCGCGCACCACCTGTACGGATCGGCGTGGGCAGCCGGTCCCAGCAGCGGTGTCAGGGCGAGGGCCGCCAGCGCCACGAAGGCTCCCGGGCCTATCCATCGCATAGTCGATCTCCAGCTTGCTGTGTTGTCGGCCACTATAACGCCGGGCGGGCCAGTTCGTTCGAGCGGCAAAAAAAAATGTACCGGCCGGACCGTGTGGCGCATTGCGAGGTTTGACCGCGGCATGGGGATTCCTATAGGCATTTGCGCACGCGGAGACGTGGCCGAGTGGCTGAAGGCGGCGGTTTGCTAAACCGTTATACGCTCCAAAGGCGTATCGAGGGTTCGAATCCCTCCGTCTCCGCCATAACATCCCAATAAGACTTTGAAATAGCAATATTTTTTAGACCGCGGGCCGGCGGCCCCGAGCCCGGCTCACGCTTATATGCGCATGGGGCTATGCGCATAGGGCTAAATGAGTATGGAGCGGCCGGACGGATCGTTGGCCCAGCAGCCCGGCATTTGCGGTTTCAAGGCATCTGGAAGGCTTATCGAGGCGCTTGGCGGAGTTTCCCGGTCAAGACCTGTTTGCGCTGCTACGAGCCTGTCTGCGGCCGCCTGTGGGCGTCTCCCGGCATTGAGACGCGTGCCCTGGGTGTGCGGCGGATCAACACGCGTGCGAAGCGCGGCGGCGACGTCTTTGGCGCAGCGCGCGTTCTTTCAGGCTCGTCCCGCGGGGGCGGATTCAGTCGTTGTCGAGCTGCGCCATGAGGAGATCGTAACGCTCGATGGTGATTGACTGACGTCCCACCGAGATGACGCCCTTCTTCTGAAACTTATCCAAAGTCATGGTGACCCACTGCCGCGTCGCCCCGACCACCGTGGCGATCTGGTCGTGGGTCAGCTTGCGGTCGATGACCAGCCGGTTGCCGTCGCGGCGGCCATGATTCTCCGCAAGAATGACCAGGAATTGGGTGAGCCGCTCGACCACCGAGCGCGTGCCCAGCATCTGCACCAGCGCCGAATAGCATTTGCCCTTCGCCACCAGCCCTTCGATGATGCACAGCGCGAACGAAGGCTGGCTTTGGATCAGCCCACGCAGGCTGGCGGCCGGCAGATAGAGCAGGCGGCAGGCCTGCGTGACATCGGCCGACCATACGTGCTGCCCGCCGCCGAAAATCTCCGGCCCGCCGACGAAATGCCCCGCGGTCCAATAGGCGAGGGTGATCTGGCGGCCCGACGGCGCGGCGTAGAACGTGCGCACCATGCCGTCCTCGATCAGCCAGATGCCTTTGTGTTCGTCGCCCTGCAGGAACACGGTCGCGCCCACGTCCATGGAGATCTCGGTGCCGGCGCGGCGCAGCGCCTTCCATTCGGCGAGCGAGAGCCGCGCCAGGAAATCGGCGCCCTGGTTCAGCTCGTCGAAGGTCTCGGCCAGGAAGAGAGCGGATTCTTGCATGAGCTTTGCCGTGGGTGGGAGCGGCCCGTTCATGGAGTAGGCTCCTCGTGCAGCTTCGGGTTCTGCGACAGGAAGACGGCGAGGCCGAGAATGTCGGTGTCGCTGAGCCGGCGCGCGATCTTGGTCATCATTTGCTCGGGGTCGTTCTTGCTGCGCAGGCCGTCGCGGTACTCGCGCAACTGCTTGGCGATATAGAAGTCGCGCTGGCCGGCGACGCGCGGGGCGACGATCGGCTTGTCGAGCAGGCCCATCTGCGCCTCGCTGTGGCAGGAGAGGCAGGCGTCCAGGCCGTCGGCACCCTTGATCGCCAAGGTGCGGGCGCGGTCGAGGTCGACTTCGGCGTCGATCGTCCGCTTCGGCCAGGGCGGGGTTTGCGCGGCGAAATACTTGGCGACGAGCGGAATCTCTTTTTCCGTGATCTCGGTCGCCGTCTTCTGCATCTGCCCGCCATCGTTGGTGCGGCGGCCGTGCCGGAAATCCTGCAACTGCTTCATGATGTAGTGCGGCTCCTGGCCTGCGAGGCGGGGAAACTTGATGCGGTTGCCGTCACCGAAGAGCCCGTGACATTCGGCGCAACGGTCCCACGGGTCGGCGCCTTCATCGCCGTCCAGCCAGTCGGCGCGGCTATGGCTGCTCGCGGCGACGACGCCCAACAGCATCAGGGCCGCCACGGAACGCCGAACATGCTTGGCTGGATGGGACACGAGTTCACGCGGCCTCAACGGTTCTGTTGCTCGAAGGCCTTCAGGCTCTCGGCCCGCACCTGGGCGATGCACTGGCGCTTGAGCTCGGCGAAGGCGGGTTCGGCGGTGACTTCGGGCACGCGCGGCCGCGGCAAATCGACGGCAAAGTCGGCGATGATGCGCCCCGGGCTCGCGCTCATGATCAACACCCGGTCGGCGAGGAAAATGGCCTCGTCGATATCGTGGGTGATGAACAGGACGGTGGTGCCGAACTCGTTCCAGATATTGAGCAGGCTTTCCTGCATCATCTGCCGGGTCTGCGCATCGAGCGCGCCGAACGGCTCGTCCATCAGCAGGACGCGGGGATAGTTGGCGAGCGCGCGTGCGATGCCGACGCGCTGCTGCATGCCGCCCGACAGTTCCGCCGGATAACGGCCGGCGAAACGCGACAGCCCGACCATCTCAAGAAACGTGTTGGCGACCGACTCCGCCGCCGCGCCCCCTTGGCCGGCCATCTTGGGGCCGAAGGCGACGTTCTCCTTCACGGTTTTCCAGGGAAACAGCGAATACTGCTGGAATACCATGCCGCGGTCGGGGCCGGGCTTGGTCATCAGTTCGCCGTCGACGCGGACCTCGCCGCTGTTCGGCTTCACGTAACCCGCAACCGAATTGAGCAAGGTCGACTTGCCGCAGCCCGAGGGCCCAAGGATGCAGACGAACTCGCCGGGCTCGATGCGGATCGAGGTTTCCTCGACGGCCGTGTGCGCCTTTTGGCCTTTGCCGAACACGACGGTCACGCGGTCGATCTCGACCAGGCCGGTGTCGACGCTGTGGCGCCCCGCTTTGGCGGGCGGCGCGGCCGGTTGGACCGGCATGGAGACGACGCTGGTCAGCATCACAGGGCTCCTTTCGGGGACGGCAGGGGCGTGGCATGGCGCCGGCCGGTATCGTGGGCGAGCCACAGCGCCGAAAGGACGAGCATGGCGATGCCGGCGGCCGAGGCGGCCGCGCCATAGGGCTCCAGCGCGAACGCCGACGAGGTTTCGACGCCCAGGATGGCGAGACTGCCGACCCAGGACGGCGTCGAGCAGCACGCGATCGAGAACAGCGTCGCATTGGTGAGGCCGGTGCAGAGCGCCCCGATGCTGGTCAGGATGCCGGAGCCGCCGGCGCGCAGGCATTGCTGCGTCGCGGAGCCCGCCGCCTCCAGACGGTCGAGCATCAGGCCGAGATTGAGGCCGATCAGCGCGCCGGTGAGCGAGACCATCAAGATCTTATGCGGCACCAGCGACAGGCTCCATTCGGCGATGCCGTTGCCCCAGGTCATGTCCATGTAGCCGATTTCCAGAACCCACTCGTTGAGGATGATCGGCACCATGTCCTGGATCGAGCCGGTGCTTTCGATGATGCGCGCGACGTTGCCGATCCAGTCGTAGGGCGTGACGTAGTTCGGGAAATGGCCGTAGCGGATCGTCGGTATGGCGAGCAGCAGCAGGTAGAAGAAGACCGGAAAGCCGAGCGCGAACCCAATGATCAGCCGGCGCCAGCGCTTGGCGCCGGAGACCGTGGTGCGGATGGCGCCGGTTTCGCGATAGGGCGGATGCAGGGCGAGGGTGCTCATCGGGCCTTCCTTTGCCAGGACAGCATCGGTTCGGTGAGCTTGCGCACGGCGATGGTCGAGAGCGTGCCCAAGCCCCCGATGATCAACATGCCGACGACGATGTCGGGATAGTTGATGAGGGAGTAGGCGTTCCAGGTGAAATAGCCGATGCCGTACTGGCCGGAGATGATCTCGCCGGCGAGCAGCGAGAACCACGACACGCCCATGCCGATGGCGAGGCCGGTGGCGATCGACGGCAGCGCCGCCGGCATCACCACGTGCCAGAAGATGGACAATGGCGGCGCGCCGAGCGATTGCGCCGCGCGCACCAGCACGTCGGGGGTCTGTTCGACGCCGTGCACGGTGTTGAGCACGATCGGAAACAACGCGCCCAGGAAGGTGATGTAGATGATCGAGGATTCCTCGGTCGGCCACATCAGGATGGCAAGCGGAATCCAGGCCACCGCGGGAATCGGCCGCAGGATTTCGATGTAGGGGAGGACGACGTCGCGGGCGATCCGGGAGCGTCCCATGATGACGCCGAGCACGATGCCGATCGCGGTCGCCAGCGCAAAGCCGATCAGGATGCGCTCCATGCTGACGCCGATGTGGATATAGAACTTGAATTCCTGCAGGTGCTTGACGAGCGCCGCCAGCACCGTGAGCGGTGCGGGGACGTTCTCGAAATTGATGAAGAAGTTGAACTGATAGGCGCAGGCGAGATGCCAGAGCAGCACGCCGAGGGCGAGCGAGACAAGCCGCACGCTCCAGCTCTGCGACAGGCCGGCCCAATCGACATTGCCGAGCCACGTCTTCGCGGGCTCCGGCGCCGCAGCGTTCGTCGCGGGCGCGGCGGAAGCGGCTTTGGCGGTCTCAGGGGCCGCAGCGGTTTCGCTTTGGGCGGCGGCTGCCGCCGCGGCCGTGTCGTCCTCGGTTTCCGCTACCAAGGCTAAGGTTGTGTTCTTCATCAGGTGGCCCGTGCTCCCTGCATTTCGTGCCGTCACGTGAGGTCCGGGCCCGCGGGGAAATCCCGCGAGCCCGGATCGCTGGTCGTTACGAGGAGAACGACTGCCAAGCCTGATCGAAGGTGACCAAGCTGCCGCCGACCTTCTTGGCAAAGGCATCGGCCTGTCCCTTGCGCAGGAAGGTCGCGTATTTGCCGTCCTTGCCTTTGACGTAGAAGGCGGTCTTGCCGAACAGCTTGAGGCCCGTCTCCACGTCGTAGACGTAGGTGGCGTTCAGCTTGGCGCCCGTGGCTTTGTAGGCCGCAACCGCCTTCAGGAACTCACCCATGGTCTTGTAGGTCTTGATGCCGTCGCGGGCGTGCCAGATCTCCATCGGCAAGCCGGCATGGGAGACCTTCGGATCGACGATCACGGCCTTCTGCTTGTCGTAATCGGCGCCGAGCTTCTTGTAGGCGGCCTTGACGTATTTCTCGGTGATCCACGCATTGAAATCGAGCGGCGGGATCGCCTTCTCACGCACCAGCACGGTGTGATCGAACTTGAGCGCCTCGGTCCACTTCGGCTTGATCGTCGGATCGAGCGTCAGATGGCCGCCCTTGGAGAAATAGAGATAGAGAACTTCTTTCTCCACGCCGGTCCATTTCTCCATCTCGCTGACCGCGCGCATCGGATCGGCGTTGATCCATTTGCCGGCGTCATAGACCGCCTCGAGGAAGGCGACGACGACTTCCGGATAGGCCTCGGCGAAATCCTTGCGCACGACGACGCCGTGCAGATAAGGCACGCCGGCTTGCGAGCCGTCGTAAATCTTGCGGCCGGTGCCGCGGAATTCCATGATTTCCGACCACGGGCAGAAGTCGGAGTGGGCATCGATCTTGCCCGCGGCAATGTTGGCCGCGCCGACGGCAGGAGACTGGTTCTTGAGGCTGTATGTGCCGGACTTCATGTTGTTGTCCTGCATCGCCTTCAGCAGCATGCCCCAGGCGGCGGAGCCGACCGGCGTCGAGATCGACTTACCCTTGAGCTGCTCGATCGAATAGATGTCCGACTTGACCGGCACGACGATCGCGTTGCCCGAGCCCTTCAGGTTGTAGCCGGTGCCGGCGACGTAGAGGGTGCGCAGACTCTTGGTGGCCTGAAACTTGGCGCCGTTGACGATGAGCGGATAGTCGCCCATCACGCCGATGTTCAGCTTGTTGGCCAGCATCTGGTTGGTGATCGGGCCGCCCGACGAATAGTCGGCCCATTTGATGTTGTAGGTGACGTCCTTGTACTTGCCGGTGTGCGGCAGGTGCTTTTCCAGGAGCTTCAGCTGCTTGATGACGATACCGGCGCTGTAGGTATCGGTGCACATGCTCTGATGGCCGATGCCGATATCGATCGTTTTCGCCTCGGTCGACGCGGCGAACGAAAACGAAAACGCAAGGGCCGTCGCAAGCAGGAGTTTCGAGCGGGTCATGTCAAAGTCCTCTTGTTTTCGAGCCTGAACTTGTTCTCAGCTCCCTTCTTATTGGCGCAAGCCGCGTGCCAAGTTTTTGGTCGCTCCAGCCTGACGGCTAAACTATTGATTTGATTGATATAGTTGTGCCGCGGCCCGAGGGCCGGCAAAGCGGCGCACAGGGGGGCTGCCCAGCGATTGGGCTGATCGGGAGGCGAACCGCGAAAGCGGCAGGCAGACCGGAAAAACCCGATGATACAAGTTGGGAATGGGCATGCGGCGTCCCGGCGCTATGAGACCGGCAAATGTTTCTGCAAGCCGGCGGCTCATAAACGTGTGCGTTTGACGATGAACGATGGCCGGGAGGCTACCAACGAGGCCATGTATCGCAAGATTGCGGCATGCTCTTTTGGGCGCGATCGTCAGAATGCGCGAACCAAAGATTCCGGGATCGGGATGACTTTGTTCGGATCGGCTCAGCGGTCGCCGTGCCGATCAGGTGAGCGAGCGCAACGGCTGCCCGATGGCCGGCGCGGTTCCGTCGCGCGCGCCCGGCGCGTCGGTGCGTTCAGCGGCGCGGCACGCGCACCTTGAACACATGGTTTTCCGGCAGGCCGTAGACGTATTCGAAGTCGATCGGAAAGCCGCAGCTATCGTGGGTGAGCCGCGTCATCTTGAAGATCGGCGTGGCGGGGGCGATGTTCAAGCGCTCGGCTTGGTCGGCTTCCGCCGGCGCGATCTCGATGGTGACGTCGGCGAAGCCGAGCGGAATTTTGAGGGCGCGTTCGAGCAGGACGAAGATGTCCTGACCGGCAAGGTCCTGCTGGATCAGGCGGCGGCCGATCTCGAGCGGGAAGTAGCTGACGTCGTAGGACATGACGCGGGCGCTCGCGATACGAAGGCGCGCGATGCGTATCATGATGCTGTCCGGCGGCTCGCCGAAGGCGGCGGCGACCGCGGCCGGCGCGGGGCATTCGCTCAGGTCCAAGACTTCCGAGCGCGTGCGCACGCCCATGGGCGCCAGCATCTCGCCGAAGCCGAGCAGGCGGCCGAGGTTCTGCACCGCGCAGACGCGGCGCAGGAACCAGCCCTTGCCGTGACGGCTTTCAACGATGCCTTCGGCGCGCAAGGCTTCCAGCGCCTGGCGCACCGTGACGCGGCTGACGTCGAACTGGCGGATCAGATCGTGTTCGGAGGGGAGGCGGTCGCCGCGGATAAGGTTGGAGGCGAGGATGCGGTCGAGGAGCCAGTCCCGGATACGAATGTACTTCGGCGGCTCCTCATAAGGCGCCGTCCGGAACGGCGGAGCGATCGGCTGACTGCCGTCGCGGGAAGGTGAAACTCGCGGCAAAGACATGGTCACTGCCTTTCTGGCCGGCTTCACCGTGAAGCGCGCCGTTTCCTCATGGTCGCGGACATTCCATCAATCGCGTCCCAACCGGCCGATCGCCCAGCGCACGTTCTTGCGCACGTCCGGATCGGGATCGTCCACATGACCTTGCAGATAGGGCAGGGCGGACGGATGGCCGATCTCGCCGAGCGCGCCGGCAACCTCCTTACGCAGATTGCTGACGTCGTGGTCGAGCAACGGTCCCATCACGGTGACCGCCTCCACCACCTGCAATTTGCCGAGGCTGCGGGCCGCCTTCAGGGTCACCTGCCAGTAGTCGTCGCCCAAGGCCGCAACGAGACGTGGGCCGGCATCGTGGCCGGTGGCGCGCGCCAATGTATCGGCCGCGATCTCGCGCACCATCCAGTCGGAATCGTCGAGCGCGCTGATGATCGCCTGGGCCGCGCGGGCGTTGCCGGAGAAGCCCAGCGCCGATACCGCGGAGCGGCGCACCACCGGCTCGGAATCGCGGCTCGCGCTGATCAGCGCCGGCAGCGACTCTTCGAGCTTGAGCCAGCCGATCACCGCGACGGCCTGTTCGCGCACGGAGGCGTCGGGGTCGTCCATGGCCTCGATCGCGGGTTTGAGCGCTTCCGGGCGGCGCAGTTCCTTCAGGCCGCGGAAGGCGGACATCCGCACGAAGGGCCGTTCGTGGGTGAGATAGGCAAACAGCGGGTCGGCCGCCTTGGGATCCTTCAGCTCGGTCAAGCTGTCGGAGGCCGCGCGGGCGACCGCCTCGTTGCTGTCGCTGAGGGCGCCGGCGAGCGCGGACGCCACCGCCGGGCCGTCGAAACCGCTGAGCGCGATGGCCGCCTGCAGGCGCACGTCGTCGGCCTGGTCTTGAATGGCGCGGGCGAGGAAGGGAACCGCCTCGGGCGCGGCGGTGTCGGCCAAATCCATGACCGTGACGCGGCGGGTGCCGGCATCGGCGTCGTCAAGACCGGCGGCGATCGATTCGACGTCGCCGAAGTCTTCGAAGGGTTCGAATGCTGACATCGTGGACCTTACTTCAAGAGATAGGGGATGTGGACGTTGACGGCGCCGGTCGGGCAATCGGCCTCGCAGGGCATGCAGTACCAGCACTCGTCGTACTTCATGTAGGCCTTGCCGGTGAGCTCGGAGATGCGCAGCACGTCGAGCGGGCAGACGTCGACGCACACGGTGCAGCCCTTGTCGGCGATGCATTTCGCGTCATCGACGACGACCGGGACGCTGGTCGGGGTATTGGCCAAAGGCATGGGACTTCTCCTTGAATCTCGTTCCGGCCTTATTCGGCGGCTTGGATGCGCTGCCTGTCGTAGGCGTCGCGCTCGTGTTCTTCGATTTCGATGACGTAGGGCGCGACCGGCTTCTTGGTGAGCGCGGGGCTGCCGTCTTTGCCCTTGGTCAGGATCGAGTGGCAGAACCAATTCTCGTCGTCCTTGTCGGGATATTCGACACGGTTGTGGTAGAGGCCCCAGCGGCTCTCGGTGCGGTAGAGCGAGGCGGCGGCGGCCATGTCTGCGCAATCGAGGATCGAATGAGCCTCCAGTGCCCGCATCAATTCGTGGCTGTCGCGCGCATACATGGCCGTATCCATGTCTTCGCGCACTTCGGCGAAGCGGTCCTGGCCGAGTTCCATCTTGCGCGTGACCTTGGGCGGCTGAAGATAATCGTTCACCAGCCGGCGGGTCTTGTATTCGACCTGGTTCGGCGGAATGCCGTCGTCGCGTTTGGTCGGCGCCAGGACGCGTTCCTGCTCTGCGGCGATATCGCCTGGCTCGAAATCGGCGTAATCGACCTCCTTGACGAAATCGGCGGCGTCCTCGCCGGCGACCGCGCCATTGGTGAAGGCGCCGAGCATGTAGTTATGCGGCACGCTTGCCATGTCGCCGGCGGCGTAGAGGCCCGGCACCGTGGTGCGCGCGTTTTCGTCGACAAAAACACCGGACGCCGAATGGCCCGAGCAGAAGCCGATTTCCGAGATGTGCATCTCGATCATCTTGTCTTTGTAATCGGTGCCGCGGTTTTCGTGGAAACGCCCGCGTGTCGGCCGTTCGACGGTGTGCAGGATGCGCCCGATTTCGTCGGCCGTTTCCGGCGCCAGGTGATTGAGCTTGAGGAATACCGGGCCCTTGCCGGACTGCAGCTCGTTGTAGAATTCCTGCATCATCTGGCCGGACCAGTAGTCGCACTCGATGAAGCGCTTGCCTTCGTTATTGGCGGTGTAACCGCCGAACGGGCCGGCGACGTAAGCACAGGACGGGCCGTTGTAATCCTTGATCAGCGGGTTGATCTGGTAGCACTCGAGGTTCGCGAGGCCCGCGCCGGCGTGATAGGCCATGGCGTAGCCGTCGCCGGAGTTGGCGGCGTTTTCGTAGGTGCCGTAGAGATAGCCGGAGGTCGGCAGACCGAGGCGGCCGGCCGCGCCCATGCACAGGATGACGGCCTTGGCGCGGATCAGCAGGAACTCGGCCGAGCGCGTGTTGACGCAAATGGCGCCGGCCACGCGGCCGTCCTTGCCGGTGAGCAGGCGGGTCGCCATGAAGCGGTTGGAGATCAAGACGCGCTCGCGGCGCAGCTGGCGGTAGAGCGCCTTCTTGACGGTTTCGCCATTCGGCATCGGCAGCACGTAGGTGCCGATGTGGTGCACCTTCTTGACGTCGAAGTCGCCGTTCTGATTCTTCTGGAAGCGGATCCCGAAGTTGTCCAGCTCCTGGATGATCGAATAGCAGTTCTGCGCGTACTTATAGACGGCGGCTTGGTCGACGATGCCGTCGTTGGCGATGGTGATTTCCTTGGTGTACTGCTCGGGCGTGGCGTGTCCCGGGATGACGGTGTTGTTGAGGCCGTCCATGCCCATGGAAATGGCGCCGGAGCGCTTCACGTTCGCCTTCTCCAGCAGCACCACCTTGGCGTTCGGGTCCTTCTTGCGCGCCTTGATCGCCGCCATCGGCCCGGCGGTGCCGCCGCCGATCACGAGCACGTCGCACTGGACTTCGGAGAAGCCGTTGCGGATTTCATCCATCGATCAATTCCTTCCCTTTACTATCGGGTCAGCAGGCGGCCGCGGCGTCGGATGAGCCGGCGGCGGCGATTTCGGTGAGATAGGCCCAGGGGAAAATTCCCCGGTCGTGGCCATCGGAAAAGGCGAGACGGACAGCGTAATTGCCGATCGGCTCGACGGCGGTGATGGTCAGATCGGAAGTCGCCGGCACCGCCCAGCCATTCACGGTGATACGCACCGAGTTGGCGTCACGCGCCTTTTCACGCAGCAGGGGGGCGGAAAAAGCGTCGGTGGTGCCGTCTTCCCAGGTGACCGAAAGGCGGCTGCGATCGCGTTCCAGACGGATCTCGGTCGGGAGCATGGCGGGGCGGTGCGCCAAAGGGGCCGGCTTGGGGTCCGACTTGGGGTTCGGCTTGGGCATGTCGTGTCTCATGCGCAAACCGTGCCAGACGGGCTCTGGGGGCGGCTAGCAACTAATTGACCGACTGCGGCGGCAATCCGGCGTTTCTTCGCGGGCGTGAAAAACGCGCCCCTAGTCGAGCGAAACCCATGACCTACGCCGTTACCGAGGCCTGTATCCGCTGCAAATACACCGATTGCGTCGATGTTTGCCCCGTCGACTGCTTCTATGAGGGCGAGAACATGCTCGTCATCCACCCCGACGAGTGCATCGACTGCGGCGTCTGCGAGCCGGAATGCCCGGCCGACGCCATCATCGCCGACACCGCGCCGGGCGCGGAGCGCTGGGTCGAGATCAACGCGCGCTATGCGGTGCAGTGGCCCTGCCTTGCCGACAAGAAAGACCCGCTGCCCGAGGCGGAAGACTTCAACGGTCAGCCCAACAAATTCGACCGGTTCTTCTCGCCGGAAGCGGCGAAAGAAGAATCAGCCACCTGAGGAAAATCCCCGTGACCACCATCATGATGACCAAAGCCAATCACCGCACAGACGCGATCATCATCGGCGCCGGCCCCTGCGGATTGTTCGCGGTGTTCGAGCTCGGCCTGCTCGGCCTGAACGCGCACCTGATCGACATTCTCGACCGCCCCGGCGGGCAATGCGCCGAGCTTTATCCGGAAAAGCCGATCTACGACATTCCGGCGTGGCCCGTGATCTCCGGTCAGGAACTGACCGAACGGCTGATGGAGCAGATCGCGCCGTTCTCGCCGACGTTTCATCTCGGCGAGCTGGCGGAAAGCCTGGTCAAGACGCCCGAGGACCTGTGGCGCATTACCACCGATGCCGGCACCACCATCGAAGCGCCGGTGGTGATCATCGCCGCCGGCGGCGGCAGCTTCATGCCCAAAAAGCCGCCGCTCCAGAATCTCGAAGCCTACGAAGGCGAAAGCGTGTTCTACGCGGTGCGCAAGATGGACGCGTTCCGCGGCAAGCGGGTGGTGATCGCGGGCGGCGGCGATTCGGCGCTCGACTGGACGCTGAACCTGCAGCCGATCGCCGAGCGGGTGACGCTGGTGCATCATCGCGACGGTTTCCGCGCCGCACCGCATTCCGTGAGCCAGATGAAGCAACTGGCGGCGGACGGCAAAATCGATTTCGTGGTCGGCAAGCTCAATAGTCTGCAAGGCGAAGCGCCCGCGTTGAGCGGCATTTCCGTCACCACCGCCGTCGGCGAGCAGGTGCTGCCGGCCGAGCGGTTCCTCTGTTTCTTTGGGCTGACCATGAAGCTCGGGCCGATTGCCGAGTTCGGCCTGAACTTCTCGGAGAACCTTATCCCGGTGGACACGGAGAAATTCGAGACCCCGGTGCCCGGCATCTTCGCCATCGGCGACATCAACACCTATCCGGGCAAGCTCAAGCTCATCCTCTCGGGCTTCCACGAGGCCGCGCTGATGTCGCAGGCCGCGTTCCAAATCTGCCGGCCGGGCGAGCGCCTGCGCTTCCAGTACACGACCTCGTCCACCCAATTGCAGCAGAGGTTGAAAGTCGCATGAAGATCCGCGTGACCGATCTCGACGGCGCCGAGCACGAACTGGAGGCGCTGCCCGGCTGGCGGGTGATGGAAATCATCCGCGACTGGGAAGTGCCGATCAAAGCCGAATGCGGTGGGGCCTGCGCCTGCGCCACCTGTCACGTCTATGTGGACGATGAATGGTTCGACAAGCTACCGGAAAAGACCGACGACGAGATCGACCAGCTGGCGGTGCTCGGCGAATACCGGCCCAATTCGCGGCTGGCCTGCCAGGTGCTGATGTCGGAAGAGCTCGACGGGCTCACGGTGAAGCTGGCGCCGAATTCCGCGCCTTAGCGTCGAGCGTCGCGGCTTGGCTGCCGCGGTCGATGGGCCATGGGCGGCAGCATGGGACGCAGCAGGAGCCGCAGCCTCAATAAGCTTTGCATTTTGGATGTTGACCGCGTCTGGTTGCAGCGTTGCGACATGGGGCGGGCCATGTGACGATAGGCGTTCCGAGACAACGAATGGAACGCGAGATGACAAGTCGGCCAAAGAATCGGTCAAAGAAAAAGGGTGCTGCGCGGGCTACGAAAACGCCGGCCTTCGAACGCAAGCGCCACAACTACGGAAGCTGGACCAAGGGCCGCTTCTCGGAAGCCGTCACGGTCACCGGCCCCGGCAAGATGATCTTCCTTGCCGGCATCGGCGCCGAACACGAAGACAACGGCAAGATCCTGCATCCCGGCGACTTCACGCGCCAGTGCCGCTATGCCTACCGGAAGCTGAAGAAAGTGCTGGCCCGCAACGGCGCCACCATGGCCGATGTGGTCAAACAGGTGACCTATGTCACCGATATCCGCTACCAGAAACAGGCAGGCGATTGCCGGCGTGAAGCCTATGGCGATGCGCTGCCGGCGCACACGTTCCTGAACGTCAGCCAATTGGCCTGGCCCGACATGCTGGTCGAGCTCGACGTGATCGCGATCGTGCCCCCGAAGTAGGGCGCCGCCTGGAGCGTTTCCAGGCGAAGTGGGAGCCGGTTCGCCGTCCGGAAACGCGACAAGACAAAAACTTGGACACGTTCGCCGTTTCCGCGAAACGGTGAACGTGCCTAGCCGGGTGTACGGCTAACTCAGACCCCGTCCCGCATGATGCCCCAACGCTCGACGGTCATGACTTCGAGCGTGCGCAACAGCACGCGCTCGAGCAGCAGGCCAACGATGCCGACGACGAACAGCGAGCCGAACACGACATCGGTGTTAAAATATTCCTGCGCCCAATAGATGCGGTAGCCGAGACCGGCGGAAACCGACACCAGCATTTCCGCCACCACCAGGATGCGCCAGGCGCGCGAGAACGCCTGCCGGTAACCGGTGATGATGGACGGCAGCGCCGCCGGGAACAGCACGCGCCAGAACAGGCTGAGCCCCGACACGCCGAAGGCGCGCCCGGCGCGAATAAGCGCCATGTCGACGGTCTTCACCCCGGTCCAGGTATTGAGCATGACGGTCAGCGCCACCTCGTAGATGAGGATGGAGATGATCGTGAAGTCGGTGAGCCCGAACCAGATCATGGCCAACGGGAACATGGCGGTGCCGGGGATCGCCAGCAGGAAATTCATCGGCACGACCAGGGCGCGTTCCCAAATCCGGAAATAGCCCATCAGCACGCCGAGAATGGTGCCGGCGATCACGCCGGCCACCACGCTCTTGATCAGGCGGTAGAGCGTGGCCGAAATGTCGCCCCAGAGCGTACCTTCGTAAGCCATTCTGGCGATGGCTTTGAAGATACCGCTCAGGGGCGGCAGGATCGCGGGCGGGACGTTGCTGAGACGGACCGCCACTTCCCACAGCAGCATGATGGCGATGAGCGGAACGAGCGCCGACAGGAAATTGGCGCCGGCGACCATCAGGCCGCCGCCGGAGCGCACTTCCTCGGGCGACGCAGCGCTTATGGACCGTTCGTCCGTTGGGCTCATAACGCTCATGCCATCACCACCTTGCTGACGTTTCGCTTGAATCCGCGTGGCTATTTAGCCGCCGCTGCCGCCTTTTTGGCAAAGCTCTCATCGATGATCTTGTGCAGGTCGATCTTCGATTTGAGCTGCCCGATCTTGAGCAAATAGTCGCGCGTCGCCGGAATATCCTTCCAGTCGGCCGCCGTGAAAGCGACACCGCTGAAACGATCGACATTGAACAGCATGACGCGGATGTCATCCTTGCTCAGTTTGCCGCCACGGCGCTTGACCTCGGCCTGATAGATATCGACCGCTTCGTCGTGGTGGGTACTGATATACTTGTCCGCCTTGGCATAGGCGTTGACCACCTTTTGCACGATGTCCGGATGGGCCTTGAGGTACGTCGGCGTGGTCGAGAGCAGGAACGGGTAGGTGATCCCGGCCATGTCCGCGAACTGCTTTTCGGTTATCACGACCTTGCCTTTGCCAGCCTTGACGATCCGGCTCATACCGGGCTCCCACCCGATCACGGCATCGAATTTATCCGAGTGCTCCATCGCAGCCGGCATATCGACGACACGCAGATTGCTGAACTTGAAATCGCTCTCCTTCATGCCGTTCCGTTCGAGCAGCATGCGCACGATGGTGAACATGCCGGTGCCCATCTGGCTGCCGATGCGTTTGCCCTTGAAGTCGGCGAGCGTCTTGAGATTGGCGTTCTGGTTGCTCGCGACCATCTTGCCGAAGAAGCCGCGCGTCACGATGCCGACCGCCACCAGCGACGCGCCGCGGGATACCGCGGCGAAGAACGGCGCGTGCGCGGACTCGGAAAATTGCAGCTGTCCCGCGGCCACGGCCTTGATGGCGTCCCCACCGCGGGCAAGCGGTTTGAGGTCGATGTCAATGCCCTCGGCCTTGAAGTAGCCGAGATGCCTGGCGACCAAGCTTGGCACCATGTTGACGCCACCGCTCATGCCGATGGCAACTTTCTCGTTGGCGCTCGCCGGCGCCGTTGCCGCGGAGATCGCCAGTGCGGCGACGGCGGCGAATACAAAAGCTTTGTTCTTCATTGTCGGTTTCCTCCCTCTTGGTTGCTGACGATAACGGACGTCAGTTTTGAAGCAAGCGATTCCCCGATGCGGCCAAGGCCGCCTTCTTCCCGGCGAGGTCCGGGTAGATGAGTTTGCCGGCGCGTTTCAGCGGTTTGCCGGCGACCAGCACGGTGTCGACGTTCGCGCTGTGAGACTGGAACAGTACGGTCTCGACCGGATCGTGCGACGGAAACAGATTGAGATCGTCGGTACGGACGAAAATCAGGTCGGCCTGTTTGCCGGGCGTGAGCGAACCGATTTTGTCACCCATATTCAGTGCGCGAGCGCCGTCTACGGTAATCCATTCCAGCGCCTGACGGGAAGGGATGGAAACCACCGATACTTCCTTGCCCGTCTCATTGACCGAGACATTATCAAGACCGCGCTGCACTTGCAGCGCAAAGCGCGCAGCCCAAATCAGTTCACCCGAAATATTGGATTCGACGTCGATGCCGATGGTGGGGCGGGCGCCCAAGGCCAGCACGCGTCCGGTAATGGGCAGGCCGTGGCCCATCTGCATTTCCACTTCCGGCGTAGCGGTGAAAGAAGCGCCGGCGTCAGCCAGCACGCGCAGTTCGTCGTCTGAGAGCTTGTTGGCGTGCACGGCGTTGATGTGCGGCCCAAGCAAACCATCTTTGCCAAGGTGCAAAATGCCGTCGGGCGTCTTACGGTTGAACGCCATGCGGCCGCCGATGTGGAAGCTCGCGATCAGCTCGTATTGGCGGGCGAGCCGGATGTCATGCACGGTGGCCTCGTAGGAAGCGAGGTCCGTCCCGCGGATGCACATGGCCATGGTGACAAGCGCGTCGTCGCTGCCGAGCCGGCCCTGGCGCAGGCGTTTCACCTCGTCTTCCGGATGCAGGTAGTCCTGGGTCGGCACGCCGCCTTTGCCGAGTTGCGGTTTGGGCGTGCCGTGCCCGAACACGGCACGAATGCCGGCCTCCGTCAGCGCATCGATGGCGCGGTCGGTATGGTCGGGTGTCGGATTGTTGTGGCACCAGTCGAACAGGGTGGTGACGCCGCCATTGAGCTGGTTGAGGGCGCCGACCAGGTTGGCCAGATAGACGTCTTCCGGCGTGAAGCGGGTGGCGAGTCCGGCATGCATGTGCCGCCCGTAATCGAACAGCGTCCAGTCGCCGGCGATGCCACGAATGCCGGTCTGCCAAGTATGCTGGTGGGCATTCACCAGACCGGGCATGACGATCATGCCGGTCGCGTCGATCGTTTCGGTTCCCGCCGGCGCGGTGAGGCGCGGTCCGACCGCGATGATGCGGCTGCCTTCGATCAGCACGTCGCCGTCCGCCATGTCCCCAAGCTGAGGGTCCATGGTGATGAGGGTGCCATTCTTGATGAGAAGGTGAGCCATGGGCCGTCCAGAAACGCGGGGTGAGGGCTGCGGCGCGCGCGATCAGCTCAGCTCACGGCGCACGATAGCCGCGCCTTCGCTCATCGCCTTGAGCTTGCCGAAGGCGACCGCGCGCGGCAGGTATTTCATGCCGCAGTCGGGCGCCGGGATCAGCCGTTCGGCCGGCAGATGCTTGAGGCCGCGGCGGATGCGCTCGGCGACCGTCTCCGGCGTTTCCACGGTGATGTCGGAAAGGTCGAGCACGCCGAGCATGACGTTCTTTGGCGCCAGATCGGCCAGCACGCCGAGATCGATCTTCGGCTGTGCGCTTTCGATCGAGATCGTGCTGGCGGTCGTGTCTGCGAGTTCGGCCAGGAAGGCGTAACCCTGGGGCTTGGCATCGCCCGGCACCACCGCGGCGTAGCCGAAGCACAGATGCACCACGGTCGGCACCGTGATCCCTTCGAGCGCGCGGTTGATCGCTTTCACCGCGTAACGGCGCGCAACCTCGGGATTGTTGCGCACCCACGGCTCGTCGATCTGGATCAAGTCGGCGCCGGCGCGCACCAGGTCGTGCGCTTCCTCGTTGACCGCGGCGGCCATGTCCATGGCGAGCGCTTCGATGTCGTTATAGTAATCGTCCTGTGCCTGCTGACTCATCGTGAACGGGCCGGGCAGGGTGATCTTGGCCGGCCGGTCGGTGTTGCGGCGCAGGAACTCCATGTCGCGCACTTCGATCGGGCCCGGCCGGCGCACCTTGCCGACCACGCGCGGCACCGGCGTTTTCCGGCCGCCACGCGAATTGACGTAGCCCGGATTGTCGATATCGATGCCGTCGAGAGACGTGGCGAAACGGTTGGAATAGCTCTCGCGCCGGATTTCGCCGTCGGTGATCACGTCGATGCCGGCGCGCTCCATGTCGCGGATGGCGACGATGGTGGCGTCGTCCTGCGCCTGCTCGAGATACGGCTCGGATACGCGCCACATGTCCTTCATGCGGATGCGCGGCACCGACTTGGACAGCATCTCGCGGTCCACCAGCCAGTCGGGCTGCGGGTAGCTGCCGACCACGGTCGTCGGGAAAAGCTTGTCGGACATGACGGTCTCCGGAACAAAGGACGTGTGAAACTTGATGGTGGCCGCGCGCTCAGGACGATGCTTGTTTGCGTCCGTCGTCCTCGCGCGGTGGGGTGGGGTCGGATTCGGCTGGCTTTGCTCCGGTCAGGAACGCGCCGGTGCGGGTGTAGTGCGCCACGATGCGCTGCACGGCAAGATCGCTGTCGCGCGCCAGCACGGCTTCGACGATCTGGGCATGTTCCTCATTTACATTGGGCCGCTCGTAGGGGCTCATGCGCTGGATGTAACGGTAGCGGTTGGACTCGTTGTAAAGCTGGTTCCACAGCCGCAGCAGCGTGTTGGAACCGCAGGCCGCCACCAGGCTCATATGAAAGCTCTTGTGGCACTGCTCGTATTCGACATTGGCGACGCGGTTCACGTCGGGCGGCACACGCGGGGTGCGCAACAGGCGATATTGCGCGAGGACGATCCCTTCCTCCCAATCCTTGCCGCCATTGCTGATCGCCTGACGCAGCGTGCGCTCCTCCAGCCAACAGCGGGTTGCCAGCAATTCCACGAACTCGGAATCGCTGACCTCGGCCACCCGGAAGCCGCGCTGTTCCAGCCGCTCCACCAGACCGTCGGCGGTGAGCAGGCTCAAGGCTTCGCGGATGGGGGTGGCGCCGACGCCATAATGCTCGCGCAACGCATCGATCTTGAGTTTGAGGCCGGGCGCGAACTGGCCGTGAATGATGTCGTCGCGCAGCCGATCGTAGATGCTGCTCGTGCGCGAGCGGGCAATCTCTTGGATGCTGACAGTTTGCGTCATGCGGTGACCGGCTTGCGAGTGCCCACGGCACTGCTCAATACGCTCTTCAAGCCAAAATATCGATATTTATTACATAGAGCAACGTAAAATGATAAAATCGATAATTTCGTTGACCCGGCCGCCGGGCCAGACTTATTGTCATGGGCCGGCAATCAGTTCCGGCCCCAGTCGAACCACATCATCCCAGACCGGATCAAGGCAAAGTCGACAACGACATCGCCCCTGGGGTGGATCAAATTACGAAACGACTTTCGAAGCGCGGATAAAGTAAGCTCATTGAAATGTCCGCCGACGGCGGCTGCGGGAAGTGGAAGGAAGCGATGGGTGAGCTGCGGGTCGAGGGTCTGAGCAAGACGTATGGGCGGCGCGAGGGCTGGAATAAGACGCGCTATCTGCGCGTGTTTGAAGATATTTCGTTCACGGTCCGGGATGGCGAATTCGTCAGCATCATCGGTTCGTCCGGCTGCGGAAAATCGACGCTCCTGAGCATTGCCGGCGGGCTGGCCGAGCCGAGCGACGGCAACGTCTATCTCGACGGCCGCCATATCCGCGGCCCGGGGCTTGATCGCGGCATCGTCTTCCAGGAGTTCGCGCTGTTTCCGTGGCTGACCGTCCTCGGCAACATCAAGTTCGGCCTCAAGTCCAAGGGGATTTCCAGGACGGAGCGTGAGGCGCTGGCGCGCAAATTCGTCAACCTCGTGGGCCTCGCCGGCTTCGAGGACTATCACCCTTACCGGCTGTCCGGCGGCATGCGCCAGCGTGTCGGGCTGGCGCGGGCGCTTGCCATCGAACCGGCGGCGCTGTTGATGGACGAGCCGTTCGGCGCGCTCGACGCCCAGACCCGCGAGGCCATGCAGGCCGCGCTCAGCGAGATCTGGGGCAAGACCAGGAACACGATCCTGTTCATCACCCACGACATCCGCGAGGCGATCTATCTGTCCGACCGCGTGCTGGTGTTGAGCGGCCGGCCGGCGGGCTTGACGCTTGAATTGACCGTCGATCTGCCGCGGCCGCGGCACCGGCACGATCCGGTCTTCCAGGAGTACGAAGCCACGCTTGAAGCCGCGCTCAGCGGCAGCGACGTGGAAACGAGCGCGGTCGCGTGAACGATCGCAGCGCGCGCGTGAAGGGGTGAGGGTACATGGCCGTTCCGAAAACGAATTTTTCGCCGCCCTTCAACATCACGCGCGCCAGCCATGTCATCGTGACGGTGCGTGACCTGGCGGAGAGCCGCCGGTTCTACACCGAGGTCATCGGGCTCTTGGTGAGCCACGAGACCGACCGTGAAGTCTATCTGCGCGGCGTCGAAGAGACCTGCCACCACAGCCTCACGCTGCGTCAGACCGACGGCGCGCCGGTTTGCGAGGCCATCGGCTTTCGCGTGTTTCGGGACGAAGATCTCGATCTGGCGAAGAAACACTTTGACGCCACCGGGACCGCGGCGGACTGGATCGAGCGGCCGTTCCAGGGCCGCACGCTGCGTGTCAGCGACCCCGCCGGCATTCCGCTCGAACTTTGCGCCAGCATGCCGACGCTGCCGCGCCTGCATGACCAGCCGCAATTGCATCGCGGCGCCGGCGCGCTGCGCTACGACCATGTTCAGTGTCTGGTGCCGGACGTTGCGGACGCCGGCCGCTTCTATACCGATCTCGGTTTCCGGATTTCGGACTATTTCGTCGATCAGCCGGACGACGATGATCCGCTCGGCTTGTTCATGTACCGCAAGAACAATCCGCACGACATGGTGCTGCTGACGCGGCCCGGCCCGCAGTTGCATCACTTCGGCTACATCGTTGCGGAGAGTCACTGCCTGTTCCGCGCCCTGGACACCGCCGGCGGCATCGGCTTTGCGCGGTGCTTCGAGCGCGGCCCAGGCCGGCACGGACAGGGGCACGTTTTTTACGTCTATTTCCGCGATCCCGATGGGCATCGGGTCGAGATCCTGCCGCCGCCGATCCAGCTCATGGATTTCGACGACAAGCCGGCGCGCTGGCACAGCGGCAACCGGTTCACGTGGGACTTGCCGCCGCCCGAGAAGTGGCTGCACGAGGCGACACCGTTCGACGGCGTGCCGCTGCGCGAACCGGCAAAGGAACAGAAGCTTTTCTCGCTGGAAGACTTCCTGAGTGCGGGGAAGGTGACGGCTTAATCCGACAACGTTTCACGGGTGCGCTGACGAACCGGGATGCGCACGAGTCGAAAACTATTTTTTCGTGATCACTCGCACGGCGATATCGGCTTGCGTCGAACCCGGCGTTTCGAGACGTGCGTCGAGGCCTTGCTGGCAGTCCCCGAAGCCGAAACGCTACAGCATGATGACATCCGCGTTCATCAGGTCCGAATTGCCCATAAGCTGGCTGGCCGTGCGGGGCTCCGGCCCATAGTAGCCCCGTTTCCTGACGATCGGCCGCGGGTTAAACAGCACCGATATCATCCGGTCCAACAGGCCTTTCGACGACACCGGCTTGAGCAGGAACTCATTGACGCCGACGGAAATGGCCTCTTTGACTTTCGAGTATTCTCCGTGCGCGGTTAGCATGATCACGGGCACCGCCGGGTAGGGAAATGTGTCCGGTGAACGCAGCGTGCGCATGAAGTCGGGGCCCTCAAGCCGGGGCATTTCCCAGTCGAGGATAATCACGTCGGCGCCCGATTTCCGGACGATGTCCAGCCCGGCCATGCCATCCGAGGCTTCCCAGATGATGCCCACGCCCATGCTTGTCAGCAGGGCCCTCACAACCTTCCGAATGCCGGCATCGTCGTCGACGACGAGCACCTTGAGGTCTGCGAATCGTGCCGCAACGGCTGCAGTGCTAACCTGTACCATCGGCGGGTCATCCGGTTGATGGTCATATAAATAAACCACAAAATATTGGCGTTGGATTAAAGGCGGCGGCAACGATTGGTTTTACATGGCAACCAGTTCTTAATTGACGGGAATCGGGGGCGGGTTCTGCGGGGCCTGCGTATTACCGTGGCAAGCCGTTCCAAAGTCTGCCGATTTTGCGGCGCTGCCTGATATCGTGCCGATCGGTCGAGCGGTCGTTTTGCAAGCTTCGGCCGGGCCGATTGGTCTACCGCGCACCGCAGCCGATGATTGCGGGCATCCCGAACCAGACTTTGGGATGCTCGATCCGCTCTTGGGCGAGCAGAGCCATCACTCGCGGTTGCTCAATCGCCAGCGATGCAACTCGGACGGGTGCGCTCCGATCCCTCAGACGGTGTCGGGTCGTCCCGGATCTTTCAAGATGCGCCTTGCGCCCCAGCGCTCTTGCTGGGGGATGATCGGGCCAGGGCCTCGCGCGCCATGCCGCTCCGCCACGGCCGCCATTCCGAGGCGAGAATCACAACGTGAAAAAGCGGCCGCCAGAGCCTCCGAAATGGCTTCGGGCTGCCCGGGAATTAGGCGCGGCGGCATAGTGGCAAGGCGGCAAGTGCGACCGGCCGGCCACCGATAAGCTGCCATTATTCCTACTTTCGGGGTCGCTATGCGATCCCTGGTCGGGCTTGTTTTTTGAGCTATCGTATTGAATTATATGAATGTTTTAAGGGCGAAGAGATGCCCGGCAGGAGCCTGGTGAGGGGGCCCGGAGGCGGCCTAAGAGTGCGTGTTTTTTGCGCAACAGTCGGTCGAAAACCGATCTAAGGGCCTGTGGGAAGGGGCCTTCTTCATTGCGTGGGGAGGCTCGTCCGCTAATGTCTGCCTTGCGACGGAGGGGGGCATCCCCGTGTCGCGCTTTCCGGTGTACCGGATTGTATACCGGGTAGCGGGGAGCAAGGGGAAGTTCCATCGGTGCTGTCGCACGCGGCGGATACGGAACCCTCTCACGATAAACAATGTTTGGAGGTTCAAGATGAAGATGGTGAAAAGCCTTCTCCTTGGCTCCGCAGCGGGTCTCGTTGCGATGGCTGGGGCTCAGGCCGCCGATCTTCCCGTTAAGGCCAAACCGGTCCAGTACGTGAAGATTTGCAGCCTGTATGGTGCAGGGTTCTACTACATCCCCGGCACCGATACGTGCATCAAGATTGGTGGGTTCGTCCGCGCCGAGATGAACTTCAACGCCGGCAACTCGTTTGCTCCGTTCCACATTGCGGTGCTGGATAGCCGGGCGTTGAATTTCGAGAGCACCCGCGCTCGTTGGGGTATCGCAGTCGACACCCGCACGCAGACCGCGTACGGCACGCTGCGCACCTACTTCAACATGACCATGCAGGCCAGCAATGGTGGTGGTGGTAGCGGCGTCGGCACCTGGGCCAACCGTGGCTTCATCCAGTGGGCCGGGTTCACCTTCGGTAACGCCCTGTCGTTCTTCGACTTCTACGGCGACTTCTCGAACTCGGTTAACATCTGGGGTTCGGATAGCGGCGGTGGCGGCATTCCGGTGTTCGCCTATACCGCGCAGTTCGGCAACGGTTTCTCGGCCTCGCTCTCGGCCGAAGACACCACCGCGCGTCGTACGGCTATCGCGACTGCGGTCACGACTGCTGCGGTTACTGGCACCTACGCTGGCCGGCAGTGGCCCGACATCGTCGGCAATCTGCGTGTCGACCAGGCTTGGGGTAGCGCGCAGGTCATGGGCGCTGTCCATCAAGTCCGCGATTCGGTCACCAACGATAATGTTGGCTGGGCGGTCGGCGCTGGCCTGAAGCTGAACGTTCCGTGGGGCAAGGGTGACTACTTCAAGACCCAGGTCGCCTACTCCAAGGGCGCTCTCCAGTACGCCGGTAGCGGTATGGGCAACTTCGTGATGGAGACCGGTGCGACGGACGCCATCGGGTTGGCGTATGACGCCGTGACTGTCGCCGGTGGCGGCAACGATCTGACGGCGGCTTGGAGCGTGGTGGCCGGTATGAACCATCACTGGAACTCGATGTGGGTGACCTCGCTGTGGGGCAGCTACGGCGCGCTTGACTACAGCACGGCCGCCGGTACGGCGCTCAATGCGGGTGCCGCTGGCTACAACGCCGACTGGTCGCTCTGGCAGATTGGCTCGCGTACCAAGTGGACGCCGGTCAAGGGTCTCACGTTCAGCGTGGACCTGCTGTACAACAACCTCAACACGTCGGGTAACGGCCTTGCGGTTGGTGCAAACCCCTACGGTGCCACGGCCGGCAACACCTTGGGTAACGTTGGCTGGATGTCGGGCATGTTCCGCGTGCAGCGGAACTTCTGATCGGTTGATCTGATCACGCTTAAGGACCCCCGGCGGGAAACCGCCGGGGGTTTTTCTTTGCCCGGGCATCAGCGTGAGCGGCTTGGCTACCCATTGCGGAGTTGGACTATTGTTGTCGGCGGTGCAACATCGCCGCCAAGGCCGCAGCCGGCGCAAAGCAAGGCGGCTCTGCGTCGCCCAACCGGCGGCTTGTCACGGCGCCTTCAAATTGCGAGATGTCGTCTGACCGCTCATGAGCATCGCAACACAACTCCAAAAGGCTCTCGCCTTTGAACAGACGGGCCAGCTTGCCGAAGCCGTCAGGGGCTACGAGAAAGTCCTTGGCCGCGAGCCCAGCAATACCGACGCGCTGTTCTTGTTGGGGCGGGCCTATTGCCAAACCGGCCGGTTTCAGGACGGCGCCGCGCTTTTCCAGAAGATTATTGCGCTCAACCCGAAGCACGCGCCGGCGCATGTGTTGCTTGGCCGGGTGCTGGCGCAGGGCGGCGCGCCGCAAGAGGCGATCGCCAGTTACGACCGCGCGATAGCCGCCGACCCGAAATTCGCGATGGCGTTCGCCAACAAGGCCGATGCGCTCGATGCGCTTGGCCGCCGTGACGAAGCCGTCGAGGTTTACGACAAGGCGCTGGCGATCGACCCGTCCAATGTTGCGGCGTGGTGCAACCGCGGCAGCGCGCTGCAGGAACTCGATCGCCACGCCGAGGCGGTCGAAAGCTTCCAGCGAGCGCTGGCGCTCCGGCCGAACATGGCCGAAATCCATTTCAATCTGGGCAACGCGCTGCGTGAGCTGAAGCGTCACGATGAGGCGGTGGCTCAATACCGACGCGCGATTGCCTTGCAGCCGCGCTTCACCGACGCTTACGTCAATCTTGCCACTGTTTTGACGACGCTTTTCGATTGGGAAGCGGCGGTGCAATGCTGCGAAACCGTCGGCAAGCTGCGGCCGGATGCCATCCCATATTTTACGCTCGGTTACGCTCAATTTCAGCTTGGGCAGTATGAGCCGAGTGTCGCCAGCTTTGACAAATTGTTGGCGCTCGATCCGGATAATTCGGAGGCCATGGCCCAAAAGGCGAGGGCGCTGTATTTTCTCGGCCGGCTGGATGACGCGCGTTCCCTCATAAACCGGGCGGCCGAGCTGGGTCCGGACATCGTCGAGCACGACGTGCTGCTTGCGGAGTTGAAGCAGTTCAAGCCGGGCGATCCGCGGGCGGAGGGGGCGGTGCAACGCTTGCGGAATGCCAGTTCGGACGACGCCCTGCAGAGCATGAGAATTCGCTTCGCGCTCGCTCAGCTCTACGCCCAGATCGGGCAACATGAAGAATCGTTTCAGTCTCTGCTCGAAGCGAATGCGCTCGTTCGGCAGCGGATCGATTACGATGTCGATGCCGCCGTCGCGTCCATGGCGCGGACGCGGCAGGCGTTCACGTCGGCGTTTCTGCGCAGCAAGGGCGGCGGCGATCCCTCGAAAAAGCCCATCTTCATCGTCGGTATGCCGCGTTCCGGGACGACGCTGACGGAGCAAATCCTGGCGGCCCACCCTCATGTGTACGGAGCCGGGGAAATCGGCGACTTCGAGCAGTGCCTGGTTGCGTTGCGGGAGTTCGCGCCGTCGGACTATCCGGATGCGGTCCTGGACATGACGCCGGCGGAACTGTCGCAACTCGGTGCTGCCTATGTCGCGCAGGTATCGAAGCTGGCGCCGGCCGCCGACCGCATCACCAACAAGCATCTGGGCAACAGCCTCGCGCACGTCGGGTTGATGCATCTCGCGCTGCCGAATGCGCGCTTCATCTATCTGCGGCGCGATCCGGTCGACACCTGCATGTCCTGCTTTTCCTTGTATTTTCAAGGGCCTGTTCATTTCGCCTACGACTTGCGCGAACTCGGTCTGATGTATCGCGCCCATGAGGACCTGGCGGCGCACTGGCGCGACGTGCTCCCGCCGGACGTCTTTCTGGATGTGCAGTACGAGGACATCGTCGAAGACATCGAAACCCAGGCCCGGCGCATCGTGGCGCATTGCGGCCTTGAATGGGACGATGCCTGCCTTGCCTTTCACAAGGCCGACCGCCCCGTGCGCACGGCGAGCGCTGCGCAGGTGCGCCAGCCCATCTATCGCAGCTCGGTCGGCCGTTGGCGGCCCTATCGCAAGCAGCTTCAGCCGCTGTTCGAGGCGCTCGGTGTAGACCCGGACGAAGTCTAGGCCGGCCCGCTGCCGGCGGCTGGCGGTTCTTGGGCGATCCGGGGGCGGGGACCGGGACGGGCCCCCCGCCGGGGGCGGCCCTTGAGGCCGCCGGAGCGCACGCCAGCCCGCCGTGGAAGGCGGCCGCCGCCGCATTGCCAGGCCGCCGCCTTGGCCTTATACCGGCGCCGTCCACCGCCCGAGGCGAATCCCCGATGACCGCACGCATCTACAAGCCGTCCAAGACCGCCATGCAGTCCGGCCTCGCCAACACCAAGGCCTGGGTGCTCGACTACGAGCCCGAGCAGCCGCGCCAGGTCGAGCCGCTGATGGGCTGGACCTCCTCCGCCGACATGCGCCAGCAGGTGCGCCTGCGCTTCGCCAGCAAGGAGGAGGCGGTCGCCTATTGCGAGCGCGAGGGCATTCCCTACCAGGTGTTCGAGGCGAAGCCCGTGGCGCGGCGCGTCATTTCTTATTCCGACAATTTCGCCTTCAAGCGGCGCGACGCCTGGACTCACTGAGACCGCTTTCGATCTCGGCGCGGCGTCACACGCTCATGCCGCCGTCGACCATCAGCACGGCGCCGGTGGTGAAGCTCGCCTGGTCGGAGGCGAGATAGAGCACCGACTTGGCGATCTCCTGCGCCTTGCCGTGGCGGCCGAGCGGGATCATCTCATTGAAGAACGCGGTGCCGTCGCGGCCGATGACCTCGGTCAAGCCGGCTTCGACGTCGAGCTGGGCTATCGGCGATTTCTCCTGCTGCCGCTAGGGGATTCGCGCGCGCCACACGAACCGGTTTGGCGGTGTCGGCGGGTGGGGGCTCCGGCCTAACGTCCCATGTACGCAAACTTGTTGGCCATCAAACTTTTTTGGGTATTGTTCCATTGGCCTGTGCCGCCATCGGGACCGCAGGCGAATTTTCTTCAGTCGAAATTTTCCATTCTAAATAGCTGATATTGCTTTGCGGTATAAATGAGCGTCGGCGGCTGTCGAGGAGTTGCATCGTAATGGCATGATGCATTCTGCATGTGACGTCCTGCCTATGACGTCGGGAGTCCATCGCGGCAGCCGCGATATCGCCTTCGATGACTATCCGCGCGCGAAAGATCGTTTCATGAGTTGCATTGTCGCGGCGTGCTGGCCGCTTCCAAACCGTCCTCGATTGACTCCATGATAGTGTTGTAGCACGCTTTCTGACCTGCAATGCGCCATGCATTGGCCCGCGTTTCGGGACATCGCGTCGCGCCGCATCGCTACCATTTGATGATCGAGACGAAGAGCGATTCCCGACCAGTAACGAGTGGGGGACGACATAATAGAATAAAGGGAAGTCAACGATGAGGGAGGATGCTTCGATGACGAGGAGACAATTTAGGTGCCAGCCCGGTAAAGTCCTGGCCGCCGCGGCGGTTGTGGCTATGGCAGCTGTCGCGGGCGGCCCCAGCAACGCGGCCGATTACCCGGATCATGACATTACGTTCATCGTTCCGTACTCGCCTGGCGGTGGATCCGATCAGCAGGCGCGCCGGCTTCAGCCCGGTCTGCAAAAAGCGCTCGGCGTCAATATTCGCATTGTGTACAAGACCGGCGGCGGCGGCGCGATCGGGTTCAGCGAATTGAACCGCGCGAAGCCGGATGGCTACACGATCTCAAACGTGGTCGTTCCGAACATCATTGTAACGGCCAAAGGCAAAAATGTCGGCTACAAGCCGGGAGACTTTGCCTATATCGGAATGACTGCGCAGGCTGTCGGCGCGCTCATGGTTCCCAAGGACGGCAAGTTCAAAAGCCTGAAAGAGTTCGTTGCCTATGCAAAGGCGCATCCGGGCAAGCTGACAATCGCCGGTGTCGGGAACACGGGCAAAGTGCAAACCGGCAAACTCACCAAACAGCTTGGGATCAAGGTCAGCTATGTGCCGGTCTCGGGCGGTGTGGGCAAGATGATCCCCATGCTCGTCGGCAAACATGTCGATGCCGGCGTGACGTCGTCCTCACATGCCGTCAAGCATAAATCGGAATTGAACACGCTTGCCATCGCCGGCACCAAGCCGTCGGAATCGCTGCCGGGCGTCCCCAACGTGCCGGGTTGGACAATGGCGACCACGTGGGGCGTCATGGCGCCTCCCGGAACGCCGGCCGCCATCGTTGCAAAGCTCAACGCGGCGCTTAACAAGGCGACCGTTCCTGTCAGGGCCATGGTGATAAAGAACGGTCTCACGCCGATGAAGCAGACGCCGGCGGAGGCCAAGAAATTTGTCCAGGATCTCATGGCGAATTTCTGAAGTCTGAGGTTGTTTCAGCTCTGATCTGTCCTAGCACCAAGAACATTGGTGCTAGGACGTCTCGTTCGCGAGACCGAATCTACATGATCTCCAAATGTGTGTGCTGCCTGCCGGCGGGGCGCGAGGCGAATGCTCTTAAGGACGTGCTCAGGCCGCGGACTCTATCAATGCGTTAGCACCGCCGTGCTTCTGGGAGTGTCTTGATGTTGGACGGTCTGATGATGGCGCTCCAGCCATCTTTCATTTTCTGGCTCACCGTGGGGGTCATGTTGGGCATGGTGGTCGGCACGCTACCAGGCCTCACCGCCACGATGGGCACGGCATTGCTCGTCCCCTTTACATTCTCCCTGCCGACGGGAGCAGGCCTTGCGATGTTGGGAGGTCTTTATGTTTGCGCGATGTTTTCCGACGCCATACCGGCGTGCCTGGTAAACACGCCGGGAACACCAGCGGCGATGGCCACCGCTTTCGACGGCCACCCCATGACGCTGAAGGGAAGGGGACAGGAGGCCATCGTGGCGGCCTGCTTCAGCTCGGCGCTGGGAACGCTGTTTGGCGCCGCGTGTTACCTTCTGCTTGCCTGGCCGATGATGGCGGTCGCGCTGAAATTCGGTCCGCCTGAGTTCTTCTGGCTGGGCGTGTTCGCGCTGACCATCATCGGGAGCTTGGCCGGCAAGTCGGTGCTGAAGGGCCTGGCCGGCGGCGCTATGGGTCTTCTTATCAGCTCCATCGGCATAAGCCATGCCAACGAAGTGGCGCGCTTTACTTTCGGCATTCCGGAGCTTCGCGGCGGCGTTTCCCTCGTGGCGGCGCTGATCGGCGTCTTTGCCATTCCGCAGGTTCTTTTGATGATTACCGAGTTTCGGAAGAAGGAAACTATCACCGAGTACAAACCCCAGCCGGGCGTTACCTTGAAGACGGTCATGAAAGTGCTCTCCGAGCCGGTGCACTTCCTTCGCTCCGCGGCGATTGGCAGCTTCATCGGAATTCTGCCTGGAGCCGGCAGCCCGATCGCTGCATTGGTCTCTTACAACGAGGCGGTGCGCTGGAGCAAAGACAAGAGCCAATTCGGCAAGGGTGAGCTGCGCGGCGTGACGGCATCGGAGGTCGCGAACAACGCCTGTGCGCCTGCGTCGTTGATCCCGTTGGTGACGCTGGGTGTGCCGGGCTCTTCGCCCGCCGCTGTCATTGCCGGCGCACTCATGCTGCGCGGCCTCAACCCGGGTCCGGAACTCTTCCAGAGCGACGGAACGCTTGTCTACTCCTTCGGGTGGTCGCTGATGCTGGCCGGGGTCATGACGTTCATCGTTGGCATCATATTTGCGCCCGTGATGATTCGGATCGTGAGCATCCCCTTGCGGCTGCTGGCGCCCATAATTTTCTTTTTGTCCGTGATCGGGGCCTATGCAATCAGGAACGATATCTTCGACGTTTATTTGATGTTCGGTCTTGGGGTGCTCGTTTTTCTGATCAGGCCGCTGGGCATTCACCCTGGCCCCATCGGTCTTGGCATTATTTTGGGACCCATCATTGAGCCCGCGCTTGTGCAGGCGCTTTATATTTCCCACGCATCTTCCATTGGCAGTGTCTTCTTCACCGGGACGATCAACATCATACTTATAGCGGTCACGGTCCTCTCGGTTGGCTTGGTCGTGTTGACGCGCCTCAAGGATAGGGCGCGGGAACGTGCTGGCAAAACATTCGAGCCCGAACCTGTCGAGGCCGAGTAGGCGGCTGTGTTGAAGCGGAAGAAGAGTGCGATATGCGAAAGTTAATGAACGAAGACTTCATCGCGGCGCTGGTCTTGTTCTTGATCGGCTCAATCGCCTTGGCCGAGGCGGGGTCCAATTTGATGGACTGGGTGTTCCCCCTTTTGGCGGCTTACTTCGTCTTGTTCGCCGCGGTAATCTTGGCTGCGAGCGGTGTCTTCGCAGCAGTCACAGGGCGCGCGCTGGACATGATTGGCGTGAGTGCGGAAAACAGGATCGTCTTGGCTGGACGTGTCCACGTTCCTAGCGATTGCAATTCTCTATTTGCTGGTGATGTACGGCCTCGGATTCTGGCTCGCCAGCTTCCTGATGTTGTCGATGGTCTCGCTCTATCTGACACAGAACAAGACGCGCCATAACGTAACTCTCGCGATTGTCGTGCCGTTTGCGGCCTGCGTCGTGGCCTATATTGTCTTCTTGCATGTGTTCTACGTCCCGCTGCCGACGGCGACCTGGTGGGCCGGAATCGGTTGAGCCGAGTTGCCTGCCTGAGCGGCCTGTTGGAGCGGCCGGTTACGGCGCTTTGTCTGCCGCTTCCTGAGACAACGTAGGTTTGCGAGGACGAGCATGGCGACGACGCCAAAATATTTCATGTATTATCCGGACAATTATCGTTGGTCCGCCGCCTATGTGAACATGTTGGGACGCGGCCACTACGGCGGTTCGGACATCAGCGAGTTGCACAAGATCGGCCGGCTGCTGGAAGGGCATGTCGGCGACGACGCGGCATGGTATGATGCATTCGTCAAAGTGGCCGACGAGGTGAGCGGCCACGCCGACGTATTTCGCGCCGGCAACCACCCCGTCTCGGCGGCGCCCTTCTACTTGCGCGCTAGTCACTATTATCAGATGGGCGAGCGCTTCCGTACGCCGAAGGACGAAGAGGCACTCGCGACCTACCAGCGCAGCATCGACTGTTTTCACAAGTTCGTCGAACAGACCGATCTGGAAATCGAGATCGTCGAAGTCCCGTTCGAGGGCGGGAGCATGCCCGGCTATTTCGTCCACGCCCAGAACGCCAAACCCGGGCGCACGCCGTGCGTGGTCTTCTTCGACGGGCTCGACGTGACCAAGGAGATCCTGTTCGTCATGGGGACGCCCGAGCTCATCAAGCGCGGCATTTCGGTGCTGCTGATGGACGGGCCCGGCACCGGCGAGGCGATCCGCTTCCGCAATATGCATTTGCGCCACGACTACGACCGCGCCGGCAGCGCCTGCATCGACTACCTGGAGACGCGCCCCGACGTCGACGCCAAGAAGATCGGTGTCGTCGCCGTCAGCCTCGGCGGCTACTACGCACCGCGCTGCGCCTCGCTGGAGCCGCGTTTCGCCGCCTGCATCGCGTGGGGCGCGATCTGGGACTACCAGGCCGTCTGGAAGCGGCGGATCGAGGCGCAGTTCAACGCCTCGATGTCGGTGCCCGGCCATCACATCATGTGGATTCTGGGGGCCGACAGCCTCGACGACGCCTTGCAGCGGCTGGACAAGTTCAAGCTCGACGGTGTCGTCCAGCAGATGCGCTGTCCGTTTCTGCTCTGCCATGGTGAGGACGACGAGCAGATCCCGCTCAAGGACGCGCAGGCGCTCTTTGATGCGTGCGGGTCGCCGGACAAGACGTTCCGCGTGTTCACCAGCGAGGAGGGCGGGGCGCAGCACTGCCAGCGTGACTACCTGCCGCTCGGCTGCGCCATCATGTGGAACTGGTTCGAGGACAAGCTCGTGCGGAACTGATTGCTCGCGGGAGCGCCGTACGCGCCTGCCCGGCAGAGGGGAAGATGGCGACCCCGCCTGGATTCGAACCAGGGACCCTCAGCTTAGAAGGCTGATGCTCTATCCAACTGAGCTACGGGGTCTTGATGTCCGGTTTACCTGTCTCGCCTTACCATGGAAAGGTTGATGGCGTGCTTCGCAGGCCGGCGCGGCGCCGGGGGGCGAGCCGGGACCCGCGCTTGCGGGCGGGAAAAGGGCCAGAGCCTAAATCCCGTGTTAAATTAGAGCTTTAAATCCATTTTCTAAGGCCCTTAAAGCGTTTTCTGAGAAGGTCCGGATAGTCCCTTCATCGCCATCGCCCTTGGGCTTGCGTGACGGTCCCTTGGCGGCCCGCCCGAGCGGTAATTTTGTGGCTTGTCGGTGGTCCGCGTCACGCCCTCGACACCATCCCCCGCTCAGATGATAGTTGCGGCTCAAAACAAGCGCGGCCGTTGCGTTTGACGGCCACGGCGGGAGGTTTCGTCAATGCTCAATTTAATCCGTGCGGGCCTTGCCGCCGCGCTTGTCGCTCTCCTCGTGGTTCCGGCCTTCGCCGCCGACAAGGCCTTCCAGCGCGGCGACCTCGACAACGCCGCCATCAAGCTCGAAGCGCAGATCAAACGCGACGCCGGCCCGGTGACCAAGACCGCCGCGGCGCTCCGCAAGGAAGCCGACACCGCCTTCCGCAAGCGCGACTACCGCACCGGCCTGGTGGTGCTCGGCCAACTGGTCACCGTCGCGCCCGCCGACAGCGCCAACTGGCTGCGGCTTGCCCGCACCATTCTGCAGATCAAGCCGCGGGATGCGCGCGAGCGCAATTTCCTGCTCCAGCGCGCCAACACGGCCGCCTATATCGCCTATCAGCGCGCCCGTGGCACCAACGCCGAGGCCAAAAGCCTCGCGGTGCTCGGCCAGACCTTTGTCGACCGGCGGCAATGGCGCGCCGCGCTCGACACCATGCGGCTGTCGCTCACGTTGCACGAGACCGCGAGCTTGCGCGGCCAGTACGAAAAGCTGCGGCTGCAACACGGCTTCCGCGTGCTGAAGTATTCCGTCGACTCCAACGCCACCACGCCGCGCGCCTGCTTCCAGTTCTCGGAGAACCTGCCGGGCGGGCGCACCGATTTCTCGCCCTACGTGGCGGTGGCTGGCCAGGACAAGCCGGCGATCTCGGCCAGCGACCGCCAGCTTTGCGTCGAAGGCCTCAAGCACGGCGAGCGCTACGCCATCACGCTGCGCGCCGGGCTGCCGTCGACCGTGCACGAGACCCTGCCCAGGACCAACGAATACACCATCTTCGTGCGCGACCGGCAGCCGTTCGCGCGCTTTTCCGGCAAGGCCTATGTGCTGCCGAAGAGCGGCCAGCAGGGCATCCCGGTGCTCAGCGTCAACACCAAGGCGGTGGAGATTTCGGTCTACCGGGTGGGCGACCGCAATCTGCTCGACACCGTGCTGGGCTATCAGTTCGAGCGCAACATCAGCCAGTACCAGGCCGAGCAATTGGCGAAGGAGCGCGGCCAGAAGGTCTGGAGTGGCGAGCTCGCGATTAGCCCTAAGCTCAACACCGAAGTGACCACCGCGTTCCCGGTCACCAAGGCGCTCGGCGCGTTGAAGCCCGGCGTCTACGCCATGACCGCGCGGCCGAAGGAGCTGGTCGATAACGACTACGAGCAGCGCGCGACCCAGTGGTTCATCGTCTCCGATCTGGGCCTCACGGCTTATTCCGGCCATGACGGCATCGATGTCTTCATCCATTCGCTGGCGTCGGCCGAGCCAGACGCTGATGTCGAAGTGCGGCTGATCGCGCGCGACAACGAGGTGCTGGCGACCGCCAAGACCGACAAGAACGGTTTCATCCATTTCGAGGCGGGCCTGGCGCGCGGCGAGGGCGGTCAGTCGCCGGCGGCCATCGTTGCGACGCTCAAGGGCGACTATGCCTTCCTGAGCCTGAAATCGGCGGCCTTCGATCTCACCGACCGCGGCGTCGGCGGGCGACAAGTGCCGGTCGGCCTCGACGCCTTCGTCTATACCGAGCGTGGCGTCTACCGCACCGGCGAGACCGTGCACGTGACGAGTTTGTTGCGGGACGCGCGGGGGATCGCGGCGACGGGCGCGCCACTGACGCTGAAAATGGAGCGTCCCGACGGCGTCGAATACCGCCGTGTTCTGATGCAGGATCAAGGACTTGGCGGTCGCAGTTGGAGCGTGCCGCTGGTGGCTTCGGCCATGACCGGCACCTGGCGGGTTGCCGCCTATACCGATCCCAAGCGGCCGCCGGTCGGCCAGACCACCTTCATGGTGGAAGATTATGTGCCCGACCGCATCCAGTTCGAGTTGACGTCCGAAGACAAAGCGATCGCGCAGAACAAGCCGGCGCAGGTCAAAGTCGACGGTCATTTTCTCTATGGCGCGCCGGCCTCGAGCCTCGATCTCTCCGGCGCGGTGACGATTACGGCGGCCAAAGAGCGTTCCGGTTTCGCCGGTTATGCGTTCGGCTTGGCGGATGACGCTGTGTCGGCGTCGCGGCAGGAACTTTCCGACTTGCCGAAGACCGATGCAAAAGGGCAGGCGACGTTCCCGGTCGCGCTCGACAAGGTGCCGGCGACCACGCGCCCGCTGGAAGCCACCATCAATATCAGCATGGCGGACTCGGGCGGCCGCGCGGTCGAGCGCAAGATCACCCTGCCGGTGACGCCCGGCGCCACCATGATCGGCGTCAAGCCGCTGTTCAAAGGCCGTTCGCTGGAAGACGGCGCCAATGCCGATTTCGACGTCGTGATGGCCGCGCCGGACGGCAAGACGATTGCCCAGAAGGGTTTGAAATACGAGCTGCTCAAGATCGAGACCTCGTATCAGTGGTACCGGCAGAACGGCCAGTGGCACTACGAGCCCATCAAGCGCACCGAGCGCGTCGCCAACGGCACCGTCGATGCGGCCGCCGACAAGCCGGCGCACCTGTCGCTGCCGGTGAAGTGGGGCCGCTACCGCCTGGAAGTCTCGACGGCCGACCCCAACGGGCCGATTACGTCCTATACCTTTGATGCCGGCTTCTATGCGGAGGCGAGCGCCGACACGCCGGACCTGTTGGAAATCGCGCTCGACAAAGCCCAAGTCCAGAGCGGTGGCACCCTGAACGTGGCGGTGACCGCGCGCACCGCCGGCCGCCTGACGGTCAACGTCATCACCGACCGGCTGGTGGCGAGCAAAGAGCAAGAGGTGAAGGCCGGCACCGAACACGTTGCGATTCAAGTCGGCAAGGACTGGGGCACCGGCGCCTATGTGGTCGCCACCTTGCGCCGTCCGCTCGACGTGCCGGCCAAGCGCATGCCTGGCCGCGCCATCGGCGTGCAGTGGTTCGGCATCGACCGCACCGCGCACACGCTCGCCATGAGCATGGATCTGCCGGCGGTGCTGCGCCCGCAATCGACCCTCGACGTGCCGGTTCGGGTGGCCGGCTTCAAGGCCGGCGATGACGTGCGCGTGGTGGTGGCCGCCGTCGACGTCGGCATCCTCAACCTCACCAACTACAAGCCGCCGGCGCCCGACGGCTATTATCTCGGCCAGCGCCGGCTCACCGCCGAGATCCGCGACCTTTACGGGCAACTGATCGACGGCATGCAGGGCGTGATTGGCGCGATCCGCACTGGCGGCGATGTCGGCGCCGGCGAACTCAGCGGTTCGCCGCCGGTGCAGCCGCCGCTCGCGCTCTATTCCGGCATCGTCAAGGTCGGCGATGACGGCGTCGCGCATGTGACGTTCACCATTCCGGCCTTCGCCGGCACCGTGCGCGTGATGGCGGTGGGCTGGAGCCAGGACAAGATCGGTCATGCGACCGGCGACGTCGTCGTGCGCGATCCGGTGGTGCTGTCGGCGACGCTGCCGCGCTTCCTGCGCACCGGCGACAAGGGCGCCGTGCAGCTCGTGCTCGACAACGTCGAGGGCGCCGCCGGCGACTACAAGATCGCGGTGGCGGCGGAAGGCACCGTTGCGGTCGACGGCGACAAGGCGCGGTCGCTGACGCTTGCCGAAAAGCAGCGCGGCCAGGTGCGGGTGCCGGTCAGCGCCCATGATGCCGGGCAGGGCACTGTGTCGGTCGATGTCAGCGGGCCCAACGACTACAAGCTCGAACGCGTCTATGCGCTCAACGTGCGGCCGGCGACCCAAACGCTGACAAGGCGCAGTATCCGGCCGCTCGCGGCGAACGAGAGCCTGACGCTCGACCGCGCCATGTTCTCCGATTTCGTGCCCGGCACGGGCCGCGCCGCGCTGTCGGTCTCGATCTCGACCTCGCTCGATGCCGCGACCCTGCTCGGCAAGCTCGACCGCTATCCGTTCGGCTGCACCGAGCAGGTCACCAGCACGGCGGTCGCCATGCTCTACATCAACGAGATCGCGGGCGAAGCGCATCTCGCCATCGACGGCGATATCGACACCCGCATCGGCGACGCCATCCAGCGGCTGCTGGCGCGGCAGGGCTCGGACGGCTCGTTCGGGCTGTGGTCGGTCGGCGGCAACGACGTCTGGCTCGACGCCTATGTCACCGACTTCCTGACCCGCGCGCGCGAGCGTGGCTTCAAGGTGCCGGCGACCGCCTTCACCTTGGCGCTCGACCATCTGCGCAACTACGTCGCCAACCAACGGGACCAGATGCGCAACGAAGGCCGCGATATCGCCTATGCGTTCTACGTGCTGGCGCGCAACGGCGCGGCACCGGTCGGCGACCTGCGTTATATCGCCGACGTCAAGCTCAATGCGATCGGAACGCCGATCGCCAAGGCGCAAATCGCGACCGCACTCGCCATGCTTGGCGACAAGACCCGCGCCGACCAAGTCTACCGCGCCGCGCTCAACGCGCTGCCGCCCAAGCCGACGCTGGCGAACTTCGGCCGCGAGGATTTCGGCTCTAACTTGCGCGACGCGGCCGCGCTGGTGACGCTCGCCTCCGAAGGCGGCGCCCCCCAGCGCACCATCGATACCGCGGTCGCCCGTGTCGATGCCGCGCGCGCGCAGCTCAACGCCACCTCGACCCAGGAAGACGCCTGGCTGGTGCTGGCCGCGCGCGCCTTGGAGAAGCAGGTCAGCGCGCTCAAGCTCGCGGTCAACGGCACAGACCATAAGGGTGCGCTCTATCGCTCCTTCAGCGCCGCCACCTTGGGCGATAAGCCGGTGACGGTGGCGAACAAGGGCGACGGCACGCTGCAGGCGGTGGTGTCGGTCAGCGGCTCGCCGGTGACGCCGGAGCCGGCCGCCGAGCACGGCTTCAAGATCGAGCGCAGTTACTTCACGCTTGAGGGCAAGCCGGCCGATCCGGCCCACGCCAAGCAGAATGAACGCTTCGTGGTGGTGCTGAAGGTGACCGAGCCCGAGCCGCAGTTCGGCCGCGTCATCCTCGCCGATTACCTGCCGGCCGGCTTCGAGATCGACAACCCGCATCTGGTTTCGTCAGGCGACACCGGCACGCTTTCGTGGATCACCGATGCCGCTCAGCCGGTGCACAGCGCGTTCCGCGACGACCGCTTCACCGCGGCCTTCGACCGCAACACCAAGTCGAAGCCGGTGTTCACGGTGGCCTATGTGGTGCGGGCGGTATCGCCGGGAACCTACGTGCTGCCGCAGGCGTTTGTTGAGGACATGTACCGGCCCGAGCGCTTTGGGCGCACCGGCACCGGCACCATCGAGGTCTCGGCCGCCCAATGAGTGACTGTACGGACAAGGGCAAGGCGCAAACGCCGTCGATTCTGGTGGCGGCTGCGCTATGCCTTGGCCGGCGCCGGTCTCGCGGTGGTAACGCTTGTCGGTTGCCCTTGGGCTCTACGTTCATGCGCTAGGCCCGGCGCCCCTCGGCCAGCATCTCGTCTATTCGCATCTGGTGGTCGACCGTAATGGCAAGCTGCTGCGCGCCTACGCCACGCCGGAAGGACGCTGGCGGCTGCCGGCGACGGTGAAGGACGTCGATCCGCGTTTCCTCAAACTGTTGTTCGCCTATGAGGACAAGCGCTTCTACGACCATGACGGCGTCGATCCGCTCGCCATGATGCGCGCGGCCTGGCAGTGGATCAGCACCGGCCATATCGTGTCGGGAGGATCCACGCTGACCATGCAGGTGGCGCGCCTGTTGGAGCCGCGGCGCCATCGCAGCCTTGAAGCCAAGCTGCGCCAGATCGTGCGCGCGCTCGAGCTCGAGCACGCGCTGAGCAAGAAGCAGATCCTGTCACTTTACCTCACACTCGCGCCTTATGGCGGTAATCTCGAAGGTATCCGCGCGGCGTCGCTCGCCTATTTCGGCAAGGAGCCGCGTCATCTGACCCTGGCACAAGCGGCGCTGCTGGTGGCGCTGCCGCAGTCGCCGGAATCGCGCCGGCCCGACCGCCACGCGAAAGCGGCGCGGGATGCGCGCAACCGCGTGCTCGACCGGGTGGCGGAGGACAACGTGGCGCCGGCCGACGAAATCGCCCACGCCAAGACACAAGCCGTGCCGCATGCGCGTCAGCAACTGCCGATGCTGGCGCCGCATACCGCCGACAAGATGGTATCCGCGTATCCGCAGACGGAGATCAATCGGCTCACCATCGAGGCGCCATTACAGAAGTCGCTGCAGGCGCTCGCGCGCGAGCGTGCGCAGATGCTGGGGCCGCACATTTCGGTCGCCATCCTTGCCGTCGACAACGCCACCGGTGAGGTGCGGGCGAGCGTCGGCTCCGCCGGCTATTTCGACGCTGAGCGCGCCGGCCAGGTCGACATGACCGATGCGCTGCGCTCGCCCGGCTCGACCTTGAAGCCGTTCATTTATGGTATGGCGTTTGAGGATGGCCTGATCCATCCCGAGACGCTGATCGACGACATTCCGCAACGCTTCGGCAGCTACAAACCGGAGAATTTCGATCTCACCTTCCAGGGCACGGTGACGGTGCGGCGCGCGCTGCAATGGTCGCTCAACGTGCCCGCCATCGCCGTGCTCAACCGCGTCGGCGTCAGCCGCCTGGACGCGCGGCTGACGGGGGCGGGCGCCGCGCTGGTCTTGCCACAGGATGAGGCGCCCGGGCTGGCGATGGGGCTCGGCGGCGTCGGCGTCCGGTTGTCCGATCTGGTGAAGCTTTATGCCGGGCTCGCGCGCCTCGGCACGGTGGTGCCGCTGATCGAGCGCGCCGGGGAAAAGGCGGCGGATCCGCACCGGCTCATCGATCCCGTCGCCGCCTGGTATGTGGGCAATATCCTGATCGGCGCGCCGCCGCCTGAAAACGCGCCGCGCGGACGCATCGCCTACAAGACCGGCACTTCCTACGGCTACCGCGACGCCTGGGCGGTGGGCTTCGACGGCCGGATGACCATCGGTGTCTGGGTCGGCCGCCCGGACGGCACGCCGGTGCCGGGGCTGGTGGGGCGTGCATCCGCGGCGCCCATCCTGTTCGACGCCTTCGCCCGCACCGGCTTTGCCCCGGCGCCGCTGCCGCCGCCGCCCAAGGGGGTGTTGTTCGCCACCACCGGCAAGCTGCCGCCGCCCCTGCAGCACTTCAAACCGGAAAAGGCCGTGGGTGCGGTCGCCGCCGCGCCACGCATCATGTTCCCGCCCAACGGCGCGCGGCTGGAACTCGCCGGCCCGCGCGAGGATCCCGAGCCGGTGGCGCTCAAGCTCACCGGCGGGCGCGGGCGGCTCACGGTCATGGTCAATGGCGTGCCGCTTCCGGCGCCGCGCGGGCGCCAGACCGTGTTCTTCCGGCCCGACGGGCCCGGTTTCGTGCGGCTGACGGTGATGGACGCCCGCGGCGCCAGCGACAGCGTCATGGTGCGGCTGCAATAACCGAAAGCCGGCCAATGACAGCCCCGGCGCTTGGCTAAGCTCTTGTTTTGTTGCGTTTCCGAACGGCGAACCGGTTTCCACTTCGCCTGGAAACGCTTTATGGTCCGCGCCGACGGGCGGCCCCGAATCCAGCGGACCTGATTGAGACCATGAGCGCGACCTCAGACGACGCCCGGCAATCGCTCGTTCCGGCGCGCGGCCTGGCGACCGGGCTCGATTACGGCACCCGCTCGCACGGCCGGGCGGTGGCGCTGCTGCTGCTGTTCTGCCTGATCGCCTTCCTGCCGGGCTTTTTCCAGATCCCGCCGGTCGACCGCGACGAGGCGCGTTTCGCGCAGGCCTCCAAGCAGATGATCGAGGCCGGCCAGTACGTCGACATCAGGTTCCAGAACGAGGTGCGCTACAAGAAGCCGGTCGGCATCTATTGGTTGCAGGTGGCCGCGGTGAAGACCGGCCAAGCGCTCGGCGTGCCACAGGCGACCACCACGATCTGGCTTTACCGGCTGCCCTCGTTGTTCGGCGCCATTGGCGCGGTGCTGCTCACCTATTGGGCGGCGCTCGCCTTCGTCGGCCGCCGCGGCGCGCTCGTTGCCGCGCTGATGATGGGGAGCTCGATTCTGCTCGGGGTGGAGGCGCGGCTCGCTACCACCGACGCGACGCTGCTCATGACCTGCGTTGCCGCCATGGGGGCGCTGGCGCGCATTTATCTGAGCCAGCGGCGCCATCCTGAGACGCCGATCGGCTGGACCTGGCCGGCGATCCTGTGGACGGCGCTTGCCGCCGGCATCCTGATCAAGGGTCCCCTGATCGTCATGTTCGTCGTGCTGACCGCGGCGACCCTGTCGATCCTCGACCGGTCCGCGCGCTGGCTCAAGAGCCTGCGCCCACTCGCCGGCATCGCCTGGATGCTACTGTTGGTGCTGCCCTGGTTCCTGGCGATCGCCGCCAAGTCCGGCATGGCGTTCTTCACCGATGCGGTCGGCCACGACATGCTGGCCAAGGTGACGAGCGGGCAGGAGGCCCATGGCGCGCCGCCTGGGCTTTACCTGCTGCTGTTCTTCGTGACGTTCTGGCCCGGCGTCGGTGCTGGCCGGCTTCGCCGTGCCAGCCATATGGAAGGCGCGGCGCGAGCCGGGCGCGCAATTTCTGCTCGCCTGGCTCATCCCGTCCTGGCTGGTGTTCGAGGCGGTGATCACCAAGCTGCCGCACTACGTACTGCCGCTTTATCCCGCGATCGCCATCCTGATCGCCGGCATCCTGGAAGGCGGGGGCTTGAGCAAGGCGCGCTGGCTGGTGCGCGGCACTGTCGGCTGGTTTCTGTTTCCGGTCGTGATCGCGATCACGGTGGTGGTCGGCTTCATCGTGCTCAATCACGATCTCGGCCTGCTGGCTTGGCCGTCCGCGGCGGCGGCGGTGATCTTCGGCCTGTTCGCCTGGTGGCTCTACGAGGTGGACGGGGCCGAGCGCGCCTTGCTGCGCAGCATGGCTGCGTCGGTCCTGGTCGGCGTCACGGTCTATGCGGTGACGTTTCCGGCCATGCCCTCGCTGTTCCCAAGCGAACTGGTGGCGGAGGCCGTGCATGCGACCGGCTGCAAGACCCCGCACGTCGCCTCCACCGGCTATTACCAGGAGCCGAGCGTGGTCTTCCTGCTCGGCACCGACACCAAGTTCACCAATGCCGCTGCCGCCGCCGATTTCCTCAACGGGGGCGATTGCCGTTTCGCCCTGATCGACGTGCGCAGCGAGCGCAATTTCGTCCAGCGCGCCAATGCAATCGGCCTGCGCTACGCGCTCAGCGAGCGCATCAACGGTTATAACATCAGCATCGGCCGGCCGGTGCGGCTGACCGTGTTCCGTTCGATGGCAAACTGAATGACCACGGCGAACGGAATCAGGACCGGGGGCAAAGCGCAGGCGGCGCTGCAGCGCTGCTGGCGCAACACGGCCGACGCGATCGCACTGGTCGCGCGGCCTCCGCGTTTGCCCGGCGCATTCTGGCCGCCGTCGCCGCAGCAGACGGCAATTGCCGGCGCGGTGCTGGTCGCCGTCATCTTGCTGATGATGTGGTTGGTCGATGCGCCGATCGCGCGCGGCGCAACGCAATTGCCGCACTGGTATCGCTGGATCAACGAGCAAATCACCGATTTCGGCAAGTCGGGCTGGGTGCTGTGGCCGCTCGGCGTTCTTTTTCTGACGCTTGCCGCCTTGCCGTCGGCGACCACGCGCATCTCGCAAGCCGTCATGGCGGCATTGATGGTGCGGGTCGGCTTCGTGTTCCTCGCGGTCGGCGCGCCGGGCCTGTTCGTCACCATCGTCAAGCGCGTGATCGGCCGCGCCCGGCCGATGGTGGACGGTGGCCCGCATCCGTTCGAATTTAAGCCGTTCTCGGTGGCAGCCTATGCCAGCATGCCGTCCGGCCACGCCACCACGGCCTTCTCGGTACTGGTGGCGCTGGGCACGCTGTGGCCGCGCGCGCGCACCGTGCTGTGGATCTATGCGCTCGCCATCGCCGCGAGCCGTGTCGTGGTGAGCGCCCATTTTCCGAGCGACGTCTTGGCCGGCGCCGTGGTCGGCACCGTGGGCGCGCTGATGGTGCGGCGCTGGTTTGCCCTGCGCGGGCTCGGCTTTTCGCTCACCCCGGACGGCCGCGTGCACCAGTATCCGGGGCCCTCGGTCCGGCGCCTCAAAGCGGTTGCCCGCGAACTGCTCGCCCCATAGAAAGCCGGATAAAGAGGCGGGGCCCTTACCCTTATGAACACAATTGATCCGGCGGTTTCCGTCGTCGTCCCGGTGCGCAACGAAGCCGAGAATATCGCGCCGCTGTTGGGCGAAATCGTCGCCGCGCTCGACGGCCAGTGGCCGTTCGAGGTGGTTTATGTCGATGACGGCTCGAGCGATGGCACCCCGGCCGAGCTCACCCGGCTCAAGGCGCAGTACCCGTTCCTGCGCCGGCTGCGCCATGGCCAGTCCTGCGGCCAGTCGGCGGCGGTGCGCAGCGGCGTCAAGGCGGCGCGGGCGCCGCTGGTTGTCACCCTCGACGGCGACGGGCAGAACGATCCGGCCTTTCTGCCGGCCATGGTGCGGGCGCTCGAAGATGGCGGCCCCGGCATGGGGCTGATCGCCGGCCAGCGGGTCGGGCGCAAGGCTTCCGGCTTCAAGAAGTTGCAATCGCGCATCGCCAATGCGGTACGCGGGGCGGTGCTGCGCGACGGCACCCGCGACACCGGTTGTGGGCTGAAAGCGTTCCGGCGCGACCTGTTCTTGAGCCTGCCTTATTTCGACGGGCTGCACCGGTTTCTACCAGCGCTGGTGCGGCGCGAGGGCTACGCAGTCGGCTACGTCGATGTCATCGATCGGCCGCGCTCGCACGGCGTATCGAATTACGGCATGTGGGACCGGTTGTGGGTCGGCATTCTTGATCTCGCCGGCGTGTGGTGGCTCATCCGACGCAAGAAGCGCGTACCGCAGGTTTCGGAGGACTGAATGCTGATCGAACTCGCGCACGCCGTCGGCGGTTATCTGCACGACGTGTTCATCACCAATCTCGACTGGTGGGTGCTGCTCGGCTTCATCGCGCAGGCCTTCTTCACCGCCCGCTTCGTCGTGCAATGGCTTGCTTCCGAGCGCGCCGGCAAGAGCGTCATTCCGCTTTCGTTCTGGCTGCTGTCAATCGGCGGCGGCATCCTGCTGCTGGCCTACGCGCTCTATCGGCGCGACCCGGTGTTCATCGCCGGCCAGGCGTTCGGCGTTTTCGTCTATTTCCGCAACCTTTATTTCGTGATGCGCGAGCGCCGCGCCGGCGCGGCCAGCCCCGGCTGAACGAGACGGCCAAATGCGAAGCCGAATGGCGCTCAACCGTCGCAACTGGCGGTGATTGGGCGTATTTCCGGCCCGTGCCGGGTTCGAGAGCGCCCACCGTGCTGCTTTAGTCCGTGCTGCTTTAGTCTAAGAACAACGGGAACCCGGGGGCCCGGCGTCTACGGACGTGGCGGTCGTATTCATCAACCCCTTGACCTTGAAACGGGATCGTTCTGAGATGCGACAGGCGCGGGGGCCTTGGGGAGACAATGGGCCGTGACCTGACCTTTTCACCGCCGGGCCGTGGTCCGGGGGCGCAAATGTTTGACCCAACCCTGTTTGACCCGCCCAGGGAGCGCCATAACCGAGTTCGCGTTGGAGAGGCCTCGCCATGAAACGAATTGCCACGATTCTCGCACTTGCTGTCATCGTCTTCGCGCATGCCGCGTCTGCTCAGACGCTCAAGGCCGTGAAGGAACGCGGCATGCTCAACTGCGGCGCCAACGGCACCCTTGCCGGTTTCGGTTTGCCCGATGCCAAGGGCGCCTGGCACGGCATCGACGTCGATGTCTGCCGCGCCATCGCCGCCGCCATCTTCAATGATCCGACCAAGGTCAAGTTCGTGCCGCTGACGGCCAAGGACCGCTTCACGGCGCTGCAATCGGGCGAAGTCGACGTTCTGTCGCGCAACACCACCTGGACGTCGTCGCGCGATACGTCGCTGGGCCTCAACTTCACGGGCGTCACCTTCTACGACGGCCAGGGCTTCATTGTGCACAAGGCACTGAAGGTGAATTCGGCGCTCGAGCTCAACGGCGCTTCGGTCTGCGTGCAGCAGGGCACCACCACCGAGCTCAATCTCGCCGACTTCTTCCGCGCGCATAACATGCAGGTGAAGACGGTGACCTTCGCAACCGCCAACGAGGCGGTGAAGTCCTACGACGCCGGCCGCTGCGACGCCTATACGAGCGACTCCTCGGCCCTCTACGCCGAGCGGCTGCGCATGACCAATCCCGACGACAACATCGTGCTGCCGGAAATCATCTCCAAGGAGCCTCTGGGGCCGGCGGTTCGCCACGGCGACGACCAGTGGTTCGACATCGTGAAGTGGGTGTTGTTCGCGCAGATCAACGCCGAAGAGCTCGGCATCACGCAGAAGAACGTCGACTCCATGATGAAGTCGACCAATCCGTCGGTCAAACGCTTCGTCGGCACCGAAGGCAATTACGGCGAGCAACTCGGACTTCACCAAGGATTGGGCGGTGCGCATCGTCAAGCTGGTCGGCAATTACGGCGAGATGTTCGACCGCAACGTCGGCAAGGGCTCGCCGCTGAAGATCAGCCGCGGGCTCAATCGGCTGTGGGACAAAGGCGGCATCCAATACGCGCCGCCGATCCGCTGAGGCTGAGGCTTTATTCGCCGGGACCGCGGGGGGGAGGGCTCCCCGCGGCGGCGGGCTGACAGAACTGGGCGCGACCGGGCGACGTCTGCAAGCGTGGCGAGGGGCCAAATGTCGGTAGAAGCACTGGGTGATGGGGGGCCCGCACGCGTCCCGTTCTACAACGACCCCCGGTTTCGCAGTGTCGCCTATCAAGTCCTCCTCTGTGTGCTCATCGTGCTGGTGGTCTATGGCGCCACCGTTAACGCCATCGATCATCTGCGCCGCGCTCATATCGCCTCCGGCTTCGGCTTCTGGGACAATACCGCCGGCTTCGGCATCAGCCAGACGCTGATTTCGTACACGGCAAGCGGCTCCACCTATGGCCGCGCCTTCTGGGTCGGCCTGCTCAATACGTTTCTGGTGGCAGGCCTCGGTATTTTCTTCGCCACCCTTATCGGCTTCATCGTCGGTATTGCCCGGCTGTCCAGCAACTGGCTGGTGTCCAAGGCGGCGACCGGTTACGTCGAGACCATCCGCAACATCCCGCTGCTGCTGCAACTGCTGTTCTGGTACAATGCGGTGCTCAAGGCGCTGCCGATCGTGCGCGAGAGCTACGCGCTGCCGGGCGGCATCTTTCTCAACAACCGCGGCCTGATCGTGCCGGAGCCGGTGCCGCAGAGCGATTTCGACTGGGTGCTCGCCGCCTTGGGCATCGGCATCGCGGCGGCGGCCGGTTTCTATATCTGGGCGCGGCGGCGCCAGATGCGCACCGGCCAGCAGGCGCCGGTGTTCTGGGTGACGCTGGCGCTGGTGATCGGCCTGCCGGTGCTGGTCGGCTTGCTGCTCGGCGGTCCCGTCGTCTTCAAGTATCCCGAGGCCGGGCGCTTCAATATCGTCGGCGGCTTGACCCTGCAGCCGGAATTCACGGCGCTGCTGTTCGGGCTGTCGCTTTATACGGCGGCCTTCATCGCCGAGGTGGTGCGGGCCGGCATCCTGGCGGTGGCGCGCGGCCAGACGGAGGCGGCCTATTCGCTCGGCCTCAAGCCCGGGCCGACGCTGCGGCTGATCGTGGTGCCGCAGGCGATGCGGGTCATCATCCCGCCGCTCACCAACCAGTATCTCAACCTGATCAAGAACTCCTCGCTGGCGGTGGCCATCGGCTATCCCGACCTGGTGCAGGTGTTCACGGGCACGGTGCTGAACCAGACCGGCCAGGCGGTCGAGGTGGTGGCCATCACCATGCTGGTCTATCTCACCATCAGCCTGGTCACCTCGCTGGCCATGAACCTCTACAACCGGCGCATGGCGCTGGTGGAACGGTGAGGGGCTGACGCCATGACCATGGCCGAAGGCGATCTCGCCGTCACCGAACTCAATTTCGTACGCGAGGCCGAAATCGAGGCGCGGCCCCCGCCGATGGCGATGACAGGCGCCTTCGGATGGCTGCGGCAGAACCTGCTGTCGACGCCGTTCAACATTGCGCTCACCATTGTGATCGCGCTGCTGCTGGTCTGGGTGTTTCGCGGAGCTGCTGGATTTCCTGATCCTCGACGCGGTGTGGAGCGGCGCCGACCGTGACGCCTGCCGCGAGGTCGTGCAGCACCGCACGATCGGCGCCTGCTGGCCGTTCGTCTACGAACGGGCGGCCTATTTCACCTACGGCTCCTATCCGATCCCGCAGCGCTGGCGGGTGGACCTGTTCTTCGCCGGGCTCGCCGTCGGCATCGCCTGGCTCCTGTGGATCAACGCGCCGCGGCGCGATCTCGGCGCCTTCTATTTCTTCATCGTGCTGCCGATCGGCTCCTTCATCCTGCTGCACGGATTTCCGGCCATCGGTCTGCCGGCGGTCGATACCGTGTTGTGGGGCGGCATCCTGGTGACCATCGTGCTGGCCACGGTCGGCATCGTGGTGTCGCTGCCGGTCGGCATCGTGCTGGCGCTCGGCCGGCGCTCGCACATGCCGGCGGTGCGGCTCGCCTCGGTCACCTTCATCGAATTCGTGCGCGGCGTGCCGCTGATCACCGTGCTGTTCATGGCGAGCGTGATGCTGCCGCTGTTCGTGCCGCAGCAATACGAGCCCGATAAGCTGTTGCGCGCGATGATCGGTCTGGCGCTGTTCGCCTCCGCCTACATGGCGGAGGTGGTGCGCGCCGGCCTGCAGGCGATCCCGCGCGGTCAATTCGAGGGGGCCATGGCAGTGGGCCTGCGCTACCCGCAGATGATGCGGCTGATCATCCTGCCGCAGGCCCTGAAGATCACCATCCCCAACATCGTCAACACCTATATCGGGCTGTTCAAGGACACCTCGCTGGTGCTCATCATCGGCATCTTCGATTTCCTGCACACCATCGAGGTGTCGCGCATCGATCCGAAATGGGCGACGCCGGTGACCTCGACCACCGGCTACGCGGTGGCGGCGATGTTCTATCTCGTCTTCTGCTACGGCATGTCGCGCTACGCCCGCGCGATGGAGGCCCGCCTCGCCAGCGGCGAAAAGCGATAAGGGGTGCCCATGGACGTCAAGCCCAACGGACAGGCGAACGGCGACGCACACCGCTTCAGGCCGACGCCGCTGAACACCGACACCGCGGTGCAGCTCGTGAACATGAACAAGTGGTATGGCGAGTTTCACGTGCTGCGCGACATCAATCTCAAGGTCATGGGCGGCGAGCGCATCGTCATCTGCGGGCCGTCCGGCTCCGGCAAGTCGACCACGATCCGCTGCATCAACCGGCTGGAGGAGCACCAGCAGGGCCGCATCGTGGTCGACGGCGTGGAGCTGACCAACGACCTGAAGAAGATCGACGAGGTGCGGCGGGAAGTCGGCATGGTGTTCCAGCACTTCAACCTGTTTCCGCACCTGACCGTGATGGAGAACTGCACGCTGGCGCCGATCTGGGTGCGCAAGATTCCGAAGAAGGACGCCGAGGAGATCGCGCTCCATTATCTGACACGCGTGAAAATCCCCGAGCAGGCCGACAAATATCCCGGCCAGTTGTCCGGCGGACAGCAGCAGCGCGTGGCGATCGCGCGCGCGCTGTGCATGAACCCGAAGATCATGCTGTTCGACGAGCCGACGTCGGCGCTCGATCCCGAGATGGTCAAGGAAGTGCTGGAGACCATGGTGGGGCTGGCCGAAGACGGCATGACCATGCTGGTCGTCACCCACGAAATGGGCTTCGCCCGCCAGGTCGCCGACCGCGTGGTGTTCATGGACGAGGGCCAGATCGTCGAGGTCAACACGCCGGATGAATTCTTCGCCCATCCGCAGCACGACCGGACGAAGCTGTTCCTCAGCCAGATCTTGTGACGAGTTTTCGTAGCTCGCATGGAGCCCCGGGTCGCGCGAAGCGCGCCCGAGGGTAAACTCCGCGGAATGCGGGGCGGGCCCATCCCGGATTTCGCTGCGCTCCATCCGGGCTACGCCTTGCTGCGGCTGTGGGCTTTGCGCGATTTCCGGCGGGCCATGAGAGGGCGAACTCCTTCGTTCTCGCGGCGCGCTTTTGCGCCCGAGCTTTGCCAGCTTTCCCCCGCTTGACCCAAGCGAGGGGGACGGCGCGCCGAAGAAGCGCAACCAGTCCGTCTGTGCACGCGGGTCTTTCGGACCTGCGTGGCGCCTCTCGGCGCGCCGTCGCGGCGATTTCCGTCCCCGGGGCCGTAACTTCCGGGTGCCGACGGATCCCAGCGGGATCCTGATCCGGCCGGCTTTCGCCCGCCTTCGTCGACACCGCGTCCAGCCATTGAAGGCAGGCCCTCGTAGTGGGGCCGGACGGCTGCCCGGGGCCTCCCGGGGGCGTGCCTTGCGAGGACACGCCCGCGGGCGCCGGCCCGATCCCCACGAAACGGCGCAACCGGTTCGCACCCCTCAGGGGATCAGGCGCGGGAAGCCTAAGCCCGCGCGCAGGGGGCGGGGATAAGTTCTCACGAGAATGTGATTGTGGTCCTAGGGATGCCCCGTGCGCCCACCTGATTATTTGATCAGCGCATCGTAATCGGCGTGCGAGCCGATCCAGAACCAGATCAAGTCGTCGCCGCTTTCGACGGCCAGCGCCCGATAGCGCAGCCCGACGCGCACCGACCAGTAGCGGCCAATTTTCTTGAAATGCAGCGAAGGGTGCTGCGGGTTTTCTTTCAGCAACGCATAGTTCTTGTCGGCCAGAGCGCGGACGCTGTCGGGCAGCCTGGCATAAGCCTCCCAAAACGCCGGGCTGGCGACATGCCTCATAGCGTGCGGGTGCGGCCTTGCGCGTTATCGGCCAGGGCCTGTTCGGCCAGGCGGTCAAGCTTGCCCGCCTTGGCGTCGCGCTCGATCTTCTCGTCGAAGCGCGCGGCGTCGAACGCCTCGAACCAGTCGCGGAATTTCGCGAGCTGGTCGGGCGGTAACTGGGCCACGGCTCTTTCGAGGTCTTCGATGGTCATGACGGGAATATAGCGTCGAAGCCGCGATTTGTCATGGTCAGGCCCGCACCCTCCGTTCGTCCCCGCGAAAGCGGGGACCCAGCGCTGGATTCCCGCCGCAAGTCGGCTTTAGCCGACTTGCGCACTTAATGTAGCAGACATCGGGTAAACCCGATGTTTGCGCGCGGGAATGAGCGGAGAATGTGCTAAGCTCTCATCATAAACCGATCCATTCCCCATCCCGGCCGTCTGCTCAAGCGCGAGCTTATGGCGCGCAAGCTGTCGGCTAACCGGTTGTCGCTCGACATCGGCGTGCCGTCCGGATCACGGTAGCGCTTCTTCGTCCTCACCCCGGCGCGCTGCGGCACGCCGACCCTCCCCGCAAGGGGGAGGGTAGAAGAGTAGAAGAAGAGACGCATCGAGTGTGAAGACGACGGTCGAAGGCGAGGGGGCTTAGCCCCTCAGTCCTTCACCACCTCGGTGTCCGGCCGGCCGCCCCATTCCGACCAGGAGCCGTCGTAGACGCGGCCCAAGGGCTTGCCGATGGCGTCGAGGCCGAGGCTGAGCACCACGGCGGTGACGCCGGAGCCGCAGCTGGTGATGATCGGCTTGTCGAGATCGACGCCGCCTTTCTCGAACGCGGCCTTGATGCGCGCCGGCTCGACCAGCCGGCCGTTCTCGAGATCTCGGTGAAGGGCACGTTGAACGAGCCCGGCATGCGGCCGGAGCGCAAGCCCTGGCGCGGCTCGGGATCGCGGCCGGCGAAGCGGCCGGCGGAGCGGGCGTCGACGACCTGCGCGCTGCCGTCGTTGAGCGCCATCTGCACGTCGGCATGCATGGCGACGGCGCCGGTGTCCATGACGGCCTTGAAGGTGCGCGGCGTCGCGCTTGACCTCGCCGGCTTCGGTCGGGCGGCCCTCCGCCTTCCAGGCCGGCAGGCCGCCGTCGAGGATGAAGACGTTCTTGGCGCCGAAGATGCGAAAGGTCCACCAGACGCGCGCCGCCGAATAAAGCCCGGTGGCGTCATAGACGACGATGGTGTCGGTCTCGCTGATGCCGAGCTGGCCCACGTCTTTGCCGAACTGGTCGGGCCCCGGCAGCATGTGCGGCAGGTCGCTGGAATGATCGCAGATCGCGTCGATGTCGAAGAACAGCGCGCCCGGAATGTGGCCGGCGCGGTACTCCGCCTTGGCGTCGCGCTTCTGCACGGCGAGATAATAGGAGCCGTCGACCACCACGACGTTCGGCTTGCCGAGCTCACCGGCGAGCCATTCGGTGGATTTGAGCCAGCGGCTGGCGGGGGTCGGGGAAGAACTCATGGGGCGTTTCTCGCTTTATTGGGCAAAGGGTTACGTCAACCGGACGAACGAAAGCCGGCGCGGGATCGCGCACCCGCGCACCCTATACTAACGCAAGACGCACGCGTCGGTTCAGCTTGCCCTTCTTTTCGATGCCGGTGACCGCGACTTCGCCGATCTCGGCGGTGGAGCGCACATGGGTGCCGCCGCAGGGCTGCAGGTCGAGGCCTTCGATCTCGATCAGCCGCACCTTGCCGGTGCCCTTGGGCGGCGCCACCGACATGGTCTTGACCAGGTCCGGATTGGCGGCGAGCTCGTCGTCGGTGATCCAGCGGCTGGTGACGGCCGCGTTGCTCGCGATCATCTTGTTGAGCTCGGCGGTGATGGCGTCCTTGTCGAGGCCGGCGTCGGGAATGTCGAAGTCGAGCCGGCCGTCGCCGTCGCCGATCGAGCCGCCGGTCACCGCATAGGGCAGGACGGCGGACAACAGATGCAGCGCGGTGTGCATGCGCATGCGGGCGAGCCGCTTCTCCCAGTCGATGGCCGCGGTGACGGTGTCGCCGACCTTGAGGGAGGAGACGTTGGCGCCCTCGGCGGGGACGTGGGCGATCTCGGTCTTGGCCTTGTCGGTATAGACCGCGGTGGCGATCGGGATGGAGACGCCGGCGGCGGTGGTGAGCCAGCCGGTGTCGCCGGGCTGGCCGCCCGAGGTGGCGTAGAACACCGTGCGGTCGAGCACGATGCCGCCCTTGTCGGTGAAGCCGACGACGCGGGCCTCGCACGATTGCAGGTAGCTGTCGTCGCGGAACAGGCAGTCGGTGGCCATCAATATCTCCGTTCATTCCCGTCCCCGCCTGCGCGGCGACCGGCGCCAGCGGGAATCCAGGCATACTATCGCAGCGCCGGCCATTTTCTCCACCGGGTGCCGGGACGAGCGGAGAGGGGTCAGCTTTTCACAATGGGCGGCTCGATCTTGGTCTTGCGCTCCATCCAGTCCGGCACCGGCAGCTTCTTCGATTTCAGGAAGTCCGGGTTGAACAGCTTGGATTGGTAGCGGGTGCCGCCATCGCAAAGCACGGTGACGATGGTGTGGCCGGGGCCGAGGTCCTTGGCGAGGCGGATGGCGCCGGCGACGTTGATGCCGGTCGAACCGCCGAGGCAGAGGCCTTCCTTGGCGAGCAGGTCGAAGATGACCGGCAGCGCTTCCTCGTCCGGGATCATGTAGGGCTTGTCGACCTGAATGTCCTCGATGATGGGCGTGACGCGGCCGAGGCCGATGCCCTCGGTGATGGAGCCGCCTTCGGTCGCCTTGGCCTCGCCGTCCTTGAACAGATGGTACATCGCGGCGCCACGCGGATCGGCGACGCCGATGGTGACGTCGTTCTTCTTCTCGCGCAGGAAGCTGGAGACGCCGGCGAGCGTGCCGCCGGTGCCGACCGCGCAGATGAAGCCGTCGATCGCCCCTTGCGTCTGCTCCCAGATCTCCGGGCCGGTGGAGACGTAATGGGCCTTGCGGTTGTCGAGGTTGTTCCACTGGTCGGCGAAGATGACGCCGTTCTTCTCGGTCTTCTTCATTTCCTCGGCGAGGCGCCGGCCGACATGCTGGTAGTTGTTCGGATTGGAGAAGGGCAGGGCCGGCACCTCGACCAGCGCGGCGCCGCACAGGCGCAGCATGTCCTTTTTTTCCTGGCTCTGGGTCTCCGGGATCACGATGATGGTGCGGTAGCCGCGCGCGTTGGCGACCAGCGCCAGGCCGATGCCGGTGTTGCCGGCGGTCGATTCCACCACCAGCCCGCCGGGCTTGAGCTCGCCGCGGACTTCGGCCTCCAGGATCATCTGGCGGCCGGCGCGGTCCTTGACCGAGCCGCCCGGATTCATGAACTCGGCCTTGCCGAGGATGGTGCAGCCGGTCGCCGCCGACGCGGCCTCGAGCTTGATCAGGGGGGTGTGGCCGATGGCGTCGATGATGCCGTCGCGAATGTGCATGCCAGGTTCCGCTGATAATTCCGGTCGCTGAAGGGATGCGCGGACCCTAGTGGAGCCGTTCGCAGGCCACAAGACCGCCTCTGCCGGGAATGGGGCCGGGCGCGGATGCCCGCCATGCGGGTGGCGGGCGGCCCCTCCGGCGCAATCCGCGTCGACCTGGAAACTTATTCGAAACCATAAGGTGTATTGGCGTTGGCGGGATCGAGGGACGTTCACGAGTTATTTGGCGCCGGGTCTTAAGGCTGGACCCTGGAATAAGCCTCAAAAGGCGCCTCGAGCGGACAATCGGACCCCCGCATGATGCATTTGGACATCAATACCCTCTTCATGGTCACGATCTACGTGGAGGCGATCCTCGGCCTGCTGCTGTTGTTCGCCTGGGTTCAGAACACGCAGATCCATGCCGTGGCCTGGTGGGGGTTTGCGCACCTGATGCGGGCGGCGTCGGTGGCGCTGTTCGGAATGTACGGCTCGGCGCCCAGCCTCATCAGCATCGATCTCGCCAACGCGCTGTTGCTGACCGCCTTCGCGGTGACGTGGACCGGCGCGCGCGTGTTCGACGGCCGCACCGTCGAGCCGGTCTATCTGGTGACCGGTGCGGTGATCTGGCTTTTGGTCTGCCGGCTGCCCGGCATCCAGGACACGGTGGGGCTGCGCGCGCTGGTCGCCTCCGGCATCATCACCGCTTACACTTGGCTCACCGCTTTCGAGTTCTGGCGCGGCCGCGACGAAAAACTGGTGTCGCGCTGGCCGGCGATCTTCATGCTGTTCGCGCACGGCGCCTTGTTCCTGCTGCGAACGCCCCTGATGGCCAAGATGCCGTGGTCGGCCGCCACCGACCTCAATGCCAGCGTGTGGATGACGGTGCTGAGCTTCGAAGCGCTGCTGTTCACCATCTCGATCGCCTTCATCCTGCTGGCGATGGCGAAGGAGCGCACCGAATTGCGCCACCGCACCGCCGCCATGGTCGATCCGCTCACCGGCATCGCCAACCGGCGCTCGTTCCTGCAGGACGCGGCGGCGCTTGCCCTGCGCCACAACAGCAACCCGCGGCCGACCGCCGTGCTGCTGATCGATCTCGATCACTTCAAGTCGGTCAACGACCGCTTCGGCCACGCCATCGGCGACCGCGTGCTGGAGATCTTCGCCGACGCCATGCGCGAGTCGATCCGCTCCTCCGATCTCATCGGCCGGCTGGGTGGTGAGGAGTTCGCCGCCATTCTGCGCGACACCGGCAGGGATAAGGCGGTGGCGGTGGCCGACCGCTTGCGCGAATGCTTTGCCAGGGAGGCGCAGGACGTCGACGGCCGTCCGGTCTGCGCCACGGTCAGCATCGGCGTCGTGCATAGCGAAGCGCCGGCGCTGGATGTGGCCGAACTGCTGGCCCAGGCCGACCAGGCGCTTTATTTCGCCAAGGAGCGCGGCCGCAACCGGGTGGAGCTCGCCTCCCTCGACATGGTGCTGCAAAGCCGGCCAGCGGCGCCCGCCGGCACCGCGACCTCGGTCGCCAGACTGGGCGCCAAGAGCGCCGCCGCTTGAGCGGGGGCCCGAGCGTCTGGCTTGAACGCGGCGCCCAGCCGCGATATTCCCCCGGCACGTCATCACAAGTCATTTGAGGGTCAATGACGGCCGCAGGGCCGCGCATTGCGCGGCCGCCTGCGGGCGCGTCGGCGTGACGCGCCGCCGCGCCGTTCTGGATTGACCACGGGCTCGAAATAGGGCCAATTTGACCTCGAGTGGGCTGACTTGTCGGCCCACGGATTAGTGGGATTTCAAACTAATTCCGGGTATTCGGGAGGACAAAAAATGAAACTCTGGCGCTGGCTCGGGGCTGCGGCTCTGGCCCTCTCAGTGGGCGGAACCGCCCAGGCTGCCACGATCAAGATGGGTGTGGTGCTGCCGTTCAGCGGCCCCAATGCCGACCTCGGTCATCAGATCGACAAGGCGTTCGATCTCTACATCAAGCTGCACGCGAAGGATCTTGAGCCGAACAAGCTGCAGGTCATCAAGCGTGACGAAGGTCCGCCGACCGGCGCCCAGGCCAAGCGCGTGACCACCGAGCTCATCACCAACGACAAGGTGCAGCTCCTCACCGGCTTCGTGTTCTCGCCGTCGGCGATCGCGCTGGCCCCGGTGATCAACAAGGCCAAGGTGCCGATGATCATCGCCAACGCGGGCACCGCCTGGATCCCCGGCCTGTCGCCGTACTACGTGCGCCTGTCGTTCAGTATGTGGCATCCGGCGTTCCCGATGGGCACCTATGCCTACAAGAAGCTGGGCTGCAAAACCGCGGCGGTCGCCTATACCGACTTCCCGCCCGGCAAGGACTCGGTCGGCGCGTTCAAGACCGCTTTCGAGAAGGCCGGCGGCAAGGTCGTGCTGTCGATCCCGATGGGCCCGCCGACGCAGGTGCCGGACTTCACGCCGTTCATGCAGCGCGTCAAGGATGCGCACCCCGACTGCCTCTACGGTTTCATTCCGTCCGGCGCGCACGCGACCGGCCTGATGAAGGCCTATGGCGAAGTCGGCCTGCGCAAGGCCGGCGTCAAGCTGATCGGCCCCCAGGATCTGGTTCCCGACAACAAGCTGCAGGACATGGGTGATGCCGCCATCGGCACCATCGTGATGAGCCATTACGCCGTCGATCTGAAGAACAAGGCCAACGAGGCGTTCGTGGCAGCCTGGCACAAGGAGTACGGCGCCAACTCCTATCCGGACTTCATGTCCGCGCAGGGCTGGGACACCATGCATGCCATCTTCGACACCATCAAGAAGCTGAACGGCAACGTGTCCGACGGCGCCAAGGTGGTGGCGGCGCTCAAGGGCTGGTCGGCCGATGGCCCGCGCGGTCATGTCATGATCGATCCCAAGACTCGCGACATCGTCCAGGACGAGCATGCCATGGAGGTCTACCGCAAGCCCGACGGCAAGCTGGGCCTGCGCGTCCTCTATACCGAGAAGCAGGTCAAGGACGAGTGCAAGGTCCTCAAGGTCGGCCGTTGCAAGTAAGCGCGGTTGCCAGACTTGACCATCTGACGGGTATTTGACACCAACGAGCGCCGCCGCGCATAAAGGCGCGGCGGCGTTTCTCTTGGATCGCGGGGTGGGGCTCGTGCCGCATATAGCCAACATCGTCGTCAGCATTCTGTTCGACGGCCTGGCCTATGCCATGTTCCTGTTCATTACCTCCGTGGGCCTGTCGGTGACCATGGGGCTGATGGGCTTCGTGAACCTGGCGCATGGCGCCTTCGCGATGTGCGGCGGCTATCTGGTGGTCTCGCTCACAAGCAGTCTCGGCGTTCCATTCATCCCTTCGTTGATCATCGCCTCGGTCGCGGTCGGCGTCATCAGCGTGCCGTTCGAACGCTATCTCTACCGCCAGCTCTATAAATCGACCGACCTGGAGCAGGTGCTGCTCACCATCGGTCTCGCCTTCATGGCGATCGCCACCTTCACCTATTTCTACGGGCCGATCCCGAAGTCGGTGCCGTTGCCGGAGTGGCTGACCGGCAACGTCAATCTCGGCTTCCGCGCCTTTCCGACCTATCGCGCCTTCCTCATCGCGGTCGGCGCCGGCCTGATCGCCGTGCTCTGGTACGCTTTCGAGAAGACCAATATCGGCGCCAAGATCCGCGCCGCGGTCGACAACCGGCGCATGGCGGAATCGGTCGGTATCAATGTCGACCTGCTCTTCACGCTGACCTTTGCGGTCGGCTCGGCGCTGGCCGCGCTCGGCGGCGGGCTCGCCATCCAGCTTTTCGGACTGACGCCGAACTTCGCGGTGCTCTATCTGGTGCTGTTCCTGATCGTGGTGGCGGTCGGGGGGCTCGGCAGCCTGAAGGGCACGCTGCTCGCCGCGCTGGTCATCGGCATCATCGATACCGGCGGCAAATACGCCTTTCCGGTCGCCGGCAATCTCTTCATCTACGCCATCACCGTGTTTGTGCTCTTGATCAAGCCGGCAGGGTTTTATGGCCGTGAGTGAGACCATGCCTCACGACGCGGCCGCGCTTGAAGCGCGCGAAAAGGCGGCGGACTATCTCGTCCGGCGGCATTATTTCCGCTGGACGGAGTCGCTGCCCTGGCTGATCGCGATCGCCTGCTACTTCGCTTTCCCCGACCGCATGTCCTTCGGCAACCAGGTCCTGGTGATGGTGATCTTTGCACTGTCGCTCGATCTGATCCTGGGTTACGCGGGCATCGTGACGCTCGGCCATGCGGCGTTTTTCGGCATCGGCGCTTATGCCGCGGCGCTCTTGTCGCTGCAATTTGGCTGGAGCGAGCCGATCAGCGGCCTCGTGCTCGGCGGGCTGTTGGCGGGCGTGGTCGGCATTCTCGTCGGTTGGTTCATGTTGCGCTACCGCGGGCTGACGCTGTTGATGCTGACCATCGCCTTTGCCGCCCTGCTGCAGGAGTCGGGCAATCTGCGCGCCGACATCACCGGCGGTTACGACGGCCTGCCGGGGCTGATCATCGACCCGCTTGTTCGGCACCTTCGACTACGACCTCTACGGCCACGTCAATTACATCTACGTGCTGGTGGTGCTGGCGGTCGTCTTCTATTTCGTGCGCCGCATCGTCTATTCGCCGTTCGGGCAGGCGCTCACCGGCATTCGCGAAAACGTCGGGCGCATGCACGCCATCGGCTCGCCGGTGCACCGCCGGCTGGTGACCGTCTATGCGATCTCGGCGGCGATCGCGGGGGTCGCCGGCGCGCTGTTCACCCAGACCAACGCCTATGTGACGCTGACGGTGTTCGACTTTGAGAACTCGGCCAAGGTGATGGTGATGCTGATCCTGGGCGGCACCGGGCGGCTCTACGGCGCCTTCATTGGCGCGGTGGTCTACATGTTCATGGAGGACTATTTCTCCAAGCTCTCGCCCACTTTCTGGCAGCTCGGCATCGGTCTGATGCTGGTGCTGGTGGTGCTGTTCGCGCGCCGCGGTCTGCTCGGCCTCGTCGAGGACGCCGGCGAATGGCTCTCGCGGAGGAAAGCGTCATGAGCGCCGCGCTCGAAGTCAAAGGCCTCAACCGCAGCTTCGGCGCGCTGCATGTCACGCGCGACGTCGATCTGACGCTCGAGGTCGGCGCCCGCCGCGCGCTGATCGGGCCGAACGGGGCGGGCAAGACCACGCTGGTCAACCTGATCACCGGCGCGATCAGGCCGTCGTCCGGCCGGGTGCTGCTCAACGGCGAGGACATTACCGCGCTCAGCCAGGCGCAGCGGGCGCGGCGCGGGCTGGCGCGCACCTTCCAGATCAATCAGCTGTTCCGCGGCCTGACGGTGCTGGAAAATATCGCCATGACCATCGGCGAGCGCGACGGCAACTGCAACAACATGTGGCGCTCGGCCGGCGCCAAGCGCGCGGTCATCGACGAGGCGATCGACCATCTGGAGTCGCTCCAGATCGCCGAGGACGCTCTCAAGCTTGTGCGCGAACTGCCTTACGGCCGCCAGCGGCTGGTGGAGATCGCCATCGCGCTGGCACAGCGCCCGCGCGTGCTGCTGCTCGACGAGCCGGCGGCGGGCGTACCGTCATCGGAAAGCCATCTCATTCTCGATGTGGTGGCGGCGCTCGATCCCGACATCGCCATCCTGATCATCGAGCACGACATGGACGTGGTGTTTCGCTTCGCCAAGGCGATCACCGTCCTGGTGCAGGGCGCGGTGTTCACCCAAGGCACGCCCGACGAGATCATGGCCAATGAGGACGTGCGCGCGGTCTATCTCGGCCAGGAAGGTCATCACGATGCCGCCGCGGCGGGAGGGGCGTGATGGCAGACGTGGTGCTCGCCCTCGACAAGGTGTCCGCCGGCTACGGCGAGACCGTGGTGCTGGAAAACGTCGATCTGACGCTGGCGCCCGGCGAAACGCTGTCGATCATCGGCCGCAACGGCGTCGGCAAGTCGACGCTGCTCGCCACCGTCATGGGTCACACCACGCTGCACGGCGGTACCATCCGGCTGCATGGCAACGACATATCGCAATCCGCCACCTACCGGCGGGTCACCGCGGGGCTGGGGCTGGTGCCGCAGGAGCGCGAGATCTTCCCCTCGCTGACGGTGCGGGAGAACCTCGCCGTGGCGGCGCGGCCGGGCGAGTGGACGCGGGAAAAAGTGTTCGAGCTGTTCCCGCGGCTGTCGGAGCGTGTGGAGAACCGAGGCAACCAGTTGTCGGGCGGCGAGCAGCAGATGCTGGCGATCGGCCGCGCGCTGATCGGCAATCCGACCGTGCTGCTGATGGACGAGCCGTCGGAGGGCTTGGCGCCGGTGATCGTGGAGGAACTGGCGCGGGCGATGAAGCGGCTCACCAGCGAGACCGAACTGGCGCTGATCCTGGTCGAGCAGAACTCGCGGCTGGCGCTCGACATCGCGCCGCGCGTGGTGGTGATGGACCGCGGCCAGATCGTCTATGATGGGGCGAGCCAGACGCTGCGCGACGATCCCGCCAAGCTCGAACAGTTCATCGGGGTGGTGAAGGCGTAAGGTCGCGCCGCGCGGTCAGCTTGCGCTTGGAATGCGCTCGCCGATGCGGCAAACTGGATTGCGGAAGCCACTTCACGAGGACGCGATGAAATACGAGAAGCAGGACGCCAAAGCCTATTCCCGCGCGCATATGAAGGGCATCTGGGCCGCGGCTTTGCAGCCGTTCACGCCTGATTTCGCGCTCGACGAGGCCGGCTTTCGCCGCAACCTGCGCCATTGGATCGACGACCTCGCCATCGACGGTGTCTTTGTTTCCGGCAAACAGGGCGAATTCTTTTCGATGTCGGTTGCAGAGCGCAAGCGCGCTTTCGATATCGCCGCCGACGAGATCGGCAACACCGCCGCCACCATTATGTCCTGTTCCGACCAGAACATGGACGTCACGCTTGATCTCGCCCGCCATGCACAGGCGATCGGCGCCGACTATATCGTCGTGCATGCGCCGGTGCTGCATTTTCTGCACGCGCAGGACGAGACGCTGTTCAACTATTATCGCCACATCAGTGAAAGCGTCGATATTGGCATCGCGTTGTGGAGTCATCCCGATAGCGGTTATCTGATGAGCCCGGAACTGTGCGCGCGCATCGCCGAATTGCCGAACATTGTCGCCATAAAGTATTCGGTACCGCGGGAGATGTATGCGAGGCTGACGAAATTGGCGGGCGACAAGATCCTGGTCAGCACCGCCTCGGAAGAAGAGTGGTTCGACAATATCGTCGAACTTGGCTGGCAGCTCTATCTCTGTTCGGCGCCGCCCTATCTGTTGCAAACCAAGGTCGATCGGCGCATGCGCGAGTACACCGATCTCGCATTTGCGGGCGAGATCGACAAGGCGCGGGCCGTGCGCGACAGCCTCAATCCAGTGCGTGAAGCGATCCGCCGTACGCGCCCGCCCGAGAAGCCGCAGGCGCACTCGAAATTCTGGCAGGAATTGCTCGGTCAGGCCGGCGGCCCGGTGCGTGCGCCGCTTTTGCAACTGACTGAAGCGGAAAAGGCGGCGACGCGCGCCGCTTTCGAAACATGCGGATTGAAATTGGCGACGCGGCAGTTTTCCGCCGCTTGAATCGTTGAGAGGGTGCCATGCTTGAGCGACCGCAACTGCGCGCATTCAACTTCAAGGCGTGGATCGACGAGAACCAGCACCTCTTGAAGCCGCCGGTCAGCAACCGCCGCGTGTTCGAGAACGCCGACATGACGGTGATGGTGGTCGGCGGCCCGAACGCGCGCACCGACTATCACGACGATCCGGTCGAGGAGTTCTTCTATCAGCTCAAGGGCGACATGGTGCTCAAGCTGGTCGACAACGGCCAGTTCTACGACGTGCCGATCCGCGAGGGCGACGTGTTCCTGTTGCCGTCGCATGTGCGCCATTCGCCGCAACGGCCGCAGGAGGGTTCGGTCGGGCTGGTGGTGGAGCCCAAGCGCCACGAGGGCGACGACGTCGACGGCTTCGAATGGTATTGCTTCGAGTGCAATGCGCTGGTCCACCGCGCCGAGGTCAAGATCGAGCACATCGTAAGAGATCTGCCGCCGATTTATGAGGCGTTTTACGGCAATGAAGCCGCGCGCAAATGCCCGCAATGCGGGGCGATCCATCCGGGCAAGACGCCGCCGCCGGGCTGGGTAAGGCTGTAGGCGCCTGACGCCCGCGTCCGGGGCGCGCCGCATCGCGTTGGGGCGTTGCCCACCACGGCCAAACGGCATGTGCCCCAGGCATTGCCTTTCGCGGCCGGGGGAGGCATAGCGGGGCCGAAAATTGAATTGTAAGGGTCCCTTATGAAACATAGCACCGACCGTATCCTCACCACCCATGTCGGCAGCCTGATCCGTCCGGCGGAATTGCAGGAGTTCCTGCGCGCCAAGCAGGGCGGCAAGTCTTACGACGAGAAGGCCTATCAGGCGTGTCTGGCGTCTTCGGTCGCGGACGTGGTGAAGCGGCAGGCGCAAGCCGGCATCGACGTGGTGAGCGACGGCGAATTCGGCAAGTCGATTTCCTGGGCGCAATACGCGCTGACGCGGCTGTCGGGTTTCGAGCGCCGGCCGATCGCCGACGACAAGGCCAACCCGTTCAAGCGCGGCACCGACCGCACCAAGTTCGCCGACTTCTACGCCGAGCTCGACGCCAAGGAGACGCCGGCGACCGTGCAGGAAGCGATCTGCACCGGCCCCATCAAATACACCGGCAACGAGGAGCTCGCGCGCGACATCGCCAACTTCAAGGCGGCGCTGAAGGACGTGACGGCGGAAGAGGCGTTCCTGCCCGTGGCGGCGCCTTCGAGCGTGATCCCCGACCGCAAGAACGAATACTACAAGAACGAAGAGGAGATTCAGGTGGCGATCGCGGAGGCGATGCGCACCGAATACAAGACCATCGTCGACGCCGGCTTCCTGGTGCAGCTCGACGACGCCCGCAGCGCCGTCACCTTCGACCGCATGGTGCCGCCCGCAAGCTTCGCCGACTACAAGCGCTGGCTGGAAAAGCAGATCGAGATCATGAATTTCGCGCTCGAAGGCCTGCCGCGCGACCGCATCCGTTATCACATCTGCTGGGGTTCGTGGCCGGGGCCGCACACCAGCGACGTGCCGCTCAAGGACGTGGTCGACGTGGTGCTGAAAGCGAACGTCGGCGCCTTCGTCATCGAGGGCGCCAATCCGCGCCACGAACATGAATGGAAGGTGTGGAAGGACGTCAAGCTCGGCCCGGATCAGATGCTTATTCCCGGGGTGATCAGCCACGCCACCAACGTGGTGGAGCATCCCGAACTGGTGGCCGAGCGCTTGGTCCGGCTCGCCAACATTGTCGGGCGCGAGAACGTCATCGGCGGCACCGACTGCGGCTTCGCGCAGGGGCCGTTCTATCGCCGGGTGCACCCCTCGATTCAATGGGCGAAACTGGAGGCGCTGGCCGAGGGCGCCCGCATCGCGAGCCGGGAGCTCTGGGGCAAGGCGGCGGCCTGAATTTACGGCCGTGACGGCGACATGGCCGGGACTGGTTTTCGCGGCCTGATGGGTTAGGCTTGCCGGAAAGAGGCGGGGGCTAGTTCCCCGCCCACCCGGGAGCGAAGCCCATGAACGTCAGCACGAAGCCGGCCGGCGGGCTGGCGATTCCGTTCGATCACCACCGTCTCGACCGGCTGATGGACGAGGCCGGCATCGACGTGGTGCTCGCCACCTCCAAGCACAACGCGCAGTACCTGACCGGCGGCCACCGCGCCAATTTCTTCGACGTCATGGATGCGACCGGCGTCACGCGTTATCTGCCGGTGTTCGTCTATCTCAAAGGCGCGCCGGAGAAGGCGGCTTACATCGGCCACCGGCTGGAAGGCTTCCAGCACCAGGCCAGGCCCTTGTGGACGCCGGAAACGGTGATGACCTCGAACGGCTCGGTCGACGCCATGCAGACGGCGGTTGACTACCTGAAGAAGGCCGGCGTGAAGCCGAAACGCATCGCGACCGAGCTCGGCTTCCTGCCCTATGACGCAGCGCAAGTGCTGCGCAAGGCATTCCCCGACGCCGAATGGGTCGACGCGCTCTATGTGATGGAGCGCCAGCGGCTGGTGAAGTCGGCGGACGAGCTGAAGTTGCTCAAGACCGCGTCGGAAGCGGTGGTCTCGGCCATGCAGGCGGTGATCGCCAAGACCGGACCGGGAAAGACCAAGGCCGAGGTGGTGGAGGAGTTGCGCCAGCAGGAAACCCTGCGGGGCCTCAATTTCGAATATTGCCTGATCACCTGCGGCACCAGCATGAACCGCGCGCCGTCGGACCAGGTGTGGGGCAAGGGCGAGATCCTGTCGCTCGATTCCGGCGGCAACTATCACGGCTATATCGGCGACCTCTGCCGCATGGCGATCCAGGGCGAGGCGGATGCCGAACTTGAAGACCTGCTGGCGGAGATCGAGACCATCCAGCGCGCCGCCTTCAAGGCCGCAAGGCCCGGCGCCATGGGCCGCGCGCTTTACGAGGCCGCCGAGCCGCTGGTGGCCAAGTCCAAGCACCACAACAACATGGAATTCCTCGCCCACGGCATGGGCATGGTCAGCCACGAGGCGCCGCGGCTGACCGACTCGGGGCCGGTGCCGTATCCGGCGGACGATGCCGACAAGCCGCTGGAGCCCGGCATGGTGATCTCGGTGGAGACCACGCTCAAGCATCCGGGCCGCGGCTTCATCAAGCTGGAGGACACCGTGGTCGTGACCGACAACGGCCACGAGCTCTACGGCGAGGGTGCGCGTGGGTGGAATAAAGCGGGGACGGCATAAGCGCCGCGCATAACGCGGCCGGACTGACAGGGGGCAACGTGGCCGAGATCGTGGGCGCGCTGGGCGTACCGCATACGCCGTTCTTTCCATTCTTCGTCGAGCGCGACGGGCCGGACTGCGAGACCGCGCGCTATTTCGGCGCGCTGCGCGAGGCGCTTCAAGCGATGAAGCCCGACGTGCTGGTGATCTTCGATACCGACCATCTCAATACGTTCTTCTTCGACAACCTGCCGATCTTCGCCATGGGCGTGACCGACAGTTTCACCGGCGCCTGCGACGAGGTGCGCGCGACGCCGCCCTATACGGTGAAGTCGCTGCCGGATTTCGCCGGTCATCTGCACAAGACCTGCGTCGGCGCCGGTTACGATATTTCGACGACGCAGAAGTTTGCCGTCGATCACTCGATCATCGTACCGCTGCATTTCCTGACGCCGGAGATGCAGATCCCGGTGGTGCCGATTTTCATCAGCGGCCACGTGCCGCCGTGGCCGTCGGCGGCGCGCTGCTATGAGCTCGGCCGCACCCTGCGCGAAGCGATCAAGAGCTGGCCGCAGTCCCTTGCGGGTGGTGACCATCGGCAGCGGCAGTATTTCATTGGAAGTGTGGGGACCGCGCCTCAAGATCGGTTTCGGCGACGGCGTGCCCGATCCGGACTGGGTGACGCGGGTGTGCGGGCTCCTGGAAAAGGGCGACGTCGACACGCTGATCGCGGAGGCGACACCGGAGAAATTTAAAGCCGCCGGTAACGTGGCGGGCGAACTGCTCAACTGGATCGCCATGCTCGGCACCGTCGGCGCCAAGGCGGCGCAATCGGTGACGCCGCAGATGGCCAACGGCCACGCCTACGCCGTGTGGCGGGAGGGCTGACGATGTCGGTCTACAACGTCAATTATCTCTTGCGCGAACTGCTGCGCGATCATGCGTTTCGCGCGGCGATGAAAGAGAATCCCGCGGACGCCTTGAAGGGCCTGGACATCACCGACGAGGAACGCAAGCTGCTGCTCGCCGGCGACGTGGCGGGCCTGCACCGGCTCGGGGTCAACGACTTCCTGATGGGCTATCTGCCGCGCTTCGGCGTTTGCGGGCTCGACCCAAAGACCTACGGCGAGCGCATCAGCAAGGAAGCGCCGCGGTAGAGGGTCTTCGTTTTGCCGGTGCAAACTCCGCTCATTCCCGCGCAAGCGGGAATCCAGAGCCGAGACTGCAAACCCTGAGATTTCGCCCTGGGTCCCCGCTTTCGCGGGGACGAGCGGTTTGTTCGCGCGCTCAGCGCTTGGTTCATCCCTTGGCTTACCCCTTGGCGAGGCGGGTGGCTTCGGCGGCGAGCGCCTGGAGCGTGTCGGCGACCGTGACCGGATAGCTGCCCGGCGCGAGCTTGGCGAGGGGGCCAGGCAGGCGGGCAAGGTCGCGCTTGGCGCGTTCGCGGATCGCATCGAGCGTCGGCGCGGCGCCAAGGCGGCTGCCGGCGCGCATCACCGGCTCGATCAAGGTTTCGCCCGGGTGCTTGTCGGTTTCGACCGACAGGATATCGCCGGCCATGCGGCCGTCCGCGTCGTAGGCGCGCCAGACCTGCTTGCGGCCGGGCCAGGTCTGCTTGCCTTCCGACAGCTTGCGGCGCGGCGTGCCGGCGTATTCCTGCAGCTTGTAGGCGCAGTCGAGCGCCGGCGCGTCGGTGGACACGTCGAGATTGACGCCGATGCCGAAGCCGTCGATGGGCGCGCCCTCAGCCATCATGGTCTGCAGCACGTCCTCGGTGACGCCGCCTGAGACCACGATCATGACGTCCTTCAGCCCGCCGTCGTCGAGGATGCGGCGCACGCGCCGCGCCATCTCGGTGAGATCGCCGCTGTCGATGCGCACGGCGCGGATGGCGATGCCGTCGGCCTTCAAACGCGGCGCGAGCTCGACCACTTTGCGGGCGCCTTGCTCGGTGTCGTAGGTGTCGATCAAGAGGATCACGCCTTCGGGCCGCGCGCGCGCGAAGTCCTCGAAGGCCTGCATCTCGTTGTCGTGCACCTGCACGTAGGAATGCGCCATGGTGCCGACCACCGGAATGCCGTAGCGCGGGCCGGCCAGCACGTTGGCGGCGCCGGCAAAGCCGGCGATGTAGCTCGCGCGCGCCGAATAGAGCCCGGCTTCCGCTCCGTGCGCGGTGCGCAGGCCGAAGTCGGACAGGATCTTGCCGGGCGCGGCCAGCACCATGCGCGCGGCTTTCGACGCGATCAGCGTCTGGAAATGCAGGATGTTGATCAGCCGCGATTTCGACGAGCTGCGCCTGCGGCAGCGGCGCGGTGATGCGGATGAGCGGCTCGTTGGGAAAGCACACGGTGCCTTCGGGGATCGCGTGCACGTCGCCGGTGAAGCGGAAGGCGGCGAGATAGTCGAGCAGGTTCTTGCGGAAGCGGCCGCTGTTTTCGAGCCACGCAAGTTCCTCGTCGGAGAAGCGCAGGTTTTCCAGATAATCGAGCGCGTCCTCGAGGCCGGCGGCGAGCAGGAAGCCGCGACGATCCGGCAGCCGCCGCACGAAGAACTCGAACACGGCCTCCTTGTCCTCGCCCTTGTCCAGGTAGGCCTGGACCATGTTGAGCTCGTAGAGGTCGGTGGTGAGGGGGCTGGTGAGGGGGATCATGGACCTTGAAACAGGTGGGGCGGCGCCACAGCGCCCATGGAATGGTCAGGGAAACGATCGTCGCCTGCGCAGGTGAGGGAAAAAAGGCTTATCGAACCAGCCGCCGCATGCCAAGCGGTTGAAGCCGTTTCCTCGCGTTCCGGGCGAAAATGAGATTCTGGCGATAACGCCTTGAAAATGAATGGCTCCCCGGGCCGGATTCGAACCAGCGACCAACCGGTTAACAGCCGGTTGCTCTACCACTGAGCTACCGGGGAACAAGCCGGCGTCTCGCGCTCGGGGCCTATAACAAAGCTAAATTACTTTGCAAAGCATGAAGACTGGCGGCTCTGGCCGACCTTATCTGGCGGCCGGGCGGGGGCCCGTCAAGGCGCGAAGGTTGGAGGCCACGGCCGGAATCGAACCGGCGTGCACGGATTTGCAGTCCGCTGCGTAACCACTCCGCCACGTGGCCCTTGAAAAACCCGCCGGCCCCTTGACGAGGCCGGCCGCTTTCCGCCCCTGCCTATATAGGAGGGCGGCGCGCTCCACAACGGCGGGCAGGCATGCCGCCCCTTGGCTTGCCTTTTGCCCGGCCTTGCCGCAGAAAAGCTCGCGTATTCCGCGCCCCACAAGCTTCGCCGAGGACTGCGATGACCGACTTCGCCGCTGCGCGCCGCCACATGGTGGATGGCCAGGTCCGCGCCGCCGACGTCACCGACCCGCGCATCGTTTCGGCCATGCAGGACATCCCGCGTGAGCGCTTCCTGCCGCCGGCGGCGAGCGGGCTCGCCTATCTCGACCTCGACGTGCCGGTGGGGGCGGGCGGCCGCCGCCTGCTCAAGCCCATGGTGCTGGCCAAGCTGATCCAGGCCGCCGATCTCGCCGGTACCGACCGCGTGCTCGACGTCGGCTGCACCACCGGCTACGGCGCGGCGGTGCTTTCCCGCATCGCGGGCGAGGTGGTGGCGCTGGAGGAGGATGCGGCGCTGGCGGAAGCGGCGAAGACGCATCTTGCCGACACGCCCAATGCGCGCGTCGTCTGCGGCCCGCTCATGACCGGCGGGGCCGCCGGGGCGCCCTTCGACGCGATCCTGCTGGAAGGGGCCAGCGAAATCACCCCGGAGCCGCTGTTCCGCCTGCTCACGGACGGCGGCCGGCTCGTCTGCGTCATGGGGGCGGGCCCCGGCGCCAAGGCCACGGTCTTTACCCGCACGGGCGACGAGATGGGCGCCCGCCACATTTTCGACGCCACCGCCGCGGTGCTGCCGGGCTTCATAAAACCCGTCGAATTCGCATTCTGATACCGTTGTGTCTTAAACCGTTGCGTAAAATCCGCAGACTTCGGGCATTCTGTTGATGCCGTCCGGCCGAGGGCTTTCAAGCCCCGGCGGGGGTGCTTATGGTGGCTGCTTCTATTTGGTAGAGTCGCCGGAAGTCGGCGTGGGGAGAAGGTCGGTTGGGGCGTTTCATGTCGCGTTTTGATCGGCGTCTCGGGGGCCCATTCGGGCTTCGCCGTTGGGGCAGCGTAATCGCCGTCGCGGCTGTCGCCTGCGCGGCGGCCGGCGCGACGGCGCGGGCCGAGACGCTCAATTCCGCCCTGGTGAAAGCCTACAAGAACAACCCGTCGCTCAACGCGCAGCGCGCCTCGGTGCGCTCGACCGACGAGAACGTGCCGCAGGCGCTGTCCGGCTATCGTCCCAAGGTCACGATCACGGCCACCGGCGGCGAGCAGTCAATATCGTCGACCTCGAAGTCGACCTCGAGCGGCGTGCCGGTCTATACGACCAGCAGCGGCTACAATTCGCCGTTCTCGACCAGCGTCACCGCCAGCCAGACGCTTTTCAACGGTTTCCAGACCGCCAACAAGACGCGCAAGGCCGAGAGCCAGGTGCTGGCGGCGCGCGCGACGCTGCGCAACACCGAACAATCGGTGCTGCTCGACGCCGCCACCGCTTACATGAACCTGCTGCGCGACACCGCCATCCTCGGTTTGCAGAAGAGCAACGTCGAGGTGCTGCAGGAACAACTGCGGCAGACCCGCGACCGCTTCAACGTCGGCGAGGTGACGCGCACCGACGTGGCGCAGTCGGAATCACGGCTGGCGCAAGGACGCTCGTCGTTGCTGACCGCGGAGTCCAACTACAAGACGTCGGCCGCCGCCTACCGCAAGGTGATCGGCACCCAGCCGGGTCGGCTGACGCCCGCGACGTCGGTGGACCGCTATTCGCCCCGCACCCTGCCGGCGGCGATCGCTGTCGGCATTTCGACCAATCCGTCGGTGGCGGCCGCCGAATACAACGTCGACGTGGCGCAGTTGGCGGTGAAGGTCGCCGAGGGCTCGCTCTATCCGAGCCTCTCGGTAACGGGCAGCTATACGAAGAACTTTCTGAGCACGTCGAGCCTGAGCGTGATGGAAAGTTACAACGCCTCGATACTCGGGACCCTGAGCGTGCCGGTCTATCAGGGCGGCTCGGAATATTCCTTGATCCGCCAGGCCAAGGAGACGCTCGGGCAGAAGCGGCTCGACCTCGACAACGCGCGCGATACGGTGCGCCAGAACGTGGTCCAGTCGTGGGGTCAGCTCGAGGCGGCCAAGGCCAATATCGACGCGACGCAGTCGCAGGTGCAGGCCGCCGAGATCGCGCTCAACGGCGTGCGCGAAGAGGCGCGCGTCGGTCAGCGCACCACGCTCGACGTCCTCAACGCGCAGCAGGAACTGGTCAACGCGCGGGTGTCGCTGGTCTCCGCGCAGCGTGACCGGGTGGTGGCGTCTTATACGCTTCTATCGGCGGTTGGCCGGCTGTCGCCGCAGATGCTGGGCCTCAGGGTGCCGACTTATGACCCGAAGGTGCATTACCGTCAGGTCCGGGACAGTTGGGCCGGGATGCGCACCCCGGACGGGCGCTAGTGGTTCAATTCCGACATTTGCATCCCGCTGCTGCAAGCTCGCGAGCAAATGTCGGAATTAAAGGACACTAGCAACTTTTTGATTCTTGTGCGGTTTTGGATTTGAAATTCGTTTCCGGACTCGCTGCAAGCAATGTGACGAACTTCAAATCCACCGCACGAGGACCGGCGCGACCGTTCGCCGCCCCACGTTCCGCGGCCTTTTTTCTCACGCCAGTGTCCACAATTGATTGCGGCGTTGCGGGTTTTCAGCCTGCCAATGCCGTACGCCTCTGGCGTATAAAGGGATTCATCGATGATTCGCGCCTGCGCGGGCTAGCGGAAGCGAATCTGGGTTCGGAAACCAGAACTGCGCTCGGGAAAGTGTGCCAATGAGCCAAGCGGCAAAGGCCCAAGAGCCCTCGATGGAGGAGATTCTGGCCTCCATCCGACGCATTATCGCTGACGACGACGGTGGCGGCAAAGCCGCCAAGGCCGCTGCGCCAGCGCCTGTTAAGGCTGCGCCGCCTCCGCCGGCACCGCCGCCACCACCGGAGCCGGTCGCCAACACCCAGGATGACGTCGACGCGATGCTGGCCGACCTGGAGCAGCCGAAAGCGCCGCAGCCTGCACCGCCGCCGCCAGCCGCTGCCAAGCCCGAACCGGAACCGGAGCCGCCGGCGCCGGAACCGGCCGCGGACGTGCTGGTGCTGACGGAAGACATGGCGGCGCAGCCCGAGCCGCCGCCCCAGCAACCGGCCGGATTCCGCACCATTGAGGGCAGTTCCGACATCGTGTTCAGCGAGGCGGCGGGCGATCGCAATACAGTCGACGAGGCGCGCCGCCAGTTCAATGAAAGCGCCGGCGATCAGTTGCTGTCGAACACGACGGCGGCAGCGGTGGACAACGCGTTCAATTCGCTCGCCAACACCATTCTCGGCAACAACGCGCGCACGCTCGAGGACCTGGTGAAAGACATGCTGCGGCCGATGCTGAAGACTTGGCTCGACGACAACCTGCCGGGGCTGGTCGAGCGCATCGTGCGCGCGGAGATCGAACGCGTCTCGCGCGGGCGCTGATCACTAACACCGCTTGTTTCCCCCCGCATCTCGCAAGGGCGCGCGGGGGAGGGGAGAAGAGGCGCCGGTGATGGTCTTTCAGCCGTCGCGCCCGCCGATGCGATAGGCGACCCAGAACGCCAGCGCCAGCCACAGCACCGCCGCCAGCACGAACACCGGCACTGCACTGGTGCGGTCGACGATGGGCGCCGCCGCCGCCACGCCGAAGCTCTGGCCGAGATAGAGCGAGGCGGAAAACCCGGCCATGGCGGTGCCGCGCGCTTCAGGCAGCATCTGCGTCGCGTTGGTCTGCAGCGTGTTGTGCAGCATGTAATAGCCAAAGCCGAGCATGACGCAGGCGACCGGCGCCGCCTGCCAAACCGGCAGAACGGCGAGCATCAGAAATGCCAGCATTGCCACCACGCCGGCGGCGACCGCCAGCCCGCGTTCGCCGAGTATTGCCACCATGCGGTGGACGGTGGCGACAAACAGAATGCAGCCGAGACCGAAGGCCGCCACGATCACGCCGACGGTGGAGAAGCTCAGGCCGAAGCGGGCGTGCAGATTGGCCGCGACGTAGGTAAAGCCACCGAAGAAAACGGCGCCTTCGATGAAGGCGGCGAGCGTGATGAAGCGCGCCCACGCGCTTGCGCCCAACGCGCGGTACCCGGCGATCATGCCCTGACGCGCCGCGCCCTCGTGCCGGACCGGTTTGGTCCAGGGATTGCCGCGGAACTGACTGGCGAGTGCCAACGCTGACAGGATGAATACGCCGGCAAGTACGACGAACACCATGCGCCAGCCGAAGTGGTCGCCGATGATGCCGCCGGCGACCTGGCCGCTGATCATGCCGATCATCTGTCCGGCCATATAGCGCGCCACTGCCGTTTGCCGTCGCGCGTAGGGCACCACGTCGCCGATATAGGCGAGGCCGAGCGGTACGATGATGGCGGCGGCTGGCGCGGAAACGAGGCGCGCGAGCGCAAGCTGCGGCAACGACTGCGAGAGTGCGCACAGCAGCACCAGCACCCCGGAGAGCCCACAGGCGACCGCCACGGCCTGGCACTTGCCGAGCCGGTCGCCGATGACCCCGGAGAAGACCTGGGTGAACCCATAAGACACCGAATAGGCGGTGACGATGAACGAGGCCGCGCCCAGGCTGGTGCCGAAATCACTCGCCACCTGTGGCAATAGCGGGTCGGATACCCGCATGGAGAGACCGCTGCCAAAGGCGGCGAGTGACATCAGGACGATCGCCCGGGTAAGGGCGCGGTCGGGGGCCGGGGCCGCGGCGGGGATGGCGGACGGGGGCGAGGACACGTTGACTCCGGAGGGTGTGGCGGGCTTTCTAGTGGAGCGAATTTGACATTTGATACCCCTATGCGGCGGGCTGGTCATCAAATGTCAAATTCAAAGCTCCACTAGAATCAAATAATTGCTAGTGGTCCTTTGATTCCGACATTTGCTCGGGAGCTTGCAGCGACGGGTTGCAAATGTCGGAATTGGACCACTAGCGCGCCAAACGCGCGTCGCGCGACCGAAATTTCAGATAAGACGGCGAAATGATCGAAAAGACCTATCAGCCCTCGGAGGTCGAGGGCCGCATCTACCAGACATGGGAACAGGCGGGAGCCTTCCGCGCCGGCCGGCCGGAGCGCGCCCAGGCCGAGGCGTATTCTATCGTCATTCCGCCGCCCAACGTCACCGGCTCGCTGCATATGGGCCATGCGCTCAACAACACGCTGCAGGACGTGCTCTGCCGCTTCGAGCGCATGCGCGGCAAGGACGTGCTGTGGCAGCCGGGCACCGACCATGCCGGCATCGCGACCCAGATGGTGGTCGAGCGGCAGCTGATGGAGCGCCAGGAGCCGGGCCGGCGCGAGATGGGGCGCGAGAAGTTCCTCGAGCGGGTGTGGGACTGGAAGGCCGAATCGGGCGGCACCATCGTCAACCAGCTCAAGCGGCTGGGCGCGTCGTGCGACTGGTCGCGCGAGCGATTTACCATGGACGAGGGGCTGTCCAAGGCGGTCGTTAAAGTTTTTGTGGAGCTTTATCGCGCTGGACTGATCTACAAGGACAAGCGGCTGGTCAACTGGGACCCCAAGCTGCTCGACCGCCATCTCCGACCTGGAAGTGGTGCAGGTCGAGACCAAGGGCCACCTCTGGCACCTGCGCTATCCGATCGAGGGCAAGACCTTCAATCCGGACGATCCCTCGACCTTCATCGTGGTCGCCACCACGCGGCCGGAGACCATGCTGGGCGACACCGCGGTGGCGGTGCATCCGGACGACGAGCGCTACAAGGCGCTGGTCGGCAAGAACGTCATCCTGCCGCTTGGTCGGACGCAAGATTCCGATCGTCGCCGACGACTATTCCGACCCGGAGAAGGGCTCGGGCGCGGTGAAGATCACGCCGGCGCACGACTTCAACGACTTCGAGGTCGGCAAGCGGCATGAGCTGCCGCAGATCAATATCTTCAATGTCGAAGCCAAGCTCGCGCTGAAGAACAACGACGATTTCCTCGCCGACGTGCCGACATCGAGCGAACTCGACGAGACGCTGACGCTCGACGGGCTCGACCGCTTCGCCGCGCGCAAGGAGATCGTGAGCGGCTGGAAGGCGTGAACCTGGTCGAGAAGATCGAGCCACACAGCCATGTGGTGCCGCACGGCGACCGCTCCAATGTGGTGATCGAGCCGTATTTGACCGATCAGTGGTACGTCAACGCCAAGGAACTGGCGAAGCCGGCGATCGCGGCCGTGCGCGAGGGCAAGACCAAGTTCATCCCGAAGAACTGGGAGAACACCTATTTCAACTGGATGGAAAACATCCAGCCCTGGTGCATCTCGCGCCAGTTGTGGTGGGGGCATCAAATTCCGGCTTGGTACGGGCCACAACACGTGATGGAAAACACGTAGATTCGACAATGCCAGAAATATTCGTCGCGCATCCGAAGAAGAAGCGCTTGCGGCCGCTAGAGCTACTTATACTGGCATCCAGGTCGATGTCGCGAGTAACGACGAAGAATGGCAGGCTATGGCGAAGTAAGTACGTTTATGGGTCCAAGCAGCCCATACTTTTGAAGCGCGACGAGGACGTGCTCGACACCTGGTTCTCCTCGGCGCTGTGGCCGTTCTCGACGCTCGGCTGGCCGGACGAGACGCCGGAGCTCAAGCGCTACTATCCGACCTCGGCGCTGGTCACCGGCTTCGACATCATCTTCTTCTGGGTCGCCCGCATGATGATGATGGGCCTTCATTTCATGAAGGACGACAAGGGCGCGCCGAAATCCCGTTCGCCGACATCTACATCCACCGCCTGGTGCGCGACGCCTCCGGCGCCAAGATGTCGAAGTCGAAGGGCAACGTGGTCGACCCGCTCGGCGTCATCGACGAATTCGGCGCCGACGCGCTGCGCTTCACCTTGATGCGCGCGGTCGCGCCCGGCCACGACATCAGGCTCGGCGCCGCAGGACGTCGAGAACAACCGCAACTTCGCGACCAAGCTGTGGAACGCCGCGCGTTTTGTCGAATTCAACGGCGCCAAGCGCGTCGAGGGCTTCGATCCGAAATCCGCCAAGGAAACGCTCAACCGCTGGATCGCGCACGAAACCGCAAAAGCCGCCGCCGAGATCACGCAGGCGATCGAGGCTTACGGCTTCAGCGAGGCGGCCGATGCGGCCTATCGCTTCGTCTGGAACGTCTATTGCGACTGGTATGTCGAGCTGTCGAAGCCGCTGCTTGACCGGTCCCGACGGTCGCGGCCAAGGACGAGACGCGCGCGATGGCCGCCTGGGCGCTCGATGAAATCCTCAAGCTGCTGCATCCGTTCATGCCGTTCGTCACCGAGGAACTGTGGGCGGTGACGGCCGAGCAGGGGCCGAAGCGCGCGCAACTGCTCGCGCTCAGCGACTGGCCGAAGCTCGAAGGCCTTGCCGACGACAAGGCCGAAGCCGAAATCGGCTGGGTGATCGATCTGGTCACCGCCATCCGGTCGATCCGCGCCGAGATGAACATCAACGTCAACATCCCGCTGGTGCTGGCCGGCGCGTCCGCCGAGACGCAAGCGCGCGCCGAGCGCTGGGCCGAGTTCATCAAGCGCCTCGCGCGCGTGTCGGACATTTCATCGGCCGCCACCGCGCCGCAAGGCTCGGTGCAGCTCGTGGTGCGCGGCGAGGTCGTGGCGCTGCCGCTGAACGGCGTCATCGATCTCGCCGCCGAGCGCGCGCGCCTCGACAAGGAAATGAAGAAGGCCGAGGCCGACATCGCGCGCGTCGACGCCAAGCTCGGCAATCCGAAATTCGTCGACCGCGCGCCGGAAGAGGTGGTCGAGGAGGAGAAGGAAAAGCGCGAGGAAGCGCTGGCGCGCAAGGCCAAGATCGCCGAGGCGATGGAGCGGCTGAAGGGCGCGGCGTAGACAATGACCGGTATGGCCTGAAGCGCTCTCCGTTCATTCCCGCGAAAGCGGGAATCCAGTCTTTTTGATCTGGGTCCCCGCTTGCGCGGGGACGAACGGTGGAATTGGCGTGCCGCGGCTATCGTTGAAAGACCGCGCGGCACGGATTACATCGCAGTCATGAAACTCTTTCTCGCCGGCGCTGGCGGCGCCATCGGGCGGCGGCTGACGCCGCTTGTTGCGTCGCAACCGGCCATGAGGTCATCGGCACCACGCGCTCGGCCGACAAGGCCGATGCGATTGCAAAGCTCGGCGCCGAACCGGTCGTCGTCGACGTATTCGATGCCGAGGCGCTTCGGCGCGCGGTTGTCGCGGCCAAGCCGCGACGCGGTCATCCACCAGCTCACCGACCTCGCTTTTGCCCCCGGCACGCCGCAATACGACGAGGCGCTCAAGCGCAACGCGCGGCTGCGCATCGAGGGCACGGCCAACCTGGTCGCAGCGGCGAAAGCAGCGGGCGTCGGCCGCATGATCGCCCAGAGCATCGCCTTCATCTATGCGCCGGGCGAGGGCGCGCGCACGGAGAGCGATGCGCTGCTGCCGGCCGACGGCCCGATGGGGGGCACGGTTTCCGCGGTTCAGGCGCTGGAGCAGGCGGTGCTGTCGCGGCCGCAGGGCATCGTGCTGCGTTACGGCTTCTTCTACGGCCCCGGCACCTGGTCCGGCGATACGCCGTCGCGGCAGCCGGCGGTGCATGTGGACGCCGCGGCGCAGGCGACATTGCTCGCGCTCACCAAGGGCAAGCCCGGCATCTACAACATCGCCGAGGACACCGACGTGCTGTCGAGCGAGAAGGCCAAGCGCGAACTCGGGTTCGACGCCGGGTTTCGCCTCGATCCGTCACGGTGAGGCGACCGCGTTCCAGCGGGCGCATCTCTCGACACGCCTCCGCGCTCGATTATGATGAGGCGCCGTCAGGCCGGGGGAGACGTCATGGTGTGTAACTTGCTGCAAAAGATCGAGCTATTGCACGCGGCCGGCACCCAAATTGCGCCGCCGAACGCCCTGGAGATCGTGCAGTCGTTCTACGAGATGATGAACATCCTCGACGACAAGGGGTTGGCGCTGCTGGCCTTCGACGGCATCATCGTCGCCGCCACCACTTTCGCCGCCGAGAAGGGCGGCGTTTTCAACAAGCGCGGGCTGGCGCGCTGGCTGGCGCTCAAGGTGATCTTCCTGTCGCTGGCCGCGGCGGTCGCCTGCCTGTTCGTCTCCGAAGTTTCGTATCCGTTTTACGGCTACGTCGCGTGCAACGCGCCCAACAGCCTCGATTTCACCGATGAGATAAGCCAGCTCGCGAATTTGGTCGATTGGCGCACCGATTATTTCCACTTCGCCTGGTGGTGCTCGATCATCGCGATCCCGCTGTTTGCCTGGATGTTCTGGGTTTCGTTGAATTGGGCCAGGCCGCACACGGCGCATGCGGTGCATACGGAGGGTCCCGCACATACGGAGAAAGAGCCGTGAGGGCGTCCGGCGCGTTCACCGCGCCGGCTTGAACGGCTTGCTCAAGAATTTCGACCCCTTCAGCCCGTAGCGCCAGGGGTGCTCCACCGCCTTCGAGATGCCGATGCGCGGGCCGGTGACGATCTCCGGCGTGTCCGCGCGCGCGCGCAGCGCGAACGGCGCCCGGTCGAGGGCGAGGCCGTTGTGCTTGATGGTGATGCCGAGCGCCTCGCCGAGCTTGCCGGGGCCCGAGCACAGCGCGCGCGGCTCGCTCAGCCCCCGCCGCCGGCGCATGAGGCTGAGCCCGGCCGTCGGCTCCAGCGCCCGGATCAGCACGGCGCTGGCGGAGCCCTCCACCTCGCAGACGAAATTCAGGCACCAGTGGATGCCGTAGGAGCGGTAGACGTAGGCGAAACCGGGCGGCCCGAACATCACCGCGTTGCGCTGCGTGCGGCCGTTGTAGGAATGCGCCGCCGGGTCGGTGTGGTGATAGGCCTCGACCTCGACGATCATACCCCCCACGCCGCCGACCGTGAGCGTCGCCCCGATCAGTTCGGGCGCGACGTCATGCACCGAGCGGGCGAAGAAGGAGCGGCGGAGGCGGGCGGGACGGGGCATTTCGGAGCTTGATGCATTCTCCGCTCATTCCCGCGCAAGCGAAATCCAGGGGCCGCATCGCGAAGCCCTCGTTCATGGCCCATGTTCGTGGTCCTGGGTCCGCGCTGGCGCGGGGACGAGCGGTGGTCCGGGGCAGGCGGCCGTCAGTGTGCGTCGCAGCATGGCCACAGGTTGTGGCCTGCCTGCAACACCCCGCCTGCAATCCTACCGCCGAGGCTTTCGAAAGCCGGCAACGCCGCGATTTGGCCATACCCTTCAACGACATCCACAGGCTAATAAAACGGAGGTTTAAGCCGTTGCCGAGCTTCCGCTTTTGCGGCCGGTTGGGCATCGCCGGTTAACGGGATTGGCAGAAAATCAGCCGGATTTTTCCGGCAAGTAACGTAACGCGCAGTACCGAACGCAGGTTTGCGGACGAGTTGGGCCGGGGGGCCAGCAAGGACGATGGACGCCAAAAGCAATCTGAAATCAAAACTTCCGAGCCGGCACGCGACCGAAGGGCCGGAGCGCGCGCCGCATCGCGCCTTCTATTACGCCATGGGTCTGACCGAAGAGCAGATCCACCAGCCCTTCGTCGGCGTCGCCACCTGCTGGAACGAAGCCGCGCCCTGCAACATCGCGCTGATGCGCCAGGCCCAGGCCGTGAAAAAAGGCGTCGCTTCGGTCGGCGCCACGGCGCGTGAATTCTGCACCATCACCGTCACCGACGGCATCGCCATGGGCCATGCCGGCATGAAGGCCTCGCTGCCGTCGCGCGAAGTGATCGCCGACTCGGTCGAACTCACCATGCGCGGCCACGCCTATGACGCCCTCATCGGCGTCGCCGGCTGCGACAAGTCGCAACCCGGCATGATGATGGCGATGTGCCGCCTCAACGTGCCGTCGATCTACATCTATGGCGGTTCGATCTTACCGGGCACCTTCAAGGGCAAGGAAGTCACCGTCCAGGACGTCTACGAAGCGGTTGGCCGGTACTCCGTCGGCGAAATGTCGAGCGAAGAGTTGCTGGAACTCGAACAGGCCGCGTGTCCGTCGGCCGGCGCCTGCGGCGCGCAATTTACCGCCAACACCATGGCGACCGTGTCGGAAGCGATCGGCCTGGCGCTGCCGTATTCGGCCGGCGCGCCCGCGCCTTACGAGATGCGCGACAAGTTCTGCATGCTGGCCGGCGAGATGATCATGGATTTGATCCTCAAGAACATCCGCCCGCGCGATATCGTGACGCGTAAAGCGCTGGAAAATGCCGCCGCCGTGGTCGCCGCCACCGGCGGATCCACCAATGCGGCGCTGCATCTACCGGCGATCGCGCATGAATGCGGTATCGAGTTCACGCTGTTCGACGTCGCCGAAATCTTCAAAAAGACACCTTATATCGCGGATTTGAAACCGGGTGGCCGTTATGTCGCCAAAGACATGTTCGAAGCTGGCGGCGTGCCAAATTTGATGAAGACCATGCTCGACAACGGCTACCTGCACGGCGATTGCCTCACCGTGACCGGCCGCACGATTGCCGAAAATCTTGCGAGCGTGAAATTCAATCCGGATCAGGACGTGGTGCGGCCGGCCGACAAGCCTATTCTTGCGACCGGCGGCGTTACCGGCCTGAAAGGCAATCTCGCGCCGGAAGGCGCCATCGTGAAGATCGCCGGCATGAAGACGTTGAAGTTCACGGGTCCGGCGCGTTGCTTCGACGGCGAGGAAGCCTGCTTCGAGGCGGTGAAGAACCGCACCTACAAGGCCGGCGAAGTTCTGGTTATCCGTTACGAAGGGCCGAAGGGCGGCCCCGGCATGCGCGAAATGCTCTCGACCACGGCCGCGCTTTACGGCCAGGGCCAGGGCGAAAAAGTCGCGCTGATCACCGACGGTCGCTTCTCCGGCGCGACCCGAGGCTTCTGCGTCGGCCACGTCGGTCCGGAAGCGGCGGTCGGCGGCCCGATTGCGCTGATCGAGGATGGCGACATCATCGAGATCGACGCGACCACCGGAACGCTTAACGTCAAGCTCTCCGACGCCGAACTGGCCGCGCGCAAGACCAAGTGGGTGGCGCGCGCGAGCGAAGCGACCTCGGGCTATCTTTGGAAATACGCCCAACAGGTGGGGCCGGCCGTCGACGGCGCGGTGACCCATCCGGGCGGGGCGGCTGAGAAAGAGTGTTATGCGGACAGTTGAGACCCTGTTGCGTGCGGCCGTGATCGGCGCCGTGTTCGCGGCGGCGCCGGCGCTTGCCTTCGACGGCAGTCAGTCCGACAACGCGGTCAACCCGGCGCGGCCGATGACGCCGACGCAGGCGTTCCGCTCCGGCGCCCATTGGCTGATGGCCGGCCAGAAGACCAAGGCTATCAATTCGCTCGAATACGCCGCCGAGAAGGGTCATCCGCTGGCGCAGTGGAAGCTCGGCCGCATGTATGCCGAAGGCGACGGCGTCGCGCAGGACGATCTCAAGGCGTTCAAATATTTCGAGCGCATCGCCGACCACCATGCCGACCGACAATCCGAACACGCGCGCGTCGCGCTTCGTCGCCAACGCTTTCGTGGCTCTCGGCCGCTATTACCTCGACGGCATCCCGAACACCCGCGTCAAGCGCGATCCCGCGCGGGCGCGGCAGATATTCGCCTATGCGGCGTCCTATTTCCGCGATCCCGACGCGCAGTATTATCTCGCGCGGCTCTATCTCGACGGCAAGGGCGCCCCGCACGATCCGCGCACCGCGGCGCGCTGGTTCGTGCTGTCGGCGCAGAAAGGCCAGTGCCGGGCGCAGGCCATGCTCGGCGCCATGCTGTTTGCCGGCGACCATGTTCCGCACCAGGCCGCGCGCGGGTTGATGTGGCTGACGCTCGCCAAGGATAACGCCAAGGATTCCTCGGTCAGCGAGCAGGCATGGATCAACCGGCTCTACGAGAACGCGATGCGGGAAGCGAGCGAGGACGACCGCGCGCTCGCCGGCGTCTATCTCAAGCGCTGGCTGGAATCGCGGCGGGAGTGACGGGGCGGAAGTCTGCCCCCGTTTGGTTGTCTTGCGCGGGCTTGCCCCGCGCATTTTATTTAGGGAAGCTGGCGGTCCATTCGTCTCGAGTGAAGGCGCGTGGCGCGCGGCGTGCGGGCCTGGGAGATCGACCGATGAGAGCAATGAGACGGTTGTCGAAGCGCTACGCGCAAGCCGCCGCCGCGATTTTGATCTTTGCGGCGCCGGTGACGGCTGCCGCGCAGTACCAGAGGCAGCTGCCGCCGACCACCATGGAAGACGTCGCGCCCGGTGTCGACCACAGCGGGCTCGCGGCCAAGGTGCAGGACATCTACCGCCGCCGCCCGGTGTTCTACCGCACCGACTATCCCGTCGGCACGATCATCGTCCATACGGCGGATCGTTACCTCTATCTGATCACGGGCAACAATCTCGCGCTGCGCTACGGGATCGGCGTCGGCCGCGATGGTTTTCAGTGGGGCGGCATTCACCGCATCAGCCGCAAAAAGGAATGGCCTGACTGGACGCCGCCGGACGAGATGATCGAACGGCAACCGTATCTGCCGCGCTGGATGGCGGGCGGCCCCGGCAACCCGCTGGGCGCGCGCGCCCTCTACATCGGCCACACCGTCTACCGCATCCATGGCACCAACGCGCCGGAGACCATCGGCCAGGCGGTGTCGTCGGGCTGCTTCCGCCTGGTCAACGACGACATCATCGACCTCTATGCCCGCGTGCCCGTGGGCACGAAGGTCGTGGTGCTGCATAAGTAGTGGAGAGGGGCCGGTGGCGCGGTTTGCGCGTTACTTCTTCTTGCGGGACGGCTTCGGGGCAGGGGCCGGGGCTTGCGCGTCGGTGCGTTCCTTGGCCAAGCGCAGCGCGCGCAGCCGCATCATGTTGGCTTGCTCGGCGCGTTTCTCCGCCTCGTAGTCCAGCAACGCTTGCGCCTTGTCGCGCTCGCGTTCGGCTTTCTTGGCGGCGGTCATCGATTTTTGCTGGTCATCGTTCAAAGTTGTCATTGCTCGCTCCTTTGACGTGCACAGAAAAAAGCGTCCCGCGGGCCGACGAAGCGGCCGCGGGACTTGAGGCCTTACGCTCTACCAGTACATCCGTGGCTGGAGCGGAATGGCCCTGACGCGCGCCTGATCAGGCGGCGCGAAGATTATCGGCCGATGATTTGCCGGAGCGGCTGTCGGCGACGATATCGAACGAGACTTTCTGCCCTTCGTTGAGGGTGCTTAAGCCCGCACGTTCGACCGCGCTGATGTGGACGAAGACGTCCTTGTCGCCGCTTTCCGGCTGAATGAAGCCGAAACCTTTTTGGCTGTTAAACCACTTAACAACACCGGTGTTCATGAATTTTCCTTTCACTGACGGTGTACACGTGAGACTTGGCGGAGGAAGTCCCTGCGCCATTGTCCCGGTTCGTCGATTTTGGAGAAGTGTCTGAAACGTGCTCGCCGTCAGTAACGAGGCGAAGCGGCCCAGTCGTTCGGCCCACTATCGATAGAAACAAGATGGGGATGAATACGGGCTATTTCAAGGCCCCGCCGCGCCCCGCATGAAAAAGAACCGGTTGGCGTGTGGTTCGGCTTGGAATGGGCGACGGCACTTCCTCGAATCAAGGGCGTTGACCGATTCCACGGTTAATCCACTGTTGGATCGGCAAAGAGGCCAATAAAGCTGGCAATCATGGCCGATAACGTCCATATCTAATAAATCATTGGCTGTCGTTACTGGGCGGCCGATGGCAGTGAGACCGGTTGTGCTCCCGCCTGAGTGGGGGATCACCATGGCTCAGGCTTTGCCCTTCCGCATCATTCGCGAGATCGAGCGGCGCTGGCAGCGCCGGTTGGATGCGCAACCGCAGGCCAAGCCCGGCAAGGACGACGGTTGAAGCTTGGGGCATTGTCCGCACTGTACCACCCCAGCGCCGACCGAATCGCCGACTTTCGGGAACACCGTTCCACGCCGCGGCTATGTATGCAGCGGTTGCGGCTATGTGCGGCACGATAAGACCCTTTGAAAAACGGAATAAAATAAAGGAGTCGAGTTTTTGCAGGTATTCGTCCGCGATAACAACGTCGACCAGGCGCTTCGCGTCCTGAAGAAAAAGATGCAGCGCGAGGGCGTGTTTCGGGAGATGAAGCGGCGCCGGTCCTATGAGAAGCCGTCGGAAAAAGTCGCGCGCGAAAAGAACGAGGCCATCCGCAGGGCCCGCAAGCTCGCCCGCAAGAAGGCGATCCGCGAGGGCTTGATCGCGGCACCGCGCAACAAACGTCCCGACGCCAGCAAGCCCGGCGCGCCGCCGCGAACGCAGTCCGCCTGAGCGGTCGTCAGGTTCCGGCAGCCGGTTGGCTGCGTTAAGCGCGCCCAGCGCGAGAGCATCAATAGGGTTCCCGCCATGACAATGGTGCCAGTGGACAGACTGGAAGCGCCCGCGGGCACGCAGCCGGTGCGCGTGGCGTGGATCGACGCTGCCGGTCTCGCTTTCTGCCATCTCATGGCGTGTCTCGCCTTCGTGCCCTGGTTCTTCAGTTGGACCGGCGTCGTTCTCGTCGTCATGGGCCTCTACGTTTTCGGCACGCTGGGGATCGGCCTGTGCTTTCACAGGCTGCTGACCCATCGCGCCATGGTGTGTCCAAAGCCGCTTGAACACGCCTTCGCCATCCTCGGCGTGTGTTGTCTTCAAGATACGCCGGCGCGTTGGGTGGCGACCCACCGGCGGCATCACGCGCACGCCGACGAGCAGTCCGATCCACACAGCCCCCTGGTGAATTTTCTGTGGGGCCATATGGGCTGGCTTATCTTCAAGAACAGGGAGCTGACGCGCCTCGGCCTTTGCACCCGTTACGCCAAGGACATTCTGCGCGACCCGTTCTATGCGCGCCTTGAGCGCAAGCGGTGGTGGGCGACGGTCGTGCTGTCGTCCTGGTTCGTCTTCTTTGCCGGGGGTGTCGTGGCCGAGTTGCTGCTCGGCGGCAGCGCCGTGCAGGCGCTGCAGTTCGGGCTCAGCCTGCTGATCTGGGGCGTATTCGTGCGCACGGTACTGGTCTGGCATAGTACCTGGGCGGTCAATTCGGTGGCGCACATTTGGGGCTATCGCAACTATGAGACCGGCGAATCCAGCCGCAACAACGCGATCGTCGCTCTTCTCAGCAACGGCGAGGGCTGGCACAACAATCATCATGCCTATCCGCGTTCGGCGCGACACGGGCATCTGTGGTGGGAATTGGACGTCACCTGGCTGACGATTTGGCTGCTCGCGCGTCTCGGGTTGGCGCGGCGCGTGATGCTGCCGTCGGGCCGGGCGCCGGACGCTGCTGCGCGCAACGTGGTTAAGGCTTCCGCCGCTTGACCGTTGCCCCGGCGGCGTCGTTGCGCCGAGGGGCCAAATGGCAAGTGGACGCGTTGCCCCAAATAGTGTATGGGACGTTTGTTGAAACCAAGTTTTCGGTTTTGCCTTGCTGCGCTGCCCCCGGTTAGGGCGCTTATCAGGTCACCCCTAAAACTCGGATGTTTCGATCGCATGCGGCGACAATCGCTGGTGCGCATCTCAACTTAAGCAGCGTCCAACGCGAGGAAATCCACTATGGCTACAGGTACCGTCAAGTTCTTCAACACCCAAAAGGGTTTTGGTTTCATCACGCCGAGCGACGGCTCGCGCGACGTGTTCGTGCACATCAGTGCGGTCGAACGCGCCGGCATGAGCACCCTCAACGAGGGTCAACGCGTCAGCTACGAGATCGTTACCGAGCGTGGCAAGCAGGCCGCGTCCAATCTGCAGAACGCCTGATCCGGCTTCTAATCTACTAAAGGGACGCCCGGCCACCGTGCCGGGTGTCTTTGCTGGTCCGCACAGTGAACCCCGCTTTCGTCGCAAGACGAAGCCAACACGAGGACGGACATGAGCCACAAATATTCCGCCGGCCAGAGCGTCTATTTCAGCTCGCAATTCCCCAATAATGCCGCGCGGGGCCCGTACAAGATCGTGCGCCGGCTGCCGATCGAACGCGACAACCGCTTGTCTTATCGGATCAAGAGCACCGCCGAGACGTTCGAGCGCATCGCCGAAGAGCATCAGCTCACGCGGTCGGATTGACGCTCGCTGCCGTCGGTATCCGGCACTGCCCGCCACCGGGCGGGCCGCCAGCAGGTCATCCGCGAGCCGTGCCCGCCGCTTCCCATTGCGAGGTCAATGCGGACATCGCGGCTTCAAGACTTTTGGCATAGCCGCGGCCACTGGACCCGCCGGCAGGGGGACAGATGATCGTCCAGAGCCATGGTCCGTCCAAGGACGCGGCGTGGCTGCGCAGGATGTGCCCGACGAGCGTGTCACCATCGAATACGTCGAATTCCTGGTCAGACCACTCGCCGCTCGTGGGGCTGTTCATGGTGCGCTTGAGGACCAGCATATCGATAGTATGGTGATCCGCCGGCATGCTGGCAAGAAAGCGTGGCGATGGTGCGCTAGTGGAGCGAATTTGACATTTGATACCCACTTGCGGCAAGCGGCGCATCAAATGTCAAATTCGAAGCTCCACTAGAATCAAATAGTTGCTAGTGGTCCTTTGATTCCGACATTTGCTCGGGAGCTTGCAGCAACGGGATGCAAATGTCGGAATCGGACCACTAGAGGGCGGAAAGCCCACGTTCAGCGTGCCTCGATGTCCAGATCCACCCACACCGGCACATGGTCGGAGGGCTTCTCCCAGGCGCGCACGTGGCGGTCGATGCCGGCGCCGGTCAGTCTGTCGGCGGCCTGCGGCGACAGCAGCAGGTGGTCGATGCGAATGCCGTCGTCCTTCTGCCAGGCGCCGGCCTGGTAGTCCCAGAAGCTGTAGAGGCCGCCGGCGTCCGTGGTCGCCCGGACGGCGTCGGTCAGGCCGAGATTGACCAGCGCGCGAAATTTCTCCCGGGTCGCGGGCAGGAACAGCGCGTCGTTGACCCAGGCCTCCGGCTTCTTGGCGTCGAGCGGCATGGGGATGACGTTGTAGTCGCCGGCCAGCACGAACGGCTCCTCCAGCTTCAGCCGCTCGCGTGAGAAATTAATGAGCCGCTCCATCCAATTGAGCTTATAGGCGTATTTCTCTTCACCGCCGTTGCCGTTGGGCAGGTAGAGGCTGACCACCCGCACCACGCCGCCTTGGGTCGAAACCAGCCCCTCCAGGAACCGCGCCTGCACGTCGCCGTCGCCGCCATCGAGGCCGGATTTCACCTCGTCGAACGGCAGTTTTGACAGCAGCGCCACGCCGTTGAAGGTCTTCTGGCCGTGCACGGCCACGTTATAGCCCAGCGTCTCGAACGGCTCGCGCGGGAAGGCCTCGTCGGTGCATTTGATCTCCTGCAGGCAAACGATGTCCGGGGAGGTCTCGGCGAGCCAGGCCTGCAGGTTCTCCATGCGCTGGCGGATGGAATTGACGTTCCAGGTGGCTATTCGCATGGGACTTCGGGCTCAGGGCTGCAATGGACGGTTTCAGGCCGTCTCTTACCAGCCAGCGCAGGGATATGCACTCGGGCGCGTTCTTATGATAATGTGGCTGTCCGTGCGGCCGCAGGCGGTAACAGTAACAACGCCAGAGCACGGGAGAGGGAGCGCCCGGGCCGGGCTCGAAACGCCCGGGTCGAAACAGCTTTTATGAGCAAGAAAACCTGGCTTTTTGGGGCAGCTGTGCTTGCCCTGGCCGGCGGCGCCGTGTTCGTCCACCAGAAGTGGCCCACGGTCCTCCAAGACTACTGGCCCGCCGAGCGCGCGGCCGCCCAGCAGCCCGCCCGCCGCGGCAACGCCAACCGGCCGGTGCCGGTGGAGGTCGCCAAGGCCGTGCGCAAGCAGGTGCCGGTCCGGCTCGATGCGCTCGGCACGGTGACCCCGATCGCCAGCGTCGCGCTCAAGACCCGCGTCGACACCACCATCACCGAAGTCCATTTCAAGGACGGTGCCCGGGTCGAAAAGGGCGACCTGCTGTTCACCCTCGACTGCCGCCAGATCGAAGCGGACATGAACCGTTACCAGGCGGTGATCGACGGCGCCGAGGCGACGCTCGCCGAGGCCGAGCGTGACGTCGAGCGTTACACCGAGCTCGCCCGCCGCAACGCAACCCCGATCGTCACGCTCAACAAGGCGCGCACGCTGGTCAACGTGTCGACGGCGACCGCGAAATCCAACCGCGCGCAACTCGAAAACCTGCGGGTTCAGCTCGGCTTCTGCAGCGTCAAGGCGCCGATCTCCGGGCGCATCAGCATGGCCCACGTCAAGGTCGGCAATTTCGTACGCCAGGCCGAACTCGACGCCGATGGCGACCATCAACCAGATGGCGCCGGTCTACGTCACCTTCACGGTGCCGCAGAAGAGGTTGCCGGCGCTGCGCGAGGCGCTCGCCGCCAAGACCGCGCACATCCAGGCGCTCATTCCGGGCGCGAAGAATCCGGAGAACGGCCAGGTTTCCATGATCGAGAACACGGTCGACACCGCCACCGGCATGGCGACCATCCGCGCCACCATGCCGAACACCGACGAGGGGCTGTGGCCGGGCACGCTGGTCTCGGTCGACCTGACGCTGAGGACCGAGCAGGCGGTGGTGGTGCCCTCGAATGCCATACAGGTGAGCCAGGCCGGCAGCATCGTGTTCGTGGTCGACAAGGGCGTCGCCAAGGTGCGCCGCGTCAAGGTGGAACGCCAGGCCGGCGAGGTGTCGGTGATCAGCACCGGCCTCAAGCCCGGCGAGACAGTGGTGACGGACGGCCAGTTGCGGCTGAGGAACGGGGCAAAGGTCACTACCCGCGGGCGCAACGGCGGCGGCCCGCGTAAACCACGCCCGGCGGGTAGCTGACCCAGGTAGCCCACCATGAACATCTCTGAAATCTGTATCCGCCGCCCGGTGTTGACGACGCTGATGACGGCGTCGCTGCTCGTGTTCGGCGCCTTCGCCTATCGGTTGCTGCCGGTGGCGGCGCTGCCGGCGGTGGATTTCCCCACCATCCAGATCACCGCCAGTTTGCCGGGGGCGTCGCCGGAAACCATGGCCGCCTCGGTGGCCTCGCCGATCGAGCGCCAGCTCTCGACGATCTCCGGTATCTCGACCATGAGCTCGTCGTCGTCGCTCGGCTCGACGCAGATCACGGTCCAGTTCGACCTCGGCCGCAACATCGACGGCGCCTCGCTCGACGTGCAAACCGCGCTCGCCACGGCGCAGCGCCGGCTGCCGAACGAGATGACCACGCCGCCATTTTTCCGCAAGGTCAACCCGGGCGATTTCGCGGTGCTGTTTCTGAGCATGCGCTCGGACACCATGCCGCTGTCGCAGATCAACGAATTTGCCGAAACGGTGGTGGCGCCGACCATCTCCCAGCTTTCGGGCGTCGCCCAGGTGCTGGTCTACGGTTCGCAGAAGTTCGCCGTGCGGGTGCAAGTCGATCCGGCGGCGGCCGCGGCGCGCAATATTTCACTCGACGAAATCCGCAGCGTGGTGGCCAAGGCCAATTCCTCGACGCCGGTTGGCGCGCTGGAGGGCAAGCAGCGGACCATTTCGCTGCTGGCCACCGGCGCCATGACGCGCGCCGCTGATTATCGCAACGTGGTCCTGGCCTACCGCAATGGTGCGCCCATCAAGCTCGATCAAGTGGCCCGCGTGGTCGACAGCGTTCAGGATTTAAACCAGGCAAGCTGGTTCAACGACAAGTCCGCCATCGTGCTCGGGATCTATCGCCAGCCCGACGCCAACACCGTGGCTGTCATCGACAGCGTTCGCGCCAAGCTGCCGCATCTGCGCGCGCAGGTGCCGGCGGCGATCGAGATGTCGCCCCTGTTCGACCGCTCGGTCTCGATCCGCGACGCGGTCTGGAACGTGCAGGAGACCCTGGCGATTGCCGTCTGTCTGGTGATCATGGTGATCTTCCTGTTCCTGCGAAAGGTTTCCGCCACCATCATTCCGGCGCTGGCGGTGCCGGTGTCGCTGATCGGCACCTGCGCGGCGATGTATGCCTTCGGTTTCTCCATCAACAACATGACGCTCTTGGCGCTGACGCTGTCGGTCGGCTTCGTGGTGGATGATGCCATCGTCATGCTGGAGAACATCGTGCGCCACATCGAGGGCGGCATGAAGCCCTTCGAGGCGGCGCTGAAGGGCTCGCGCGAGATCGGCTTCACCATCGTGTCGATCACCTTCTCGCTGATCGCCGTGTTCATTCCGGTGCTGCTGATGGGCGGCATGGTCGGCCGCGTGTTCCGCGAATTCGCCGTGGCGATTTCGGTGGCGATCGTCATTTCCGGCTTCGTCTCGCTGACGCTGACGCCGATGCTGTGCGCGCGCGTGCTCAAGGCGGAGACCCTGAACAAGAAAGAGAACTTCTTTATGCGCGGGGTCGAGGCCGGCTTCCGCGGCATGTTGCGGGCCTACGAATGGTCGCTCGATTGGGTGCTCCGCTTCCGGGCGATCATGCTGGTGATCACGCTGCTGACGATTGCCGGCACCATTTGGCTCTACGTCATCGTGCCCAAGGGCTTCTTCCCGACCGAAGACACCGGCTTCCTATTCGGCATCACCGAGGCCAAGACCGATATCGGCTTCGATGCCATGGTCGAGCAGCAGCGCAAGCTGGTCGGCGTCGTGCGCGCCGATCCGGCCGTGGATTATGTAAACTCGACGGTGGGCGGCTTCGGCTCGCGTGGGCTTGGCAATACAGGGCGCATGCTGGTGGCGCTGAAGGATCGCGACAAGCGTGGTTCCTTGCGCCAAGTCATCGGGCGGTTGCGGCGCGAAGCCAACGTGCTGCCCGGCATCCGCATCTTCTTCCAGCCGATTCAGAACATCCGCCTTGGCGGGCGGCTCAGCAAGAGCCAATACGAATACACGCTGCAGTCCAACGACACCGACGCACTCTATCGCCTGGCGCCGGAGTTGCGTAACAAGATTGCGCGATTGCCCGGCCTGCTCGACGTCGCGACCGACCTCTACATCAAGAATCCGCAGGTGACCGTGGAGATCGACCGCGAGAAGGCGGCGGTGTACGGCGTCTCCATCGACCAGGTGCGACAGGAGCTCTACAACGCCTTCGGGTCGCGCCAGGTCGCCACCATCTATACGCCGGCCAACGACTACCCGGTCATCCTCGAGACCGCGCCCGAATTCCAGCAGAGCCCGAGTGACCTCAACCGCATCTACCTGAAGACATCGAGCGGCAAGAGCGTACCGCTGTCGGCGGTGACGCGGTTCGAGCGCACGGTGGGGCCGCTGCAGGTCAACCACCAGGGCCAGCAGCCGGCGGTGACCATCTCGTTCAACCTGGCGCCCAATATGTCGCTCGGTCAGGCGGTCGACGCCATCCAGAAGCTGGAGCGTGAGGCGGGGTTGCCTGCCAGCATCACCACCGGCTTCCAGGGCACCGCCCAGGTGTTCCAGGACTCGTTGCGCGGGCAGGGGATTCTGATTTTGGCGGCGATCTTCGCGGCTTACGTGGTTCTGGGCATCCTCTACGAGAGCTTCATCCACCCCATCACCATCATCTCGGGCCTGCCCTCGGCCGGCATCGGTGCCATCCTGACGCTGATGCTGTTCGGCATGAATTTGTCGGTGATCGCCATGATCGGCATCGTCATGCTGGTCGGCATCGTCAAGAAGAACGCCATCATGATGATCGACTTCGCCATCGAGCGCCGCCGTGTGGGGCTCACGGCGGAAGCCGCGATCCGCGAAGCCGCGTCCTTGCGTTTCCGGCCGATCATGATGACCACCTTTGCGGCGATCTTCGGCGCGCTGCCGGTCGCGCTTGGCACCGGCGCCGGCGCCGAACTGCGCCAGCCGCTCGGCGTCGCCGTGGTCGGCGGGCTTGTCCTTTCGCAATTGCTGACGCTCTACATCACGCCGGTGATCTATGTGTACCTCGACCGCGTCGACCGCATGATCAAGCGCCGCATCGAGCCGCAGGTGGAGGAGTTGCCGGAAGCGCCGCCAAGGCCGGCGGTGGCGGCGGAGTAGGGCACAATATCCGTTCGTCCCCGCGAAAGCGGGGACCCAGGGACGACAAATTCATTCGTCGGAAATTCGCACTGGATTCCCGCTTGCGCGGGAATGAGCGGAATGTGGGGAAACGCTGCTTACAGCGCGAAGCTGGTGCCGCAGCCGCAGGAAGCGGTGGCGTTCGGGTTCTTGACCTTGAACGCGGCGCCGATCAGGTCCTCGACGAAGTCGATCTCGGAACCGGCCATGTATTCCTGCGAGACCGGGTCGATCAGCACGGTGGCGCCGTCGCGCGCGATCACCAGGTCGTCGTCCGCCTTGGCCTGTTCCATGTCGAACTTGTACTGGAAACCGGAGCAGCCGCCGCCTTCCACCGACACGCGCAGCATGGTGCCGGCCGGCTCCCCCTTCAGGATCTCGCCGATGCGGCGGGCGGCCCGTTCGCTGACTGTGATGCTCTCGCCCATCAAATGGCCCTTAAATCGCGTTTTCCGCTGCCATCCTGTTGGCAGGCGCTGACGAATTAGTTAAGTGCGCGGGACCGGCAGGTCAATGCGGGGGAAAATGGCGATTTCCACGCCCATAGCGCGCGCAGTCTACGCGGCCGACCCGGCCACCAGCCGGGGCCGGCGCTACCCCGAGCCGCCCAGCCCCTCGCGCAACGATTTCCGCCGCGATTGCGACCGCATCATCCATTCCGCGGCCTTCCGGCGGCTCGCCCACAAGACGCAAGTGTTCGTCTACCACGAGGGCGACCATTACCGCACCCGGCTGACCCATACCCTGGAAGTGGTCCAGATCGCCCGTTCGCTCGCCCGCGCGCTGGGGCTGGATGAGGACCTCGCCGAGGCGCTGGCGCTGGTGCATGACCTCGGCCATTCGCCGTTCGGCCACGCCGGCGAGCGCGCGCTCGACCGTTGCCTGGAAGGCTTCGGCGGCTTCGACCACAACGCGCAAGCCTTGCGCATCGTAACGGCCCTGGAGCGGCGCTACGCCGATTTTGACGGCCTCAACCTGACCTGGGAAACGCTCGAAGGTCTCGCCAAGCACAACGGCCCGCTGACCGACCGCGCCGGCAACCCCATCGGCCGGTATGCCGAGCATGGTGTGCCGGCGCCGATCCTGGCCTATTCGAAGATCCAGGACCTGGAGCTGTGGTCCTACGCCAGCGCCGAGGCGCAGGTTGCGGCGCTCGCCGACGACATCGCCTACGACGCCCACGACATCGATGATGGGCTACGCGCCGATCTGTTCACCCTCGACGATATCGCGCCGGTGCCGCTGGTCGGCGACATCGTCGCCGAAATCGACGCCCGTCACGGTGCTCTCAGCGCCGACCGCCGGACGCATGAATGCGTGCGCCGCATCATCACGCGCATGATCGAGGACGCGACCATCGAGAGTCAGCGGCGGCTGGCGGCGCTCGATCCCCGTTCGGCGTCGGATGTGCGCAACGCCGACGGTCCGGTGGTCGGTTTTTCGCCGGGCTTTGCCGCCGCCGACAAGGGCATCAAGGGCTTCCTCTATCCGCGCATGTACCGCCACGACTGGGTGATGCGGGTGATGGGCGAGGCGGAAGCCGTGGTGCGTGACCTGTTCGCCCACTACGTGGCGTGCCCCGCCGACCTGCCGGAGGAGTGGGGCGAGGGCATCGCCGCCGTCGACGAGGCGACCCGCATGCGGCGCATCGGCGACTACATCGCCGGCATGACCGACCGCTACGCGCTCATCGAGCACGCGCGCTGGTTCAAGACGACGCCGGAATTGCGGTAGCACCGCCTCAGGTCTTCTGGGCGAAGAACGAACACCAGCCGTGCGGACTGATCTTGCCCGCGACGAGCTGGCATGAATGCGGTTTCCTGAAATAACGGCAATTGTCGCAGGCTTTGCCGTTGTTTGGATGGTCCTGATATTTCGCGGTCTTCTTGCTGGTTTTTTTCTGGGCCTGCGCGCTGTCCGCGCCGAACAGCCCGAATGCCAATGCTGCGCTGCCTCCGATGAGGGCAAACAGATTGCGCCGCGTTTGCATGAAGCCCGCGTCCGTCGCGTCGGTATCGAGCGGTTTGTGGGAAAGATGTCGCATGTCGTCTGCTCCGGTCGCCGCCCCGCTTGAGCTTTGTGGGTAGGAGGGGCTTGCCGGGTGGCTTCGAACCATCCGGCAAGCGCGTTCTTCGTGGTGAGGCTTATTGACCGGTGGCGTGGCTGCCGGTCGTGCCGGCTCCGCTCATGGAGCCGTTCTTGGCCTGATGCGGCTGCTGGCCGTTAAGCGCGAAGATGGCGATGGTGTCGCCACGCGGGAAGCCGAGCTGATAATTGCCGCCGGCGGCAACGGCGATGTACTGCTTGCCGTCGACCTCGTAGGTGATCGGCGGCGCATTGACGCCGGCGCCGAGGTTGTAGCGCCACAGCTTCTTGCCGCTTTGTGCGTCGAAGGCGTCGAACCAGCCATTACCTTCGCCGGTGAACACCAGCCCGCCGGCGGTGGCGAGCGCTCCGCCCATCATCGGTTGCGGCGTCTTGGCCTGCCAGGCGATCTTGCCGTCATTGACCTTGATGGCGGTGAAGGTGCCGCTCTGCTGCGCCTTGTCGCCTTTGACGTTCTTGAACGTGCTGCCCAGCCGGATCTGCCCGGGGACGGTACTGACCTTCTGCGTCGTGAAAGTCATCAGTTGGTTGAGGCCAAGGATGTAGACCATGCCGGTGTCGGGCGAGTAGGCGGGTGGCGACCACTCCGCGCCGCCATTGGCGCCGGGCAGCATCTCGACGCCTTCCTTGGTAGGCTTGCTGAACATGTTGTCCGTCATCGGCACGAAGGGCTCCGATTTACGGATGAGCTTGCCGGTGTCGCGGTTGACGATGAAGAACCAGCCGACCTTGCCGGCTTCGCCGGCGGCGGGGACGGTCTTGCCGTTCACCTTTGTATCGAACAGGACGACATTGCTCACTGCGTCATAGTCCCAGACGTCGTGTTTGACCTCCTGGTAGTACCACTTCAGCTTACCGCTATGGGCGTCGAGCGCGACGATCGAGTCGGTCCACAGATTGTCGCCCTTGCGGTGCGTGCCGTTGAGGTCCGGGTTGGGATTGCCGGTGGAGAAGATCACCAGGCCCCGTTTGGGGTCGATCGCTGGCGTGGTCCACACCATGCCGCCGCCGGTTTTCCAGGAGTCGCCTTCGAAGGTTTTCGGATCGGTCGCATGCCAGCGCCAGACCTGCTTGCCGGTTTTGGCGTCGTAGGCGGCGACGAAGCCGCGGATGGGCCATTCACCGCCGGATGAGCCGACGATGATCTTGCCGTCATAAACCTGCGGGGTCATCGTTTCGGAATAGCCGGCGCGAGGATCGGCGAGCTTGGTCTCCCACAGTTTGTGGCCGTCCTTGGCGCTGAAGGCAATCAGCTTGGCGTCGACGGTGGCGACATAGACCTTGCCGTAGGCAACGGCGGGACCGCGGTTCACCGGTCCGCAGCAGAGCTTGTGATTGCCGATATCGAGCACCGTCTGCCAGATACGCTCGCCGGTAACGGCATTGGCCGCGAAAATTTTCATCTTGTTGTCGACCACCGGCGTGGTCGCGTACATCACGCCGTCGGTGACGATCGGCGTCGTCTCGAAGCTTGCGGTCATACCGGTTTGAATGAGCGCGGCCGGCTTCAACGTTGTCACGTTGTCCTTGTTGATCTGCTTGAGCGGCGAATAGCGTGTGTTGGCGTAATCGCGGCCGTGCAGCACCCAGTTCTTGGTCTCATTGGCAGCCGACTTCATGTCCTTGTCGGTAACGTTGGCATCGGCGTTGGCCGGCATGGCGACGCCAAGCGTGCGGGTGGTGTCGTTGCTGTTGGCGATTTCGTTATTGCCGGTTTCGGCATGGGCGAGGGCGGTGCCCGCCATCAGGGCGCCCGCGACGATGAGCGCTCCAATAACGAGCCGGTTTTGGCTTGGTAGGCCGTGAGTGATTTGCGGACAGGTTGCTCGTTCGATCATGAGCTTTTCCTTCCATTCTTGGTGATGCCGCTCCCTTAGTTGGCAGAACCGGAGGCTTTGCTCCTACTTGCGGTATTGCCGCCTGGATAAGGCAGCATCTCGACGGTGCCGAGGCTGTTGGATGAAAGCGGACTGCTGCCCGCCGGATAACCGTTCTGGGCGAGCAGGTAGGCGAAAACCTTTCGGTATTGTTGGTCGCTCAGGCTGCCGGGCGCGTTCGCCGGCATATGGGTCTTCATGAAGTGGTATAGTTGCTGTGCGGACATTTTGCTGAAGCGCAAATTATCCGCGAACTGACTGCCGGCCAGCGGTGGGCCGGCCTTTCCCTGCAGGTTGGCACCGTGACATTGCACGCAATGTTGCGCGTAAACCTGTTTTCCGGCGTGCGCCTGGCTTTGTGTGTAGTCGCCGGAGGACGCCGCGTTTGCGCCAATCGGTAGGCCTACTAGAAAAAAGCCCGCCAGCGCGGTCGAAACAAGTAAGAGCCACGTCCGATTGTTGGCCGTAGCTACGATCATACGTCGCAGCATGATGTCGGGGTCGTCTTTCTGTCGCCCGTTTGATGGAATTTCATGCCGGCGTCCGCCGGCCATGCACGTCACGGTGAATTGACCGCCGGTAATGCGGCCCGTCGCGACTCCAACAAAGATTGGAATAATTCTGTTCCGGCGAAATGCACTTCACGGCCTGCGCTATTCCGCCGCACCTCCATGTTTATGTTGATGGGCGAGGCGGAACGCCGTGGTGCAGGAGCTGTTCGCCCACTACGTCGCGTGCCCCGCCGACCTGCCGGAGGAGTGGGGCGAGGGCATCGCCGCCGTCGACGAGGCGACCCGCATGCGGCGCATCGGCGACTATATCGCCGGCATGACCGACCGCTACGCGCTCATCGAGCATGCGCGCTGGTTCAAGACGACGCCGGAATTGCGGTAGCGCCGCCCGGTTCGGCGCCGAGCGAGCCTGCTTGTGGCGCCCGCACGGCCGATGCTAGCGTTTTGACTTCGGGCCGCGTGCTCCCATTGCCAGGACGAAATCATGGTTCAGCTTGTCGATGCCGACATCAAGACGCGTGAAGTGCTCGACTGGAAGGGCGTGCACATCCTCCATTTCTTCCTGTCGTCGTGCTCGCAGAAGCTGCGCATCTTTCTCAATCTGAAAGGCATCGACTGGCAACCGCACCCGATCGATCTCTCGAAGAACGAGAATCTCACCGAATGGTTTCTCGGCATCAACCCGCGCGGGCTGCTGCCGGTGCTGGTGCACGACGGCAAGGTGCACATCGAGAGCAACGACATCATCACCTATCTCGATGCCGCGTTTCCGAAGGTGAAGCTGATCCCGGAGGGCCATGAAAACGAGGTCGCCGCGCTGCTCAAGCACGAGGACGATCTGCACATGGACCTGCGCGGGCTGTCGTTCCGCTTCGTGTTCGCGCCGCCGGGGCCGCCGAAATCGGCGGAGGACCTGGAGCGCTACGGCCACACGGGCTCCGGCACGGTGCAGGGCAAGAGCGACCGCACCAAGATCGACGAGCAGATCGAATTCTGGAAGGCCTATGCCAAACAGGGCTACACCGACGAAGCCGCGCGCAAGTCGGCGCAGACCTTCCGCCGCACGTTCGATGAGCTCGATCGGCGGCTGGCGGGTCAGCCCTATATGCTCGGCGACAAGGTGACCGTGCTCGACATCGCCTGGTTCATCTACGTGAACCGGCTGGTGCTGGGCGGCTATCCGCTGGCGCGTCTGCACCCGCGGCTGGCGGCATGGTTCCACGACCTGATGGCGCGGCCGGAATTCGCCAAGGAAATCGCCCTGCCGCCGCCGGTCGAGCAGGCTTTCGCCGCGACCCGCAAGGCCAACGAGCAGGCGGGCCGGTCGCTGGAGGCGGTGGCGGGGTTTTAAGAGCGCGCGGTCAGGGCGACGATCTTCTTGGCGACGACGTAGGCCAACGGAATGGCGATCAACGCACCGACCGCGGCCGCGATTGGAATGTACCGCATGTCGTGGACGGCCAACGTCGGCACCGCCAGCACCACCATGATGGCGATCCCGGCCAGGACCGTCCCCGCTATCATCCAGACAATGACCGCAATTTTCAGCATGCTTGCCCCCGCAAATATGGACGGCGCAGATTCACCCGTGCGCGCCGTCTTGCATTGATCTATCGCAATGCGGAAGCAAGGCGGGCTTCCTGCATTCCCGCGGGACCAATCCCGATCGCCAGGACACCGAGCCGATGGCCCGCGACGTCAAGCTCAAACCGGTAACGCGCCGCAATTGGGAGGCGGTCGCCGACCTCGCGCTCGCCCCCGCGCAGCGCGATCTGGTCGCGAGCAACGCCTATTCGCTCGCCGAATCGAAGTTCGAACCGGCCGCCCAGCCGCGCGCGATCTGTGCCGGCAAGCGGGTGGTGGGCTTCCTCATGTACGACGTCTCGCGAAACGGGAAGAAGGCCGACATCTATCGCTTCATGATCGACCGCAAGCACCAGGGCAAAGGCTACGGCCGCGCCGCGCTCGTAGAGGCGATCAAGGAAATCGCCAAGCGCCCCGGCATGAAGAAAGTCTCGATCTGCTACATGGCGGGCAACCAGGTTGCCAGGATGTTCTACGCCAGTATCGGCTTTCGCGAGGTTGGCCGCGACGCAGACGGTGAAGTGATCGCGGAATTGAAGATTTGAGCGGTGTGGCTTGCGATGCGCTTTCGAGGCTGGCCGGGACGGCGTTGTGCGGCGCACGCTGGGCTCCAGCCGATACCGGAGATAGCCGTTTGGGCGGTCGCGCCGATCTGGTGTAGGCCCTCAGATGTGCATTGCGGATGCGGGTTTTTTGACTCGCCCACCGAAATCCATTACCCGCAACGGCCATAATGGCATCCGTGTCCAAATCGAAACGTAAGCGCAAGTCCGCGTCCTCGCGCAAGGCGGGGGCCAAGCGCAAGGCAGCTCCGAAGCGCAAGACCCGCGTTGCGGCCAGACGCAAGTCCAAAGCCAAAACCAAAGCGAAGACGACGCGCAAAGCGGCGGCCAAGCGCGGGCGCAAGACGAAAGCCAAAAGCAGGACAACGGCCAGGACAAAGACCAAGGCCAAAACGAAGGCCAAAACGAAGCGCCAAGACGGGGACAAAGACAAAGGTTGCCGTGAAGGCCAAGCCTAGGGCTTCTGCCAAGTTCAAGCCTCCTGCCAAGCCCAAAGCGAAAGCCGCGCCCAAATCGGCGCCGACGGCTGCGCCGCGGCGGGAGCGCGAACCAAAAAGCGTCTCCCAAGCCCAAGCGCGTTCGCCGCACCTGTTCGCCGCGATCCTCGCCCGCGTGCACGAAGCTTGCGCCGCAACGCTCGGGCCGCAGGCCGATTTGTCGCGCGTGCTGGTGGAGCCGCCGCGCGATCCGTCCCATGGCGATATGGCGACCAACGCGGCCATGGTGCTGGCCAAAGACGCCGGTCTTAACCCCCGGGACTTCGCCGAGAAGATCGCCGCCGCCTTGCGCGCCGACCCGCGCGTCGCGAAGGTCGACATCGCCGGCCCCGGCTTCATCAATCTGACGCTGCATAACCGCATCTGGGGCGAGGCGCTGCTGGCGGCGCTCGCGCAAGGCCGCGACTACGGCCGCAGCGACATGGGGCAGGGCGCGAAGGTCAACGTCGAATACGTCTCCGCCAACCCGACCGGGCCGATGCATGTCGGCCATTGCCGCGGCGCGGTGTTCGGCGATGCGCTCGCGAGCCTGCTCGGCTTCGCCGGCTACGATGTGACGCGCGAATATTACATCAACGACGCCGGCGCCCAGGTCGACGTGCTGGCGCGCTCGGCGTATCTGCGCTACCGCGAGGCGCTCGGCGAGCCCATCGGCGACATTCCGGAAGGGCTCTATCCCGGCGACTACCTCAAGGAAGTGGGCGGGGAGCTTGCCGCCGATTACGGCGTCAAGCTCACCACCATGCCTGAGGAAGAGTGGCTGCCGATCGCGCGCGAGCGCGCCATCAACGTCATCATGGCCGACATCCGCAACGATCTGATGCGGCTCAACGTCATTCCGGACGTGTTCTATTCCGAGCGTTCGTTGATCGAGGGCGAAGAAGAAGACCCGTTCGCGCTCGCGCCCGCCGTTGACCGGCCGAAGGACGTGGTCGCCGACACCATCGATGTCTTGCGCGCCAAGGGCCTCGTCTATGAAGGCCGCCTGGCGCCGCCCAAAGGCGGCGAAGGCGGCGGCGCGGTCGAGGACTGGGAGGACCGCGAACAGACGCTGTTCCGCTCCACCGATTTCGGCGACGACGTCGACCGGCCGCTGCTGAAATCGGACGGCAGCTACACCTATTTCGCCACCGACATCGCCTATCACAAATCCAAGCTCGACCGCGGCTTCGCGCAGCTGATCGACGTCTGGGGCGCCGACCACGGCGGCTACGTCAAGCGCATGCAGGCGGCGGTGAAGGCGTTGAGCGAAGGCAAGGTCGACCTCGACATCAAGCTGGTGCAGCTCGTGCGCCTTCTGCGCGCCGGCGAGCCGGTGAAAATGTCGAAGCGGGCCGGGGAGTTCGTCACCTTGCGTGAAGTGGTGGAGGAGGTCGGGCGCGACGCCGTGCGCTTCGACATGCTCTACCGCAAGAACGACGCGGCGCTCGATTTCGACCTCGCCAAGGTGATCGAGGCGAGCCGCGACAACCCGGTGTTCTACGTGCAGTACGGCCATGCCCGCGGCCAATCCGTGTTCCGTAACGCCCGCGCCGAGATGCCGGACCTGCCGGCCGACGACGCCGCGCGGGCGGAATGGCTGAAGGGTGCGCCGCTTGCGGCCCTCAGCGACCCCGGGGAACTGTCGCTTTTGCGTAAAATCGCGCTCTATCCGCGCATGGTGGAGGCCGCCGCGACCGCCCATGAGCCCCACCGCATTGCCTTTTATCTCTATGAATTAGCGAGCGAATTCCACGCGCAATGGACGCGGGGGAAGGATTTGCCTCATTTACGCTTCATTATCCAGAATGATCCACAAACGACGATGGCGCGGCTGGCCATGGTCCAAGGCATCGTTATTGTGCTCGCCTCGGGGCTCGCGCTGTTGGGGGTCGAAGCGCCGGAAGAGATGCGATAGGCCCTGCTCGCCGGGTGTGCTGCTGGCGCCCGTGTTGCGGGGGCGAGAACGAGCATGAACAACCGGATACCTTATGGCTGACGATCATTCTCAGCGACCGTTTCGTAACGCCGGTCTGCAAAGCCGGGCGACGCCGACGGCCAGCACGCCGTCCACCGGCGCCAGCGATCCACTCGCGGAACTCGCGCGCCTGATCGGCCAGAACGATCCCTTCGGCGAGTTCGGCCGCGACGACGCCCGCCAGGCGGCCGCGCCACAAGCCGCCGCCCAGGCCGAGCCGTTGCTGCGCGGGCTTGCCGCGCAAGGCGCCCGGCACGATCCGTACCTGGGGCAGGCGCCCGCGGCGGCGCCAGCCACGACCCAACCGGCCTATGGCGCCGAGGATTTCACGCGCCAGCCTTATGGCAGCGCTCCGCTCGTCGGCGGCGACGACGTCTACCAGACGCAAGGGCCGGTGCCCGGCTATGAGGACGATACCGCCGGCTTGGGCGGCTACGAGGAAGCCGCCTACGATCCGGCCATGGCGCCCTATACGGGCGAGGAACAGGATTTCTACGACGATATTCCGCCGCCGCGGCGGCGCATGGGCGTGCTGGCGATCGCCGCCGTGTTCGCGCTCGCGGTCATCGGCACCGCCGGCGCCTTCGGCTATCGCTCGCTGTTCGGCTCGTCCGGGTCCGGGCCGCCGCCGGTGATCAAGGCCGACTCCACGCCAAGCAAGATCGTGCCCGACAAGGATCAGTCGGCCAAGCTGATCAACGACCGCGTCAATGAGCGCAGCGGCGACCAGAAGCTGGTCTCGCGCGAGGAGCAGCCGGTCGATCTCAACAAGAGCAAGCCAGGCGGCGTTCTGACCCAGGATCAGTCGGTGGCCAACGCCGGCGCGATGCAGCCGCCCGCGCTCGGCAGCGGCGTCATCGGCAGCGATCCGAAGAAGATCCGCACCATCACCATCCGCCCTGACCAGGCCGGCGCAGGGGATGCCCCCGCGGCGCTGCCGCCGCCGCAGGCCAATGTGGCCGATGCGAAGCCGGCCGCGCCGGAGCCCGCGCCCGCGCCGGCGCCACCGATGGCACGTGAGAGGGCGAGCGCGCCGCCGCCGCGTCAAGCCGTCGCCCGTCCGGCCGTCACCCGTCCGGCCCCGCGCCCGGCCGCCGCTGCCCCAAGCAACGCGCCGCTTTCCTTGAGCCCTGACGCGGTGGCGCCCATGCGCACGGCTTCGGCGCCGACGCGCACGGCCAACGCGCCGACGCGGCTGGCGCCGACATCCTCGCGGCCGGCCGTCGCCGCCAGTGGAAACTACGCGGTGCAGGTATCCTCGCGCCGCAGCCAGGCCGACGCCCAGGCGGCGCTGCAACCGGATGAAGAGCCGGTTTGCCAGCGTCATCGGCGGCCAGCAGGTCATGGTCAAGCGCGTCGATCTCGGCGCCAAGGGCGTCTACTACCGCGCCATGGTCGGCCCCTTCGGCAGCTCGGACGAGGCGACCAGGATGTGCAGCCGGCTGAAGGCGGCGGGCGGCTCCTGCTTCGTCCAGAGGCTTTAAAGCGCTTCCAGGCGAAGTGGGAACCGGTTCGCCGTCGTCCGGAAGCGCGATGAGATCAAGCCGTCCAGTGGATATAAGCCGCTGAAGCTTGCCCTCGGCGGCGGCGCGGGCTAATCCGCGCCGATGGCTTCCCGTGCATTCATCATCGGGCTGGCGGGACTCAAAGTCTCGGCCGACGAACGCGCTTTCCTGAAGGAAGCGCGGCCGTGGGGCCTGATTATTTTCAAACGGAACGTGAGCTCTCCGGAACAAGTATCTGAGCTGGTTCAGTCATTCCGAGATTGCGTCGGCTGGCCGGCACCCGTGCTGGTGGATCAGGAGGGCGGCCGGGTGCAGCGGCTGGGGCCGCCGCATTGGCCGTCCTATCCGCCGGGGGCGGTCTATGGCGCGCTCTACGACCGCGAGCCGGCCCTGGGGCTGGCGGCGGCGCGGCTGGCGGGCCATCTGATCGCCGCCGACCTCAAGCCGCTCGGTATCGATGTCGACTGCCTGCCGCTCGCCGACGTGCCGGTTGCGGGCGCCGATGCGGTGATCGGCGACCGCGCCTACGGCACGGAGCCCGGCAAGGTGGCGGCCATCGCCGCCGCCATCGCCGACGGGCTCCAGGCGGGCGGGGTGCTCCCGGTGCTCAAGCACCTGCCGGGCCACGGCCGCGCCACCGCCGACAGCCATCACAAGCTGCCGGTGGTAGATACCGACCGCGCGACCCTCGAATCGACCGATTTTGCCGCTTTCAAGCCGCTGGCCCATTTGCCGCTGGGGATGACCGCACATGTTGTGTTTAGCGCCATCGACCCGGGTGCACCGGCCACGACTTCGGTCACAATGGTGCAGCAAGTGATTCGCGGTTTCATCGGGTTCCAGGGTCTGCTGATGAGCGACGACATTTCCATGGGCGCCTTGTCGGGCACGCTGCGCCAGCGCAGCGAAGCGGCGCTTGTCGCCGGTTGCGACGTCGTGCTTCATTGCAATGGCGACCTCGCGGAGATGACGGACGTTGCGAGCATCGTGCCCGCGCTTGCGGGCGACGCCGGGGCCCGCGCCGAGGCCGCGCTGGACGCGCGCAGCGCGCCGGAAGATTTCGATCTCGCCGCCGCGCGCAAGACTTTCACCGATATGGTGGCCGCCGAGGCGCCGCCGACGCAACGGATGACCGGCTCATGAGCGCGGACGAATTCGACGCAACGCTGGAAGCCGACCGCGGCACCACCGAGCCGGCGATGATCGTCGACGTCGAGGGCTTCGAGGGCCCGCTCGATCTGTTGCTCACGCTGGCGCGCCAGCAGAAGGTCGATCTCGCCAAGATCTCGATCCTGGCGCTGGCCGATCAGTATCTCACCTTCATCGAGGCGGCGCGCAAATTGCGCCTCGAACTCGCCGCCGACTATCTCGTGATGGCGGCCTGGCTCGCCTATCTGAAATCGCGCCTGCTGCTGCCGGAAGCCGCCCCCGGCGAGGGCCCGAGCGCCGAGGACATGGCGCTGGCGCTCGCCTACCGGCTGCGCCGGCTGGAGGCGTTCCGCGAGGTGGCGACACGGCTGATGGGCCGCCCGCAGCTCAATCGCGACGTGTTCGCGCGCGGCCTGCCGGAGCCGATCGCCGAGATCAAGCAGTCGGAATGGACGGCGACGCTCTACGATCTGCTCAGCGCCTATGCCATGCAGCGCCAGCGCACGACGCTGTCGCGGGTGCGCTTCAAGAAGCGCGAGGTCTGGTCGCTGGCGGAAGCGCGCGAAGCGCTCGAGCGGCTGATCGGCCAGTCGTCCGACTGGTCGCGGCTCGACCAGTACCTGATCGCCTACGTGGTGGAGCCGTCGCTGGCGGCCACGGTGTTCGCGTCGTCGTTTGCCTCCGCGCTCGAGCTGGTGCGCGAAGGCCTCGCCGAAATTCATCAAAAGGAGTCGTTCGCGCCGATCTACATGCGCAAGCGCGTCGGCGGGAATGGGAATACGAGTACGCATGACGCTCAAGAAAATGGATAAGGAGACGGGCCCGATGCCGAGCGCGGCCAATAAGCTGCTGGTTGTGCAAAACGACAACGAACCGCGGGCGGAGCCGGGCGTGGCCGACGACGCGCAGCCACAGGAGCGGCCGGAGGAACTGCGGCTGCTCGAGGCGCTGCTGTTTGCCGCCAGCGAGCCGCTCGACGAGGCGACGCTGGCCAAGCGGCTGCCGGACGGCGTCGACGTCAAGCAGGCGCTGGCGCGGCTGAAGGACGAATATGCCCCGCGCGGCGTCAACCTGGTGCGCATCGGCCGCAAGTGGACCTTCCGCACCGCGGACGATCTGTCGTGGCTGCTCACCAAGCAGACGGTCGAGACCCGCAAGCTGTCGCGCGCGGCGATCGAGACGCTCGCCATCGTCGCCTATCACCAGCCGGTGACGCGCGCCGAGATCGAGGAGATCCGCGGCGTGGCGACCGCCACCGGCACGCTCGACGTGCTGCTCAAGACCGGCTGGATCCGCCCGCGCGGGCGGCGCAAGGCGCCGGGCCGGCCGATCACCTACGGCACCACGGAGACCTTCCTCTCCCATTTCGGGCTCGAGGGCGTCGGCGATCTGCCCGGCCTCGACGAGCTGAAAGGGGCGGGGCTCCTGGAGGGCGCGATGCCGCCGGGCTTTGCGGTGCCGATGCCGTCCGACGACACGACGCTGCGCGACGACGAGGATCCGCTGGAGCCCGGCGACCTAGACCTTGGTCTAGCCCCGGCGCCCGAGCCGCAGCAGGGCGACAGCTAACGCGGCGGAATTAAGGTAAACCCCCGTATCAGCGCGACAATTACGGCTCTCCGGCGGGCCCGGAAGTCCTTGTCTTTGGCGACCGCCAAGCCTAGTTTCTAGCTCAAATCATGGGCGGGACGATGCGCGCGACAAGCCCGTCGATGCGGAGGGTTTACGGATGGGTTCCTTAAGTATCTGGCACTGGATCATCGTGATCGCGGTGGTGTTGCTGCTGTTCGGCCGCGGCAAGATTTCCGATCTGATGGGCGATGTCGCCGGCGGCATCAAGGCCTTCAAGAAGGGCTTGGCGGAAGACGACGACAAGCCGACGGACACGGCCAAGAACGAGCCGGTGAAGACCATCGACCATCAGGCCGCCGGCGCGGGGGCGCCGAAGACGGACACCAAAGAGCACACCGAGAGTGTACGCTCCTGAGCGTTGCGGGGGCGGCGTTTGTAGGGTCTGCCCGACCGCCGCGACCGACGTCGCGGCGCCGCTGACCCAGGGTTGACATAATCCATGTTCGACATCGGTTGGAGCGAGCTTGTCCTGATCGGCTTGGTCGCGCTGATCGTGATCGGGCCCAAGGAACTGCCGACGGTGTTGCGCACCGCGGGGCAGTGGATGGGCAAGGTCAAGCGCATGGCCTCCGAATTCCAGGGCCAGTTCCAGGAAGCCTTGCGCGAGGCCGAGGTCGCCGACCTCAAGGAGCAGGCCGAGGACATCACCGGGTCGCTCAAGAGCCTCACCGAATACGATCCGCTCGCCGACATCGACAACGACGGCGATAAAGATAAAGAAAAGGAAGACGACACCGGCTGGGACGAGTCGTTCGAGACGCCGGAAAACGCCGCGCCGGCCGACGAGACTGCCGCCGACAGCGAAGCCGGCGAGCCGCCGCGCCGGTCGCCGCGGTTGAATCGGCGCCCGCCGAGGCGCTTCCCGAGGTCGAGCCGACGCCGTCCAAGAGCGCCGAAGACCTCACGCCGGCCGAGCCGCCGCCGCCTAAGCAGGCGGGGGGCAGCGCATGACGACCGACACCGAGGAAATCGAGGCCACAAAAGCCCCGTTGATGGACCACCTGATCGAGCTGCGCTCGCGGCTGATCAAGGCGGTGCTGGCCTTCGCCGTGACGTTCGCCATCTGCTTTGTGTTCGCCAAGGACATCTACAACGTGCTGGTCTGGCCCTTCGTCTGGGTGGCGGGGCCGGAAAACTCCAAGTTCATCTACACGGCGCTGCTCGAATATTTCATCACGCAGCTCAAGCTTGCGATGTTCGGCGCTGCCTTCCTGTCGTTTCCGGTGGTGGCGGGACAGATCTACATGTTCGTCGCGCCCGGGCTCTATCGTCACGAGCGCAAGCCGTTCCTGCCTTACCTGATCGCGACGCCGATCTTCTTCGTCGTCGGCGCGATGGTGGTCTATTTCCTCGTGTTCCCGATGCTGGTGCGCTTCTCGCTGCACATGCAGCAGTCGGGCGTGGCGGGTGACGCCACCATCGAGCTGCTGCCCAAGGTCGGCGAATATTTGTCGCTGATGATGTCGCTGATCCTGGCCTTCGGCGTCGCGTTCCAGCTGCCGGTGATTCTGACCCTGCTCGGCCGCATCGGTTTGGTCACTTCGGACCAGCTCAAGGCGAAGCGCAAATACGCCATCGTCGGCGCCTTCGTCTGCGCCGCCATCCTCACGCCGCCGGATGTGCTGAGCCAGTTCTCGCTCGCCGGTCCTCTGATCGTGCTCTACGAGGGCTCGATCTGGTCAGTGCGCATTGTGGAGCGCAAGGCGCGGGCGTCGGCGCAAGCCTCGGGCAAGACGTCGTCCGAGTGAAGGCCGCAAAATCCATCGCAATCTAGTTTATGAACCCGGAATAACAACGTTTCCGGTGCACGGCGCAAATGTGCGGGTCCGGCGCTAACTACATGGCGCATATGGGTTTTCGGATGTCATCGCGCGCGTACGCCGCCGGCCGCGCCGCTTCTGGGTTGTAGAAATGGTGGTCAAGGTCCGGACATGTCGCTAATGCGTTTTAATCTTTAATTTGCCGCCCTTGGTTATGACTTTGGCCAACCTCGCGTGCTGTGGGGTAGGGATAACCGGGATGACGCAACAAGCCGAAGCCTTGCTGGACGAGCTCGATGACACGCTGTCGCGCGTCAACGATTCAAAGCGCCTGTCCATGCTGCGTCAGATGACCGACCTGTTCCTGGCCGGCGCCCCGGCCTATTCCGAGGATCTGGCGTCGCTGTTCGACGCCATCATCAAGCGGCTGAGCGAGGGGGTCGAATCGAAGGCCCTGGTCGAGCTCAGCAACCGGCTGGCGGCGGTCGACACCGCGGCCTCCGACACCGTGGTGCGGCTCTCGAGCAGCGACGATATCCTGGTGGCGGGGCCCGTGCTGGAGAAGTCGCCCGCGCTCACGGACAACGATCTGGTCAACATCGCCAAGACCAAGGGCCAGGGCCACCTGATGGCGATCGCCGCCCGCCAACGCGTCAACGACGTGGTCTCCGACGTGCTGGTCGAGCGCGGCAACAAGACGGTGCTGCGCAAGATCACCGGCAACAACGGCGCCAAGATCTCGGAAGACAGCTTCGCCCGCCTGATCACCGAGGCCAAGGGCGACAAGACCTTGGCCGAGCTGGTCAAGACCCGAGAAGATATTCCCGAGGAACTGAGGCCTTTCGTCAGCGTCATGCTGCAGTAATTCGGCCCTCCGCCGGGCCGCCGCGGCCCGGCTGACAAACCGCCCAAATCAGCATAAAGGCTGCGGATGCCGGCCGCCCTCATGGGGCGGGGCCGGTGAGCACGCCGCTTGCGCCTTTCCGGCGCGGGCGCGCGTTCAGAAATTTGCGAGCGATAAGAAGCGGCAAGGCCCACAGCATCATGTACGACATCAAGTGGATTCGCGAGAACCCCGAGGCCTTCGACAGCGGCCTGAAGCGGCGCGGGCTGGAGCCGCTGTCGGCGAAGCTGCTGGCGCTCGACGAGACGCGGCGCGCGCTCATCACCAAGCTCGAGCAGGCGCAGGCGCGCCGCAACGCGGCGTCAAAGGAAATCGGCCAGGCCAAGGCCAAGAAGGACGAGGCCACCGCGCAGAAGCTGATGGCCGAGGTGGCGGAGTTCAAGACCGACATGCCGGCGATGGAAGCGCAGGAGAAGGAAGCCTCCGCCGCGCTGGAGAAGGAACTGGCGCAGATCCCCAACTCTGCCGCTCGCCGACGTGCCCGACGGCAAGGACGAGCACGATAACGTCGAGCATCACACCCACGGCAAAAAGCGCGACTATGCCTTCACGCCCAAGCAGCATTTCGAGCTGGGCGAAGCGCTTGGGGCATGATGGATTTCGAACTGGCGGCGAAACTGTCCGGCGCGCGCTTCGTGGTGTTGCAGAAGGGCCTGGCGCGCATGGAGCGCGCGCTGGGGCAGTTCATGCTCGACCTGCATACGGCGAGGAGCATGGCTACACGGAAGTCAATCCGCCGATCCTGGTGCGCGACGAGGTGATGTTCGGGACGGCGCAGTTGCCGAAATTCGAAGACGATCAATTTCGCGTAGCAAGTATCCGAGGCGGAATTCGAAGCCATTGAACAATGAGCTACGGCGATTCGATCGAGCTGAAGCATCTGGACGAGCTTGGAATTCAGAGTTAAGAGCGATCGGAGCCGTTAACGTGAGAGTATCTGGACTTGACAAGTTGTCAGCAAGAGCGTGACGTAATCAAGCCATGCTCTGGCTCATCCCCACCGCCGAAGTGCCGCTCACCAATCTGGTGCGCGAATCCATCGTCGACGAAGACGAACTGCCGCTGCGCTTCACCGCCTGCACGCCCTGCTTCCGCGCCGAAGCGGGCGCCGCCGGCAAGGACACCCGCGGCATGATCCGCCAGCACCAGTTCACCAAGGTGGAGCTGGTCTCCATCACCACGCCCGAGCAGATCGCAAGGACGAGCACGAGCGCATGCTGGCCTGCGCCGAGGACGTGCTGAAGAAGCTCGACCTGCATTACCGCGTCGTCACGCTGTGCACCGGCGACATGGGCTTCGCCGCGCAGAAGACCTACGACATCGAGGTCTGGCTGCCGGGCCAGAACGTGTACCGCGAGATCTCCTCCTGCTCGGTCTGCGGCGAGTTCCAGGCCCGGCGCATGAAGGCGCGCTACAAGGGCAAGGACGGCAAGGTGAAGGGCCACGTGCACACGCTCAACGGCTCCGGCGTCGCCGTCGGCCGCGCGCTGATCGCGGTGATGGAGACCTATCAGCAGGAAGACGGATCGATCGCGGTGCCCGAGGCGTTGAAGCCGTATATGGGCGGGCTGACGAAGATCGAGCGGGCGTAATGCGTATTCTCATCACCAACGACGACGGCATCCATGCCGCGGGCCTCGACGCCTGCGAGACGATCGCGCGCGCGCTGTCCGACGAGATCTGGATCGTGGCGCCGGAGACCGACCAGTCGGGCGTCTCGCATTCGCTCTCGCTCAACGATCCGCTTGCGGCTGCGCGAAGTCGGCGAGCGCCATTTCGCGGTCAAGGGCACGCCCACCGACTGCGTCATCATGGGCGTGCGCCACATCATGCAGGAGCCGCCGGACCTGGTGCTGTCCGGCGTCAACCGCGGGCGCAACTGCGCCGAGGACGTCACCTATTCGGGCACGGTGGCCGGCGCCATGGAAGGCACCGTGCTCGGCATTCCGTCGTTCGCGCTGTCGCAGGCCTATTCGTTCGCCAACCGCACCGATCCGCCCTGGGAGACGGCGATCCAATTCGCGCCCGATCTCATCCGCCGCGTGCTCGAGACCGGCATGCCGCGCGACGTGCTGGTCAACGTCAATTTTCCCGATTGCCAGCCGGAGGAGGTCGCCGGCATCGCCGTCACCTGCCAGGGCAAGCGCGACCAGGAGCTGTTGCGCATCGAGCCGCGTCAGGACGGCCGCGGCAATCCCTATTACTGGATCGCCTTCGCGCGCGGCGGCATCGCGGGGCGGCGCACGGCAGCGATCTCGCCGCCATCGACGACAACCGCATCGCGGTGACGCCGCTCAAGCTCGATCTCACCGACGAGCCGTTCATGACGCAACTGGCGGAATTGTTCGACTAGCGCCCCGGTCTTCACTTTTCAGGTGAGGATGAAGCGTGCGCGCTAAATCGCTGAGCGTGAAAGCGCCTTATGCCGTCGCCAGCAGTCCGGCGAGCGCCGCCTGGAGCTGCTCGGCCTGGAACGGCTTCTGCAGCGCCGGCCGGCCGCGGTGCGGGTCGGGCAGGCTGCGCTCGCCATAGCCGGTGACGAAGACGAAGGGCAGGCCGCGTTCCGCCAGGATATCGGCCACCGGATAGATCTCCTGGCCGTCGAGATTGACGTCGAGAATGGCGACGTGGAAATCGCCGTTGGAGGCGACTTCGCTCGCCTCCGCGATGGTGCCGACGCCGGCGGCCATGGCATAGCCGAGCTCCTCGAGCATGTCCTCCAGCAGCATGCGGATGAGATACTCGTCCTCGACCACCAGAACCCGTGGCCGTGCCTGCATGGAACCGTCCATCCGCCGCTCCTGCTTCGTTGGTCGCTTGGCCGAGGCCCCTGCGGGCCGGCGCGGCCCGCAAGCGACGAAGCTACCATGACCCCCCGCAGACGTGCTAGAAAAGCGGCGAAATGAGGATGGGGCGGTGACCAACCAAGCGCCGGACGACCGCGGGGTCGGCCGCATGGAATTTCTTCTCAAGTTGCGCGGGCGCGGGATCTCCGACGCCGCCGTGCTGCGCGCCATGGACGAGGTGCCGCGCGAGCATTTCGTCGAAACCCAGGATGCCGGCAACGCCTATGCCGACCAGGCGCTGCCGATCGCCTGCGGGCAGAGCATCAGCCAGCCTTATGTGGTGGCCTACATGACCGAGCAGCTCGGCGTTAAGCCCCAGCATCGTGTGCTCGAAGTCGGCACCGGTTCCGGCTACCAGGCCGCGGTGCTGTCGCGGCTGGCGGGGGAGGTGGTCTCGGTCGAGCGCTACCGCACGCTGGCCGCACAGGCGGGGGAGCGGCTGCGCGCGCTCGGCTACGACAATGTCGAGGTGGTGGTCGGCGATGGCCTTGCCGGCGTGGCCGTCGCGGGCGCCGTTCGACCGCATCATCGTCACCGCCGCGGCGCAGACGGTGCCGCAGGCGCTGCTCGACCAGCTCGCCGAGGGCGGCGTCATGGTTTTGCCGCTCGGGCCCCACGGCCAGGCGCAACGGATCGTCAAGCTTACCAAATCGCAAACGGGCGTCCTGCGCGAGGACGGCATTCCGGTGCGCTTCGTGCCGCTGTTGCCGGGGCAGGCGCACGAACTTTGATGGAAACGCTCTGAAACCGGCGTTTCGGACCGCCGGCGTGAATTGCACTGTGGCATTTTCGCCAGTCGGTCATGTCCCCGGCAACGTTTCGCTAATTCTTAAACGCTTATTTACTCGTCACTGATTTAGTCCGCATTCGACGTAAGTTGTGTGCGAACGAGTAAACCCATGTCGTTGTCCGTGCAGTTCCGCTCGCGTGCCTGGCCGCGCGTAGCCATTTTCACGCTGGTCGCCGTTGCCGCAGCCGGTTGTTCGGATTCGGCGCGCTTCGGCTCCAACCGCAGCCAATATTATCAGCCCCCCAAGTCGGAAGTGACCGGCTCGATCGCCAAGCGCCCGGCCAAGTCGACGCGCGTCGTCGCGCAGCCGCTGCCGGCGCCGAGCAAGCCCGCGACCGTCGCGGCTTCTCGCGCCGGAGTCGCGAGCGGCGCGCAGGGGCTCAGTGCCTATCGGCCCGCGACCCGGACCGGCGACATCACCGGTTCGGTGCCGGCGCAGCCGGCGGGCCATTGGACCTGGGACGGCGGCAAGGCTGTCGCGGTCGAGCGCGGCGAGACGCTCGCGTCCATCGCCCGCAAGCACCACGTGCCGGCGTCGGCGATCATGCAGGTCAACAAGATCCGCGACGCGCGCGACCTCAAGCCGGGCCAGCGCCTGGTCATTCCGCGCTGGGTGTCGACTAATCGGTCCCACGTGGCCGCCGCGCCGCCGCCGGCCGCGCACGCGCCGCAAGTGCAGGCGTCGCGCAGCGCCGGCAACGTGCACACGGTCGCGCGCGGCGAAACGCTCATCGGCATCGCGCGCCGCAACGGCATGTCGCTGTCGGCGCTCGCGAAATACAATCGCATCAGCCCCTTCACCAAGCTCAGCGTCGGCGACCGGGTGACGATCCCGGCCGGTCACCAGCAGGTGGCGAGCCGCGCGGCGCCGCCCCGGCCGGCCGTGTCCGCGCCCAAGATCGCGCGTCCGCATACGCAGCCGGTGCAGACGGTGGCAAGTGTGCCGACGGAGACCGCGCGCGTCGCCCGCTCGGAGCCGCAGCATGCTGCGCCGCTGGACGTCACCAAGAAGGCGGAGCCGGCGGGCGCCATTCCGCAATTCCGTTGGCCGGTGAAGGGCCGCATCATCGCGCGCTTCGGCCGTGAGCCGAACGGCACTCAGAACGACGGCATCAATCTGGCGGTGCCGGAAGGCACGCCGATCAAGGCGGCCGACGACGGTGTCGTCGCTTATGCGGGCAACGAGCTCAAAGGCTACGGCAATCTGGTGCTGGTCCGGCACGCCGACGGCTACGTGTCGGCCTACGCCAATGCCAGCAAGCTCTTGGTGCGTCGCGGCGACAAAGTGAGGCGCGGGCAGGTGATCGCGCGCGCCGGGCAGACCGGCAACGTGACCTCGCCGCAACTGCACTTCGAGATCCGCAAGGGCTCCACCCCGGTCGATCCGACCAAGTATCTCGGCGGCTAATCCTTCAGCGCCACGCCCAGGCGGCCGGCCAAGTCCTGCACGAACTGCCAGGCGACGCGCCCCGAGCGCGCGCCGCGCGTGGTCGCCCATTCCAGCGCCTCGCGCCGCAACGCTTCCTCGTCGGCCGGCACGCGATAATGCGCGACGTAGCCGCCGACCATGGCGAGGTATTCGTCCTGGCTGCAGCGGTGGAAGCCGAGCCATAGCCCGAAGCGGTCGGACAGCGACACCTTCTCCTCGACCGCCTCGCCGGGATTGATCCCGGTCGAGCGCTCGTTCTCGATCATGTCGCGCGACAACAGATGCCGCCGGTTGGAGGTGGCGTAGAAGATCACGTTGTCGGGCCGGCCCTCGATGCCGCCTTCCAGCACGGCCTTGAGCGACTTGTAGCTGGTGTCGTCGGAGTCGAACGACAGATCGTCGCAGAACACGATGAAGCGGTAGGGTGCGGCGCGGGTGATCGCCATCAGCTCCGGCAGGCTCTCGATGTCCTCGCGGTGGATCTCGATCAGCTTGAGCGGGCCGCCCTTGCCGTTGCGCGCGAGCGTGGCGTTGACCGCCGCGTGCGAGGCCTTGACCAGCGACGATTTGCCCATGCCGCGCGCGCCCCACAACAGCGCGTTGTTGGCCGGCAGGCCCTTGGCGAAGCGCTCGGTGTTCTCCACCAGCATGTCGCGCACCCGGTCGATGCCCTTGAGCAGCGACATGCCCACCCGGTTGACGTGCGGGACCGGCGCCAGCCGCCCGTCGGGATGCCAGATGAAGGCGTCGGCGGCGGCAAGGTCGACCGGCGGCACGCGCCGGGGCGCCAGCCGCTCGAGCGCGTCGGCGATGCGCGCAATCAGCGCCCCGTCGACGCCGGCCCGCGGCGCAACGGGGGCTTTCGGTTTCGCCTTGGATCCCGACTTGGGACCCGATTTCGGGTTCGGTTTTCGCTTCGACTTGGCCATGACGTGGTGCTTTTCCGGAACTGGCGCTGCTCTTAGCGGCGCGAGGGGGACCCCGCAAGGCGGCTGCCCGGAAATGGCCCAGAATCGCTGGCTTTGAGGGGGCCGCGCGGCGTTGCAATTGGGGCGGCGGCCGCTATAGTCCGCGCGAAATTTGCCCCGGCGCGCCGGTTCGGTGGGGCCCGGACCGCGCCACACGCAAGCACTTGAGGAACCACGAAAATGTTCATTACGCCGGCATTTGCACAAGGCGGCTCAGCCTTGGGTGGCGAGGGCGGCATGCTGATGTCCTTGCTGCCGTTCGTCCTCATTTTCGTGATCATGTATTTCCTGATCCTGCGGCCCCAGCAGAAGCGGGTGAAGGCGCACCAGGAGATGGTCAAGAACGTAAGGCGGGGCGATACCGTCGTGACCAACGGCGGCGTGGTCGGCAAGGTCACCAAGGTGATCGACGACGATCAGGTCGAGATTGAAATCGCGAACGACGTGCGTATTCGCCAGATGCGGTCGATGCTCACCGACGTGCGCGCCAAAGGAGAGCCGGTGAAGGACGAGGCGGCGTCCAGCTGATCGCGCGCGCGCCTTAAACCTTCACTTTAAGTCGGGACATCATGCTTTATTTTACGCGGTGGAAGGCGGCGGCGATCGTGCTGACGGCATTGGTTATCATGCTGTTCGCCGTGCCCAACTTCCTGCCCGCGGGCATGGTGGCGAGCTGGCCGAAATGGGCGCAGCGCCACGTCGTGCTCGGCCTCGATCTGCAAGGCGGCTCCTACATCCTGCTGCAGGTCGACAGCAAGGCCGTGCGCAAGGAGCGCCTCGAAACGCTGCGCGATGACGTCCGCCGCGTGCTGCGCGACGCCCGCATCGGCTATACCGGCCTCCTGGTGCGCGGCAACAGCGTCCAGGTGACCATCCGCGAGCAGAATCGTTACGACGAGGCGCTGACCAAGCTAAGCGCGCTGTCGCAGCCGCTCGGCGGCGTCTTGAGCGCCACCGGCCACAAAAGCCTGGATGTCAGCACCGAAGCCAACCGGCTGATCCGGCTGGCTCCCACCGCGCCGGCAATTCTGGAACGGGTGCGCCAGGCGGTTGGCCAGTCGATCCAGATCATCGAGCGGCGTATCAACGCGCTCGGCACCGTCGAGCCACTGATCGCGCGCCAGGGCAACGACCGCATTCTGGTGCAGGTCCCCGGCCTGCAGGATCCGACCCGCCTCAAGCAACTGCTCGGCCAGACGGCCAAGCTCGACTTCCGCCTGGTCGATACCTCGGTGTCGCCGCAGCAGGCACAAGCCGGGCAACTGCCGCCCGACGATGAGATTCTCCACGGCTCCGGCCGGGAAGAAAACGTCCCATACGTCGTGCAGAAGCACGTGATGGTCTCCGGCGGCGACCTGACCGACGCTCAGCCCGGCTTCGACCAGCGCACCAGCGAGCCGATCGTCTCCTTCCGCTTCAACACCTCGGGCGCGCGCAAATTCGCCGAGACCACCCAGCAGAACGTCGGCAAGCCATTCGCGATCGTGCTCGACAACAAGGTGATTTCGGCGCCGGTGATCCGCGAGCCGATCCTGGGCGGCTCCGGGCAGATTTCCGGTAATTTCACCGTGCAGAGCGCCAATGACCTTGCCATCCTGCTGCGCGCCGGTGCGTTGCCGGCGCCGCTCACCGTGGTGGAGGAGCGCACTGTCGGGGCCGGCCTCGGCGCCGACTCGATCGCGAAGGGCAAGATTTCGGCCTATATCGGCGCCGCCATGGTGGTGTTCTTCATGCTCGTCACCTACGGCCTGTTCGGCGTGTTCGCCAACGTCGCACTTGCCGTCAACGTCGCCATGATCTTCGGTGTACTGTCGATGCTGGAGGCGACGTTGACGCTGCCGGGCATCGCCGGCGTGGTGCTGACCATGGGCATCGCGGTCGACTCGAACGTGCTGATCTACGAACGCATCCGCGAGGAGGTGCGCGCCGGCCGCTCGGCGATCAACGCGATCGACGCGGGGTTCAGCCGCGCGCTGGCCACGATTCTCGATTCCAACATCACCACCTTTATCGCCGCCGCGGTGCTGTTTTACGTCGGCACCGGCCCGGTGCGCGGCTTTGCGCTCACGCTCGGCATCGGCATCATCACCACCGTGTTTACCGCTTTCACCGTGACGCGGCTGATCGCGGCCACGTGGGTGCGCTGGTGGCGGCCCAAACACGTGCCGATTTGAAGGACGAAGCGAAATGCGCCTTCTCCGCATCGTCCCGGACGACACCAAATTCGACTTCATGCGCTTCAGGCGCATCAGCTTTCCGCTATCGGCCGCCCTGTCGATCGTGGCGATCATCCTGTATTTCAGCGTCGGCCTGAACTTCGGCATCGATTTCAAGGGCGGCACGCTGCTCGAAGTGCGGACCCAGTCGGAGAAGGCCGATCTCGCGTCCATGCGCGCGACCCTGGAAGGGCTGGAGCTTGGCAAAATACAATTGCAGGAGTTCGGTCAGCCCAACGAGGTGCTGATCCGCGTCGGGCAGCAGCCGGGCGGCGACGCCGCCCAGCAGCAGGCGGTGCAGAAGATTCGAAACGCGCTGGGTAATTCCGTCACCTATCGCCGGGTGGAGGTGGTCGGGCCGAGCGTGTCGACCGAGCTGTTGTCCTACGGCATCATCGGCCTGATGCTGGCGATCCTCGGCATCCTCATATACCTGTGGTTTCGCTTCGAATGGCAGTTCGCCCTCGGCGCCATGATCGCGAACACGCACGATCTGGTGCTGACCATCGGATTCATGGCGCTGACCGGAATCGATTTCGATCTGACCAGCATCGCGGCGCTGCTCACCATTCTCGGCTATTCGCTCAATGATACGGTTGTCATCTACGACCGCATCCGTGAGATGCTGCGGCGTTATAAGCGGCTGTCGATGCCGGAGCTGTTGAACATCTCGGTCAATTCGACGCTGTCGCGCTCGATCATCACGCATATGACCACGACGCTTGCGCTGCTGGCGCTGTACCTGTTCGGCGGCAACGCCATCAGCAGCTTCACCGCCACCATGATGTTCGGCGTGGTGCTGGTCGGCACTTATACCTCGGTGTTCATCGCCGCGCCGGTGCTGATCTATCTCGGCGTCGGGATGGGGCGCGAGTCAGCGAGCGGCGCCGACCAGGATCAGGACAAGCCCTGAACATGGCGGACGGTCTCGGACCCGACGCCCCGCATCTGCCCAACCCGGCGACGATCGAGGCCTATGGCGACGGCGGCTTCCGCTTCGGCGGCATGTCGCACCGCGGCTCGCTGCTGTGCTTTCCCGACGGCATCTGGGCCTGGCCGGTCAGTCGTATCGCCGATCTCACGGAAGACTTGTTGGCGCCGGCATTCGCGCGCGCCGACCAGCTTGATTTTTTCATCATTGGCGTCGGGGCCGACCCGAGCGTATTGCCGGCGCATCTGCGCGAGCGCTTCCGCGCGGTGAACCTGTCGGTCGATTCCATGACCACCGGGCCGGCGGTGCGCACCTACAATATCCTGCTGGCCGAAAACCGCCGGGTCGGGGCCGGGCTGATCGCGGTCGTTTGATGTCCGCGGTACACTGCCGCCCATGACAACCAACGCCGAGCACTGCGCCGACCTGGTGCGCGACGCCGACCGCGACCGCTATCTGGCGACCTTGTTCGCGCCGGCGGAACATCGCGATGCGCTGTTGGCGCTCTATGCCTTCAATGTCGAAATCGCGCGGGTGCGCGATGTGGCGCGCGAGCCGATGCCGGGCGAGATCCGCCTGCAATGGTGGCGCGAGGCGCTGGCCGGAGCGCGCGACGTAGAGGCGGCGGCGCATCCGGTTGCGGCGCGTTTACGCGAGATGCTGGCGCGCTACGGGCTTTCCGCCGATCCGCTGCAGGCGCTGATCGACGCCCACGGCTTCGATCTCTACGACGAACCGATGGCAAGCTTGGGCACGTTCGACGATTACGCCGAGAAGACCCGCGGCGCCTTGTTCGCCATGGCCGCGGCGATCCTCGGCGGCCTGACGCCTGCGACACAGGCGCTTAGCCGCCACGCCGGCATCGCCTACACGGCCGCCGGGGTGCTCACCAACCTGCCGCTGCACGCGGCTCGCCGGCAGCTCTATCTGCCGCAGGAACTGCTCGACCGGCACGGCGTCGCGCCGGAAGCGGTGTTCGCCCGCGAGAACAGCGAGGTTTTGCGCGCCGCGCTTGCCGACTTGCGCGCCCATGCGCGCGAGCATCTCGCCGCCGCGCAGCGCTCGCTTCAGACCCTGCCGCCGGAGAGTTTGCCGGCGCTGCTGCCGGCCGCCACCGTCGGCGCCACGCTGCGGCGCATGGATCGCCCGGGCGCCGACCCATTCCGGCCCGAGGCATTGTCGCTCGTCCATCGGCAATGGCTGTTGTGGCGGGCGGCGCGCCGGCCGGGGCGGATATTCCGGGCCTGAAGCCTATTCCGCCGCGTCCACCTGCGGCGTGCCGCCGAGCCAGCGCTCGAGATCGGCGAGCGCGCGGCGGCTGAGCGCGCTCTTGCGCGCCAGCGACTTGGCCTTGCCGCGGCCGAACTTGCGGCCCGCCGGGTCGATGACCAGCGGTTCGTCGGTCGGCGGGAACAGGCCGAAATTCACGTTCATCGGCTGGAACGACGAGGGCCCGGCATCGATGGTCTCGACATGACCGCCGGTGATGTGTCCGAGCAGGGCGCCGTGCGCCGTGGTGGGCGGCGGCGGTTCGAGCGCTTCGCCGCGGCGCTCGGCGGCGGCAAAGCGCGCCGCCAGCCCGCCGATGGCGGCGGATTCGACATAGCCCTCGCAGCCGGTGATCTGGCCGGCGAAGCGCCAGCACGGATTGGCCTTCAGCCGCAGTGTGCCGTCGAGCAGCGCCGGCGAATTGAGGAAGGTGTTGCGATGCAGGCCGCCGAGCCGCGCGAACTCGGCGTTCTCCAGGCCCGGAATAGTGCGGAAGATGCGCACCTGTTCGCCGTGCTTCAGCTTGGTCTGGAAGCCGACCATGTTGAACAGCGTGCCGAGTTTGTTGTCCTGGCGAAGCTGCACGATCGCGTAGGCCTTCACGTCGGGCTGATGCGGATTGGTGAGGCCGAACGGTTTCATCGGTCCGTGCCGCAGGGTCTCGCGGCCGCGCTCGGCCATCACTTCGATCGGCAGGCAGCCGTCGAAATAGGGCGTCGATTTTTCCCAGTCGTGGAAGTCGGTCTTGTCGCCGGTGATGAGCGCGTCGACGAAGGCGTCGTACTGCTCGCGGCTGAGCGGGCAATTGATGTAGTCGGCGCCGGAGCCGCCGGGCCCGCTCTTGTCGTAGCGCGACTGGAACCAGGCCTGATCGAAGTCGATGGAGTTGCGGTGCACGATCGGTGCGATGGCGTCGAAGAAGGCGAGCTGCGTTTCGCCGGTGAGGGTACGAATGGTGGCGGCGAGATCGGGCGAGGTGAGGGGCCCGGTGGCGATGATGACGCTGTCCCAGTCCGCCGGCGGGACGGACACTTCGCCGCGCTCGAACGCGATCAGCGGATGGGCTTCCAGCGCGGCGGTGACGGCGGCGGAAAAGCCGTCGCGGTCGACGGCCAGCGCCCCGCCCGCGGGCACCTGGTTGGCATCGGCCGCGCGCATGATCAGCGAGCCCAGCCGCCGCATCTCGGCATGCAGCAGCCCGACCGCGTTGTGCTCGGCGTCGTCGGAGCGGAAGGAATTGGAGCAGACCAGCTCGGCGTAGCCGCCGGTCTGGTGGGCGGCCGTGCCGCGCTCCGGCCGCATCTCGTGCAGCGTCACCGGCACGCCCGCCTGCGCGAGCTGCCAGGCGGCCTCGGAGCCGGCCAGCCCGCCGCCGATCACGTGAACTTTGTTGGTCATGGCGGGAACCTACCGCATGATCCCGAAAAGTGGGACCCGGTTTTCGGACAAGATCATGCGGCAACAAGAAATGCGGGCCCACTCCCGCCGGCAACCGCCCAAAAGCGAACCGCCCGCGGCGGAGCCGCGGGCGGTTTCAGACAGTCCGTGTGGTATCGCGCCGTCAGGCGTGATGCGCGGCGTTCCAGGCCACCCGCGGGATGTCGGAGCGGCTGATGCCGATATCGGCAAGCTCGCGGTCGCCCAGGCGGTTGAGTTCGCTCAGGCTCTGGTTATAGCGGCGCCACTCGCGGAAGAAGCGGACAATGGTGGCAAGCATGGCAGTTCCTCTTTCGTCTCTTGCGGTCTTCGCCCGGCCAGAGCGGCCGGTGAATCTGTTGCCCGGAACATAGGGATATCGCGGCGTGGGAAAAGCAACATTGTTGCGCCGCAGCAATGCAGAAATGCATGGCTTAAGGTAATGAAACTTAACACAAAACTCAGAAAACACGGTCGGATCGACCGCGCTTGGTGGGCGTTGATTTTGCACCCGCAAACACGGCCGGCCGCGCCGCCACGATTATCGTCGCCTTCCCGCCGCTCCGCGCCCATCCCCTCGAAAAAGCAGCCGAAATCGCGCCGATCGGGCGCGCCGGCACAGGCCCGCGTTGCGGCCGGCCATGCGTTCCCGAGGGGACGGGATCGTGTAGGGTGCGCCGGACCAGGGAGGGCCGGGCATTGACCGCAGTGGCTGAGGCGCCGCAACGCGACCGCCGCGTGGTCATCACCGCGCTTGGGTTGGCCCAGATCCTGGGGTGGGGCACCTCGTTCTATTTCCCGGCGGTGTTTTCCGAGTCGATCGTGAAGGAGACCGGCTGGTCGCTCGGCTATGTGGTCGGCGGCACCTCGATCGGCTTGCTGGTCGCCGGGCTGATCTCGCCGCAGGTCGGGCGCGTCATCGGCCGCCATGGCGGGCGGCCGGTGCTGTTGGTGAGTTCGCTCTGTTTCACCCTGGGGCTCGTCGGCATCGGACTGGCACCGGCGCTGCCCGTTTATCTCGCGGCCTGGATGGTCCTCGGTGTGGGCATGGGCACCGGGCTATACGATGCGGTGTTCGCCGCGCTCGGCCGCATGTATGGGGCAGACGCGCGCGGGCCCATCACCAACCTCACGCTGTTCGGCGGCTTCGCCAGCACCGTCTGCTGGCCCCTCAGCGCCTTCATGATCGACCATGTCGGCTGGCGCATGGCCTGCCTCATCTATGCCGGCCTGCACTTATGTGTCGCGCTGCCGTTGCAGATGGCGGTGGTGCGCGCCGCGCCGGCTCCCGCGGAGGAGTCTGAACAAGCCGCGGCCGCCGGGCTCTCAAGCGACGAGACACCCATCGCCAATGAAGGCCTGATGTTCGTGCTGGTGGCGCTGATGCTGGCGCTGGCGGCGGGCGTCGGCGCGATCGTGGTCGTCCACCTGTTGATCTTCTTGCAGGAGAGGGGCGTCGATTACGTGACGGCGGTGGGTCTCGGCACCTTGTTCGGCCCGGCCCAGGTCGGCGCCCGCTTCGTCGAGCGTCTGTTCGGCAACCGCTATCACCCGATCTGGACCATGATCGGCTCGTGCGCGCTCATGGCCGTCGGTCTTTTGCTGCTGCTGGTGCGGTTTCCCGTGCTGGCGCTGGTCATCTTGCTTTACGGCGCTGGCTTTGGCGTGTCGTGGGTCGGGCGGGGGACCCTGCCGCTGGCGCTGTTCGGCCCCAAGCGGTTTCCGCTGCTGATGGGCAAGCTGGCATTCCCGACCCTGATCACCCTGGCGCTCGCACCGTCGCTGGGCGCGCTGCTGATCGAGGACCTTGGCGCCGATACGACCATTGGCGTCTTGACCGTTTTCGCATTGATCAATCTTGTGCTGGTCGGCGCCTTGTGGTGGCTGTGCCGTGGCGCGCCCCGCGGTCAAGACGACGCGCAAGAGGCATGACGATGACGTTGTCCCTGCAGATGCTCTATTTCGAGGACCTCTCGGTGGGGATGACCGAGACGCTGGCCAAGACCGTCGATTCCGCCGACGTGATCGGCTTTGCCGCCATCACCGGCGACCGCAACCCGATCCATCTGTCGGAGCACTTCGCCGCCAAGACGCCGTTCGGTACCCGTATCGCCCACGGGCTCTATACCGCGAGCCTGATTTCCGCCGTGCTCGGCACCAGGCTGCCGGGGCCGGGCGCCATCTATATCTCGCAGACGCTGAATTTCCGCGCGCCGGTCAAGATCGGCGACACCGTCGACGTGAAGGTCACGGTCGCCGAACTGATGCCGGAGAAATGCCGCGCGCGGCTGACCTGCACCTGCAGCGTCGACGACGAGCCCGTGCTCGACGGCGAAGCCTGGGTAAAGGTGCCGTCGAAAGAGGCGGGCGGCCGGCCGATGCCACGGGTCTAGGATGGGCCTGGAGTTAAGGGTCTGCTAATCCCCCGCACGCGATCTTGTGATCGCATTGTGAGCCATCGAGTCCGGCAAATAGTGGTAGGAGCATGCTGCCTTCGGGAGCAGCCGAATCATGCAAAGGCACGGCGGACCACAAGCGGAGCGGAGAATTAGGCCTGGCCGAGCGGAGCGGCCATGCCACTGATATCGTCTTCCTCTTGGGATTACTGGCGGCTCTGGCGCGACAAGCGCGGGCGGCTCTCTGCCCTGCGCGTCGCGACGCTGGCCTTGCTGCTGTTTCCGCTCGCCAAGGCGCTGTTTGACGCCGGCGTGATCGCACACGGCGCGCGCCCGATCAGCGACTTGATCCACCGAGCCGGTTTCTGGGCGCTTGTTTTCCTCGGCGTAACGCTTGCCGTGACGCCGTTCCGCTCGATCGCGCGCTACGGCAACCTGGTCGATGTGCGGCGCATGCTCGGCGTCGGCGCCTTCTGCTACATCGCCGCGCATCTGGGCCTCTACATCGCCGATCAGATGTTCGACCTCGGCAAGGTCGTCTACGAGATCACCCACCGCTGGTATCTGATCATCGGCGGCACCGCCTGGCTCGGTCTTGCCGTTCTCGCCATCACCTCAACCGACGGCATGATGCGCCGGCTCGGCGGCGTGCGCTGGCGGCGGCTGCATCAGATCGTTTACGGCATCGCGCTGCTCGCGCTCATCCACTACTTCCAGCAGACCAAGGCCGACGTCACCGTGCCGGTGTTCGCCGCCGGCCTGTTCGGCTGGCTGATCGCCTATCGTCTGTTGGCCTGGTGGCAGGACACGACGCAGCTCTCCACGCTCAGCCTGTTCGGCCTCACGGTTGTGGTGTCGGCGCTGACCTTTATCGGCGAGGCCATCGGCATCGGCATTGCCTTCGGCGTCTCGCCGATGCTCGTGCTGGGCACGGCGTTCGACCCCAATGCCGGCATCCGGCCGGGCTGGCAGGTGCTCGCCGCCGGCCTTGCGGTGGTGGCGCTCGACTTCGTACGCTCGCGCTGGAACAGCCGCAATGCGCGGGCCCGCAATCGCGCGCGCGCAGTTGCCGCTGAGTGAGGGGAAATGGCCACTTTCGTTGTCTGTCACGGCGCCTGGTCGGCCGGCTGGGTGTGGAAGAAGATGCGTCCCTTGATGCGCGACCGCGGCCACGCGCTATTCACACCGACCTATACCGGTGTCGGCGAGCGCGCCCATCTCGCAAATCCCGATGTCGACCTCGAGACGCATATCGCCGATATCCTGGGGGTGCTCGAGATGGAAGACTTGAGCGGCGTTACCCTCATCGGCCATTCCTATGGCGGCATGGTCGCGACCGGCGTCGCCGACCGCGCGCGATCGCGCATCGCCAAGCTGATCTATCTCGACGCTTTCGCGCCTCAGGACGGCGACAGCTTGATGGATTTGGTGTCGGATGTCGTGCGTGCGCAGCGCCAGGCGCGTACGCCTGACGGCTGGCGTATTCCGCCGACGCCGGTGCCGGAGGATACGCCACCGGAAGACGTCGAATGGTGCAAGCCGCGCCGCGTGCCGCAGCCGGCCAAGACCTTCGAGCAGAAACTTAAAATTCAGAACGGCCCGCTGACCCTGCCGCGCCATTTCATCTATTGCACGCGCATCACCCCCGGCGACCGTTTCCGCCCGTTCCTCGAGCGCGCCCGGCGCGAAGGCTGGGGCACCGACGAGATCGACGCCAGCCACAATCCGCACATCACATGCCCCGAGGTGTTGATGGGACTGCTGGATCGCGCGGCGGTCTAGATTTTCCGGCTGTCATAGGCCCAGTGCAACAGCGCCTGGCGCTGGCGGCGGCGGCAAAGGAGATCGCCCGGCTCGCAGTTCTTCTCGATCTGCCGCACGTGGCGGCGGATCGCCTTCCAGCGGCCGATCTGGCGCTTGTCTTCGGCGGGCATGCGGCGCCCCATGTAATAGCGGCAGTACCACTGGAACCAACCGCGCGGATCGTCCGGATGGATCCAGCCCTTGCGCTTCCATTCCGATAGCGGCTGGCTGGCGTCGACACCGAAGAAATTGAGCGAGCAGTCGCGGCCCTTGCGCGAGAGCTTGGCGCGCGTGAACCAACTCTTGGGAAATTCGCGCCGGCAGTCGGTCATGTATTTGCCGCAGAAGACGCCGAGGCGGAGCATTTGCGCCGGCGTCAGTTGCGGCTTGAACTCGGGATCGAACTGGCGGCCGGGCAGGGCGGTGAGCGCGTAGCGGTAGCCCTTCTGCATCTTGTCGTTGACGGTGACGGTGCGCTTGCGCATGCCGCTTTCAGGACTTGGATGCGGAAACAGGCGGGCCTGCCAACAGGTCGGCATACGCGGGATGCCGCTTGATATAGGCCTTCACGAACGAGCAGCGGGGCACCACGGTCAGCCCCTGCGCACGGGCGATGTCCAGCGCGCCGGCCACCAGCCGCGAGCCGATGCCGCGGCCTTCCAGCCGCTTCGGTACCTCGGTGTGCATCACCGTGAGCACGCTGCCGTCGCGGCGGTAATTGGCGAAAGCGATGTCGCCGTCGGCGTCAAGCTCGAAGCGGTGGCGGGCCGGGTTGTCGCGGACAGCGTCGGTCATGGTCATCTTTCCTGTAGCGTCTTAATGTAATAACGATCGCGATTCCCGCCATTCCCCGCACAAAGGTCTGCCATGCCGAACCTCACCCTCTATCACATCGCGCCGTCGCGCTCGTCCATCGTGCTGTGGATGCTGGAGGAGGTCGGCACGCCCTATGAGATCAAGCTCCTGAAGATGAGCGAGGGCGACAACCTCAAGCCCGGCTATCTCGCGATCAACCCGATGGGCAAGGTGCCGGCGCTTCAGCACGGCGATGCCGTGATCACAGAGGGGGCGGCGATCTGCACCTATCTCGCCGACGAGTTCCCGCAAGCCAAACTCAATGTGCCGGTCGGCACCCCGGCCCGCGGTCTCTATCTGAAATGGCTGTTCTTCGGGCCGAGCGTGTTCGAGCCGGCGATGATGGACCGCGCCTTTCCGCGCAAGGAGGCGCCGCGTGCTTCGGCCGTGGGCTGGCGCGATTTCGACCAGGTGTTGGACATCATGGCCGATGGCATCGGGCAGGGGCCCTGGCTGATGGGTGAGCAGTTCACCGCCGCCGACGTCGTGATCGGCGCGGGGCTCCGCTACGGCATGATGTTCAAGCTGGTGCCGGAGCGACCCGAATTTGCCGCCTATGCCGCGCGCATCGGCGAGCGGCCGGCGGCCCAGCGCGCCGAAGCCAAGGACAAGGAACTCGGCGCCGGCTGACGGCCGCACGCGCGCGCTCACGCCCGGCCCTCGTCGGGGATGTTGAGCAGCTCGCCGCAAGCCTTGCAGTGCACGGCATCGAAATCGTGCCGCAGCAGTCCGCATGTCGGGCAGCGGAAGCGCACCTTGCTCGGGTTGATCAGCGCGCGCGCCAGATTGAAGAACAGCGTGACGCCGAAGATCATGATCATCACCGATATCAGGCGGCCGACCGTGCCCGGCAGCGTGATGTCGCCGAAGCCGGTGGTGGTGAGCGCCGTGACGGTGAAATAGAGCGCGTCGGCGTAATTGTGGATGGCGGGATTGCTGTAATGCTGGGTCTCGTAGACCACGCCGGTGGTGATGAAGATGAACACCGCCAGATTGGCGACCGCGAAGATCACCTCCTCGTTGCGGCGAAAGAAGCGGCTGTCGGCGCGTAGCTGGGCCAAGAGATGATAGGTGCGCATCAGCCGCAGCGTGCGCAGGATCCGCAAGAATGCGACGCCTTCGCCGATCACCGGCGCCAGGAACGAGACGATGGCCGCGGCGTCCGCCAAGGTGCTGGGATGCAACAGGTCGCGGGTGAGCCGGCGGCTGATCGTCATGCGGGCGGCGAAGTCGGCCAAGATGACGATGCCGAACAGGACGTCCAGCACCTCGATGACCGGGGCGCGGGGAATGAACGAGGTCGCGATGATAAAGGCGATGGTCACGAGATCGAAGGCGAGCAGGCCGTAGCGGAAACGCCGGCAATGCGTGGTATTGGCCTCGTAGAGGTGCCGCAGCCGTTGCCGCCACAGGGCGGCGCCGGTCGGTTTTCGTTTCGTCCTCGGCACCGGTGCTGCACTCCGCTGGTGGTGATTCATCCGATCGCGCAATGGAACTCATATACCTCTCGGAGCCATGATGTATGTCAACCGGGATGGCAGGGTCCGCGGGCATGAGGTCGGCCGGCCGTTTATCAAATGAGCCGCGTCGCGTGGCCGAAGTGACGTCCTGTGCAATCGAAAGACGGAAATGCGCATGAAAATGCGGACAACAGCTTTGGCGCGCGTGGGGCCGCTTGCGCTCGGAGCCGGTATGATGATGACGACGAGGGTGGCACAGGCCGCGCCGGCGGGCTTGTCGAGCCCATTGAACGCCGGCGCCACAGCATAGGCCGTATCAGCAGCAGCGGCGGCGTGACGGGGATCGCAACCACATGAAATGAAGTTGAGGCGCGACTACTGAAATCTGAGGGCAGGGCGTGCGGCGCGCGGGGTTCCGCGCGCCGCGTTGCTTATGTGGAAGCGGCGAGCCTCACCGGCGGCCTCAACTGCTGCGGCTGAGCAGGCGGCGCACCGTGTTCTCGATGGTGTCGTAGGCGCCTTCGCCGGCGTGCTGGTAGACGATGCGGCCGTGCTGATCGACGATGTATTGCGCCGGCCAGTACTTGTTGTTGTAGGCGTTCCAGGTGGCGAAGTTGTTGTCCTGCGCCACCGGATAGCGGATGTGATGGCGCTTGATGGCGGTCGCGACGTTGGCGGTCGACTTCTCGTAGGCGAATTCCGGCGCATGCACGCCGATCACCACGAAGCCGCGGTCCTTGTACTTCTCATACAGATCGACGACGTGCGGCAGGGTGCGCACGCAGTTGATGCAGCCGTAGGTCCAGAAATCCACCAGCACGACCTTGCCGCGCAGGCCGGCGAGCGAGACCGGACCGGAATTGAGCCAGTGGGTAATGCCGCGGATTTCCGGCGCGACGCGGTGGGCGTCGGCGAGTTTCACCGGTTCGGAAGCAGTGGCGCGGGCGGGCACCGAGACGCCGATCATGCTGCCGGTGGCAAGCACGAGGGCGACGAGGGCGGCGGCGGCCAGCGCCACATAGAACAGTCGTCGGAGCATGGCGTTTGTCCTTATCTGTCAAAGGCCGATCTGGCCGGCGGGATAGAATTGGGTGAGCCAGGTGGTCAGTTGCGTATCCACCTGGAAGTACATGGCGGCGGCGAACGACACGATGAGCACGCCGAAGCCCTGCTGCAGGCGCTGCGCGTAGCGCGCGATCGAGCGCACGCGGGTGGCGGCGACTTGCCCGCCATAGGCGATGGCGAACATCGGAATGGCGGCGCCGATGGCGTAAAAGACGAGAAGCGTGGCGGCCCATTCCGGCTGCTTCTGCGTCGCCAGCAGCGTGAGGATGGAGCCGAGCACCGGGCCGGCGCAGGGCGTCCACACCAGGCCGAGGGTGGTGCCCAGCAGGAAGCCGCCGAATGCGCCTTCGCTGTTGCGCGGCGCGCCGGCGCCATTGCCGGCGCGGCTGAACGCGTTGGAGGCCGCGGCCGAGATCCGCGCGTAAAGGCCCGGCCACACCATCAGCACGCCGAAGGTGGCGAGCAGCACGATCGCCACGGTGCGCAGCTGATCGGGCGTGAGGCCGGCGAAATGGGCGAAAAAGCTGAACACCAGCGTGACCGCCGCGAAGGCGGCGATGAAGCCGGCGGCGATGAACAGCGGCCGCGTCTTGGTGCTGGCCGTGCCGGGCTGGGCCAACGAGGCGCCGAGCAGGATCGGCAGCACCGGCAGCGTGCAGGGCGCCGCGACGGTGACGATGCCGGCCAGCAGGGCGAACAGGGCGCTGAGCATCTCGCTTCCTTCGGTTGGCGGTGGGGCGCCGCAAGCGAGCGCCGTGCAACCGGAGAGATACGCGCGCGGGCCTTCACCTTCGACCGACAAGCGCGTGATCGGGCGTCACGTTGCGGTCAGCCGTGGTGACGGCCGCCTCACGGGCCGGTGAACTGGCGGTGAGGCGCCGCTCGGCGGGGCGGCAGGCCGCCGCGGATGCCGTCTGGCGCCTCGCTGCGGCGTTCATCATAATCGGCCAATTACCTCACCCAGAGCCGCAATCTGGACTAAGATGATGATTCATGCGCCCGGGCGCGGACGCGTTGGACGCGCCGGCGCCAGCGCCAGGAACGAGGAGAGCCAGTGCTCCGGAAGACCATCACCTGTGCGGCCATCGCCATGTCGCTCGCTGCGGCGTGGCCGGCGGCGGCCTATTCCGTGCGCCATCTGGAGCCGGGCGAGCGCGCGGCGATGCTGACGGCGTGCCGGCGGCTGCACCACGGCAATGACCGGGATTTGTGCCGCCGGATCGTCGACGACCGGCAGTTGATCGCCAATGCCAAGCGCAGCTGTCTGTGGGCGATGACGGCGCTGATGCAGGGCACGGCCTGGGCCAAGGTGAAGAGCCTGCCGGCGACCTACACCTGCACCGTCAGCCTGCGCCGCGCCGGCTATCCGGTGAGCGCGGTGCTGCGGCGGCTGTCGGACTGAGGCGGACGCCGCCATGGCCCTAGGAGGCGCGCCGCAGGCGCTCGCCACCGCCGCGTAGGCCGTCGAGAATGGCGAGCGCGCGCGCAATCGAGAATTCCCGCGTCTTGGCATCGAACGCGTCGCCCGCCATCGGCATCATGTAGCCGTGCTTGACGCCGGGGAAGACGTGCACCTCGACATTCTCCATGCGCGCCGCGACCGCGCGATAGGCCGTCGAGCACCTCGGGCGGCGCGGCGTGGTCCTCATCGCCCCAGACGATGCAGAGCGGCGCGCTCAGGCCTTCGAGCGCGTCGATATAGGCGATGAGGTTGGTGCCGTGGCAGGCGATGCCGGCGGCGTAGCCGAGCCGCTTCGGCCCGATGATGGCGTAGGGGCCGCCGAAGCAGAAGCCGATCGCCGCGGCGCGGCCGTTGAAGTCCGGCAGCCCTTGCAACATGGCGAGCGTGTCGGCCATGTCGGCCTCGCCGATCTTGATCTTCTCCTCGCGCGGCTGGATGCGTTCGCGGGCGCGCGCGTCCGAGCGCGGCAGCGGGCCCGGCACGGTGCGCCAGAACAGGTCGGGCGCGGCGGCGAGGACGCCGTGCGAGGCGAACAGGTCGGCGAGCGCGCGCAAGTCCTCGTCGACGCCGTGGATGGCGCTCGCCAGCACGATCGCCGGCACCGGCTCCTTCGTGGCGGCCGGCCGCGCCAGATAGCAGTCGAATTCGCCGCCCTCGCGCGATTTGACCTTGATGGTTTCTCGCCATGTTCGCCCCATTTGGCGCGCTCCCTTTGCTGATCCTTTGTCGCGCCGGATGCTAGCGCGGAAAGCCGCGGGCGCAAACGGGGTGCGCTGTTTGCGGGCTTGTCCCATCCTTCGAGGGATGCACTGCCTTGCCGCTCCAAGCGATGAGGCGGCGTGAGAGAGATGGCGCTATTCGCGGGATCATGCGGGCACACTCCTTCGTTCTCGCGGCGCGCTTGTCGCGCCCGAGCTTTGCCAGGTGGCCCCCGTTTCAACAGGGGGCCTGGCGAGTCCACCCCCGCAAGATGCGAGGGGGACGGCGCGCCGAAGAAGCGCAACCAGTCCTTCTGTGCACGCGGCATACGCGGACCGCGTGGCGCCTCTCGGCGCGCCGTCACGGCGATTTCCGTCCCCGGGGCCGTAACTTCCGGGTGCCGACGGATCCCAGCGGGATCCTGATCCGGCCGGCTTTCGCCCGCCTTCGTCGACACCGCGTCCAGCCATTGAAGGCAGGCCCTCGTAGTAGGGCCGGACGGCTACCCGGGGCCTCCCGGGGGCGTGCCTTGCGAGGACACGCCCGCGGGCGCCGGCCCGATCCCCACGAAACGGCGCAACCGGTTCGCACCCCTCAGAGGGATCGGGCGCGGAAACCTTAAGCCCGCGCGCGAGGGCGCGGGGATAAGTTCTCACGGAAATGTGATTATGGTCCTA
>CAWHJZ010000018.1:0-53673 GCA_963829785.1 uncultured Pseudomonadota bacterium | reverse complement strand
ATGTCTGACCTCGCTTCAGTTGATTGTCGCGGTGTGCCTGCTGCACGCCTACGTCAATCCCGAGCACGAGCGGCGCATCGGCGCCATCTTGCGCGAGAAGCGGCCCGACTTGTTCGTCACGCTGTCGCACGAAATCCTGCGCGAATACCGCGAATACGAGCGCACCTCCACGACCGTGCTCAACGCCTTCGTCGGCCCGCGCGTCGGCGGTTATCTGCAGCGGCTCGACGGCTATCTGCGCGATGCCTCGCTTCGACGGCAAAGTCCACATCATGCGCTCGAACGGCGGCGTGATGTCGTTGCGCCTGGCGCAGCAGCAGCCGGTGTCGATGATGGAATCCGGCCCGGTCGCCGGCATGATCGGCGCCGGCCGGCTGGCCAAGATCATGGGGCTCGGAGCGCTGCGTCGGCTTCGACATGGGCGGCACCACCGCCAAGTCGAGCCTGCTCACCAACGGCGCGCCGGTGATCGAGACCGGCTACGTCATCGGCGAGCCGGCCACCGGCCAGCCGATGCAGTTGCCGGTGGTCAACATCGTGGAAGTGGGCGCAGGCGGCGGCTCGATCGCCTGGGTCGACAAGATCGGCGCGCTGCATGTCGGGCCCGCAGAGCGTCGGCGCCGATCCGGGTCCGGCCTGCTACGGCAAGGGCTCGCCCGACCCGGTGGTCACCGATGCCGACCTGCTGCTCGGCCGCATCAACGCCAAGCGCTTCCTCAACGGCGGCATGCCGCTCGATATCGAGGCCTCGCAAGCGCGTGATGCAGGACAAGGTCGCGGGCCCGCTCGGCCTCGGCATTGCCGAAGCCGCCCGCGGCGTGGCCAAGATCGCCGACGCCGCCATGTCGCTGGCCGTGCGCGATATCTCGGTCAACAAAGGCGTCGACCCGCGCGACACCGCCATGATCGCCTTCGGCGGCGCCGGCCCGCTGCACGCCACCGCCATCGCGCGCGAAATCTTCATCCCGACCGTCGTCATCCCGAAGCTGCCCGGCACGTTCTCGGCGCTCGGCATGTTGATGGCCTCCTGGCGCCAGGATTTCGTGCAAACGCAAATCGGCCGCATCGGCGCGCTCGCGTCCGAGCCGATCGCGCAGGTGTTCGCCGAACTGGCGGAAGCCGGGCAGGACCAGCTTGCCCGCGACGGCATCGATCCGAAGAGCGCCGACTTCCGTTACTTCGCCGACCTGCGCTACGTCGGCCAGGAGCACGCGATCTCCATTCCGGTCGAAAGCCCCGGCCTGTTGACCGGCGACCACCAGACCCTGCGTGAGCGCTTCGACCGCGAGCACCACAAGCGCTACAGCCAGTCGGCGCCGAACGAGAGCATGGAGATCGTCAGCCTGCGGCTGGTGGTCACCGCCGCGCGCGCCGATACGCTCGCCGAGGAATGGCTGTCGCAGCCCTGGGTGCCGGAAGGCGACGCCACCGTCGGCAGCCGCGACGTCGTCTTCGACGATCCGAACAAGCCGGTGAAGACCAAGATCTACTGGCGCCCGGCGCTTCCCCCCGGCACCCGCATCACCGGGCCGGCGGTGATCGAGGAGCCGAATTCGACCACGCTTATTCATCCGGATGACCAGGTCGTCGTCACCGACGCCGGCCATCTCATCGTGACGCTTCGCTACTAACCGACCGAGAACTAAATGAATGTCCAAGGCCGAAGTCGATCCGATCACCGTTGAAGTCGTCCGCAACGCCATCGTCGCCTATTCCGACGAGATGGCGGACGTGCTGTCAAAGTCCGCCTACAACATGATGATCTACGAGGTGCGCGACTACTGCTGCGGCCTGATCGACACCTCCGGCCGCATGATCTCGCAGAACCGCGGCGGCCTGCCGATCTTCCTCGCCGACCTCGGCGTCGCGGTCGAGGACGGCATCAAGCGCTACGGCCTCGACGGCTTTGCCGAGGGCGACGTGCTGGTCATGAACCAGGGCGAAGTCTGCGGCCAGCACCTCAACAACGTGGTCGTCTACGCGCCGTGCTTCCAGGACGGCGAGCTCATCGGCTTTGCCGCCAACCGCGCGCACTGGGTCGATATCGGCGGCGGGCGCCAGGGCTTCGGCTCGACCGCCACCTGCCGACATCTACAGCGAAGGCATGCAGATGCGCTCGCTCAAGGTCTACGAGGCGGGCAAGATCAACGAGACGCTGCTGCAGATCATCCGCGACAACATCCGCTATCCCGACGCCGCCCTCGGCGACCTGCGCGCGCAGATCGCCTCCTGCCAGGTCGGCGCGCGCCGCTTCGGCGAGCTGGTCGGCGCGCTATTCGCGCCCGATCGTGGATGCCTGCGTGGCGTTGATCTGGGACCAGGCCGACCAGCGCGGTCCGCAGCGTGATCGAGAGCATTCCCGACGGCACCTACGAGGCCGAAAGCTGGCTCGACAATGACGGCCGCAATCTCGACAAGCCGCTGCGCATCAAGGTCGGCGTCACGGTCAAGGGCGCGCGGCTGACCGTCGACTTCTCGGAGATGAACCCGCAGGTCGATTCGCCGATGAATTCGGGCCGCTCCGGCGGCATTGCGGCGGCGCGCGTCGCCTTCAAGGCGCTGACCTCGCCCAATCTCGACGTCAACGAGGGCTGCTTCCGCTCGCTCGACGTGGTGCTGCCGGAAGGCACCATGCTGAGCGCGCAAGCCGCCGGCGGCGCTCGGCCTGTGGAGCATCGCGCTGCCGACCGTCATCGACACCATCCTGAAGGCGCTGGCGCCGGCCATTCCCGACATGATCCCGGCCGCGCACAAGGGCGACATGGGCGGCTGCTCGTTCTTCGGCTTCTACGAGGACGGCAGCCGCTTCCTGCTGATGAACATCTTCGGCGGCGGCTGGGGCGGCCGGCCCAACGGCGACGGCGCTTCCGCCTCGATGTCGGTCTGCCAGGGCGACGTGCGCAACACGCCGATCGAGCTGCAGGAGATCAAATATCCGTTCATCATCGAGCGCCAGGCGTTGCGGCCCGACTCCGGCGGGGCAGGGCGTTACCGCGGCGGTCTCGGCGTCGAGCTGACCTACCGCGTGCTTGCGCCAATGCAAGGGCAACATCAATTTCGACCGCACGGTGACGCCGCCGTGGGGGCTCTACGGTGGGCTGGCCGGGCGCCATCAGCATGGCCGTGATCGAGCGCACCGACGGCACCAGCGAGACCGTGTTCAAGGGCACCAATATTGACTTCCAGGTCGGCGACCGGGTGACCTTCTTCACCGCCGGTGGCGGCGGCTACGGCGATCCGCGCGAGCGCGATCCCGACATGTTGCGCAACGACGTGACCATGGGCCTGGTGACGCCGGAAGCGGCCGCGCGCGACTACGGCGTCGACGTCGATGCGCCCGCGCCGGCGCGCGTGGCCGTGAACGCGTAAGGGGAATGACGATGTCGGCACGCACCGTCGCAGCCAGGCGTCTCCAGAAGCTGACCGAGGCCATGCAGGAGGCTGGCCTCGATGCGGTCGTGCTGTACGGCAATGCCTGGCAGAACGATTACCTGCGCTATGCCGCCGACTTCGGCATCCTCGAGGGTGAGGGCATCGCCATCGTCGGGCGTGACGGCGAGGCCACGCTCTATCTCGATGATGCCGTCAGAAGCCGAACGGGCCGCGGTCGAATGCCCCGATCTCGACACCGTCGCCGTCGCCGACGTGGTGCAGGCCGCGGACAAGGCGATCGCGCGCCTCGGCAACCGCAAGATCGCGGGCGGTCCGCGCCGGCATCTGCCTTACGGTCTGTCGCAGCATTGGCAGGACGGCATGAGCGACGCCACCGCCATGCTCGACCGGCTGCTGATGCTGAAGGCCGAGGAGGAGGTGGATGCCATCCGCCGCGCCGCCCATCTCGCCGATGAAGGCTACGCCGTGTTCCGCAAGGCGGCCGAGGTCGGCAAGGCGGACTACCAATTGATTGCCGAGATCGAGGGTTTCTTCCGCGCCAACAATGTCGACGACAACTTCATGCTCATCGGCGTCGGCGGTCCGGAGGTGCGCGGCATGACGCCACCCACCGGCAAGCGCCTCAGCAAGGGCGATATGGTGACCACCGAGCTGACCCCCTGCGTCGACGGCTACTACGTGCAGATCTGCCGCACGCTGGTTGTCGGCGAGCCGAGCGAAGCGCAGCGCAAGGCCTTCGGGGTCTATCACGAGGCCATGGTCGCCGGCATCGACGCGGTGAAGCCCGGCATCACCGCCGCCGACATCGCCAAGGCCGAGAACGATGTGTTCCGCCGCCACGGGCTCGGCGATTACGTCACCAGCGAATACACCCGAGTGCGCGGCCATGGGCTCGGCCTGTTCCCCGATAGCAAGCCGCACATCCTGGAAGACGTCACGACGCCGATCGTCGAGAACATGGCGCTGATCGTGCACCCCAACACCTATCACCCGGAGGTCGGCTATATCGTGCTCGGCGATTCCATCATCGTCGGCGGGCAGGGCGCCGAGGTGCTGACCGCGACGCCGCGCGAACTGTTCGGGAGCGCGCCATGAGACACGGGCTCATGCAATGGCGCGAGGACGAACTGTCGCGCGCCGATGTGCTGGCGCGACAGGCGCGCCTGCAGGCGGCGATGGCGGCGGCCGGTCTCGACGGCGCTCATCGTCTACACCAACATGGTGCGCTCGGCCGGCGTCACCTTCGTGACCGGCTTCACGCCCTATTGGTCCGACGCGCTGCTGCTGCTGCCGGCAGACGGGCAGGCGGTATTCGCGACCGCGCTGTCGAAGCGGGTCGGCAACTGGATCAAGTCGACCAGCCCGACCATGGATGTCGCGCATTCGCCGCAGCCGGGCCGGCTGGTCGGCGAGCGGCTTGGCGTCAGCGGCGCCCGCAAGGTCGGCGTGGTCGAACTCGACCACATGCCCGGCGGTCTGGTCGATGAAATCCGTGCGGCGGCGCCATCGGCCGAGCTGGTCGATGCGACTGGCCTGTTCGCATCGGTCCGCGCCGTTCCGGACGCCGCTGAGCTGCGGCTCGCCGCCAGGGCCGACGCCATCGCCGCCGCCGCCTTTGCGCAGGCCCCGGCGCAGCCGAAACTGGTCGGCGACGTCACCGAAGTGCTCGAGCTCAACGTCCGCAATGCCGGAGCCGAGGAATGTTACGTGGCGATTGCGCCGGATCTCGAATCCGACGTCCGGCTCGCGCGCACCAAGGGGCGCACCGCGCTCGGCTCCTATTACGCGGTGCGGCTGTCGGTTGCCTATAACGGCGTCTGGATTCGCCGGACCGAAAGCTTCGCGCGCAACGGCGCCGATAACGGCCTGGCGCGCGCACGCCATTGGGCGGATGCCTTGGCCGTGGCGCTGGACCTGACCGCGCCGCTCGGACCGCAGCTTGCCGACACCGGCCTGCCGGTCGGCCTGCGCCTGGAAGATTGGACGCTGGAAGCGCCGGTCGGGACGCGGCCGCTCGCACGCGTGGCCTCAAGCGAGGCGAAAGCCGCCGGCGGATTGCCCTATGGCGTGCTCGCGATGCGGTTCGCCGGGGGGCGGACGCCGCTGGTTCTGGCGCGCCCCATCGGCCTTGCCGACGCAGCCGACCGCACCAGGAGCGCCGCATGAGCATCAGCGCCCTGACCGATTGCGTAGCAACCATCCGCGCCGAGAGCGACCATCACCGGCGGGCGATCGGCCTGCACACGGCCGATACGCTGGCTGTGCTCCACGCCGCCCTGAAAGCGCGTGAGGGCGCGGCGATCGCCCGGTTCTTCGGCGAGGGCGACGAGGCCACGCGCGCGGCCGGCATGGCCGCCGTGATCCGCTTCACCGAGTGCGACGATATCCATGTGCCGAGTTGCATGACGGCGGGCGCGATCGTCATCCCGGTCGCGCTGGCCTTTGCGCCGACAGCCAGAGCTACGCGCGCGCGGTGGAGGCGGGCTACGCGGTCGGTCTTGCCTTTGCGCAAAGCGTCGGCGGCGTCGCGGCGCTGGCGCAGGGCGTCTGGCCGGCCTTGTTCGCCGCGCCCGCGGTGGCCGCCGTGACGACGTCGGTCGCCATGAACGGCGATCGGGCGACGATCGCCAACGCGCTGGCGCTTGCCATGGCAGGCGCCTCCGGCCGGGCGGGCCGACCGGGCGGCTGGCCCTCCGGACGTTGGTTGGTTTTCGGCGAGGCGACTCTGAAGGGCATCCGTGCGGCGCTTGCCGCGGCGCAGGGCTTTCGCGGCGACATCGACCTGCTCTCGGAGACTTGGCTGCGCCAGCAGACCGCGCCGGAATTGGCCGACATCGAGTTGCTGAACGGACTTGTCGAAGGGCGCGGTCGCGCAGGTCGGCTTCAAGCCGTTCGTCGCCGCCCGCCAGGGCGCCAATGCCATTCAGGCCTTCGTATCGCTGCTCGACCAGGGCCTCGCCCCGGATACGATCGAGCGCGTCGAGGTGTCTCTGCCGTCGGAGGCGACCGGAATCGTGAAGCGGCCGCTCGATCCCGCCAATCGGCTGTCGACCATCGCCAATCTCGGGCTGCAGCTCGGCATTGCCGCCTACGAGCGCGATCGCCTGCTCGATATCGAGCGCACGCGCTCCGTTCAAGCCGGACAGCCTTGCTTTGGCTCGACAAGGTCACCGTTGCCGCCGACGACACGCTTCTCAGCCGCGGCGGCCCGTCCTGGCCGGCGCGGGTGACGCGCGCATACGCCGCAAGGCATGATCGAAGCGTAATGCGACGTTCTCCCCGGCGATCCGCACGACAAGCACCAGGCCGAGCTCGTGAAGCGAAAGCGCGAGCGTCTCGGCATCGTCGGTCCGCCGCTCGACCCGGCCGGTTGGCAGGCTGACGGCTGGAACACGTTCTTTCAAGCGCAGCGCCGCGCATTCGCTGCGCTGGAAGCTGCCCACGAAAGAGGACGCCGGGCGACTGTCCAACATCGCCTGAATTCAACAGAGTCGTAAGGGAGGAAGCCATGAAAAGACTGATAACGGCAATGACCGCAGGCATCGCCTGCCTGGCCCTGGCGACGAGCGCCGCGCTTGCGCAGGGCAAGCCGGAAAAGGCCGATATCACCATCGGCCTGCCGGTCACGACCTCGACGTTCCTGCCGCTCTATCTCGCGCAACAGCAGGGCTACTTCAAGAGCGAGGGCCTGAACGTCAAGATCATCGCGTTCCACGGCGGCACCGACCTGGTGCGCGGCATGATCGCCGGCGCCGTCGACGTCGGCGTGACCTCGCTGGCGGGCGTCACCGTCGGCATCAAGGCCGGCCAGCCGCTGCGCGTGTTCTACGGCGGCTTCAACATGGCCGTGTTCGACTGGTACGCGGTCAAGAGCATCAAGAGCATGGCCGACACCAAGGGCAAGCGCTTCGGCATTTCCCGCATCGGCTCCTCGACCGACCTTCTGACCCGCTACGCCTTGAAGGTCAGCGGCGTCGATCCGAAGTCGGTGAAGATCGTCCAGGGCGGCGGCTCGAACCCGCGCCTGGCGGCCATGGACGCCGGCCAGATCGACGTCAACATCTTCGCGCCGCCGCAGAAGTTCATCGCGGCGGACAAGGGCTACAACCTGCATCTTCCGCCAGAGCGACATCGCGCCCGACTATCCGTTCCACGTCTTCTTCTCGACGCAGGACTTCATCAAGAAGCACCCCAACACGATCAAGGCGATCCTGCGGGCGTTCGTGAAGGGCATCCGCACGGCCAAGGCCGACAAGAAGCTGTCGGAGAAGGTCCTCGTCGATCAAGTCGGCATCGGTCCGAAGTACGCCGGCCGCACTTACGACGACTTCATCGACAAGATCTACGAGGATGGGCGGCTGCCGTCGGACAAGGGCATGAAGGCCTTCTGGGACCTCGGCCTGATGTCCGGCAAGTACAAATCGGCGTGGCCGAAGTCGCGCTATCTCGACCCGACCTACATCAACTCCTATAACGAGTGGAAACCGAAGAAATAAATCGATGTAGACTGCGGCGGCCGGAGCGGCTTCAGGGCGGCTCCGGCCGGCCGCGCAATCGCGACAGCCGGCCGCCGGTCGCGGCATAGGAATGAGATGAAATGCGCGCCGCCTGTGAATTGGCGGCGGCGCGTGACGCCCAAGGAACGCCAGGGAACTTTCGCCGCCAAGAGAGGCGGGAAAGGTTTTGAGATGACCCAGATCGAGATCCGCAATCTCAGGATCGAATACAAGAAGCCGAAGAGCGAAGAGACCTTCGCCGCGGTCGACAATGTCTCGGTGGATATCGCGCAAGGCGAATTCGTCACCATCGTCGGCTCCAGCGGCTGCGGCAAGAGCACGCTGCTGCTCACCGTCGCCGGCTTGGTGCAGGCCGCGGCCGGTTCCATCGCCATCAACGGCCAGAAGGTGAGCGGGCCGGGGCCGGACCGCGCCATGGTGTTCCAGGACGCCTCGCTGCTGCCCTGGCGCTCCATCCTGGGCAACGTGAAGTTCGGCCTGCAGATGCAGCGCTGGAAGAAGGACGACATCACCGAGCGCGCGCTGCGCTATATCCGCATGGTCGGGCTCGGCAATTTCGCCGATTACCATCCGCACCAGCTTTCCGGCGGCATGCGCCAGCGCGTCAACATCGCGCGCGCGCTCGCCGTCGATCCCGACGTGCTGCTGATGGACGAGCCGTTCGGCGCGCTCGACGCGCAGACCCGCGAGGTGATGGGCGGCGAGCTGCTGCGCATCTGGGAGCGCGACAAGAAGACCGCGCTGTTCGTCACCCACGACATCGACGAGGCGATCTTCCTCGCCGACCGGGTGATGGTGATGGGTCGCAACCCCGGCCACATCAAGGAAGTGATGAAGGTCGACCTGCCGCGCCCGCGCGTCGATGCCATGCTCGACGATGAGCGCTTCGTCTCCTACCGCCGCCGCCTGCGCGCGAGCTTGGCCGAGGACATGGCGGAAATGCATCTCGTGACCGAGGCGGCCTGATGACGGTGGCGGTGACCAGCGCCAGCGAACCGGGAGCGGCGCGCGCCGCCCGCCTGGCCGTTGTCGCGGCGCACCACGGTATCGACCGCCGCGGTGCTGTTCTTCTTTGTCCTCTGGCAGGTGGTGCCGGCGCTAGGCTGGGTGAACGCGCAGTTCACCAGCCAGCCGTCGAGCGTGATCGTCGCTCTTGTCGACGTGCTCGACCAACGACAATTTCTTCTACCACGCGCAGATCAGTCTGAGCGAATTCGGCGTCGGCTTCGCGCTCGCGGTGGCGGTCAGCATTCCGCTCGGCGTGCTGCTCGGCACCTCGCGCTACGCCCGCTACGTGCTCGATCCGCCGCTGATGGCGCTCTACATGGCGCCGACGCTGATCCTGCTGCCGATCATGGTGATCTGGCTTGGTATCGGCATGGCCTCGAAGGTGGCGGTGGTGTTCCTCGGCGCGATCTTCCCGATCATCGTCAACACCATGGCCGGCATGCGCGAGGCCGACCCCAAGCTGATCCAGGCGGCGCGCTGCTTCGGCGCCAACAAGCTCGACGTCTTCGTGCGCATCCTCATTCCGGGCTCGCTGCCGGCGATCCTCATGGGCATGCGGCTCGCCGTCGGCCGCGGCGTGCTCGGCGTGGTGGTCGGCGAGCTCTATGCGTCGCAAGCCGGCATCGGTCATCAGTTGATGAAATACGGTTCGGCCATGCGCATCGACCGGCTGCTGGTCTATGCGCTGATCATCAGCGCCTTTGGCTACGCCATGACGTCGCTGGTGCGGCTGCTCGAAAGCCGCGTGCAGAGCTGGAGGGGCGGCTGATGCTGCGCCTTTACCACCGCAACGAGGCCTTGATCATCGGCACGCTGTCGCTGGTGGCGATCGGCCTGATCTGGCAGTTCTCGGTCGACGCCGGCCTGATCAAGGCGTTCTTCGTGTCCAAGCCGACCGCGGTCGCCGATAACGCGCTCGATCAGTTCGGCGACGGCGAACTCACGACCAATCTCCTCGCGACCTTGATTTCGTTTGCCATGGCGCTCGGGCCTCGCCACCGCGGTCGGGGTCGGGCTGGGCGTTGCCGCCGGCTGGTTCGCCGACGTCGAGGCGGCGCTGGAGCCGTTCATCTGGTTCAAATATTCCGCGCCGACGATCGCCTTCTACCCGCTGTTCGTGGCGTGGCTTGGCTATGGCCGGCCGACCATCGTCGCCATCGGCGCGCTGTTCGCGCTGACGCCGATCTACGCCAACACGCTGTCCGGCATCAAGAACGTCGACAAGGACCTGGTGCGGGCCGCGTGCTCTTTCGGCGCCCGGCCATATGATGTATTTTTGCGCGTCGCATTGCCGGGCTCGATTCCGATCGTGGTCGCGGGATTGAGGCTGGGCGTAGGGCGCGCGCTGACCGGCGTCGTGCTGGCCGAATTGTTCGGGGCCAGCGCCGGCCTCGGCTACAGCATCGCCTATCATGCGCAATTGCTGGAGACGACGCAGATGATGGTGTCGATCGTGACGATCATTCTGCTGGGCGTGATGCTGACTCAACTTTGTCGTGGCTCGAGAGGAAGACCGATTCCTGGCGCGTGAACTGACGGGCCGGGCGCACTGACCGGAGCAAAAGGCAATGCACATCATCGACTCCCACTTCCACTATTGGCCGCGGTCGATTTCGACTGGCTGCTGCAAGCGCGACGAAAGACCTATCCGAAGGCCGTTCCGAACGACCGTGGCGCCTGGACCTATGTCGGCGCCGGCGGCCGCAGCGGCACCATCGCCAGTTGGCCGGCCTGGTTCGACCTCGAAAAAGAATTCGAGCACATGGACAATCTCGGCCATCAGGTCGACGTGGTCAGTTCCATCGGCCCGCTGTCGGTCAGTTTCTCCGAGTTCCCGGCCGAAGTCGGCCGCGACCTGGCGATCGATGTGGAACGAGGAGATGGCCGCGGCGCAGCGCAAATACCCCGGTCGCTTCTGGGGCACCGCCGCCATTCCGCTGGTCGACACCCGCACGGCGATCGAGGTGCTCGACCATGCGGTCAACGAGCTCGGCCTGATCGGCGCCAACCTGCCGGGCAGCGTCGGCACCGACGCGCGCATCGACGCCGAGCGGCTGGAGCCGTTCTACGACCGCGTCGAGGAGCTGGGCATTCCGCTGTTGCTGCACCCGACCGACGCGATCTTTGCCGACATCCTCGACGGCTATAACGAGCGCTGCATTTGAGCCTCGGCCGCGTGGTCGAGGTGAGCGCCGCGGCCATGCGGCTGGTGCTCTCCGGCATCATGGAGCGCCATCCCGATCTCAAGCTCGTGATGTCGCACACCGGCGGCGCGCTGCCCTATCAGGCCGGCCGCATGGACAAGAACTGCAAGAAGGCCGGGCTGCCGCAGCTCCCGAGCGTCTATCTCAAGCGCATGTTCACCGACACCGTGTCTCCGCACATGCTCGGCATCAAGTTCGCGATCGATTTCTACGGCATCGATCACGTGATGTACGGCACCGACTACCCGTGCTGGGATCCGGCCACCTGCCTGGAGCTGATCTCGCGAGATCGATCTTGAGCGAGGCCGACAAGCAGAAGCTGTTCGTCGACAATGTACGCCGCATTTTCAATATTCCGGTGAATGTGGCTGCGAAGCCGGCGATGGCGGTGTCTGAAGCGGCGCTGAGCGCGCAGTAGGGCCTCTTGCTTGCGCCCGTCTGACCGCGGCAGTGCCCGGCGCGATCCGGTCCGTCGGGCAACTTGTTCGTCGCTGGGCGCCTGAGAACTCTGCTATTGGTTATGGCCTAAGCTGATTGACCAACCTGTCGAGTACCGGCTTGCTGCTCGATAGCAAATTGGATCGCGTACGAAAGGGGTAACAGCCACCTTTGGCCCGCTGCTTCCGTTAGGAGGAGGGCAGAGCGAGTCCGCTCTGCCCAGGTAGTTCAGACATCCACCTGCTCGGCGATAGCAAGTGCGTCATCGACCTCGATCCCGAGGTATCGGACGGTGCTCTCGATCTTGCGGTGGCCCAGCAAGAGCTGTACCGCACGGAGATTGCCGGTTCGCCTGTAGATGAGGGTGGCCTTGGTCCGCCTCAGCGAGTGGGTGCCATAGAAGCTGGCATCCAGGCCAATTCCAGCGATCCAGCCGGAGACGAGCCGGGCGTACTGCCTCGTCGTGAGTGGTCGCCCTGGGAAGCGCCGGCTAGGGAAAAGATAATCGCCAGGCCGCCTTCCCGTCGCGCTCATGTAGGCGTCGATGGCTTCCCGCGTCTGCTCCGTCAGCTCGAACCGGACGGGATGTCCGGTTTTCCTTTGGCGTACGGTCGCCCGATCCAGGGCTGTCCCATGCGGTGCGATGTCTTCGACCCTCAGGGTGACGACATCACAGCCCCTCAGCTTGCTGTCGATCGCCAGATTGAACATCGCCAAATCCCTCAGGCGACCGTCGACCTGGAGCTTGGTTCTAATTGACCAAACATTCTTGATCCGGAGCGGGGGCTTCGATCCGATCATTTTGCCTTTATTCCATGGGACTTTGGTGCCGATTGTTGGTTCGCGGATGAGTTCGGTTTGCATGCTCGATCTCCTCTGTTAGCGAGGCTGAAGAGCATGCGCCGGTGGGCAGGGGCTGAAGTTCAGGTCCGCTGCCTGGCCGTTTCGGCTGTTGGCCGCGCGTGGAGAACAAAGGGCCGTCGCAATCTGACCCGATGTGGAAGTGGTTATTGCTCCCGGTGGATGCCTGGCTTCGAGGAGAGCCCTTCGCCCAATTCTGCAATCTCCTTCGCCGACAGCTCGGCATTTTCCCCAATTCCCTTGTGCCGACCAGGTCCCTTGTGCCGACCAGGCGGACCGATACATCGATATATTTTATGTTTGAAATAAATCGCGGCCTGGCCGATAATGACGATCGCGATCATCGTGGAGGGTCCGGTGCATGCGGACGGCGATCCTGGGCGGTGGGCCTGGCGGGCTCTATTTTGCCATCTCGCTGAAACTGCGCGATCCGGCGCATGAGGTCGTCGTTATCGAGCGCAACCGGCCGGACGACACCTTCGGCTGGGGCGTGGTGCTGTCCGACGAGACGCTCGGCAACCTCGCCGGCCAACGATCCCGAGAGCGCCGAGGCGATCCGCCGTTCCTTCGCCTATTGGGACGATATCGCCGTCCATTACCGCGGCGCCGTGGTGCGTTCGGGCGGTCACGGCTTCTGCGGCATCGCGCGCCAGCGCCTGCTGACGATCCTGCAGGACCGCGCGCGCGAACTCGGCGTCGACCTGCGCTTCGAGACCGAGGCCGACGATCCCGAACGCTACCGCCGCGACTACGATCTGGTGGTCGCCGCCGACGGCATCAATTCGCGGGTGCGGGCGGCTTACGCCGACCGCTTCAAGCCCGATATCGACGTGCGCGCCTGCAAATACATCTGGCTCGGCACCCACCAGAAATTCGACGACGCCTTCACCTTCATTTTCGAGGAGACCGAGCACGGCTGGATCTGGGCGCACGCCTACCAGTTCGATGCCGATACCGCGACGTTCATCGTCGAATGTTCCGAGCCGACCTGGCGCAAGGCCGGTTTCGACGAGATGACGACCGAAGAGACCATCGCTGCCTGCGAGAAGATTTTTTCCAAGAACCTCGGCGGCAACGCCCTGATGTCCAACGCCAGGCACTTGCGCGGCTCGGCCTGGCTCAACTTCAACCGCGTATTGTGCGAGCGCTGGAGCTTCGACAATGTCGTCCTGCTCGGGGACGCCGCCGCCACCGCCCATTTCTCGGTCGGGTCAGGCTCCAAGCTGGCGATGGAAAGCGCCATCGCGCTCGCCGAGTACCTGCATAGCGAACCGACCCGCGAGGAGGCCTTCCGCCGCTACGAGGATGAGCGGCGCCTGGAGGTGCTGCGGCTGCAGAACGCCGCGCGCAACTCCACGGAATGGTTCGAGGACGTCGAGCGCTATCTTCACCTCGATCCAGTGCAGTTCAACTACTCGCTGCTCACCCGCTCGCAACGCATTAGCCACGAGAACCTGCGCCAGCGCGATCCGGAATGGCTCGCGAGCGCGGAGAAATGGTTCGAGCAGCAGGCCACCGGACGCCAGCCCAATGTGTCGCGGCCGCCGATGTTCGTCGGCTTCAAGGTGCGCGACCTCGCGCTCAAGAACCGGATTTGCGTGTCGCCGATGGCGCAATACCGCGCGGTCGACGGCCTGCCCGACGATTGGCATTTCGTCCACTACGCTGAGCGCGCCAAGGGCGGGGCGGGCCTGGTCTTCACCGAGATGACCTGCGTGTCGCCGGAAGGCCGCATCTCGCCCGGCTGTACCGGCCTCTACGACGAACGCCACGAGCGCGCCTGGAAGCGGCTGGTCGATTTCGTGCACGCCGAGACCGACGCCAAGATCGCCATCCAACTCGGTCATTCCGGCCCCAAGGGCTCGACCCAGCTCGGCTGGGAAACGCCCGATGCGCCCTTGCTGCAAGGCAATTGGGAAACGGTCGGTCCCTCCTGCGTGGCGTGGAGCAGCGAGAAGCCGGCGCCACGCGAAATGAACCGCGCCGACATGGACAAAGTGCGCGACGATTTCGTGCAGGCCGCCATGATGGCGGTGCGCGCCGGTTTCGACTGGCTCGAGCTGCACTATGCCCACGGTTATCTGATGTCGTCCTTCATCACGCCGCTGACCAACCGGCGCTCCGACGATTACGGCGGCAGCCTGGAAAACCGCATGCGCTTTCCGCTGGAGGTCTTCCATGCGGTGCGCAAGGTCTGGCCGCAGGAGAAGCCGATCTCGGTGCGCATCTCGGCGCACGACTGGGTCGGTCCGGCCGGGATCATGCCGCAGGACGCGGTCGAGATTTCGCGCATGCTGGCGGAGAACGGCGTCGACTTGGTCGACGTGTCGGCAGGTCAGACGAGCGTCGAGGCCAAGCCGGTCTATGGCCGCATGTTCCAGACGCCGTTTTCGGACCGCATCCGCAATGAGGCGGGCGTCGCGACGCTGGCGGTCGGCAACATCTACGAGCCGGACCACGCCAACTCGATCCTGATGGCCGGGCGCGCTGATCTCGTCTGCATGGCGCGGCCGCATCTCGCCGATCCCTATTGGACCCTGCATGCGGCCGCCGACCTTCAATACCAGGGCGTGACCTGGCCCAAGCCCTACCGTGCCGGCCGCGACCAACTCTACCGGCTGAAGGCGCGCGCCGCCGAAGCCAGTCCGGCGGCCATGACGGGGAAGGTGTGATGGGCGCGCTCGCGAACCGGCATGCGCTCGTCACCGGCAGCGGCAGCGGCATCGGCGCCGCCATCGCCCGGGCGCTCGCCGATGAGGGCGCCGCCTTGTCGCTCGCCGGGCGGCGCGAAGCGCCGCTGCACCAGACGGCCGCCGGTCTGCCCAAGGCGATCGCTGTGACCGCCGACGTCACCCGGGAAGCCGATTGCGCCGCGATGGTGCAAGCCGCCCGCGCCGCGCACGGGCCGATCGATATCGTCGTCGCCAATGCCGGCATGGCGGAGAGCATGCCGGTCAAGAAGATGGAGCTCGCTGACTGGCAGCGTAGCCTCGACGTCAATCTGACTGGCGCCTTCCTGACGGTGAAGGCGGCGTTGGCGGACGTCACCCGCGAGGTCCCGGACGTCGCGCGCCGCATCGTCTTCATCGCCTCGACCGCGGGGCTCAAAGGCTATCCCTATGTCGCCGCCTATTGCGCCGCCAAGCATGGGGTTGTCGGGCTCGCCCGCGCGCTGAGCCTGGAACTGGCGTCCAGCGGTGTGACCGTCAATGCCGTTTGTCCGGGCTTCACCGAAACGCCGCTATTGGAAGCCTCGGTGAGCCGCATCGTCGCCAAGACCGGACGTTCGGCCGACGATTCTCGGCAGGAGCTCGCGCGCGACAACCCGCATGGGCGGCTCGTCACGCCGGAGGAAGTGGCGCAAACCGTGGCCTGGCTGTGCACGCCGGCGGCGGCCTCGGTCAATGGGCAAGCGATCGCGGTTGCGGGAGGCCCGCTATGACCGCGGCTGCCAAAGCCCGTCCGCGCGCGGCCGCGCGGCCCACGAGTCAATCCATGAGCAAGCAGCGGCTGCGGCTGTGGCTGCACCTCTTGCGCGCCACCCGCGCCATCGAGGCAGAACTGCGCGAGCGCCTGCGGGTCCAGTTCGCGATGACGTTGCCGCAATTCGACGTGATGGCGGCGCTCTACCGCGAGGAGGAGGGTTTGCGCATGACCGAGCTTTCGCGCCGGCTGCTCGTCTCCAACGGCAACGTGACGGGCATCGTCGAGCGGCTGGTGAGCGACGGTCTGGTCGCGCGCGAGTCCGCGGCCAGCGACCGCCGCTCGTTCCTGGTGCGGCTAACGCCGAAAGGCGAGGCCGATTTCGTCGTCATTGCCAAGGCGCATCAGGATTGGGTGAGCGGCATCCTGGCGGATTTCGACGCGCAGGAAAGCGAGACGATCATCGCGCATCTCGCCGGCCTGCCAGCCCGCATCCGTAACGGAGGAAAACGGCCGTGAGCATGAGGGATTTCAAGCCGCAGCATTTCAAGTGGCGCATGGCGGGCGATATCGCCGTCGTCACCTTCGACCGGCCCGAGCGCAAGAACCCGATCACCTTCGAGTCATACGCCGAGCTGCGCGACGCGTTCCGTCAGCTTGCCTATGCCGACGACGTGAAGGCGGTGGTGTTCGGCTCCAATGACGGCAACTTCTGCTCCGGCGGCGACGTGCACGACATTATCGGGCCGCTGCTCGACCGCGACATGAAGGGCTTGCTCGAATTCACCCGCATGACCGGCGATCTGGTCAAGGCGATGCGCGCCTGTCCGCAGCCGATCGTCGGCGCGGTCGATGGCGTCTGCGTCGGCGCCGGCGCCATGATCGCGCTGTTCTGCGACATGCGCCTGGGCACGCCGCGGGCCAAGACCGCCTTCCTGTTCACGCGTGTCGGGCTTGCCGGCTGCGACATGGGCGCCTGCGCCATGCTGCCGCGCGTGATCGGCCAGGGCCGCGCCGCCGAGCTGCTGTTCACCGGTCGCGCGATGACGGCGGAGGAGGGCGAGCGCTGGGGCTTCTTCAATCGGCTCGTTGACGCCGAGCAGCTGGAAGGCGAGGCGATCGCGCTTGCCACGCAGCTCGGCGAGGGCCCGACCTTCGGCCACATGATGACCAAGACCATGCTGGCGCAGGAATGGTCGATGTCGCTCGAACAGGCGATCGAGGCGGAAGCGCAGGCGCAGGCGATCTGCATGCAGACCAAGGATTTCCGCCGCGCCTACGACGCCTTCGTCGCCAAGCAGAAGCCACGCTTCGCGGGAGACTGACGCATGCGCGACGCGAGCTTCCTCAGCTGGCCATTCTTCGAAGGGCGTCACCGTGCGCTGACCGAGAGGCTTGAGTCGTGGGCGCAAGCCAATTGCGCTGACATCGATCATCGCGATACCGACGCCGCCTGCCGCGCGCTGGTCACGCGGCTGGGCGAGGGCGGCTTTCTCGCGCTGACCGCGCCGGGCGAAGGTAACGAGAAACTTGATGTGCGCTCGCTGGCGCTCTGCCGCGAGACGCTGGCCCACCACGACGGTCTCGCCGATTTCGCCTTCGCCATGCAGGGTCTGGGCGCCGGCCCAATTTCGCTGTTCGGCAGCAAGACGCAGCGGGCCGCCTGGTTGCCCAAGACTCGCGCCGGCCAGGCGATCGCAGCTTTTGCCTTGACCGAATCGGCCTCCGGCTCCGACGTCGCCAACATTGCAACGACCGCGCGGCGCGACGGCGACGGCTATGTCATCGAGGGCGAGAAGACATGGATCTCGAACGGCGGCATCGCCGATCTCTATGTGGTGTTCGCCCGCACCGGCGAAGCGTCGGGCGCGCGTGGGCTTTCGGCCTTCATCGTCGAAGGCGGCAACCCGGGCTTGCAGATCGCCGAACGGCTCGAGGTGATCGCGCCGCATCCGCTGGCGCGTCTGCGCTTGGCCAATTGCCGGGTACCGGCGGCGGCGATGGTCGGCAAGCCGGGCGAGGGCTTCAAGGTCGCCATGGCGACGCTCGACGTCTTTCGCACCACGGTCGGTGCCGCTGCGCTCGGCTTTGCCCGCCGGGCCATGGCCGAGTCGACGAAGCGCGCCGCGACGCGCGAACTGTTCGGCGCGCCCATGGCCGACCTCCAGATGGTGCAGGGCCATCTCGCCGACATGGCGCTCGAGATCGACGCCGCGGCGCTGTTGGTCTATCGCGCCGCCTGGATCAAGGACCAGGGCGCCGCGCGCGTTTCCCGCGAGGCGGCCATGGCCAAACTCTACGCGACCGAGGCGGCCCAGCGCGTCATCGACACCGCCGTGCAACTGCATGGCGGCGACGGCGTGCGCGCCGGCCATCCGGTCGAGACGCTCTACCGCGAAATCCGCGCGCTGCGCATCTACGAAGGCGCGTCGGACGTTCAGAAGGTGATCATTGCCCGGGCCATCCTGTCGGAGACATCTGGAGCAACCGCATGAGCCGAGCCATCACCTTGGGGCCGTCCGCGCACGTCGATACCTTCGCGCGCGACAACCTGCCGCCGTTCGAGCAATGGCCCGATCTGCTGCTCGATCGGCCAGAGTTTCAATATCCGGAGCGCCTCAACGCCGCCGTGGAGTTGACCGACCGCATGGTGGAGAAGGGCTTCGGCGACCACACCGCGCTGATCGGCAACGGCCGACGCCGCACCTACAAGGAGCTCACCGATTGGTCGAACCGGCTCGCCCATGCCCTGGTTGAAGATTACGGCGTCAAGCCCGGCCACCGCGTGCTGATCCGTTCGGGAAACAACCCCGCGCTGGTGGCGGCTTGGCTTGCAGCCACCAAGGCCGGCGCGGTGGTGGTCAACACCATGCCACTGCTGCGCGCCGGCGAATTGGGCAAGATTGTCGACAAGGCCGAGATTGCGGTGGCGCTGACCGACAGCCGCATCGCCGACGAACTGGTGGCCTGCGCCAAGACCAGCAAGTTCCTCAAGCAGGTGGTCAGCTTCGACGGCACCGCCAACCACGACTTCGGAGCTCGACCGCATCGCCCTCGACAAGCCGGTGAAATTCGACGCGGTGCCGACTGGCCGTGACGACGTCGCGCTGCTCGGCTTCACCTCCGGCACCACCGGCGAGCCGAAGGCGACCATGCATTTCCACCGCGACCTGCTGATCATCGCCGACGGCTATGCGCGGCAGGTATTGAACGTGAGGCCCGACGATGTGTTCGTCGGCTCGCCGCCGCTCGCATTCACCTTCGGGCTCGGGGGCTTGGCGATCTTTCCGCTGCGGTTCGGCGCGACGGCGACTCTCTTGGAGAGTGCCTCACCGGCCAACATGATCGAGATCATTGAGACCTACAAAGCGACCATCTGCTTCACCGCGCCCACCGCCTACCGGGCCATGATGACCGCCATGGACCAGGGTGCCGACCTGTCATCGCTGCGGCTGGCGGTCTCGGCCGGCGAGACGCTGCCGGCGCCGGTATTCGAACAATGGACGCGCAAGACTGGCAAGCCGATCCTCGACGGCATCGGCTCCACCGAGATGCTGCACATCTTCATCACCAACCGGATCGGCGACGCGGTCCCCGGCGCCACCGGCCGTCCGGTTGCCGGCTACGAAGCCAAGATCGTGGATGGCGCCATGAACGAGCTCGCGCGCGACGAGGTCGGCAAGCTCGCCGTGCGGGGCCCGACCGGCTGTCGCTATCTCGCCGACAAGCGGCAGAAGGACTATGTGCGCGACGGCTGGAATCTGACCGGCGACACCTTCATGCAGGACGCGGAGGGGCGCTTCCACTTCGTCGCCCGCGCCGACGACATGATCGTCTCCGGCGGCTACAACATCGCCGGTCCCGAGGTGGAGGCGGCGCTGTTGCAACATGCCGATGTCGCCGAATGCGCCGTGGTGGCGGCCGCCGACAGCGAGCGCGGGCAGATCGTCTCGGCCTACGTGGTGCTGCGCGCCGGCGTGACTGGCGACGCCGCCTGCATCAAGCGTTTGCAGGATCACGTCAAGACGACGATCGCGCCCTACAAGTATCCGCGCGCGGTCAATTTCATCGAAGCCCTGCCGAAGACGCAGACCGGCAAAGTGCAGCGTTTCCGCCTGCGCCAGCAGTGAGCGCCATGAGCAAAACCGAATTCGAGATCCTGCAGCCGAAAGACTGGGCGAGCCCGCAGGGCTACGCCAACGGCATTGCCGCCGAGGGCCGGGTTGTCTTCATCGCCGGCCAGATCGGGTGGGACGCCGAGGCGCGCGTCGTCAGCGACGACCTCGTGGCCCAGATCGAGCAGGCGCTCAAGAACATCGTCGCCGTGCTGGCGGAGGCTGGCGGCGCGCCGCACCATCTGACCCGGCTGACCTGGTACGTCACCGACAAGGCCAGCTATGTCGCGCGCCGCAAGGAGATCGGCGCCGCCTATCGCCGGGTCATCGGCAAGCATTATCCGGCGATGGCGCTGCTGGTGGTGGCGGGGCTGCTGGAGGAGGGCGCGCAGGTTGAAATCGAGGCGACGGCCGTCGTACCACGGGCGTAACGGGGCATTGTGCCGTGTTCAGGCCGCCCAGGCAATTTGGGGATGATATCAGGTTGCAACTTCGGCACCGTAGGATGCTTGAGAGTTGCGCGATGGCGCAAAAAAGACCGTCTGTTGGCGAGAAGCGGACATTCTCGCATATGCGACCGAATTTCCGCTGTTGGCCCTTTGCCGACGTTTGCGCTGCCTTCCGCGGACATCCGTTCTTGAGGACAAAGCGGATGTTATTCGAACGTGGCGACCTTATCCGTCTTTAGATTCCCCGCTGGTGCGTCCGGACGTTCGCTTAATGGTCGCTTTCGGGCGGGAACTAGAAATACCCGACGGTGACAGTTTGGTCAGTTCGGGTGGAGGCGTTTCTCGGCCGGCTACATCAGGATAGCAAGCGGAAGCCAAATCAAGCAGTCCATGTTGGCTTGATCCTTTGTTCTAATGGAGAGATATTGTTTGCAGTGGCTCTCCCTCCGCCAAAAACAGCCCTATAGGCCATCAGGGCCTATAGGGCTGTTTTTTTAGAGGGATATCGAACCCTCGATCTTTTTACGCGCCGGTTCGCGTTTCAGAATGGCTTTTCGCTGAGCCAGGGCTCACCAGTTCGAGGCTCTCTTCTATTCCGGAATGGATAGCCCTATCGCCGGGACGCCGACCGTCCCCGGGCAGAGGCGTGTCGACGCAGGGATTTCAGGAACGAGGTTATGACCGGCGAGCGCTCGTGCTTTCGGTAGACGACAACGTGATCGGCTTGGCGTGGTGCGCCGACGATATCGCGATAGACGACCCCCGGTATTTGTATGCGGGATAAAGCCTCTGAAACAACAGCCGCACCAACACCAGCACTGACCAGCGTCAGGACGGTAAAGACATCAGGCGCACGTTCGACAATATTGACGGGCGCTTGCGTGGGCGCGACCGCAACGATGTTGCCCCAAAAACCCAGCTCGCTCTCCAAGGGCGTGGCGATCAAGGGCTCTTTGATCAGAATTTCGGGGGCAACTTGTTTCGATCTCGCCAGACGATGCCCTTCGGGCAGCGCGAGCCGAAACGGCTGACGCTCCACCAGAAAGCCGGTGAGGTTGGGCGGATACCGGCGCGGGGCCCGCATGACGCCGACGTCGAGCGAGCCCTCCATAAGCGCCTTGAACTGCGGAAAGGTTTCGACGAGACGCGCCTGAATCGAAACGTCCCGATGGGTCTTCCTGAACTCGGTCATGGCGTTCGACACGAAGCCGCTGCAACTGGCCGAAAAGACATAGCCGAGCGCCACGATACCCATGTCACCGCGGGCCGCGCGACGACCGACCAGCTCGGCGCGCGCCGCCTGCCGCAAGGTCGCCTGCGCTTCGGTAAGAAATCGGCTGCCGGCATGGGTGAGCTGAACGGCGCTCCTCGCCTTGCGTTTGAAAAGCTGGGCGCCGAGCATGCTTTCAAGCGCGCGGATCTGTTGGCTCAACGTGGGCGTGGCGATGTTGAGACGCATTGCCGCGCGAGAGAAGTGCAGTTCCTCCGCGACCGCCACGAAGTACTTCAAATGCCGGATTTCCATGACGGGCCATATCTTAGGTATTTCCTAACAAAATAATATGCAGCCGACGGGGTGTTTCTGCAACCGTGGCCCGGCGGCCGGCGTTTTCGCCGGGTTTCACCCGTTGAAGGAAGTGCTGAATTGGGACGAGAGACGCGCGTCAGCCTCAAGACCCTGCTGGCCGAACCCGAGCCTCTGTTGTTGCACGCCATCTACGATGGCTTCACGGCGCGGATGGTGGAGCGCTTCGGCTATCGGGCGGCGTTTCTCTCCGGGGCGGCCTTGAGCGAAAGCAGGCTCGGCTTCCCCGACGTCGGCTTGTTGCGCGTCGATGAGACGCTCGACGCGTGTCGCCGGCTCGCAAACTGCACGAATCTCGCGATCCTGGCCGACGCGGATACCGGTTTCGGGAACGCGGTGACCGTCTACCATTTGGTCCGCGAATTCGAGGATGCGGGTGCCGCCGGCATCATGATCGAGGATCAGGTGTGGCCCAAGCGGTGCGGCCACATGCAGGGCAAGAGCGTCATTTCAAGTGACGAGATGGAACAGAAGGTGCGCGCCGCCGCCGCGGCCCGGCGCAATCCCGAATTCGTCGTCAAGGCGCGGACCGATGCCTTCGCGACGCATGGGCTCGACGAGGCCATTCGACGATTGAATCAATATGCGGATGCGGGCGCCGATCTCCTGCTGGCGGACGCCCTGGCGACCGAAGCGGATATCGAAAAAGTCGCGAAATCCGTCTCGAAGCCGTTGTGCGTCAACATGGGGTTCGGTCTGCGTCAGCGATCAACCACACAGCTCATTTCAGTGCCGCGCATGAAGGAATTGGGCGTGCGCGCGGTGATGTATGGGCGGATGTTGAGCGCGTCGGCCCTGCAAGGACTCAACAATAGCCTCGAGGCGCTCGAGAAATCGAAGCACGAATCGACCGTGACGGAGCGGCCGGAACTGCTGTTCTCCTTCGAGCAGCTCAATGAATTGATGGACCTCGGATCGATCCGAGAGCTGGAGAACCGCTTCGCCAGCAAAGAAGAGGTGTGAACGCAGATGCCGCAAACGATCGCCGAGAAGATCCTTCGGAACCATTCCTTGGAGGACGGAGGTGATGTCCGGCCGGGTCAGTTCATTCGGGCGCGTGTCGATCTGACGCTGCTCAACGACGTCAATGGTCCCGCCGCATTCCGGCATTTCGACAATATGGGCGGTGGCAAAGTCGCCTCGCCCGAAAAAGTGGCCCTGGTCTGCGATCATTTCGCGCCGGCGCCGACCGCGGCGGGCGCGAAGCTGTTGAGCCACATGCGGCAATTTGCCGAAGCCAAGGGAATCGAAAACTTCTTCGATGCGGGTAAAGGAGGGATCGAGCACACCCTGATTCCGGAGCGCGGATTGATCGGTCCCGGTCATCTGGTTGCCGGCGGCGATTCGCACACATGCACGGCGGGCGCGTTCGGCGCGTTCGGTGCCGGCATGAGCTGGGCCGGCATGGCGGGAATCATGGTTCTGGATGAGACGTGGTTCAAAGTGCCCGAGACCATTCGCTTCAATTTGACGGGTGAGAAGCCGAAATACGTGACGGGCAAAGACGTCATCCTGCAGGTCTTGCAGAAGAACGGCGTCGACGGGGCGTTGTACATGTCCCTGGAGTTCGGCGGGCCATCCATGTCGTCGTTCAATATCGACGAGCGCATGGCCATTTGTAACATGGCCGTTGAGGCCGGCGCCAAGACGGCGATCGTCGAGCCGGATGATCTGACCGCCGAATGGGCCAAGGCGCATTGCAAGCGGGACTACGAACTGATCACGGCAGATTCAGGCGCGGAATACCGTGAATGGGTGGAGGTCGACTTGACGGCCATGGAGCCGATGGTGGCCAGGCCGCCGTCGCCCGACAACGTCGTTCCGGTCGGGGAGATCAAGGGCGTCAAGGTCGATCAGGTTTACATGGGCAATTGCGCCAACGGCACGATAACGGATTTGAGGCAGATCGCGTCCGTCATGCAGGGCCACAAGATAGCAAAAGGAACGCGTGTCGTGATCGTTCCCGCCACTCAGGAGGTCTACAAGCAGGCCATTGCCGAGGGGCTGATAGAACAATTCGTCGACGCGGGTGCGGCCGTCAGCACGCCGACCTGCGGCGCATGCTTTGGCGGCCATAACGGCGCGCTTGCGGACGGTGAAGTCGGCGTTGCCACAATCAATCGGAATTTCCGCGGTCGCGCGGGTCACGCGGGTGCGCAGATGTATCTGTGTAACTCCTATGTGGCGGCGGCGGCCGCGATTGCGGGCGAAATCATCGACCCCGCGAACCTGTGAGCGTCACATGATCATTGAAGGAAATGTCCACGTCCTGGGCGACAGTGTCGATACCGATGTCATGATCCCGGGTCGGTATTTGTCGCTGTCCGATCCGGCCGAGATCGCCAAGCACATCTTCGAGGAAGTCGATCCGGATTTTGTGAAACGGGTCAAGCCCGGTGACGTCATCGTCGCGGGCCGGAATTTCGGCCTCGGCTCGGGACGGGAGCATGCGCCGCTCGGTTTGAAGGCGCTCGGCATCGAGTGCATCGTCGCGACGAGCTTCGCTAGGACGTTCTTCCGCATGGCGGTCGACCTGGGGCTGCAGACGATCACGTGCCCGGAGGCAGCCGGCGTCGCAAAGGAGGGTGACCGCGCGCGGATCGATACGGCGGAAGGGACCGTGCAATTGGGTTCGCAGCGGTTCGATTGCGAACCGCTGCCCGATTTTATCCGTGAGATCGTCGACAGTGGGGGGCTCGCGCAATGGGTTAAAACGGAAGCGCAGAGGCGGCAGGCGGCGCCAGCGAAGCAGGCGTGAGCGGCGCGAGAACCCGGGCGTTGGACATTTTGTAGGCCGACGAGCCGTTCTTAGGAAAGGTGCCGAACCCTCATCTTTTGCGCGCGGCGGCGCACGTCAGCAACTCGTCCAGGCGGTTCCTCGTTGTCGGAGCGGGTGGCGTCAGCCTTGGGCGCTATCGAAGGCGGCGGCGAGGGTGGCCAGGCATTCCGCGGCCCGGCTGCGGGCGAGCGCCAAGTCATCCGTGCCGGCGATTTCGGTCAGGTCCCGGATCGCCACGTCGACCGCCGTGAGCAGACCAATGCTGCCGGGCGCTTCCGCGATGTCACGGGTTCTGCGATGGAAAGCAACAATCTCGCCCACGGTGCACCGAATCAACTGAGGTTCCAGTGCACGACTAAAGGGGATGGCCGTTAATAAACGTCTTAACCGCCGGGCTGTCCTTGCTTGACGGGCGGGGGTGAGGGGCGAGAATGCCATCCGCCCTCGGGTTGCGGGGGCCTCAGGGAGGGAAAACGTCGATGAGCGCGCGCCGGCCGGCCTTCAAGACATCGCCCAGCAATCCGTCGCTCGGTGAGATCCAGACGATTCCTGAGCGCAAGCCGGACATGCCCTATGCCCCGGCGATCCGGGTCGAGGCGCCGGGCGACCTGTTGTTCATCTCGGGCGCGACGCCGTCGCCGCTCTATCACAAGCACCCGCACGTCTTTTCCGAGCACAATCACCCGGTCCGCATCGAGGATCAGACGCGGCTGGCGATGGAGAGCGTCAAGACCATCCTCGACCACGAGGGTCTGACCTGGACCGACGTGGTGAAGGTGACGAAGTATCTCACCGACATGCGCGACATGGACGGCATGGTGACGGTGCTGGCGGAATATTTCGGCGACTGGACGCCGGCGAGCACCACCGTGTGCGTCAACCAGCTCTCGACGCCCGGTGCGCGCGTCGAGCTCGACATGATCGCGGTGTTTCCGAAAGATAAGTAACCGGTTATTCCAACGCGTGCACAAAGTGCGCGAACCTTTCCGCTGTCATGCCCGGCCTTGTGCCGGGCATCCCGCTTAGATGGGCACCGCATTGCTCCCTTGATCGGGATGGCCGGGACAAGCCCGGCCATGACAACGTGTTTGCGCGGGGAGAGGTGAAAGCCTCTAAGCCGTCCGCCGTTTCTTCGCCGGCACGTGGCGGCTGGCGCGCGCCGGCACGTCGAGATCGGCGGCGAGTTCCGGCATGGCGGCGATGAGCGAGAACAGCTTGCGGCCGCCGCGCGCAGCGATGCTGCGCGGATCGTCGTCGACCGGCCGCCGCACCTCGTCGCAGCGGGCCAAGCTTTCGATATCGGTGCCGCCCTCGGCGAGCCGCGCCAACAGCGGCGTCAGGTCGTCGATCCTGTCGGCGACCACATGGATGACGCCGCTTTCCGACTGCACGGAACCTGAGACCGCGACATAGCGCGCGCCCAGCACGATCGGGCGGAAGCGCTCGAAGATCTTGGGCCAGACGATGACGTTGGCGATCGACGTTTCGTCCTCGAGGGTCATGAAGATCACGCCCTTGGCGGTGCCCGGCCGCTGGCGCACGGTGATGAGGCCGGAAATGTTTACGCGTGCACCGCTGCGCGTGCTGCGCAGCCTCTCATTCTGAACGATGCGGCGGCGGTCGAGATCGGCGCGCAGGAACGACGACGGATGCGCACGCAGCGACAATCTGAGGAAGCGGTAGTCGTTGACCACTTCTTCACCGGGCGGCATGGGTATGAGCGCCACGTCCGGCTCCTGCGTCACGGCGTTGCCGGCGCGGAATAATGGCAAATCCTCGTGATCGCCGGTGCGGCCCAGCGCCTTCACCGCCCACAGCGCGTCGCGGCGACTAAGCCCGAGCGAGCCGAAGGCGTCGGCATCGGCCAGCCGTTCGAGCGTGCGCGGCGGTAGCACCGTGCGCAGCCAAAGGTCGCGCAAAGAATCGTAGCCATTGCCGCGCTTGCTTTCGACCAGCTCCGCGGCCTCCCGCTTCAGCCCCTGGATTTCGCGCAAGCCCAAACGGACGGTGCAGCGCGTGCGGATGTCGCTTGCCATCGCGCGATGCAGCGCATGCAGCGGCGGCGCAGCCTCCGGCCCCGGCTCCAGCGTCGCGTCGTAGGCGGAAAAATTCACGTCGGGCGGGCGCACCTCGACGCCATGCTCGCGTGCGTCGCGCACGATTTGTGCCGGCGCATAGAAACCCATCGGTTGCGCGTTGAGCAGTGCGGCGGCGAAGACGTCGGGGTAATGGCATTTCAGCCAGGCCGAGGCATAGACCAGCAGCGCAAAGCTTGCCGCGTGGCTTTCCGGAAATCCATATTCGCCGAAGCCTTCGATCTGTCCGAAGCAGCGCTCGGCGAAATCGCGCTCGTAGCCGTTCGCCAGCATGCCGTTGATCATCTTGTCCCGAAACGTGCCGATGGTGCCGGTGCGCTTGAAGGTCGCCATGGCGCGGCGCAATTTGTCGGCCTCCGAGGGCGTAAAGCCGCCGGCGACGATGGCGATCTTCATCGCCTGTTCCTGGAACAGCGGCACGCCCAGGGTCTTGGCCAGCACGGCTTCCAGTTCTTTCGACGGATAGGCGACCGGCTCCAGCCCCTGCTTGCGGCGCAGATAGGGATGCACCATGTCGCCCTGGATCGGACCGGGGCGCACGATCGCGACTTCGATCACCAGGTCATAGAACGTTGAGGGCCGCAGGCGCGGCAGCATGCTCATCTGCGCGCGGCTTTCTACCTGGAAGACACCGAGTGAATCCGCGCGGCTCAACATGCGATAGACGGCCGGGTCTTCGGCGGGGATGGAGGCGAGAGTGAGCCGCTCGCCGTAATTCTGCTCCACCAGATCGAATGCCTTGCGCAGACAGGACAGCATCCCGAGGCCCAGCACGTCGACCTTCAGGATGCCGAGCGCGTCGAGGTCGTCCTTGTCCCATTCGACGAACGTGCGCTCGTCCATGGCGGCATTGCCGATCGGCATTACTTCGTCGAGCCGGCTGCGGGTGATGACGAAACCGCCGACGTGTTGCGACAGATGGCGCGGGAAGCCTCTGATCTCGGCCGCGAGCGTGGCAACCTGGCGCATGCGTGGGCTTTGCGGATCGAGACCGGCCCGTTTGATATCGCTTTGCAGAACGGCGCCGCCACCGCCGCCCCAGATGCTCGAGGTCAGCGCGCCGATTGAGTCCTCGCTCAAGCCGAAGGCCTTGCCGACCTCGCGGATCGCCGAGCGGCCACGATAGGAGATCACGGTGGCGGCAATGCCGGCACGGTCGCGGCCGTATTTCTTGTAGATGTATTGGATCACTTCCTCGCGCCGTTCGTGCTCGAAGTCGACGTCGATGTCGGGCGGCTCCTGCCGCTCGGTGGAGATGAAGCGTTCGAACAAGAGGCCGCCGCGCACGGGATCGACCTCGGTGATGCCGAGGCAATAGCAGACCGTGGAATTGGCGGCCGAGCCGCGGCCCTGGCAAAGAATGCCTTGGCTTCGCGCATAGCGCACGATGTCATGGACGGTGAGAAAATAAGGCGCGTATTGGCGCTGGGCGATAAGGGCGAATTCGTGGGCGAGGCTTTGACGGATCGCCTCGTCGATGCCTTGCGGGTAGCGCCTGGCCGCGCCTTGCCAGGCGAGATGCTCGAGCGCTTCCTGTGGTGACGCGAAACCCTCCATCCGTTCGTCGGGATATTCGTATTTCAACTCGTCGAGCGAGAAGGTGAGCGCCTCGCTCAAACGCAATGTTTCTTCGATGGCTTCCGGGCAATCGCGGAACAGCCGCGCCATTTCTTCCGGGGCTTTAAGATGGCGCTCGGCATTGGCGGCGAGCCGACGGCCGGCGCGGTCGATGGTCACCTTCTCGCGGATGCAGGTGAGCACGTCGGCGAGCGGCCGCCGGTCGGGATGATGGAAATGAACGTCGTTGACGGCGATCAGCGGTACGCCCGCTTCATGCGCGATTGCCGCGCTGCGCGCGAGCCGCGCGCGATCGCCGCCGCGGTAGAGCATGGATGCGGCGAGGCGGACACGGCGGGGACCGGCCTCGCGCAGTTGAGCGAGCAGCCGGGCCGTTCCTGCCATGGCGACGAGTTCCAGCCCGTCCGCATGTGCCAGCAGGTCGTCGAGACGCAGAATGCAGTCGCCTTTGTCGGCGCGCAGATTGCCGAGAGTAAGCAGGCGGGTGAGCCTTCCCCAGGCGGCGCGGTCGCGCGGGTAGGCAAGGACGTCGGGCGTGCCGTCACTGAACACGAGCCGCGCGCCGGGATGATAGGAAAGCGTCGAACCACTCTCGCGCTTGGCGACATGGGCCCGCACCACACCGGCGACGCTGTTGCGGTCGCATAGTCCCATGCCATCGAGTTGCAGCCGCGCCGCCTGCGCCATCAGTTCCTCCGGGTGCGAGGCGCCGCGCAGGAAGGAGAAATTCGAGGTGCAGGCGAACTCGACGTAACGCATCACACTTACTCTCCGCGTGCACGACGCCACCCTCTCCCCTTGTGGGAGAGGGTGGCGAGCGCTGAAGCGTTAAGCGAAGCGCGAGCCGGATGAGGGGTCAGAGTCAAAAACAAGCGCCGACCCCTCACCCGCCCTCGCTCGGCTTCGCCTCCACTCGGGCACCCTCTCCCACAAGGGGAGAGGGGAAGAGAGCGTGTCGCGATGTTCGCGCCTATCACGCGAACAGCCCGTGCAGGAACCAGGCCGGCATGGCGGTGTCGCGATAAAGCCCGGCGCGGAAGATCCAGAAGCGAAGCCCGGCCGCATCCTCGACGCGGAAATAATCGCGCGCCAGGTTTTCTGGCGCGGCGCCGCCGTCGTCGCGCCACCAGGCGCCCTCGATGCGTTCCGGTCCTTCCGCGGCGGTGACTTCGTGCAGCGCGCGCCGCCAGCGGAAACGTATGGGCGGGCCGTCCGGCACGCTCGCCACCGCATCGATCGGCTCCGGCCGCGCCAGCAGGCGCAAGGGGCGTGGCGGCAATTCCGCCGCCGCGCTGAAGCGCCGGAAGGCGTCCCAGCCGCTGTCTTCATCGGCGCGCGCGCTTTGCGCCGGCATGCTGACGGCGGCGAGCTCGGGCGTATGGCTGTCCTGCGCGATGAGTTGCGTGACGCGGCGCGCTCCGAGCCGCGCGCTCACCCGGTCGACCAAGGGGCCGAGATCGGCGTCGTCATGGCTCTCTTCGAGGGCGATCTGCTGCGATGCATAGGTTTCCGCCGTCACAACACTGAGCCGCGCCAGATCGAAACCGAAGCCGGGATCGATAGGGTCAGCCAGCGCCGCCAGCCGCTCAACGAACAGCGCGCGTACTTCGCTGGCGTCGCGTATCGGCCGCGAGGTGCCGGCCTCAATGCGGTGCACCTTGCCGTCGGTGCGGAACAGCGCGAACTCGACGCGCCGCAGGCCTTCGCCGCGCCGCTCGAGCATCAGTGCCAACCGCCGCGCCAGCCGTTCGGTGACGGCGAGAATGTCCTCTTCGCGCGCGATCGGTTCGGGGAATGGCTGCTCGGCGGAATAGGGTGCGACCGGCAATAGCGGCGTCAGCGGTTCGCTTTCGAGGCCCAGCGCGCGGTCGAGTTGCCGCAACACTTCCGCCCCGAACCGCGCTGCCAAAGGCGCGGGCGGCAGGTCTATGATGTCGCCGATGCGCTTGAAGCCGACGCGGCCGAGCGCCGCCGCCGTCTCATCTTCGATACGCAAGGCCGACAAAGGCAGTGGCAACAGCCGTTCGCGTTCGCAGCCGGGCGCGATGAAACCGTCTTGCCTATAACGCGCCATGGCCCATGCGGCGCCAATCGTCCCGGCGATCCCGACTTGCACCGTAAAGCCGAAGCCGCGCACGCGGTACACCAGGTCTTCGATCAGCGCCGCCTCGCCGCCGAACAGATGCGCGCAGCCGGCGATGTCGAGCAGCACGCCGTCAGGGGCATCGAGCCCGACCAGCGGCGTATAGCGCTGGCACCAGTCGGCGATATCCTTCAACAATCGCGCATCGGCGTTTGTGTCCTCTTCGGCGACGACCAGCGCGGGACACATGGCGCGCGCTTGCGCCAGGCTCAAGCCGCGCCTTAAGCCCACGCTCTCGGCCGCCGCGTCGAGCGCGACCACCTCGTCGGCATTGCCGCGCCGGCCTGCGGCCGCGTGCGGCCGTGGGTCAGGCGCCCCAAGCCGCGCGAGGCGGTCGGTCGTCAGCCGCTTCAGCCACAGGCTGACGATCCGCTGCCGCGATGTCGAAACGCTGGCCGTCACTGTTCCACTCCAAGAGCCACGAGCCGGTAATGCCCCGCCGGTTGCGCGTAAGCCGCACGGCGAGCCGCGGCGGTCCGGGTCCATAATTTTGCCCATCACCATGCGCGGAGGGCGCCGCGCCGATTACCCAGCGGCTGGCGGCGGCCAGCGGTTCGGGGGAAGGACAGCTGCGCAGCAGGAAGGCGGTGGCGCCGTCGCGCCCGGCGGCGAGCGCCAGCCGCCGGCTGGCGGTCAGCCCGATGTCGCCACCGCGCATCTCGCCGATGACGGCGCCGACGCCGCGGCCGCGCAGCGCCTCCTCCATTGCCCAGGGCACCTCGCGGGCGCTGGCCACGGCGATGCGGATGAGTCGCTCAGGGATGAACCCGAAGCCGTCGAGCCCGGGGCCGTAGGGGAAACCATTTTCGGCGAGCGCCATGTCCTCGGCGATCCACACCGTGGCGCGCCCTCTGCAAGCCCAGGCGCAAAGCGGCAGCACGAAGCCGGTCGCTGCCGCCGTCTCGCTCTCACGGGCGGCCGCAATCTCATTCAACGCAGCCAGCACCAGCGCGTCCGCTGCCCCGGCGCAGCGGCTCAGGGGTCCGTCATCGGTGCGCCGCGCGCGCGGCAGGTCCGCCCCTTCGATCGAGGCAAGCCTTCTGCGCAGCGCGGCAAGGGTGCTTGCCGCGGTGGGTGACATGGCCGGTTCCGAAACGTGCTGGTTCTCTATTTGTTCTCATTATGCGCCGGCGCGGGGAAGAGTCAATGCCATGGCTAAGCCGTGGAATTTAAGAGGAAAAACACAACGGCGCCGGCCGGCATGGTCGGCCGCGCTGAACCGGCCCGGCGTTCGGGCGCTCAGGCGCCGGCCGCCGCCTATTGGCTCAATCGAATCCCGTCGCCCGTGAGCGAGCGCCAGTTGAGGATGCTGCGCCCGGCGCAACAGCCGAGCATCGTCAGGATGAAGACGCTACCGAACTGCCAGACCAGCACCATCATGCTGGCGTCTTGCGGGTGGAACAGGCGCAGCCCGAAATTACCCAGGCCGGCTGCGGCCAGCGCACCGAACCCGGCGGAGAGGTACGGGTAGAGCGGCGCGCCCCGGCGCAGCATGATGACCATGGCGACGGCCGGCATGGCGCCGACCAGCATGATGGCGGGCAGGCAGAACCAGTCCGGCTGCAAGGACAGGCCGGCCCAGCCGACCCGCCATAGGGTCCTGAGGCAACCTTCGCCGAGGCTGCCCAGCCAGACGGCGAGCGGCAGCGCCGGCAGCAGCAGAACCTTGCGGCTGTATCCCGGAATGGTGCTGGCGAAAGCCGCGATGGCCGCCGCCAGACCGGTCGCGAGCGCGGCGATCTGTTCGATGAGGAAACGCGCTTCCGTCAGCTTCGTCAGCAGATCGGCGCGCGGCGATATCACGACAATGACGAGCGCGATGTAAGGAACGGCGATGGCCAGCCATAGGACCGTCCGTGTCCACGGGCTCGCCAGCGGCTGTACCGGGCGCGTGTCCGCCGCCAAGGATTGGATGAGCTTGTCAGTCTCCACGGCCGCCATCCGTCGTGAGAACCTTGCGCAGCGTCGTCATGGCGCGATGCACCGACACCTTGAGCGCGCCGGCGCTGGTGCCGCTTATGGACGCCGCCTCCTTCAATGACATCTCGCGCAGCTTGAGCATTTCGACGGCCTCTTGCTGTCCCGGCGGCAGCGTCTTGATCGCATGGCGGAGCGCTTCCGGATCGCCATAGGTCTCCAATATGTTCGTTTCTTCTTCGGAAAAGGTAACCGGCAATTCGTCGACCTGCACCTCATGGGCATTCTGGCGGGCGTGGCGGCGGCCGCTGTCGGCCAGCCGGTTGCGCGCGATGGCCATGAGCCACGGCATGAACGGGCGGCGCGGATCGTAGGTCGCGCGCACGGCGTGCAGCGAAACCAGGATCTCCTGGACGATGTCGTCGATGTCCGCGGCATCCAGAAAGCGGCGTTGACTGCGGACCATCTGCTGCAGGCGCGGCGTGATCTTCTTCAGGAGCTGGACATAAGCCTGGGCGTCACCGTTCTGAACCGCCTGCATGAGCGCTTCGAACGGACGCCCGTCGTCTGGTCGGCTCGTCGTCATCGAATTGGGCCGGTGCGGCGTCGCCTGAATGCTGCGGCGCGCCCCGGCCGCAGCGCGACGGGGCCGCCGACGGACTGTTGTACTGTCAGCTTCGGACATTAGGCCCTGCGTTCCGATGGACGGGCAAGCACGAACCGGCGCGAATGCCAAAAACGGGCTCACAATAAATTGACGGCTCAAATCGGCTGACCCCGGATGGGCGGCTGTCAATTCTTGCCTGCCGGAGGCGCGCCGGCCCAGCGCCGGACCAGCCAATCGAGCGACAGCGGGCCGGCGCCATAGGCCATCAGCACCAGCATCATGGCCGCCCATTGGATATGGGTCGGCCAGGCGGCCGGGTAGACGAAGATCTCGATGACCAGCGTCATGCCGAATACGACCAGCGACGCGAACCGCGTCGCCAGGCCGAGCAGCAGCAGCACCGGGACCACGAGTTCGATGGTGATCGCCATATAGGCGGCGAGCTCCGGCGGCAGCAACGGCAGGGCGTAGTCGTCCTCGAACAGGAACAGCGTGGCGCTCCAGTCGGCGAGATGGGTCTGCGCCGAGCTCCAGAACACTTGCGCCAGCGCGATTCGGCAGGCGACCGCGATCAGCCAATAGGGAATGGCCTCGAACCAGCCGGTCACCCAGCCGGTCCAGGCAGCCAGGCGGTTTGGTTCCGCTACGGATGTCCGAATGATGGCGGTCATGATCTCAAGCCTTGTGTGATGGATGCGTCGTCGCTGGACAGGGAGAAATCGGCGAAAAATCCGCGGACCAGGAAGTCCGCCAACAATGGCGCGGCGTCGTCCGCCGGGATGCGTTCGAGCGCATCGCCGAGCGGGCGACCGGCTATGAGCGCCTGCGCCAGTTCAAATGCCGGGCCGGAAAGGGCTTCGATCTCGAGCGCGCCGTCGCTACGCAGCACGGCCAGTCTCTCGCCGGCGGATTCAAGATCGATGGTGGCAAGCCGCGCGTCGCGCTCGTCGTCATCGGGGGCCAGGACCGCTTCCCAGATCGCGCGCGCCGGATAGCCGGGCGAAAGCAGCGACAGGGTCGGGTGCGGGCGCAAGCGCAAGTCCGCCTGGTCTTCCGGCGGCACGGTGCTTAGCGCCTCGGGCGCCAATGGCGGTGCGGGGGGCGCGTGCAAGGCACGGCTCACCGCCCATTCCAGGCGGGCGACGTCGGCAAGATAGGGCACGCTTTCAGCGGGCTCGAACGACGCCAGGAAATCGGCGAAGTCTTCGCCATATTGGTTGAGATCGGCGGCGTGGGGCGGGGACGCCTCGATGAAGCGCTGGGCCGCGGCGGCGAAGAAATCCTCGCCCACCAGCCGATCGACCGCGGGGAAGCTCAGCCGCAGGGCGCGGGTCAGATTGCCGATGACGTTGTTGCGATAGACGCCAAGCCGGGCCGCCGCGCTGACCGTGCCGCCATTGATGAGGGACGGGGGCAGCCTGGCATCGGCCAGCACGGCGGTTCGAAATCCGCGCTGAACGTCAAGCAGAGACGGCATGGTGCGCCTCCGTCATACAGTTGCTGAGACGGCGTTCGGCCAAGGCCGCTTCGTCCAGCAGCACCGGCAGCGCCGGAATATCGGCGTCCCATTCGATCAGGGTCGGGCGCGGGCCGAAGATCGCGAGCGCGTCTTCGTAGAGCGACCAAACCTCAGGCGATACCCGCCGGTCATGGGTGTCGAGCAGCAACGGCGCAGCATCGCCGCCCGCCTCGCTGTGGCCGGCAAGATGGAATTCGCCGATCGCCTCGGCCGGCAGCGCGCGCAAATAGCGCTGCGGATCCCAGCCGTGATTGCTGGCGCTGACGAAGACGTTGTTGATGTCGCAGATCAGCCCGCAGCCGGTGCGCTTGACCAGTTCGCCGAGGAACTCCGTCTCGGGAATCGTGGAGTGGCTGAATTGCAGATAGGTGGACGGGTTTTCCATCAGGATCGGCCGCCCGAACGCGTCCTGGACTTGGGCCACGTTGCGGCAGACCACGTCGAGGCTTTCCTCGGTCAGCGGCAGGGGCAGCAGATCGGCCAGGAAGTCGTGATCGACCGCGCCCCAGGCCAGATGTTCGGAGATCAGTCCCGGCTCGATGCGTCCGGCCAATGCTGCGAGCGCGCTCAGGTGCTCCCGGTCGATGCCCTCCGCCGACCCAAGCGACAGGCCGACGCTGTGCAGCGACACCTGGTAGTGCGCGCGCACTTGTTCGAGCACGGCCAGGCCCGGTTCGCTCAGGTAGTTTTCGCTGTGCACCTCGACCCACCCGACGGCGGGCAGGGTATCGAGCAGCGCCCCATGGTGAGGCGCGCGCAGCCCGATCCCCGCAACGTGAGGGATATTGGCTGCGCGCTTGCCGCAGCAGGAGGTAGCTGCGGCGCTTGTCATTACGACTTGCTCTTGGCGGGCTTGAGCGAGCCGCCGGCAATCTTGCCGCAGGCGCCGGCCGGAAGCACGACGAACGAGTTGGCGTCGCGCGCCTGCGTCGCCTGACCGGCGCAGGAATGCGCGCCGGCGGCGCAATCGTTCTTGCCGACGGCGTTGATGCCGTAGCACTTCTGCTTCTTGTCAGCGACGCGAACGATGTTGCTGGTGGTCGCCGGAGCGGCCTTCAAGCTGGCACCGAGCGGCGACGACGACGCCGGGGTAACGGCTGCGGCGGCGGCCAATCCCACGGCCGAGGCCAGTACGGAAGCAGTCAAGGTTCGACGATTCATGGTTCTCCCTTTCCTTGTGCGCGAGCGGTCCGATGCGGACACACACGAGTTCATTCGGCGGGAGCGCGGAAAAGGTTACAGAGGGTCAATCATGCCGCGGCGGATCGCGCGGGCCCGGCGGCCGGCCCCTGGCGGTTTTTGATTTGTTCTCGCCGGTGGGGGTGGTGGGTCCGTTCGAATGTGGCGGCGGGGCATAGCCTAATGGGCCCTCCCACAGCCAACTTTCCCGCTCTGCGGGTGGCCCCGACAAGGGTACAATCAGCGTCGGGGAAAATTCTATGTCCAGCAAATCTGCATTGGCAGTCGTGGTGGCAGCACTCACAACTGTCTTTTTGGCCTTTCTTAAACAGACTTATTGGGCCGTTCTGGTCGATTTGGCTTTTGGGCATATCGCCAAAATGTTTGGCGTGGAGAGGGCGACAATGATCGCCTTGGCCGCTCCTTACATTGTGGCATTTGCTGCTGCATTGGTCATTGTGATCGTGGCGTATCAGATTGGACTGCGAGATCGATCATTAAAACCAGCATTTGAAATTATATTCGACCCAAATGACAAAGCATTTATGTCGTCAAGCAACGAAAGAACGCGATACTTTATTGGTCTTAAAATTCTCACATCGCACACAATTGATTCTCCAAATATCTGGGCGCTAAATTCTCCATTTACGGACAGAGTATTTAAACAAATTTACGACAACAATCACCCATCAGGAAATGTGCGCATATACAATGGTGGAGCTCTTGATCCAAAAGTCACCGAAATTATCGAACTTTTTAGTTTGCGGTCACGCGAATATCTAGACATGGAGGATAAAACTAACCCACTAGCTATCATTCAACAATTTACATTAGAGGCACGTGGACGGGATGTTCCTCCAGTCAAACAAAAATTCGAATATGATCCGAACAAATTTCCGATGATAAGAAAATTGCCGTAGTTATTTTTGCTTAAGCGGCAAGTCGTATTTGCCGCACCTGTCTGGCTTCCCAAGCATCAATCACGTCCACAATATCGGTCATTTCCCAAAGACGCTTGGTAACACCAGCGGCCATAGCGGGCGCAACTTTCAGCGTCTTATGGATGCGAACGAAATTGTAAAACATGCAGTGCAGGGCAATTGCACAAGCATGGTTTTCGACTTTCTTTGAGAATGCATTCGTTAGCCGCGTGAAGCGGCGCATGTGCATCCTCATCGTCAAATTCCGCCTTTCGACATAGGACGTGCTGACGTGTTTCGGATCGGGGCTACCGATCACAAGGTTCTTTTCCGCGCCTATGCACCGAGCGGGGCTGTACCGCCGCTCGGACTCCGGTTCCTTGCCGTAGATTTTTTGCAGAATGCCGTAATCGACATCGCGGCTAAGGGCCCGGCCGGAAGCGGCCGTTTCCGGCACCAATCCGGCCCGCATGCGGGGGCCGGCCGTCATGTCAGGCGATTGGCAGGGGTGGTGGATTTATTGGATCGGTCCGCCGATCGGAACCTTGGTGGCTGTCGCCGCCTATATCACGCGACCACGATCCTACCGGGATCTTTCATCGCCGGCGCCGATAGACGGCGACATCCGCAAAGGCTTTCTCTGGGGCTCCCCCGGGTTGCGTTCGTTCCTCAACGGCCGGGCTTAGCGGACAAACGTGCCCGCCAAGGCCACCGCCGACAGCAACAGCACGATTCCCGTCACCTGGCTGACCCGCCAGCGCGCCGGCGCGACCTTTTCCACCAGCATCAGAAGTGTCAGGGCAGCCATCCAGAGCAGGTTCATGGCGCCGACTACGAACATCACGGCCATCAGCGCCCAGCAGCAGCCGACGCAGTAGCTGCCGTGCTTGAGCCCCAGTACCAGCGCGCCGCTCTTGCCATCCCGCCATTCCGCGAGGAAGAAGGCAAACGGCGTGCGGCATTGGGTGACGCACATCTCCTTCAGCGCGGTGAACTGAAAGGCGCCTGCCGCCAGCAGGATGGCGACGCTGAGCGCCTGGCTGGTGCTCTTCAGCATGGGCGTCAGCAGCGCCGCCTGCGAAAGCGCGACCTGGCCGGCCGCGATCGCGATCGAATATCCGAACCAGACCGCGAGATAGCCTGCGACGAATATGCCGGTCGACAAGGCCGGCCAATCCCGCGGCGCGCGCCGGCGTGACAGGCCGCTGAACATCGTCACCGCCGGCAACGCCGTCGAGAGCATCATCGCCACCATCATGATGCTCCACATGACGAAGGCGGCGGTGAACTGCTCCACAAGTCCTGGCGTGATCGCCGGCATCATCATTCGTGCCATGCCGCCTGCACCGTGCGGCATGGTGGCGTTCATCCGAACCAGGTAAGACCAGCTCAGCGCGATGATCACGCTGATGGCGGCGAGCGCGAGAAGATGGTCGCGCCATCTTCCCGCGCCAACGGTCATCGACTGCCCCGTCATGGCACTCACGCCGAATAGGCGAAGTTGGACAGGAAGCCGTTGCGGCCCGAGAACTTCCAGTCCATGCCGTAGTCGGCGAAGGTGAAGTTCTTGGACTTGGCCACCGTCGCCGGCTCGCCCGGCGCAATGCAGAGCGGATGGTTGTCGATGGTGATGATCTCGCCGCCCTGGCCTTCCATCGCTTCGATGGCGGCGTCGGCGACGCCGGGGATCGTCAGGCTGGCGTGCTTGCCGTCGGCTTCATAGCGCATGGGCACGTTCTTGGCGCCGACGAGCTCGCCGATGAACGAGGCCAGCATTTCCGGATGCCCGCCGGCCTTGCCCCCGAAGATGGCGTGCAGGGCGTCGTTCTGCGCCTCGTTCGCCTTGTCGTCGAAATAGGCGGCGACCTTCCATTTGGTCTGCAACATGTTGCCGGGCGCATGCACCGCCAGCGCGACATTGAGGCCGTCGAGTTTCACGTTGCCATAGCTGCCCTTGTCGATGTGCCAGGCGACCAGCGCCTTGCACTCGCCTTCGGTCGGCGCGCTGGTGAATACGCACGGGCAGGCCACGTCGCAGTTGCAGGTCTCGAAGTATTTTCCGCTGATGCTCCATTGGGTCATAGGTGACCTCCTTCGTCCAGATGTGGACCGGCGCGGTCTTTGGGGAGCGCTGGTGATGGCGGCACAGTGGATGAGGGTGGCCGGAAAGACTTTGATGGCCGCTTGATATTCGGAGGAGATAACCTTGATTGTTCGTCCAGAAAGGATCAGCTCCGGGCGACATTGGCCGCCAGACATGCCGAGGCGCACTTGGTCGCGTTTGGGACCGCTTTCAGTGGTCCGGTGGTATCGGTGTATTGCCCTGGAGACGGCAATATCAGTGTGTTTTGAAGTGGTATGAGCGCGACATGGCTGCCGAGCGAGGGACATTGACGTATTATTTCGAGGACTATGCCCTCGATACGGGTAGGCGCGAGCTGAGACACGGGGCCGAACTGGTCGCCCTGGAGCCGCAAGTCTTCGACTTGCTGGTGTTCCTGATCGACAACCACGACCGCGTGGTCAGCAAGGACGACATCATCACGGCGGTCTGGCAGGGCCGCGCGATTTCCAACTCGACATTGACCAGCCGCCTCAATGCGGCGCGCCGCGCCATTGGCGACAACGGCGAGCGGCAGACGCTGATTCGCACCGTGCCGCGCAAAGGCTTCCGTTTTGTCGGAGCGCTACGCGGGCAGCCGGACAGTCCCGACCCGCAGAGCGGTATGGAATCCGGACCGCGGCAAGCGGGCATACCCTTGCCGGACCGTCCGTCGATCGCCGTTCTGCCTTTCACGAACATGAGCGGCGATCCGGAGCAGGAGTATTTTTCGGACGGGATCAGCGAGGACATCATCACCGCGCTGTCGAAGCTGCGCTGGTTCTTCGTGATCGCGCGTAACTCCACCTTCATCTACAAAGCCAAGGCCGTTCATCTGAAGCAGGTCGCCGAGGAGCTCGGCGTCGGCTATGTGGTCGAAGGCAGCGTGCGCAAGGTCGGTGACCGGGTACGGATCACGGCTCAGCTCATCGATGCGATGACCGGCAGCCATCTGTGGGCCGAGCGCTACGACCGCGGCCTGGCCGATGTGTTCGCCGTTCAGGACGAGATCACTGAAGCGATCGCCGCGGCGATCGAGCCGCAGCTCTACGCCGCGGAAAACTTCCGCGCGCAACGCAAAGCCCCGGGCAGCCTCGATGCGTGGGACCTGGTGATGCGGGCACTCTCGCATTATTGGCGGGTGACGCCGCAGGATTTTATCGTCTGCCAGGCCCTGCTTGAAAAGGCCATCGCCATCGATCCCAATTACGGCCAGGCGCTCGGGCTGCTGGCGACGAGCTACATGTTCCCGGCCCATATGGGCTGGATGGACATGGCCACTGCGATGGCGGTCGCAGAGCGTTCTGCTTTGGCGTCCATTCGTGCCGACAGCGAGGACCCGTGGGCGCATAACGCGCTCGGGCACGTCTATCTCTTTTCCCGCCGTTTCGACGATTCACTCGCCGAATACGAAACCGCGCTCCGGCTCAATCCGAATTTCGCGTTGGCGCAAGGCTTTTACGGTCTGTCGCTCGCTTACTCCGGGCGCTGGCAGGAGGCGGATGAAGCGGCGCGCCGCGCTATTCGTCTGAGCCCGCGCGATCCGTATCTGGGGGTCTATTACGGCATCCTCGCCTATGCCCAGTACATCGGCCGCAATTACGAGGAGGCGGCCAAGTGGGCGCGCGAGGGCATCCGCCAGCGCAGCGACTTTGTCGGCGCGCATCGTGTGCTCACGGTTGCCAGCGCGATGGCGGGCGACATGGAGACGGCGAAAGCTGCGTTGGACAATCTCCTGCGCGCGCAGCCCAACCTTTCATTGGCCTGGATCGCGACAAACATGCCGATCCGCGAACAAGCCGAGTGTGAACATTATCTCGCGGGCTTCCGCCGGGCGGGGCTCACTTAGGCGGCGCCCGCCCGAACCCGTCCCACGCGCATACCTCGTATTTCCCGGTCCCCCCTTGCGGCGCCTTTGCAGAAGACATATTCGCAATTCCGTATATATACGGAGTTGGCCGCCGCGGGCCGCTTGCCCAGCTAAGCTCTTGAGCCACGTCAATGACGGGGGGCCGTCATCGGGAGACGAAGACCCTAAACCCACCGCCGAGAAGCGGCCGGGCACGATGAGGACATTGTGATGCGCATTGCCGCCCTATCCACGGTCTTGCTGACGCTGCTGGCCCAGCAGGCGCTCGCCCAGCCCGCCACCTTCACCGTCGCGCCTCAGATGGTCGCTGACGAGAAGGCCGTCTTCGCCACCGTTGAGAGCGCCAATATCGTGCCGGCGCGTGCCCGCATCGGCGGCACGGTGGCCGAGCTCTCGGTCAAGGACGGCGACGAGGTCAAGCAGGGCCAAGTCGTCGCCACCGTCGGCGATGAAAAGCTGGTGCTGCAGATGAAGTCGCTCGACGCGCAGATCGCGGGGCTGGAAGCCCAGCTTTCCCAGGCGCAGACCGACCTCAAGCGCGCCGAGGACCTGTTCTCCAAGGGCACCATTCCGCGCACCCGCCTCGACGAGGCGCGCACCGCCTTCAACGTCGCCACCAACGCCCAGCGCGCCAAGGTCGCCGAGCGCTCGGTGGTCGAGCAGCAGCTCTCGGAAGGCAAGGTGCTGGCGCCCACCGCCGGTCGCGTGCTCAAGGTTCCGGTCACCGCCGGCACCGTCGTCCTGCCGGGCGAGCCGGTCGCCTCCATCGCCGAAAAGAATTTCGTGCTGCGCCTGCGCGTGCCCGAGCGTCACGCGCTTCACATGAAGGCCGGCGACACCGTCCGCATCGACAGCGAGGCCCTCGGCGCGGGCGGCGCCAAGTTCGGCACCATCAAGCTGGTCTATCCGCAGATCCAGGACGGCCGCGTTATCGCCGACGCCAAGGTCGACGGCCTCGGCGATTATTTCGTCGGCGAGCGCATCCGCGTCTGGGTGTCAGCGGGCAAGCGCGAGAGCATCGTCGTGCCGGCTGCCTTCATCATCACCCGTTTCGGCATCGACTACGCGCGCGTGCGCAAGGACGGTGCCGTGATCGATGTGCCGGTGCAGCGCGGCCGCTTGATGCCGCGGCCCGACATGCCCGACGCCCTTGAAATCCTCTCCGGCCTGAAGGCGGGCGACGTTCTGGTGAAGCCGTGAAATCTCGGAATTTCCGGACGCCTGACGCAAGGCACGATCCGCTCGCCGCTGACGCCGCTGTTCCTGATGGCGGCGCTGGCGGTCGGCCTGCTGGCGCTGCTCACCATCCCGCGCGAGGAAGAGCCGCAGATCAGCGTGCCCGTGGTCGACATCCGCGTGAACGCCGACGGCCTCAAGGCGCCGGACGCGGTCGAGCTGGTCACCAAGCCGCTCGAATCGATCGTCAAGGGCATCAACGGCGTCGAGCACGTCTACAGCCAGACCGTCGACGACCGCGTGATGGTCACCGCGCGCTTCCAGGTCGGCACCAATGCCGACGACGCCATCCTGCGCGTGCACGAAAAGCTCAAGGCCAACATCGACCGCATTCCGGTCGGCATCCCGGAACCGCTGATCGTCGGCCGCGGCATCAACGACGTCGCCGTCGTGGTGCTGACGCTGTCGCCGAAGCCGGACGCCGCCGCGCGCTATACCGAGAAGGACCTCTACCAGATCGCGCGCGAGTTGCAGTACGAGCTGGTGAAGACCGACAATGTCGGCCTCACTTACATTTCCGGCGGCAATCCGCAGCAGATCCGGGTCGAGCCCGATCCGGAAAAGCTCGCGCTTGTTCGGCGTCACCCTGCAGCAACTCGTCGGCAAGGTGCGCGAGGCCAACCGCTCGTTCCAGGCCGGCATGGTGCGCGACAACGGCATCATGCGCGATGTCAGCGCCGGGCAGACGCTCGCCGGCATTCCCGACATCGGCATGTTGCTGGTGACCACCCGCGACGGCCGCCCGGTCTATGTGCGCGACGTCGCCAAGGTGGTGATCGGGCCGAGCCCGCAGGAGCACCGGGTCTGGATGGATACGCCTGAAAAGGGCGGCCATTGGGACCGGGTGCCGGCGGTCAGCGTCGCCTTTGCCAAGCGCGCCGGCACCAATGCGGTCGTCGTGGCCGAGCAGTTGCTGAACGCGGCTGCAGACCGTCGAGGGCCGGCTGGTGCCCAAGGACGTCAGCGTCACGGTCACCCGCGACTACGGCGAGACCGCCAACGAAAAGGCCAACGAGCTTCTCTTCCATCTCGGTCTGGCGACGGTGTCGATCGTGGTGCTCATTGCGTTTGCCATCGGCTGGCGCGAGGCGGTGGTGACGGCGGTGGTCATCCCGACGACCATCCTGCTGACGATGTTCGCCTCGAAGCTGATGGGCTACACCATCAACCGGGTCAGCCTGTTCGCGCTCATCTTCTCCATCGGTATCCTGGTCGACGACGCCATCGTGGTGGTGGAGAACATCGCCCGCCATTGGGCGATGAAGCGATGGCCGCTCGCGCATGCAGGCGGCGATCGAAGCCGTCGCCGAGGTCGGCAACCCGACCGTCGTCGCCACCTTGACCGTGGTGGCGGCGCTGCTGCCGATGCTGTTCGTCTCCGGCCTGATGGGCCCCTACATGGCGCCGATCCCGGCCAATGCCTCGGCCGCCATGCTGTTCTCGTTCTTCGTCGCCATGGTGATCGCGCCCTGGCTGATGCTCAAGCTGCACCCGGAGGGAAAGCCGGTGCACGAGCACGAGGCCGCGCACGGCGAGGGCTTTCTCGGCCGGCTCTACCGCCGCTTCGCCACCCCGGTGCTGCGCACGCGCAAGCGCGCCTGGATCTTCCTCATCAGCGTCGGCGTGGCGACGGTTGCCGTGTGCGTGCTTGTTCTACACCGAGAGCGTGACGGTGAAGCTGCTGCCGTTCGACAACAAGTCGGAAATGTCGGTGGTGGTCGACCTGCCCGAGGGCGCCACGCTCGAGGACACCGAGCGCACGCTGTTCTCGATTGCCGATGTCGTGCGCAAGGTGCCGGAGGTGCGTTCCATCGAGACCTATGCCGGCACGCCCGCGCCGTTCAACTTCAACGGCCTGGTGCGGCACTATTACGTGCGCGAATCGCCCGAATTGGGCGAATTGCACCTCAACCTGGCGGCGCGCGGCGAGCGCGACCGCACCAGCCACGAGATCGCGCTCGATTTGCGCGCGCGGCTGAAGAAGGTCACCTTGCCCGCCGGCACCGTCGCGCGGGTCGTCGAGGTGCCGCCCGGACCGCCGGTTCTCGCGACACTGATTGCCGAGGTCTACGGCCCGGATTCGCAGACCCGGCGCGCGGTGGCGCACGAGGTCAAGGCGATCTTCAAGTCGGTGCCATTTATCGTCGACGTCGACGATTCCATCGGCAAGCCGCGGCCGCGCCTGCACATCTCCATCGACCAGGACCGCCTCGAATTCTTCGGCGTGCAGCAGCAGGACGTCTACAACACCATCCAGTCGCTGTTCGGCGGCATCACCATCGGCTATTCGCACCGCGGCGAGGGCCGCAACCCGATCGAGATCGTGGTCGGCTTGCCCAAGAGCAATCTGTCCTGGAGTGAGTTGCTCGCTTCGACGCCGGTGCCGGCCAACACCGTGCCCGGCAACAAGGGCGTCGTGCAGCTCGGCGACGTCGTCCACGTCACCAAGGAACTCGGCTCGCCGACGATCTTCCGCCGCGATGGCCGCTTCACAGACATGGTCATGGCCGAAATGGCCGGCGCCTACGAAGCGCCGATCTACGGCATGTTGGCCGTCGACAAGCGGATCGAGGAACACAACTGGGGCAAGCTCGAGAAGCCCACCATCCTGTTCCACGGCCAGCCGGAGGTCGAAGCCAAGCCGTCGCTGCTGTGGGACGGCGAGTGGGAGATCACATACGTGACCTTCCGTGACATGGGCGCCGCCTTCATGGTCGCCATCATCGCGCATCTACATCCTGGTGGTGGCGCAGTTCGGCAGCTTCAAGTTGCCGCTGGTGATCCTGACGCCGATTCCGCTGACGCTGATCGGTATCGTGCTCGGCCACTGGCTGTTCGGCGCGCCGTTCACCGCCACCTCCATGATCGGCTTCATCGCGCTCGCCGGCATCATCGTGCGCAACTCGATCCTGCTGGTGGACTTCATCCGCCACAGCGGGGGCGCGGGCAAGACCCTGCGCGACGTGCTGCTGGAGGCCGGCGCGGTGCGCTTCAAGCCGATCCTGCTGACCGCGCTCGCCGCCATGATCGGCGCCGCCACCATCCTGGTCGACCCGATCTTCCAGGGCCTGGCGATTTCGCTGCTGTTCGGCCTCGCCTCGTCCACTCTGTTGACGGTGCTGGTGATCCCGGCCATTTATGTGGTGTTGCGGGATGCCGACCGGGTCACCGGCTAGAGCGTTTCCAGGCGAAGTGGGAACCGGTTCGCCGTCCGGAAACGCGCTAGATTAGAGTGGCATCTCGCGTCAGCGACCCGGGTTCGAGGATCAAGGTGCACCGATGGCCGACAATCCGTATCCGTTGCCTGAGAAGCTGAGCGCGACCCTGCAGCGGGTGTTCGACTACTGGGACGACCTCAAGCGCGGCGGCAACGACATGCCGTTCTGGGACGACGTGAAGCTGTCGGCGCTGCCGGACGTGGCCGACCGCCTGCTGCTGGTCGATGCCTTCGCCGATCCCGAGCGCTTCCGCATCAACACCGTCGGCGCCGATGTCGGCGAAAGTGCCGCCCTGCGCGGCAAATTCATCGACGAAGAGGCGCTGCCCGGCCGGCTCGACTATCTGCTGTCGCAGTGCAGCGCCACGGTCGAGGCGCGCGCGCCCACCTTCTATACCCACGCCGGCGCGCCGCCCTATACGCGCCTGCTGCTGCCGATGTGGGGCGACGGCCGCATCGGCATGCTGCTCGGCGCGGTGGAGCTGGGCTGACCGCTGCGCCGCTTCAATGCCCGAGCAGATAAATCGCGTAGGCGCTGAACAGATAGACCAGCAGCAATGACAGGCTGACCCAGCCGACGGTGCCGCGCAGGCGCGTTTCCGGCCGGAACAACAGCGCCACGATGAAGATGCCGGACATGATCATGGCGGCGAAGGCCGAGATCGCGTGCGCGGGAGACACCGCGGCGAGCAATGGGCCCTTGGTATAGGCGATGTCGTCCACGGCCACGATCAACATGTCGAACAGGTTGCTGCCGAGCAGGTTGCCGATCGCCATGTCGACGGCGCCGAGCCTGAGCGCGCTCACCGTCACCACCAGCTCCGGCACGGTGGTCGCGATGCCGATGAACAGGGTGCCGACGAAGCTGGTCTTCCAGCCCATCACCGTCGAAATTTCCACGCCGATGAAGGGCAGCCAGGTGCCGGCAGCGCCGATGACCGCGGCGGCCAGTGCATAACGGAGGGCCGCCGTCCGCAGCGTGATGGTGGTGTCCGGCTCGGCGATTACCGGCGCGCGGTGCTGGCGCCGCTCATAGACGAAGGCGGCGCGCACCGCGACGAGATAAAGCACGACGATGATGGGCGAGTAGAGGCTGACATGCAGGATATTGAATGCCGAGGCCGTTCCGGCTCATCAGCACCAGCGCGCCGACGAAGCCGATCATGATGACGCCGAACCCGGCGGTCAGGATATGGCCCTGGTCGATGCGCCGGTACATCGGCTCCTCGCGGCTCAGCCCATCCAGCAGCACCAGCGTCACCAGATTGAAAATGCTGGCGCCGAGGACGTCGCCGACGGCGATGTTGGGGGCGTCGGCCACGGTCACCGAGCTGACGCCGGTGAACAGTTCCGGCAGCGAGGTGGCGCTGGCCAGCATGACCAGCCCGATCCAGGACCGCGACATGCCGGTCAGCTTGGCGATGGTGTCGCCATAATAGCTGAGCGCCGGGCCGGCGACGCCGATCACCGCCACGCAAACCAGCGAACTTCAGCCAGGGCAGCAGCATCGCCGTCATGCCTTAAGACCTCGATCGTAGCGCTGCGGCCAGGCTGGTGACCGCCTGGATCACCAGCATCGGCGCCAGACTCATTGCCAGAATGATAGCCCACATGGCGGCGCTCGGCGGCGCCAGATGCAGCACGTCGGCGATGGGCGGAATATAGGGCGGCGCCACCAGCAGCGCGCTGCATAGGGCGAGAGCCGCCCAGACCCACGGATTGCGCGTGATCTCGTTGACCAGCACCGCCGAATGCAGCCCGCGCATGTTGAACACGTGCCAGAGCTGCGCGAAGGCCAGCGTCAGGAAGGTGACGGTGATGACCGAGCGGCTGTCGAGGCCGAGCGCCAGCCGTGCCAGCGCCAGCGCGCCGAAGGTGGCGGCGGTCAGCACCAGGCTCTGCAGCACGATTGCCGTCCACTGCGGCCGGGCGAGGATCGGCTGCTTTGGGTCGCGCGGCGGGCGCTTGAGCACGTCGCTTTCGCCTTCGCCCATGGCCAGCGCGAAAGCCGGGAATACGTCGGTGACCAGATTGAGATAGAGAATCTGCAGCGGCAGGATCGGCAGCGGCAACGTGGAGAGGATCGCCAACCCCACCACCAGCACCTCGCTCAGATTGCACGACAGCAGATAAGCCACGAAGCGGCGGATATTGCCGAAGATGACGCGGCCCTCGCGGATCGCCTTGACGATGGTGGGGAAGGCATCGTCGAGCAGGATCATGGCGGCGGCTTCGCGCGCCACGTCGGTGCCGCGCAAGCCCATGGCGACGCCGATGTCGGCCTGCTTCAGCGCCGGCGCGTCGTTGACGCCGTCGCCGGTCATCGCGACGATCTCTCCGGCCGCCTGATAGGCGCGCACCAGGTCGAGCTTTTCGGCCGGGCTCACGCGCGCGAAGATGCCGGCCTTGAGCAGGTCGTCATTGTCGCCGTGCCCGCCGTTGGCCAGTGCGCCGAGCTGACGCCCTTCGACCACATGACCGGCGGCGTCGCCCAAGCCCACCGCTTGGCCGATGCTGCGCGCGGTGACCGCGTGATCGCCGGTCACCATGACGACGCGGATGCCGGCGGTGTGGCAGTCGCGAATCGCCTGCGGCACGTCGGCGCGCGCCGGGTCTTCGAGACCGATGAGGCCGAGGAAGGTCAGTCCCTCGTAGGGGCCGGCGTCGGCTTCGGGGATGCGCTTCATGGCGCAGGCGAGCACGCGCAGGCCGTGAAGGCCGAGAAGCTCGATGCGCTCGGCCCATTCGTTGCGCATGTCGTCGTCGAACTCGATCTCGTCGTCTTCCGCGACTACGTGCGACGATGCCTCAAGCACCGCTTCCGGCGCGCCCTTGACCGCATAAAGGAATTGATCGCCGCGGCTGTGCACGGTCGCCATCATCTTGCTGGCGGTGTCGAAGGCTTCCTTGCGCACGATACGGTGCTGCTGCAACAGCGCGGGCCGCTTGAGGCCGGCGAGATGTCCGGCGCGCAGCAGCGCCAGTTCCATGGGATCGCCGGTGCCGTCCTCGCCGGCGTCGCCGAGCGTGGCGTCGTTGCACAGCACGGCGGCTTCCAGAAGAGCCGCAATCTGCGCGTCGTTGCCGAACTGCGCGGCATCGCCGCCGCCGTCGATCTCGATTTCGCCGGATGGCACCCAAAGCCGGGCTACCGTCATGCGGTTCTCGGTCAGGGTGCCGGTCTTGTCGGTGAGGATGACGGTGGTGGCGCCCAGCGTCTCCACCGCCGACAGCCGCTCGATCAAGGCATTCTGCCGCGCCATGCGCAACATGCCGCGCGCCAAGGCAAGCGTGGCGACGATCGGCAGGCCTTCGGGAATGGCCGCGACAGCGAGCGCGATCGCCGCTTCGACCATCAGGAAGGCGTCCTTGCCGGTGGTCAGCCCTATGCCGGCGATGATCACGGTCAGCGCCACCACCGCCCACACCAGTTGCCCGGAAAGCTTCGCCAGCCGCCTTTCGAGTGGCGAGGTTTCCGGCTCGGCTTCCTCGACCAACTTGGAGATGTGGCCGAGCTCGGTGGCGACTCCCGTCGCCACCACCACGCCGACGCCGCTGCCGCGGGTGAGGGACGTGCCCTTGAACAGCATCGAATGGCGGTCGCCCAGGCGCGCGTCGGCCGCGACCGGCGCGGTCGATTTCTCGACCGCCACCGACTCGCCCGTCAGCGTCGATTCGTCGGCGCCGAGATGGGACGCCTCCACCAGGCGCAGATCGGCGGAGACGGAATCGCCGCCTTCCACCAGCACGATGTCGCCCGGCACCAGCGCTTCGGCCGGGATCAGGCGGGTATGGCTGTCGCGGCGCACCCGCACCGACTTGGTGCCGAGCGCGCGCAGCGCCTCGATCGAGCGCGCCGCCCTGATCTCGGTGACGAAGCCGATCAGCGCATTGATCGCCAGCACGACGACGATGGCGCCGCCTTCCTCGATCTCGCCGAAATAGAGTGCCAGCGCCGCGGCGGCGGCGAGCAGATAGACCACCGGGCTCTGAAACTGGTGCACCAGTAAGTCGAGTGCGCTGACCGGCCGCCGCGCCACGATGGCGTTGGCGCCGAAGATCTGCGTCCGCCGCCTGACCTCATCCTCGTCGAGCCCGGTGTCGGCGGGCACGGCCAGCCGCGCCAGCACAGCGTCGGCCGGCAGTGCATGGGGCGCGTCGGGAAGGTCGTTCTGCGTTGCCACCAAAGTCATCGCATCATGCCGGGAACTTGGTCAAAATCGCGCTCCTGCGGGGGTTGGCGGAGAATAGCGGCCTTTGCGGGCCGAAAACCATTGCGGCACCGTGTCGCCGTCAATGCGTGGATGTTTTGATCTCGCGCAATCAAACGACGTCATTTAGAGGGCACAAATTCAACCTTGAATGCGTTCAAAGGGGGTGGGGGGCACGCATCGGCCAATCGAGCGGGCTATGACGCTGCAGTCTGAAGAACGCGCCAGCGATGCCGTCAATGCCGCGCCGAATCCTGCGCCACTCACCGGGCTGACCTCCGCACATGCCCGTCAACTGCTTCAACAATATGGCGAAAATGCCCTGCGCGAGCAGCGCGTCAACCCGCTGCTCAAGTTTTTCGGCTATTTCTGGGGCCCGATCCCCTGGATGATCGAGATTGCGGGCATTCTCTCGGGCGCGACTCGGCGCTGGGACGAGTTTGCCATCATCCTCACCATGCTGCTGCTCAATGCCGGCGTCGGCTATTTCGAGGAATACAAAGCCGACAACGCCATCGAGGCGCTCAAGCAGCGGCTGGCGCTCTCGGCTCGCGTGCTGCGCGACGGCCAATGGCAGGACATCGCGGCGCGTCTGCTGGTGCCCGGTGACGTGGTGCTGCTCAAGCTCGGCAATATCGTGCCGGCGGACATGAAGCTCGCCGACGGCGAATTCTTGAGCGTCGATCAGTCGGCGCTCACCGGCGAATCGCTGCCGGTCGACAAGAAGCCCGGCGACGTCGCCTACTCCGGCTCGGTGGTGCGTCAGGGCGACATGCGCGCCGTGGTCACTGCCACCGGCGGCAGCACCTATTTCGGTCGCACCGCCCAGTTGGTCGAAACCGCCGAAACCCGTTCGCATTTCCAGCAGGCGGTTCTGCGCATCGGCAATTTCCTCATTCTCACCACGCTGGCGCTGGTCGCGCTGATCTTCATGGTCGCTTTGTTCCGCGGCGACCCGCTGATCGACACCGTGCTGTTCGCCCTGATCCTGACTGTCGCCGCCATTCCGGTCGCGCTGCCGGCGGTGATGTCGGTGACGCTGGCCGTCGGCGCTTCGAAGCTCGCGCATATGAAGGCGATCGTGTCGCGGCTGGTCGCCATCGAAGAGATGGCCGGCATGGACATCCTATGCGCCGACAAGACCGGCACGCTGACCAAGAACGAATTGACGCTGGGCGATCCCGTCTTGATCGGCGCCCGCACGCGCGACGAGCTGTTACGGGCTGCGGGTCTCACCTGCGAGCGCGACGCGCCCGATTCGATCGACGCCGCCATCATCACGGCGCTGGGCGGCAGCGCGCCGGCCGGCAAGGTGATCAAGTTCCAGGCGTTCGATCCCGTGCGCAAGCGCGCCGAGGCGACGGTGCAAGGCGCCGGCGGCACATTTCAGGTCGCCAAGGGCGCGCCGCAGGCCATTACCGAGTTGGTCAAGGCCGATGGCGCCCTGGCGGAGCGGGTGCGCCAAGCCACCGATGAGCTGGCCGCCGCCGGCTACCGCACCCTCGGCGTCGCCAGGACCGACGGCGACCACTGGCGTTTCCTCGGGCTGCTGCCGCTGTCCGACCCGCCGCGCGCGGATTCCGCCGAGACCATCCGCGTCACCGAGGCGATGGGGGTCGATGTCCGCATGGTCACCGGCGACCATGGGGCGATCGCACGCGAGATCGCCCGCAAGGTCGGCCTGGGGCAGAACATCGTTTCGGCGCGTGAGATCTTTATCCACGACGACACGGCCGGCGACGGCGCCCGCATCGAGGGCGCCGATGGCTTCGCCGAGGTCTTCCCCGAGCACAAGTTCAAGATCGTGCAGGTTCTGCAGCGCGCCGGCCACATCATCGGCATGACCGGCGACGGCGTGAACGACGCGCCGGCGCTGAAACAGGCCGACTGTGGCATCGCGGTGAGCGGCGCCACCGACGCCGCCCGCGCCGCCGCCGACCTGGTGCTGACCGCGCCCGGCCTGTCGGTGATCACCCGCGCCATCGAGGAAGCGCGCCGCATCTTCGAGCGCATGACCGCGTACGCGACCTACCGCATCGCCGAAACCATCCGCGTCCTGCTGTTCATGACGCTGTCCATCGTCATCTTCAATTTCTATCCGGTGACGGCGGTGATGATCGTGCTGCTGGCGATCCTCAACGACGTGCCGATCATGATGATCGCCTATGACAACGTGACGGTGGCGGCAAAACCGGTACGTTGGGACATGGCGCGCGTGCTGACCGTCAGCGCCATGTTCGGCACGCTCGGCGTGATTGCGTCGTTCCTGCTATTCTGGGTCGCGGACCGCTATCTGCATCTGCCGCGTGAGACGCTGCAGACCATCATCTTTCTCAAGCTGCTGGTGGCGGGCCATCTCACCATCTATCTCACCCGCAACAGCGGCTGGTTCTGGCAGCGGCCGCTACCCCATTGGCGCCTGTTCCTCGCCACGGAAGCCACCCAGGTGCTGGGCACGCTGGCCGCCGTCTACGGCTGGTTTGTGGCGCCCATCGGCTGGAAATATGCCGTGATTATCTGGGCCTATGCGCTCGCCTGGTTCGTATTCAATAACGTCGCCAAGGTTTTGATCTATCGCATGTTACGGGGTGGGCCGCGCTTTATGCTGCGCCGGCGCCTCAGCGCCAAAGTGCAGGACCAACCGTAGACGCGACCGGCGGCGCGACAGCCGCTCAAGGAGACCGATCGATGCTTGCACCGGATGACCTCGAGCCCAGCGCATTCAAGCTCGCTTCGGTTGAGGACTACGAGCTGCTGATCGGCGCCGAGGCGGTCGATCGCATTCTGAAAAAGGCCGAGCGCCTGCACGACATGCATGTCGTCAACATCAACTCGACCTATTACGGCGGCGGCGTCGCCGAGCTGCTGTCGTCGCTGACCCTGTTGATGAACGGCTCCGGCATCCGCACCGGCTGGCGGGTGATTCAAGGCAGGCCCGATTTCTTCAGCGTCACCAAGAAAATGCACAACGCCTTGCAGGGCGACGACATCAACCTCACCGACCTCAAGACCCAGATCTACGAGGAGGTCGCCTTCGAGAACGCGGCGCGCCTGCATCTCGACCACGACATCGTGATCGTGCACGACCCGCAGCCGCTGCCGCTGATCCGCCATTTTCGGAAAAAAGCGCCGTGGGTCTGGCGCTGCCACGTCGACCTCAGCCAGCCGAACGCGGATCTATGGAACTATCTGGCGCCGTTGGTCGAGCGCTACGACGCCGTCGTGATGTCGCTGCCGGAATACGCCCAGAACCTGAGCGCGCCGCAGCGCTTCATCATGCCGGCGATCAATCCGTTCTCCACCACCAACAGGGATCTCAGCGACGTCGAGATCGACGAGCGCCTTGCCCATTACGACATTCCCACCGATCTGCCGCTGGTGGTGCAGGTGTCGCGCTTCGACAACTGGAAGGACCCGCAAGGGGTGATCGACGCCTTCAAGATCGCGCGCAAGGAGGTCGACTGCACGCTGGTGCTGGTCGGCAACGTCGCCACCGACGACCCGGAAGGCCAGGAGGTGTTCTCCAAGATTTGCAGCAGCGCCGAGGAGCGCATCCGCATCCTGTCGGTGCAGGACACCGCCCTGGTCAACGCCTTGCAGCGGCGGGCCGCGGTGGTGCTGCAGAAATCGCTGCGCGAAGGCTTCGGCCTGACCGTCACCGAAGCGATGTGGAAGGGCGCTGCCGTCATCGGCGGCAATGTCGGCGGCATCAAGCACCAGATCGAGGACGGCGTGAACGGCTTCCTGGTCGACAATGTCGAGGAAGCCGCCGCCCGCATCGTGGAGGTGGTGAAGGACGAAGGCTTGCGCGAGCGCATCGGCCGCAAGGCGCGCGAAAGCGTCACGCGAGCGCTTCCTGATGACGCGGATGATGGAAGACTGGCTTGATCTCATCGGTGCCTTCGAGGTGCAGTTCCACCTCAAAGGGAGACGCAAGGACGATTGACGCGGGGCGCTTGGATTTTGGGAGTGACGTGACATGACGCCGAAAAGCACACAGGTGTTCTGGTTCGAAAAACTTGGCCGCGGCGACGTCGCCGAGGTCGGCGGCAAGAACGCATCCTTGGGCGAGATGGTTGCCAAGTTGGGCGCGCGCGGCGTGAAGGTGCCGGCGGGTTTTGCCACCACCGCGGGCGCCTATTGGCGCTATATCGAGGCCAATGATCTGAAAGCCAGGATCGCCGATGCGCTCGATCAACTCGCCGCCGGCAAGGCGAGCCTGCAGGAGACCGGCGCCGCCGTCCGCAACCTGTTCCTCAAGGGCGAATTCCCGGCGGAAACGGCGCAAGCCATCCGCCAGGCTTACG
>CAWHJZ010000017.1:0-27019 GCA_963829785.1 uncultured Pseudomonadota bacterium | reverse complement strand
ATAGCGCTGGCGACGCGGCCTGATGGCCATGTGGTGTAGCGGGCGGTTCGGGGGCGTTTGCGATCAATGTTCCCGAAGGAGCATCAACTCCGGGCCAGCGCGTAACGGCCGCCCGCCGGCGTTGAGCAGAATAACAAGGTGGCAAGACGGTCATCTTTTCAGGCCGCACCACCGGAACGAGGGAGGACACAATGAGAAAATTTGCCCTGGCGGTGATCGCCAGCGCCGTCGTCGCAGCAAGCGGTACGGCACGCGCCCAGAAATACAATCTGACCGTCGCCGGCTACAGCCCCGGCGGCCTCGTGTCGACCATCGGCACCGGCATGGACGCTGCGCTGAATGCCGCCTATCCCGGCTCGACGGTGACCTACCAGACCGGCAGCGGCGGCCTCGCCAACGCGATGCCGCTCGAACAGAACAAGGTCCCGCTCGGCTTCGTTGCCGACACCGAGCTTGCGGTCGCCATCAAGGGCAAGCCGCGATCAACAAGCCGCTGCGGACCTGCGGATGCTCTTCCGGCCATCCGCGCCCGGCTCGCGCTTCCAGGCCACGCACGTGCTCTTCAACAAGGCATGGGCCGGGAAGAACGGCATCGCCGATTGCCGATATCGCCGCCAAGAAACCGGCGATGAAGGTCGCCTTCAATCGTCCGGGCAATCTCGACGGCGACGTCGGCCTCGGCGTGTTCGAGGCCAACGGCATCTCGCAGGACGACATCAAGAAGTGGGGCGGCCAGGTCGTGCGCGCCGCCTCGCGCGAGATGACGTCGCTGATGCTCGATCGCCGTCTTGACGGCGTGGATTCGGCATCTCCGTCAACCATCCGCGCATCCGCGAGATGGCAAACGGCCTCGACATCGTCATGCTGCCGATGACGGATGCGACGGCCAAGAAGGTCGCCGACGAGCTTGGCGCCACGGTTTGCCACGTGAAAGCCGGCGAATACAAGTTCCTGGCGGCGGACACCGCATCGGTGTGCGTGGGCATGAATCTGGTCGTGCGCGCGGACATGGACGAGCAGACCGCGTACAACATCACCAAGGGCATCGGTGAGAACCTCGAGAAGTTCAGAACGCACATCGTCTGCTCAAGAAAGTCGTGACGATCAGACCTTCTCCGCCCCCGGCCCGGCGCCGTTCCATCCGGGCGCGATAAAATACTTGAAGGAAAAGGGCCTGATGAAGTAGTCCGGGCTCACATCCATCATCGACACCGGCGCGGCGGTGTTCCAGCCGCCGCGCCTACTCCAGACATCGTTCATGACAAAGATCCGTTTTCTGGACCCGGCGGCGTGGTTCTCCGTCGGCGTGCGCCGCAAGCCGTCCGGATGGCTCGACCGGGTGATCACGCCGCTGGCCGTTGCGCTGGCGGTTTACGTGATCGTCGCGGCGACCGTGCTGATCATCCAGCCCTGGGCGCTGGTCGCCATCTTCCTGATGGGCATCATGACGATCGCCTTCCTCTCGGTCGGCGCATTTCCGGATTCCGACCCGAAGCATCCGCATCCGGTCGACTACACGCTGCGGCGGCTTGCTTCATCACCGGCCTGTATTTCATCTTCAAGGCGCCGGAAGTCGTCAACCGGATCGCGTTGCTGACCCGCTCAGCAGCTGGATCTTTTTTCGGCGTCCTGACGGTCCTGCTGACCCTCGAGATCACGCGGCGCACGACGGGCGCCGGGTTGACCGCTGTGGTGCTGATCTTCATCGCCTACAATTTCTTCGGCCATCTGCTGGGCGGCGTGCTGCAACACGGCTATATCGACTACGTCCATTTCATCGACATCATGGTGTACACCACCGACGGCATCATGGGCCTGCCGGCGCGGGTGGCGGCGACCTACGCCTTCATGTTCGTGCTGTTCGGCGCCCTGCTGTTCGCCGCCAAGGGCGCCGACTTCTTCTTTGATTTCGCGGCGGGATTTCCGGCGGCAGTCCCGGCGGCCCCGCCAAGGTCGCGGTGATCTCGTCCGGCATGTACGGCATGGTGTCGGGCAGTCCCACCGCCGACGTCGTCACCACCGGCGCCGTCACCATTCCGGTGATGAAACGGCTCGGCTACCGGCCGGCCGTCGCCGCCGCGATCGAGGTCACGGCATCGACCGGCGGCAGCATCATGCCGCCGGTGATGGGCTCGGCCGCGTTCATCATGGCCGAGTACACCGGCATCGAATACCGCGACATCGCCATCGCGGCGTTCCTGCCGGCGCTTCTCTATTACGTCTGCGTCTACGCGCAGGTGCATTTCCGCGCGCTGCGTTTCGGGTTGTCGGCGCTCGACGCCAGCACGATCCCGCCCCTGTTGACGACGCTGCGGCACGGCGGGTTGTTCTTCGTGCCGCTGATTGTGCTGACGACGGCGTTGCTCTACGGGTACACGCCGACCATGGTGGCCATCTTCGGCGGCGTGGCCGTGATCATCGTGTCATGGATGCGCCGCGACACGTTCATCGGACCGGTTGGCCTGTGGAACGTGCTGGCGGAGACCACCCTGCGCATGGTGCCGGTGGCCGGCGCCACCGCCGCCGCGGGCCTGGTCATCGCCGGCCTCACCATGACCGGGCTTGCCGCCAAGTTCGCCCACGTCGTCTACGCCGTGACCAATGCCAACCAGTTCATGGCGCTGTGCCTCGCCGCGGCGCTGACGCTCGTTCTCGGCCTCGGCATGCCGACGCCGTCGGCCTACATTCTCGCCGCGGTGCTGATGGGCCCGCTGATGACGCAGCTTCATATGGATCTGCTGTCCGGCCACATGTTCATTCTCTATTTCGCGGTGATGTCGGCGCTGACGCCGCCGGTCGCGGTGGCGGCCTATGCGGCGTCGGCGATCGCCGAGGACAACCCGATCAGCATCGCCGGCCACGCGGTGAAATTCGCGCTGGCCGCGTTCGTTGTACCGTTCGTCTTCGTGTTCGGTCCGGAACTGCTGTGGCAGGGTCCGCTGTGGAAGACGGCCATCACCTTCTGCACCGCGGCCATTGCCCTGATCATTCTCGCCGGCGCGATCGAGCGCTACGGCAAATGGGCGGATGTCTGGTGGGCGCGGCTTGTTCTTGCCGTTGGCGGACTGTGCATGCTCACGCCGATCATGTGGCTGACGGCCGTCGGCATCGTTCTGGTGGCGATCGCCATCGGCGTGACCCGCTGGCGCGGACAGTCGGTCGAAAAAGCCGCCTGAAGGCGCGTCGGCGCGGTCGTCGGTACGGCCACCGGCAACACCGTTTTCATTCAGCGGCGGTGATCCGGTCTTCCTCTTCGGCAGCGCGCTCGCTGCCGCCGCCGAGCGTGCGCCAGTTGACGGACTTCGGCACCACACCCTCGAACGAACTGATGTCGGCGTGCGGCGTGCGCGGTTCCGTCGTGCCGATCGCCGGACCGCCCTCCTGCACGCTGCGCGCCGCTTCCACCATCAGCCGGCGGAAAGCGGTCACGGCAAAATCGCTATGGCCGACGCGCTCCTGACTCCGATCGCCGATCGGGCCCATCAATTCCCACATCGCGATGTCCTGGTTGGGAATGCCGGAAATACCGGTGAAATTGCCGGCCTTCATCGCCGCGCGATCCTGTTTGTAGAGATTGCCGCCGTTGCGCACGCCGTTGAAGTCGGCGTCGACGTCGACGCCCCACTCCAGGACGTTGAACTTGCGCCACTGATCCGCCGGAATGCCCGGCTTGTCTCCCGCAGTCCAGGCGATGAAATAGAAGATCGTGTTGGTGTCGTCTTCCGGCGTGAGCAGCGTCGCGACGTTGTAGGCGTTGTTGGGCGGAATGAGCGCGGTGAAGGGCGCGATATAGACGGTCGTACGCACGTACTCGTGCGTCCCCTCGTTCCTGATCGGGCGGCGGAGCGCGGCGTAACGGAAACCGTAGCTGGTGCGCTCGATCTGGAAGCGCGGCGCCTTGTCGGTCGAGGGCCGCAGCCAGTTCACATCGGTCGCCTCGGCGCCCTCGACCTGCGCCGGCACCATGTCGGAGGAGTGCAGGCTGGAAGAATGCGCCGAATCGATCTGCCCCTCGAGGATCTGCGCCCAATTGCAACGCACGCGCACCTTGGTGGCGCTGACCCGCGCGTCCTGCGTCGGCGCAAACGCCGGCGGCTCGAAGTCGCGCATCTCTTCGACCGGTCCGAGATAGGTCCAGACGAAGCCGCCCCACTCGCGCACCGGATAAGCTTTCTGCTTGATGCGCTGCGGCACGTTGCTGCCGGGCGGCTCGGATGCGAGGTCGACAATGTTGCCCTCCACGTCGAACTTCCAGCCGTGGTAAAGGCAGCGGAGGCCGCATTCCTCGTTGCGCCCGTAAACCAGTGAGGCGCGGCGATGCGCGCACAATTCGTCGAGTACGCCGAGACGGCCCTTGCTGTCGCGGAAGACGACCAGGTTGGTGCCGAGCAGGCAAATCTTGATCGGCGTGCCGTCGGGCTCAGCGACTTCCTCTGACAGACAGGCAGCGATCCAATGCCGGCGCATGATCTGCCCCATCGGGGCCGAACCTTCGACGCGGCACAGCAGGTCGTTTTCCTCGGGCGTCATCGGCTAGACTCCCTCCTCGCGAGGCTTTCGTTACCCCGCGATTTATCTTAGATATCTAAGTCAAGGCTAATGAAAGGCGGCTTGACTGTCGAGTCGGAAAAATTCCTTGAACCCATCGCCCTCACGCTGCTTACAACTAGGAGTCGCCGGTCTCGGCCGCGCCTTCTCGATCATGCTGCCGACGCTGCAACAGGACCCGCGCGTCGCGCTCGTCGCCGCCGCCGACCCGCGCCCGGAAGCACGACAACTTTTTGTGTCAGATTTCGGCGGGACGGCCCACGAGACGGTTGAAGCGCTCTGCGCGGATCCGCAGGTCGAGGTGGTCTATGTTGCCAGCCCCCATCAGCATCACGCCGAGCACGCGCGGCTCGCGGCCGCGCACGGTAAACACCTACTAATTGAGAAGCCCATCGCCCTGACGATGGAAGATGCCGAGACGATCGTCGATGCCGCCCGCGAGGCCGGCGTTCAATTGATCGTTGGCCACAGTCATTCCTTCGACGCCCCGATCCTGCGCGCCCGCGACTTGATCACGGGCGGTAGCTACGGCGCCGTGCGCATGATCACATCTTTCAATTACACAGACTTCCTGTATCGGCCGCGCCGTCCCGAGGAGCTCGACACGGCGAAAGGCGGTGGCGCCTTGTTCAATCAGGCGCCGCATCAGGTCGACATGGTCCGGTTGCTCGGCGGTGGCAAGGTCGCGACCGTGCGGTCAATAACCGGCAACTGGGACCCCGCGCGGCCGACAGAAGGCGCCTATGCCGCGCTGCTCGGTTTCGAAAGCGGCACCTTTGCGTCTGTCGTCTATAACGGCTATGGCCATTTCGATTCCGACGAATTCATGGGCTGGATCGGCGAATTGGGACAGAAAAAAGCGCCGCCGACGGCACAAGCAGTCCGCCACCCTCCCGAACAGGAGGCCGCGGGAAAGGCTGCCCGCACCTATGGCGGGCCCGGCTGGCAACCGCCGCCACCGCGTGACTTGTTACACCAGCACTTCGGAACGGTAATGATCAGTTGCGACCGCGCCGACCTCAGGCCGCTGCCCACAGGCGTGATGATCTATGAGAACGGCTTCGCCCGCCTCGATCCCCTGCCGGCGCCCGCCGTGCCCCGCGCCGAGGTCATTACCGAACTCTACGCCGCCGTGGTCGCGGGACGCCCGCCGCTGCATGACGGCGCCTGGGCAACGGCCACGTTGGAAGTCTGCCTCGCCATGCTGCGCTCAGCACGCGAGGGCCGCGAAGTGACGCTGCAGCATCAGGTGGGCCTGCAATGACCAAGTCCCCCCCATCAGAAACCGAGAGCATCCTGCAGCATTGGCGCGAAGCGGTGCCAAACGACCGGCTCGCCCATCTCGTGCGGGACGCGGCGCGCGCCCTCGGTCGTTCGCTCAGCATTTATCTGGCCGAGCATCATGTTTCATTCGGGCACTGGTCGTTTCTGCGCGTGCTGTGGGTTGAAGATGGTCTCACCCAGCGCGAATTGAGCGAGCGCGTCGGCGTCATGGAGCCCACCACTTTCTCGGCCATGAAGACCATGGAGCGGCTCGGCTACATCGTCCGCCGCCAGCACGACGGCGACCGCAAGAGGGTCTACATCCATCTGACCCCGAAGGGCCGGTTGCTCGAGAAACGCCTCGTTCCGCTGGCCGAAGAGGTCAACCGGATTGCCGTTGACGGTGTCGCGCCGGAGCATGTCGCGATCACGCGCGCCGTTCTGCTGGCGATGATCGAAAATCTCGCGCGGGACCAGATAGCTTCGGAAAGGTCCATGCCATCGACCCGCGAGATCGCAAAACTCGCCAGGAAACGCGCGCAAAAGTGAGTGCATGACCCCGCGCTACAAAACGGCGGTGTCAAAGCATCCGGCATGCCTCACCGGCAAATGCGACTAAAACACCTACGCCGTTTGCCCGCTTTCCTTGGAATGGGAGCTTCGACGGAATAAATTGCAAGTCCGAGTCGGGTCAGAGGCGGCTATGGCTTCCACTTCCGCAACACGTCTGCTCTTGCCTCGAATGCAGACATCTACCCAAAGCGGTCAATAGGTCCGGTATGGCGAAGACCGAAGCGTCTAACTCAGGTGCAATATGGCCGGCATTCTCCCCTGAACAGACGTCGACGGTCTCGGGTCGACTTCAGACATTCAATAGTGATGAACCGTTCATCCCAAATTGGATCAGAGAATTTCATTCGCACTACCTGAATGTTGACGCGGAAAGTTTGTTGTCTACTTTTTCTGCTCTGCAGGCTTTCCAAACAAATCGAAAAGCGTCGTTTCATGTTTCGCTAGTGTTGAAATTCGACTTCTACTTGCTGGCGTAAAACCAAATTCGGCGGCAATCCGCCTCATGATCTCGGCTTGACGGTTGGCAATCGAAACGTATGGCGATTGCATCGGATAGCCGGATGGCGATTTGATCATCGTGCCATACTTGTGAATTGCCTCAATCGCTTCGATCCAAAGCGCGTAAGCGTTGCAATAGGCAGCGAGCGCAGCACGATCGAGCGCCGTCAATATTCTCAGAGCGCCAAGTTCAGCTGCCAGTCGATGCCATTCCTGTTTCGCCACAGGCCCGAGTTCGGGCGGACACGCTGGCACGATCGGCTCAGGATGGGGCTCATCCTGGTTCAGCGGCCGTTTGCCAGGGTTGCCGGTCAGGACCTTCATTCGGGTGGGTTTCGGGCGACGACCACGCATCTCATGTTCGAGACGATCGCCGCAACAACTCCTTGCCCGCCTCGCGGGCCAGGCGACCGCTCGAAGGCCGTCGAGAGCTTGACCAAGTGAGGCTGCCGTGGATGGCCGGAAAGCGCATTTAACCAAGCGCTGGCGGAGAGAGAGGGATTCGAACCCTCGATACGGTTGCCCGTATACACGCTTTCCAAGCGTGCGCCTTCAGCCACTCGGCCACCTCTCCAAACTCGTCTCCGGGCGCACGCCTTCTTACATAGAGACGCGCGCAAGGCGCGCTTTCGCGCCTTCAGCCACTCGGCCACCCCTCCAAACCCGGGCTTGCCGCGTCTTTAGCAGGAAGCCGGACGCCAAGCGTGCTTTTTGCGCCCCAGCGGGTCCGAATTCCACGGCAGATCGGCCGGATTACCGCCCAGCTCCCGCGCTTTACGCTGAGAAATGCCGCCGGCGGCCGGCACTATAGCGGCGACCCCGCCGCAGACAACCCGCCGATGCAGCCCTCTTTTTACCTGCATATGATGCATCTATAACTGCACACATTACATAATTGCACCGCGTACGAAAAACGTGCGTAACATGAGAAAGACAATCCCATCCCTGCTTGCCCAGGGCGGGTGGCAGCACCAGTTTCGGAACCCGGCGATGTCAGGTGACAATCTATCAGCCCTGCAACTCGTCCTCAGCGGCGATCCCGAGCTGTTCGCCATCGTTCTGCTGTCGCTGGAGGTCAGCCTCAGCGCGGTGCTGTTCGCCGCCCTGATCGGAATGCCATTCGGCGCCTTCATCGCGCTCACCCGCTTCCCCGGCCGCGAAACCATCATCGTCTTCCTCAACGCCCTGATGGGCCTGCCGCCGGTGGTGGTGGGGCTGGCCATCTATCTGCTGCTGTCGCGCTCCGGGCCGCTCGGCCCGTTCGGCCTGCTGTTCACCCCGCAGGCCATGGTCATCGCGCAAACCGTCCTGGTGGCGCCGATCATCGCCGCGCTGTCGCGGCAGACCATCGAGGACCTGTGGGTCGAATACCACGACGAGCTCGCCGCCATGAATGTCGGCCCGCTCGCGCGCATCGCCACCCTGATCTGGGACGCCCGCTTCAGCCTGGTCACCGCTCTGCTTGCCGGCTTCGGCCGCGCGGCGGCGGAGGTCGGTGCCATTCTCATCGTCGGCGGCAATATCGACGGCTTCACCCGCACCATGACCACGGCGATCGCGCTCGAAACCTCGAAAGGTGACCTGCCGCTGGCGATCGGCCTCGGCATGGTGCTGATCTCTGATCGTTATGGCCATCAACGCGCTGGCCTGGGGCGCGCGCCGCGCCGGCGAACGTTACGCGGGATGATGGACATGCGCGCACCCGCCATCGACCTGCCGGTCACGCTCGTCGAGGTCTCGATCCTCGCGCGCGGCGTGACGATCCTCGACCGTGTCGGGCTCTCGCTCGACGCCGGCCTGCCCACCGTCCTGATCGGGCCGAACGGCTCCGGCAAGACCACCCTGCTGCGCGTCGCCATGGGCCTGCTGCCGCCCAGCCGCGGGCGCGTCACCTGGGGCGGCCGCGAGCATGCGCCGCCGACCCGGCGCGCCATCCTGTTCCAGCGCCCGGCCATGCTGAGGCGCAGCGCCGCCGGCAATATCCGCTACGCGCTGGCCGCCGCCGGCGTGCCGCGCGCCGAACGCGCCGCGCGGGTCGACACCCTGCTCGCCGAGGTCGGCCTTACCGGCCTCGAGAAACGGCCGGCGCGGCGGCTGTCCGGCGGCGAGCAGCAGCGGCTGGCGCTCGCCCGCGCGCTCGCGCTCGACCCCGCCGTGCTGTTCCTCGACGAGCCGACCGCCAGCCTCGACCCCGCCGCCACCAAGGCGATCGAGGACATCGTGCGCAGCGTGACCGCGCGCGGCGTCAAGGTGGTGATGTCGACCCACGACCTCGGCCAGGCCAAGCGGCTCGCCGGCGACGTGGTGTTCCTGCATCGCGGCCGGCTGATCGAGCACAGCCCGGCCGACGATTTCTTCGCCGCCCCGCGCAGCGAAGAAGCGCGCAAGTTCATCGCCGGCGAACTGCTGGTGTGAGTTTCGAGAAAACCAAGAAGGAGGACGATAATGCTTAACCGTCGCACTTTGATCGCCGCCGCCGCGCTCGGCGCCGTCGTCTTGGCCGCCCCGCCGAGCTTCGCGCAGGACAAGTCCATCGTCGTCGCCTCGACCACCTCGACCCGCGACTCCGGCCTGTTCGATTACCTGCTGCCGAAATTCAAGGCCAAGACCGGCATCACCGTGAAGGTGGTGGCGCAGGGCACCGGCAAGGCGCTCGACACCGGCCGGCGCTGCGACGCCGACGTGCTGTTCGTGCACGCCAAGGCGGCGGAGATGAAGTTCATCAAGAACGGCTACGGCGTGAAGCGCTATCCGGTGATGTACAACGACTTCGTCGTGGTCGGCCCGAAGAGCGACCCCGCCGGCATCAAGGGCATGAAGGACGTCGGCAAGGCGTTCACCACCATCATGAACAAGAAGGCCGATTTCATCTCGCGCGGCGACAACTCCGGCACCAACAAGGCCGAGCTCAGGCTCTGGAAGGCGTCCGGCATCGACATCGCCAAGAAAAAGGGGCCCTGGTACAAGGCCATCGGCCAGGGCATGGGCGCGACGCTCAACACCGCCGCCGCCTCCAACGCCTACACGCTGACCGACCGCGCCACTTGGATCCATTTCAAGAACAAGCGTGACCTTGTGATCGAGGTGGAAGGCGACAAGCGGCTGTTCAACCAGTACGGCGTCTTCCTGGTCAACCCGAAGAAACACCCGCACGTGAAGGTCAAGCTCGGCCAGGCATTCATCGACTACGTGATCTCGCCGGAAGGCCAGGCCGTGATCAAGAGCTACAAGGTACACGGCAAGCAGCTGTTCTACCCGGACGCCAACGATCCGAACGCGTAATCGCCTCTTTCACCTCTCCCCACAAAGCGGGGAGAGGTGACCGAGCGTTTCGCTCACATGGCTATCGACCATGGCCCCCATCCGCCTGCTTGCCGCCGGCAGCCTGAAAGATCCGCTGAGCGACATAGCGAAGGCGTTTGAGGCCGCGGGCGGCGGCGAGGTGGAGGGCCGCTTCGGGCCCTCCGGCCTGCTCAAGGACGAGATCGCCGGCGGGGCGGCGGCCGACGTCTTCGCCTCCGCCAACACGGGACACCCGCAAGCCTTGCACGAGGCCGGCAAGAGTGGGCCGGTCACCTGCTTTGCCCGCAACTCATTATGCGCGCTGGTGCGGCCAGGGCTTGATGTAACGAGCGCGACGCTGCTCGCCGCCCTGCTCGATCCCGATATCAAGGTCGGAACCTCGACGCCATTGGCTGACCCTTCCGGCGACTATGCTTTCGAGGTTTTTCGCAAGGCCGGCGTGGTCCGTGCCGGCGCCGCGTCGACGCTCGCGCGCAAGGCGCTGCAGCTCACCGGCAACACCACCAGCGCCGCGCCGCCGGCCGGCCGCAGCCCCTATGGCTGGCACGTGGCGGAGGGCCGCGCCGACATCTTCCTGACCTATTGCACCAATGTGCTGGCGGCGCAGGCGCAGTATCCGGACCAGCAAAGGGTTGATCTGCCGGATGAATTGTCGGTCGGCGCGGATTATGGGTTGACCGTGATGAACGGCGCGCCGGAGGCCGCGCAACGTTTCGCCGCCTTTATTGTTTCCGATCAAGGCGAAGCCATCCTGGCGCGGTATGGTTTTGCGGCGGCCTAATTCCGCCGCGTATCAATGAACAGGAGCAGTCCATGAAACTCAGCGCGCGCAATCAGCTCAAGGGCAAGATCGTCGACGTGAAGAAGGGCGCCACCACCGCCCATATCCGCATCGACATCGGCGGCGGCAACATCGTCACCGCCTCGATCACCAACGAGTCGGCGGACGAGTTGGGCCTCGCCGCCGGGAAAACCGCCTACGCCGTCATCAAGGCCAGCAATGTGATGGTGGCGGTGGAGTAAGCGTCCCGCTTATGGCAAAGCCGAGCGGCAACTTCCCTTCCCTCTCCCCTTGTGGGAGAGGGGAAAGAACGGCAACGCTCTCATGAATCTCACCCGCCGCACGTTCCTCGCCGCCACCTCCGCCGCCGCACTGGCGCCGCGGCTGGCGCGCGCCGCTGGCGTCGCCGACGCCACCGGGCGCACGCTGCCGATCCCGGACAAAGTGAGCCGCGTGTTTCCCGCCGGCCCGCCGGCCGCCATCCTGCTCTATACGCTGGCGCCCGATCTCCTGCTCGGCTGGCCGCGGGCCAACCGCACGGAAGAATGCGCCTATCTTATGCCCGAAGCGTGCCAGTTGCCGACCGTCGGCCGCCTCACCGGCCGCGGCAACACCGCCAATCTCGAAGTGGTCCTCAAACTCAAGCCCGATCTCATCCTCGACGTAGGCTCGACCCGCGCGACCTTCGTGTCGCTGGCCAAGCGCGTGCAGGAACAGACCGGCATTCCCTACGCGCTGCTCGATGGCCGCTTCGATGCCATCCCCGAGACATACGCCAAGCTCGGTGAACTGGTGCATCGCCCGGACGCGGCGAAAAAACTGACCGATTATGCCGAGCACACCTTGAAAACGATTAGCGGACGCATCGCCGATATTCCGCAAGACAAACGCCCGCGCGTCTATTACGCGCGCGGGCCGCGCGGCCTAGTGACGGGCCTCGGCGGCTCGATCAATGTGGAGACCATCGAATTCCTGGCGCGGAACGTCGCCGGCGAGCAGCACGGCGGGCTTGCCAACGTATCCATCGAACAAGTGCTGGTGGCGAACCCGGACGTGATCATCACCATCGATCAGTTCTTCGCCGCCCATGTGCGCGACGATCCCGGCTGGTCCGCGCTGCCGGCCGTGCAAGCGGGTCGCGTGCATCTGTCGCCCAAGATGCCGTTCGGCTGGGTCGACTTCCCGCCCTCGGTCAACCGGCTTATCGGGCTGTGGTGGCTTGGCGAAGATCCTCTATCCGCAGCGCTTCCCCGAGGACATGACCAAGCTCACCCGCGATTTCTACACGCTGTTCTATCACCGCACGCCGACCGACGCACAGATCGCGCATGTGCTGGCGGGGCGAGGTTAGTCTATTCTGTCGTTCCGGCGTGTAGCCTTCAGGGCGTACGCCCGGAATGACGAGGGAAACATGACCCGCTCCGCCCTGCCCGGATTGGCGATTGCGATCGCGGTGCTGATCGCCGGCCTCGTGCTCGCCTTCATGGTCGGGCGCTACCCGGTGTCGCTCTCCGATCTCGTCACCGTGCTGTTCGCTAAAGCCACCGGCCAAGAGCCGCACGTTTCAGCGGCCGTTCAAAGCGTCATCCTGCAGGTGCGCGGTCCTCGTGTGCTCGCGGCCGTGATGGTGGGCGGCGCGCTGGCGGTGGCCGGCACCGCGTTCCAGGGCCTGTTCCGCAACCCGCTGGTCTCGCCCGACATCCTCGGCGCCTCGTCGGGCGCGGCGCTCGGCGCGGTCATCGGCATCTTCTTTTCGCTCGGCATTTTCGCGATCCAGGGACTCGCCTTCATCGGCGGGCTGATCGCCGTCGCCGCGGTCTACATGATCGGCTCCATGGTGCGGGCGCGCGATCCCATTCTGGTGCTGGTCTTGACCGGCGTCGTGGTCGGCGCGCTGCTCGGCGCCGGCGTCGGCTTGGTCAAATATCTGGCGGACCCCTATAACCAGCTTCCCGCCATGACCTTCTGGCTGCTCGGCAGCCTTGCCGCCACCGACGTCTCCGATCTGCTGCCGCTGTTCGGGCCGGTGGCACTCGGCACCGCGGTATTGATCGCCCTGCGCTGGCGCATGAACGTGATGTCGCTGCCGGAAGAGGAAGCGCGCGCGCTCGGCGTTTCCACCGGCCCGCTGCGCATCGCCATCGTCGCGACGGCGACGCTGGTGACGTCGGCAAGTGTGGCCACCGCCGGCATCATCGGCTGGGTCGGCCTCGTCGTGCCACATCTGGCGCGCTCGCTGGTCGGGCCCGACTTCGCGCGGCTGATGCCGGCGGCAGCGATCCTCGGCGGCGGCTATCTGTTGCTCATCGACACGCTAGCGCGCACGGCGGCGAGCGTGGAAATCCCGCTCGGCATTTTGACGGCGGTGGTCGGCACGCCGTTTTTCATCTGGCTGTTGGCGCACATGCAGAGGAACTGGTCGTGAAGCTCGCAGGCCACGACCTCACCATCGGCTATTCCGACCACACTGTGGGGCGCGGGCTCGATGTCGCGTTCGAGACCGGCGAGGTGCTGGCGCTGCTTGGCCCCAATGGCGGCGGCAAGACCACGCTGCTGAAGACGCTACTTGGCCTGCTGCGCGCCAAGGCCGGCATGGTGAAGCTCGGCGACAAGCCGCTCGACGACTACTCGATCTCGGAACGCGCGCGCATTATCGCCTACGTGCCGCAGGTGCATGTGGGCACCTTCGCTTTCACCGTCGAGACCGTGGTGCTGATGGGACGCTCGGCACACGGCAACCTGTTCAGCCGACCGAGCGCGCACGACCGCGAAGTTGCGCATGCCTCGCTCGAGCGCTTCGGCATCGGCAAGCTGTCGCAGCGGCCTTATACGCAGATCTCCGGCGGCGAGAGACAATTGGTTCTACTGGCGCGCGCGCTGGCGCAGGAGCCGCAATTCATCGTGCTGGACGAGCCGACCGCCAGTCTCGACTTCGGCAACCAGGGCAAGGTCATTGCCGAGATCAAAGCGCTGGCCGCCTCCGGCCACGGCGTCTTGTTCACCACCCACGATCCCAACCACGCGCTGCGCGCGGCCGACCGGGCGTTCCTGTTGCGGGAAGGAACGCGGGTCGCCGAGGGGCCGGTGAAGGACGTGCTGGATCGCGAGAAGCTGGAGGCGCTCTATCGCGCCCCCGTTGAGCGGCTGGTGGACCCGGAAACCGGGGCGGTGGCCTTCCTGCCGGGCTAAAAATAAAACCTAAGCGGCGCTCAGAAGCCGCTGGCGCTCGCCACGGCCACCCGGCGGGCCGCCTGCGACTGGCGGAGCTGATTCAGGGCGTCGCGGGCCTGGCTGTGCAGATTATCGAAATCGACGGAGGGCGCCGCGGTCTCGACCGCCGGCACGGGCGCCAGAGGCTCCGACAACGTGGGCGCTTTGGGCCCGAAAAGGGGGTCGAAACTCCAGGCCAGGACGAGAAGAGAGCAAAGAATGAGACGCATGGGACCCCCCGCAATTTCTTGGTTGCTCCCTTTTAGTCGCGGCGAATTTAAATCGGTTCAAACGCGGAACCACATTTTTGGCGGTTTCGTTGACCAGTCCTTAAGACCCGCCGCACGGCCCCGCCCAGGCCTGCAATGCCCGCCCAAATGGCCTATTTTGGCGCCATGAGTGAGCCCCACGACCAGGACGGGCGCGGCGGCACACAACTGGCGGAAGACCGGGTCGCGCAAGTCCTCAACAAGGCGGGATCGGAAGCGCTCTACAGCGCGCCGGTCGAGACAATCTCGGACACCGCGGGCAATACGACGTTTCCGGCCGGGGTAAGCCGTCACGCCCGCCGACGCGGGGGTAACCTCCGTCGCGCGGAAGTTACCCCTATCGTCGACGGGCCCGTGACTATTCGCAGTATTTGCAGGGCGGGAAGTTTCGGCTGTAGACCGGCTGAGCCAGGAACTTCGCCTTGTCGTAGGTCCAGAACTCGCTCACCGCCGGATAGGTCTTGATCACCGTGTTCCAGAGCTCTTCCTTCGGATAGCCGAACATCTTCTTTTTCTCGACCTTCTTGATGTAGATGTTCTGGATCGGACTCTTGGTCGCAAGATCAAGCCGCACCGGACCGCGCGGCGCGTCGAGCTTGATGCTCGCCATGGTCTTGATGAACTCAACCGGCCCCGGATATTTGCCCTTGTGCTTGGCGAGCGTCAGGTCGATCCATTTTGCCGCCGCATAATTCGTCTCCGAATAGTAAGACGGCACCTTGCCGTATTTGGCGCGGTATTTCTTGACGAAGGCTTCGTTGGCGGGCGTCTGCAGCGCAGCCGAGTATTGCAGCGCAGAAACGTCGCCTATTACCTCCTTACCCATGAACGGCAGGGCAAACTCGTCGTAGCTGGTGCCACCGGCAACGATCGGTTTCTTGTTGCCGGAACGGCGCAACTGCTTGGGAAATTGCAACGACATCGGGCCGACCATGAGCGTGAAGATGGCATCGATATTGCTCTTGAGGGCCGGGATATAGGGCCCGAAATCCTTGGTGCCGATCGGCACCCAGATCTTCTGTACGATCTTGCCGCCGCAATCCTCGAAGGTCTGCTGGAAGCCGCCGAGCTGTTCGTAGCCGAAGGCGTAATCGGCGGCGACGGCCGCGATACGCTTATAGCCCTGGTCGCAGGCCCATTGGCCGAGCGGATGGTTCGGCTGCGAAGGCACCCAGCCCGACAGAACGAGGTAGGGATACTTGCTGACTTGCCGCTGTGCGAGATCGTCGGCGGTAGAGACGGTGCCCATGTAGAGCATCTTGTATTCGGTTGAGACCGGCGCGAGCGCGTAGGCGGAAGAGGCCAACACCGCGCCGACCAACATGTCGACCTTATCCTGGAGGATGAGCTTTTTCGCCTTGGTAACGTCGACATCCGGCTTGCCCTGGTCGTCTTCGACGATGAAGTCGACTTTGGCGCCGCCGAGCTTGCCGCCGTGTTCATCCAGATACAGCTGGAAGCCGTTGACCATATCGGTACCGAGTTGCGTGAAAATACCGGTACGCGGCGCCAGGAATCCTATCTTGAGTTCTTGCGCTTGCGCGGGCAACAGCCCACCCAATGCACCGGCTATGGCAAGGCATAGCAGCGACACCATGCGCGACTTGACACCTATCATCATTCCCTCCCGTATGGGCCTTGAACGGCCGTTTTCACTTAGTTCATTTCATTGAACGCCCGCTGCAGAGAAAACCGAGCGGGTAAGCCTCACGCCAAAATGCTTAAGTATGTCGCAACGCGAACCTCCTACTTAGGCGACGGCACCAGCGAATAGCGCGGATCGGCAGCCAGCACTTCGGCAACCGGTAGCCCAAGCTCCTTGCGCACGATATTGGTGCCGAGCACCAGCGACACAGTCTTGTAGAAAGCGTGCCGTCGGCTCATGCCCTCGCGGCCCATCCCGCAGTCCGACGAGATCACCAACCGTTCGGCCGGAATGTGTTTGAGCGCATGGCGTATATGTTCGGCGATATCCTCCGAACGCTCGACCTGTAACGAATGATGGTCGATGACGCCGATGGCGATCTTCTTGTCGGTAATGCTCTTGCCGAAAGCTTCCAGGTCGATACCGCCGGCACTGCACGATTCAAAAGTGATCACATCGGCATCGACACTGTTCAAGACGTCGAGTGCCGGCTTGTAGCTCATCACTTCCTTGAACATGCGCTGTTGCGACGGGTTGCCCCAGCAGGTGTGGCACCAGACTTCCGTCTTGTCTCGCAGCCCCCTGACCGTGCGGTTGAATACCTCAACGCTGAACTTCGGATTGATGACGTCGTCGACGATATTGCGCACCGCCAGCATATGAATCTGCGGTTCCTCGAATTGGATCACCGGGCAGCCGGCATCGGCGAGATCGTGTAATTCCTCATTGAGCGCATCGGCGATGGCCAGGATGCGGTCTTTCACGCTTTTGTAATGCGTGTCCGAGACGGCGAAGGCGATCAGCTCGGGGCCGATGGTGCCGAACTTGACCGGCTTTTTGGTCATGCGCTGCGCCACTTTCTACATGGCGGCATACTGGAGATCGCCGCGCGTCACCGGACCGACGATGCCTGGCATCACGCGCGCTTCCATGTAGTCGTGCAGAATGTGGCCGGGCGGAAACAGCACGCCGCCTTTGCCAGCCGGGGTCGGCTGCGGATCATGATTGAAGCCGCCCATGTGGCGGGTCGGATAATTGGTCCAGCTCTGGCCGCCAACGTCGCTGTCGAAATGCGCGTCGCCATCGGTAACGATGTCGAGGCCGGCCAGTTCCTGCTCGTGGAGATAGACCGAGACGGTGTCGGTATATTGTTCGCGGAACTGATTGTTCACCATCGCATCGAGGAAGCTGCGCGACCCTAGGTTTTCGCGATACCAGCTTGGACGTGGCAGCGAACCGGTGATGGTCGTCGGCAGCATCAGGTCTTTGGTGGCGCGAAGCATTGACGTTCCCCTCCCCAGGGTCGCCCACGACGCCCCCTGCGCGGCCTTTGCGGCTCGTCGCCCTAATCCCCATATTAGGAGAATGGAGACGCATAAGTGAACGCTTTTGCGAGCCATTCACGCAATTTTTCGGCTTGCCCACTTCGGTGGGCAATTTCATCCTGCGACAAGTTTTCTGCTATGATGAACCATGGACAAGAAGACCGATAGCTACATCATCCGCCCCGACCCGGCCGACCCCCGGCTGACCGAGCGGGTCAGCGGCATCGACCAGACCGGCGCCAAAATCGACACCTCGGTGACGGTCGAGCGCGCGCTGACGATCTTCCTTAACGGCCAGGAAATCGTCACCGCCATGACCATCAACGACTATCCCGACTATCTGGCGATCGGCTATCTGCTCAACCAGAACATGCTGCTGCCCGACGACGAGGTGACGGCGGTCGATTACGACGCAGAGCTGTCGGTCGTGGTGGTGCGCACCAAGCGCCAGACCAACTACGAGCAGAAGCTGAAGAAGAAGGTGCAGACCTCAGGCTGCGCGCAGGGCACCGTCTTCGGCGACCTGATGGAGGCGCTCGACACGATCGCGCTGCCGGACGCGCCGTTGCGCACCTCGTGGCTCTATGCGCTGACCCACAAGATCAACACCACGCCGTCGCTTTATCTCGAGGCCGGCGCCATCCACGGCTGCGTCCTGGCGCAGGAAGACCGGCCGCTGGTCTATATGGAAGACGTCGGCCGCCACAACGCGGTCGACAAGATCGCCGGCTGGATGTTCAAGGAGAAGGTTTCGCCGGACGACAAGATCTTCTACACCACCGGGCGGCTCACCTCCGAGATGGTGATCAAGACCGTGCGCATGGGCATTCCGATCCTGATCTCGCGCTCGGGCTTCACCGCCTGGGGCGTGGAGCTGGCGCGCAAGGCGAACCTGACCTTGATCGGCCGCGCGCGCGGCAAGCGCTTCGTGGCGCTCGCCGGCGAGCAGCGCATCGTCTTCGACCAGGATCTGGATGCGGTGGCGGAAGAAAGCGCCAAGCACCGGCGCAAGGCGGCGGTGCACGACGAGTAATGACTGACATCCCCGTTCCCCCCACCCTCGGCCTCGTGCTGGCCGGCGGGCTCGCGCGCCGCATGGGCGGCGGCGACAAGGCGCTGATCAAGATTAAAGGCATCACCATCCTCGACCGGGTGATCGGGACGCTGTCGGCGCAGTGTGTCGATATCATCATCAACGCCAATGGCGATCCCGAACGCTTCGCCGACACCGGCTGCGCGGTCATCCCCGACAACGTGCCCGGCCATCCCGGCCCGCTCGCCGGCATTCTCGCCGGGCTCGACTGGCTGGCCGAGCAGAACAACGGCGTCGAGTGGCTGCTGAGCGTGCCGGGCGACTGCCCCTTCCTGCCCGACGACCTGGTGGAGCGGCTGCACCAGGCGCGGCGGCAGATGGGCGCCGGCGTGCCTCTGGCCTGCGCGCGCTCGGGCGAATGGCGCCATCCTGTCGTAGGGCTGTGGCCGCTGGCGCTGCGCGCCGACTTGCGCAAGGCGCTAGTCGACGAGGACCTGCGCAAGATCGAGGTCTGGACCGCCCGCCACGGCATCGCGGTCGCCGATTGGCCGGTGGAGCGGGTCGATCCCTTCCTCAATGTCAATACGCCCGAAGATGTGGCCAAGGCTGAGCGTATTGCGATGCAACATGCGGGCGGCTCGTGAATAGCGAACTTTAGTTCTCTGAATCTTGACCGGGCTCGCCCGCGCTTCTTATTTATTATAGTGCTAAGCTATGGGTGTCGGAGAGGAGCCGGAATCATGAAAACCTTCATCGTTGCCTGCGTCGCCGCTATCGTCGTTGCCGTCATCGGGGCCTTCGTGCTGGATGGCATGCAGGAGCCGGTCCAGAAGGCGTTCTCAACGCCATACGTGCGGCTGGGCGCCTAAAGCTCAGCTCACCAGCGTCGCATACGACAGAAAGCCGACGCGGTCGCCGGGCTCGATGGCGGTAACGCCCTCGGGGAATTCCAACAGGCCGTCGGTCTCGGTCAGCGACGTCAGGATGCCGGCGCCGTCCTGCGGGTGCTTGACCGCTTCGATTTCGCCATCGGCGGCGCGGCGTAGCGCCACCCGCACATATTCGCGGCGGTCCTTCTTTTTCTTGTAGGCGAAGGCCACACGCACCGGCAGCGCCACCAGTTGCTGCGGCTGCGCGCCTGACAGCTGGCGCAGTAGCGCCTTCACCACCCGCACGAAAGTGACGAACACGGCGACCGGATTGCCCGGGAGCCCCACGAACGCGGCGCTGTGCGAAGGGTCCGCGCCGCGGATCACCCCCATGGCGACCGGCCGGCCGGGCTTGATGGCGATGCGCCAGAAAACGAGACTGCCGATGCGCTCGACCGCGTCGCGCACGTGGTCGGCTTCGCCGGTGGAGACGCCGCCCGAGGTGACCACCAGGTCATGACCGGCGGCCGCGTGTTCGAGCGCGCGGGTGAGCGCCTCCGGCTCATCGGGCAGGATGCCAAGGTCGGTCACCACCGCGCCGAGGCGCTCCAGAAGCTCGCTCAGCAGATAACGGTTGGCATCGAAGATCGCGGCGTGCCCGCGCGGGCTGCCCGGCTCGACCACCTCGTCGCCGGTCGAAAAGATCGCCACCTGTAAACGGCGGCGCACCTCGAACTCGGTGATGCCGAGCGCGGCGGCGAGCGCCACGTGCTGCGCTTCCAGCACGGTGCCGGCGTGCAGCACCACCTGGCCTTCCGGCACGTCCTCGCCGGCAAGCCGCCGGTTGGCGCCACGCTTGAGACCGCTCGGCACGGTGACGCGGTCGCCGTCGACACTCACGTCTTCCTGCATGAAGACGGTGTCGGCGCCCTCGGGCATGGCCGCACCGGTGAAGATGCGGATGGCCTGGCCGTGCCCAAGCGTCAGATCGGCGCGCGCGCCGGCGGTGAGACGGCCGGCGATGGCCAGCGTGGTGTCGCCGCCGCCCTTGAGATCGGCGTGGCGCACCGCGTAACCGTCGACGGCGGAATTATCGAACGGCGGCAGGTCGACCGCCGCAACAACGTCGGCGGCGGTGACGCGTCCGCGCGAACCGTGCAGCGGCACCCGCTCGGTCTCGGCGACCGGCTTGATGCGTTCACCGATCAGCCGCTCCATCTCCTCGATCCGCATCAGCGGACCGGAAAAGGCGAAACAGTCGTCGGTCAATTGCGCCATTGTCGCGTTCCTCGGGCGCTCTCGTTACGCACGCTTATTACGCAGTCTTGGCGAGCGCGATATCGCCAACCGACACCGCGTGCTTGATCAAGAGATCGGCGATGGCCTCGATGTCATCGAGATCGATCACCGGCACGCGCGCCTGCGGCAAGGCGACGTCGGACGCGATCGCCACGATATGCGGGTCCTCCGGATGAATCAGCGGCTTGTCGTTGGCGGTGCGATGAATTTCGAGCTTGGGAAAGGCGTCGCGCTTGTAACCCTCGACCAGCACCAGATCGACCGGCGACATCTTGGCGACCAGGGCGGGGAGGTCCCATTCCACCTCCTCGCGCAGCTCGTGCAGAATGGCGAAGCGCTTGGCGGAGCTGACGATCACCTCGGTGGCGCCGGCGGCGCGGTGGAAGAAGGAATCCTTGCCCGGCTGGTCGAGGTCGAAGCCGTGATGGGCGTGCTTGAGGGTGGAGACCTTCAAGCCGCGCGCGATCAGGCACGGAATGACCTTCTTGATCAGGGTGGTTTTGCCCGAGCCGCTCCAGCCGGCGAGACCGATAATACGCATGGGTTTCATATAGGCCCGACACTCCCGCGATTGAACCGCCCCATATAGCACGATGGGCGGCTCGCGCGGCAATTGCACGCCCGGCCGCGCCATTCCGGCACAATACGGGATTGCCCGCGCGGACGGATGTGGGCAAGTTCGCCCGAGCAGGCCCAAACCGAGGAGAAATGTGACATGGAGCAGGCTTCGGCGTGGTCGCGGCGCGAGGTGTGGACCCGCAAGCTGCTTTATCCCGGCCACACCTTCCCCACCGCGATCGCACCGGTCGTGGTCGGCATCGGGCTGGCCCATCACGACGGCGTGCTGGCCGCGGGCCCGGCGCTGCTCGCCTTCGTCGCCGGCTGGCTGATCCAGTTCGCGGGCGTGGTGACCGACAACTACACCAATTTGATCCGCCAGCCCGACGACCGCGAGCACCCTGAACTGGTGCAGGCGGTCAACAGCGGCCTGCTGTCGCTTTCGTTCATGCGCACCACGATCCTCGTCAGCTACGGCGTGGCGGTGGCGATCGGGCTGGTGCTGACCGCAATCGCCGGCTGGCCGGTGATCGTGATCGGGCTATTGAGCATCCTGGCAAGCTGGGCCTATTCCGCCGGCCCCTGGCCATTCGGACGGCACGGCTTTGCCGATCCGCTGTTCTTCCTGTTTTTCGGCACGATGTCGGTGATCGGCACCTATTACGTCCAAGCCGCCGTGGTGCTCGGCCCCGAGCACTGGCGCGAAGCGCTGCCGTTTTCGGCCGTGGCGGTGAGCCTCCCGATCGGCGCGCTGATCACCAACATCCTCATCATCGATGATATTCGCGATTGCGAATTCGACGTCGAAAAGGGCAAGAACACCATCGCCGTGCGTTTCGGCAAGGGCTGGAGCCGGCTGGAATTCGTCTGCCTGCTCGCCTTTGCGTACCTCATGCCGTTCTGGCTGTGGCTGTCGCTCGGCTTCGGCGCGTGGGTGCTGTTGCCGCTGATCACGCTGCCGCTGGCCGCCGGGGTGGCCCATGCGGTGTGGACACGCGACCGCTTCGCCGAACTGGTGCCGATGACGCCGCGGCTCGCCATGCTCACGGTCGGTTTCGCGCTCTGCCTTGCGGCCGGGATCGCGGCAAGTGCATAAATCGCGCGACGCCGCATTGATTTCCGTCAATCCTGTCATGCACTTGTCAATTGTTTTTGTTTGAAACAACTGGCAAGATTAGGCCAGATTCGCTCGGGGGCGGGTGGCGCTGACGGCCGGGGCTTGATCATGAGGCGCGCACGCTGGTGGTTTGTACTTGCGATCCTGGTCGCGGGCGGCGTGCTCGGCGCAGGCGCCGTCATCGCGAGCCTCGACATTAATCGCCGCACATCGACCGACAATTTCTGCACTGCCTGTCACTCGATGCAGCGGTTAGCCAACGACAGTTTCTTTCTGACGTCGGCGCACCATACCAATCCGCTCGGCGTGATCCCCACTTGCGGCGACTGCCACATCCCTGCCCGCAACTGGTTCGAGGAAACCTACACCCACATCACCCAAGGCCTCAGCGATACCTACGCGGAATTGACCCAGGACTTCAGCGACCCCAAGGTCTGGGAGAAGCGGCGTATCGCGCTCGCGCACGAGGTGCGTGAAACTATGCGCGCGCAGGACAGCGTGACCTGCCGCTCCTGCCACGATCGCGACGCCGTCCGGCCCACCAGCCAGCGCGGGCAGGCCGCGCATGCACTGATGCGCGAGGGCCGCATGACCTGCATCGACTGCCACTTCAATCTGGTGCACGCCCCGGTGCCGCCGTCGATGTCGTTCATCCGCGGCTCGGGCATCAGCGGCGCAGCGAAGAAATAGCCCGTGTTCGGGAGCACGTTCGAGGAGTAATGCGATGAGCAACCGAGGCCTGTCGAAGATCCTTGCCGCCGCGCTCCTGACCGGCGGCCTCACCGCCGCCATCCTGGTGATGGCGCCGCAAATCCGCGCGCAGACGCCGCCGCCCGCGCCCGCAGCGCCCCCTCCGGCCGCGCCACCGCCGGCCGCCAAGCCCGCGGGGCCGCCGCCGCCCGCCCCGCCCGGCATGATTTCGACCACCCAGGTGCCGTTCTACGCCGAGTTGGGCGAGCTCGGCGCATGCCGACGGCAAGGGGGAGCCGTTCAATCACTGGAACAAGGAAGGCGCCATTCCGGCCGCCTGTGCGCGCTGCCATTCCACCCCCGGCTTCCGCGACTATGTCGGTGCCGACGGCTCGACGCCGTTCAAGGTCGACCATCCGGCGGCGATCGGCACAGTGATTACCTGCACCGCCTGCCACAACGACAAGACCGTGCGGCTGTCGACGGTCATCTTCCCGTCTGGCGCCAAGGTCGAGCACCTGGACGCCAACGCGCGCTGCATGACCTGCCATCAGGGCCGCGAATCGACGGTCAGCGTCAACAAGGCGATCGCCGGCGTGCCCGACGACCAAGTGATGCCGAAGCAAGGCTTCATCAACGTGCATTACTTCGCGGCCGGCGCGACCCTCTACGGCCATATCGCGCAGGGCGGCTACGAGTATCCCGGCAAGAGCTACGCCGGCCTGCTCAAGCACCGCGCGCCCTACACCACCTGCACCGCGTGCCACGCCACGCATACGCTCAAGGTGAAGGTCAACGACTGCGCCGCCTGCCACAAGGAGGTCACCAACATGGCCTCGCTACACAAGATCCGCGCCGATAAGGTCGACCTCGACGGGTCGGGCAACGCCGATGAGGGCGTGGCGGAGGAAATCGACAATCTGCGCGGCAAGCTGCTGGCCGCCATCCAGGCCTACGCCAAGGCCGTGGCGAAGAAGCCGATCGTCTATTCCGGCGCAAATTTCCCGTACTTCTTCGTCGACACTAACGACAACGGCAAGCCGGACGGCAAGGAAGCCATCTTCCCGAACCAGTACAAGAACTGGACGCCGCGCCTGATCAAGGCGGCCTATAACTACCAGTTCGTCACCAAGGACCCGGGCGCCTACGCGCACAATCCGGCCTATACCGCGCAGCTGCTGCACGACTCGATCGCCGACCTCGGCACGCGGGTAACGGTGGATCTGAAGAAGGCGACAAGGCCGTAAGGGCTCCGACGCAGCCAAAATCGGAGTGTGGGCGCCGCGCAAGCGGCGTCCATGCATCTTGGGGGGCCGCCATGGCGCACAACGCCCGGCGCCACGCGGTTGATTGTCATCACCCGCGAAAGCGCGCGATCCGGCAATCACTGCGCTGATTGCGTTTACTGGGTCCTCCGCCTTCGCGGAGGACGACACCAGTATTTGCCGCCCAAAACAAAACGCCCGGCGCGAGGGCCGGGCGTTCTGCAGTTAGCGGGGACCGGAAAATCTATTCGGCCGGCTGCGAGCGGGCACTGCTGGCGCCGTGGCCCTGCTCCTCTTCGTACCAGAGCGGATGGTGCTCCTTGGCCCAGTTCACGTCGACGGTGCCCTGGCTCATGGATTCGAAGGCGCCCTCCATGCCCAGCGTGCCGAGATAGATGTGGGCGAGGATGAGCGCGATGAACAACATGCCGACGATGCCGTGGAAGACCTGCGCCAGCTCCATGTCGCCGACGCCCAAGGCCCCAGGAGAACGGGAAGATCAGCATGTAGCCGGTGACGATCATGGCGGCGCCGCCGAGCACGATGAACCAGTACAGCAGCTTCTGGCCGGCGTTGAACTTCCAGGCCGGCGCGTGCTGGTGGCCCTTGCCCATGCCGCCGCCCATCTTGAACCACTGGACGTCGGCCGCGGTCGGGAAGTTCTGCCCGATCCACATCAGGAACATCAGCACCACGCCGATGGTGAAGGCGAAGCTGAGGTAGTTGTGGGCGTACTTCGCCCATTCGCGACCAGGCGCTGAAGGCGTCCGGGCCCATCCACGGCAGGATCAGCGCGCGGCCGAAGGTGATGTTCAGGCCGGTGATGCCGAGGACGATGAAGGTCGAGGCGGTCAGCCAGTGCACGAAGCGCTCGAAGGCGTTGAAGCGCACCATGGTGCGTCCCGGAACGGCCGCCCTCGATCTTCATGGTGCCGCGCCACAGGTAGAACAGGATGAGCAGCGCCAGCATGCCGAGGATGGCGATGCCGCCGATCCACTTCAGCGTGACGGTGTGGAAGGTCTGCCAGTTGCGGCCGGCCGGATGGATCAGGTTGGCCGCCTTCTTGTCCGGAATGCTGACGTCGCCGCGGATGACGCCGCCCTTGAGCTGCTTGCAGCAGCTGCTGCTCGCTGGTGGCGGCCGTCGTGCCCCTGCGCGAAGGCCGGCGCCGGCGGCGCGACGGTGGCGACAATGAAGGCGAGCGCGAGAGCGCCGGCAATGAAGCGGATCGCAGCGAAGAGCTTCGCCATGGCATCCTCTCCCTTTCTTACCCCGAGTGTTCTTGTTAACGAAGACCGGCGGCGCGGGCGTTCAAGCCGCACGCCGCCGCATGGATCAGCTCGCGATGGTCTCGTGATAGGCGGTCTGCCAACCCCAGGCGCCGGAGCCGTAGCCGCGCGTCTTCACGCGCTCCTTGTAGATCTGGGCGATGACCTCGCCGTCGCCGGCGAGCAGCGCCTTGGTCGAGCACATCTCGGCGCACAGCGGCAGCTTGCCTTCGGCCAGGCGGTTGGCGCCGTACTTCTCGTACTCCGCCTTGCTGCCGTCGGCTTCCGGGCCGCCGGCGCAGATAGGTGCACTTGTCCATCTTGCCGCGCGAGCCGAAGTTGCCGACCTTGCGGATACTGCGGCGCGCCGAACGGACAGGCGTAGAAGCAGTAGCCGCAGCCGATGCACAGGTCCTTGTTGTGCAGCACCACCGCGTCCGCCGTGGTGTAGAAGCAGTTGATCGGGCAGACCGCCGCGCAGGGCGCGTCGGTGCAGTGCATGCAGGCCATGGAGATCGAGCGCTCGCCCGGCTTGCCGTCGTTGAGCGTGACGACGCGGCGGCGGTTGATGCCCCACGGCACCTCGTTCTCGTTCTTGCAGGCGGTGACGCAAGCGTTGCACTCGATGCAACGGTCGGCGTCGCAAAGGAATTTCATGCGTGCCATGTCAATTCTCCTTCAACCGATCCGTTGTCCTCAAGCCGCCTCGATGCGGCAGAGGGTGACCTTCGTTTCCTGCATCTGGGTGACCGACGTCGTAGCCGTAGGTGCCGTCCATGTTGGAGGCTTCGCCCAAGCACGTAGGGGTCGTTGCCCTTCGGATATTTGCCGCGCAGGTCCTTGCCCTGCCAGTAGCCGCCGAAGTGGAACGGCATGAAGGCGACGCCGGCGGCGACGCGCTCGGTGACCATGGCGTTCACCAGCACCTTGCCGCCTTCCGGCGAGTGCACCCAGACCTTGCCGCCGTCCTTGACGCCGAGCTTGCCGGCGTCGGCCGGGTTGATCTCGCAGAACATCTCCTGCTGCAGCTCGGCGAGCCACTTGTTGGAACGCGACTCGTCGCCGCCGCCCTCGTATTCGACCAGACGGCCGGAGGTGAGGATGATCGGGAACTGCTTGGAGTGGTCGTTCTTCTGGATCGACTCGTACAGGGTCGGCAGCCGGTAGGCGTGACGGTCCTTGTAGGTCGCGTATTTCGGCAACAGATCGCGCCGCGGCGTGTAGAGCGGCTCGCGGTGCAACGGCACCGGATCCGGGAAGGTCCACACCACCGTGCGGGCCTTGGCGTTACCGAAGGGCGCGCAGCCGTGCTTGATGGCGACGCGCTGGATGCCGCCGGACAGGTCGGTCTTCCAATTGGTCTTGTCGCCGGCCACCTTCTCGATGGCCGCCTTCTCGTCGGCGGTCAGATCGCCATCCCAGCCGAGCTTCTTGAGCATGGCCATGGTGAACTCGGGATAGCCGTCCTTGATTTCCGAGCCGACCGAGTACGAGCCCTCAGCCA
>CAWHJZ010000016.1:0-68555 GCA_963829785.1 uncultured Pseudomonadota bacterium | reverse complement strand
ACGGTTGTCGGCCAGCATCTTGGCGACGCGCTCGAGCTGCGCGCCGGGCACGCCGGTGACCTTCTCGGTCTCTTCCGGCGTCCACTTCATGACCTCTTTCTGGACCTGGTCGAGGCCCCAGACGCGCTGCTTGATGTATTCCTTGTCTTCCCAGCCGTTCTTGAAGACGTGGTAGAGGATGCCCCAGACCAGCGCGACGTCGGTGCCGGGACGGAAGCCGCACGTATTCGTCGGCGTGCGCCGCGGTGCGGGTGAAGCGCGGATCGCAGACGATCAGCTTCGACTTGTTCAATTCCTTCGCACGCAGGATGTGCTGCACGGCGACCGGATGCGCCTCGGCCGGATTCGAGCCGATGAGGATCATCGCCTTCGAATTGTGCATGTCGTTGAAGGAATTGGTCATGGCGCCGTAACCCCACGTGTTCGCGACGCCCGCGACCGTGGTGGAGTGGCAGATGCGCGCCTGGTGGTCGCCGTTGTTGGAGCCCCAGAGCGCGTAGAACTTGCGGAACAGATAGGACTGCTCGTTGTTGAACTTGGCGGAGCCGAGCCAGTAGACCGAGTCCGGGCCGGACTTCTTGCGGATCTCCAGCATCTTGTCGCCGATCTCGTTGATCGCCTGCTCCCACTTGACGCGCTTCCACTGACCGCCTTCGAGCTTCAGCGGATATTTCAGGCGGCGCTCGTTATGGGCGTGCTCGCGCACCGAGGCGCCCTTGGCGCAATGCGAGCCGAGGTTGAACGGGCTGTCCCAGCCCGGCTCCTGGCCGACCCAGACGCCGTTCTTGACTTCGGCGATGACCGTGCAGCCGACCGCGCAGTGCGTGCACACCGACTTGATGCGGGTGGCGCCGGCGGTGAGCGGACCGGCCTCGGCGGCCTCCGCCTTCTTCACCGCGCCGACCGGCAGCACGCTCGGCGAGCGCCACGCCGCCGGTCAGCAGACCGGAGCGCGCCAGGAACGAGCGGCGGTCGATGGCGCCGCCGGCGTTCGCGGCCAGCGCTTGCTGCAAGGTTGCGGACTTTGCGGAGCCACTCGATTTTTTCCTGAGCATGACTTCCTCCTGAATTCGGGTCGGCGCTGGTCTCGCGCGGTTCACGCGCGGGCGCGAAAAGGCGTTGCGGTCAGAAGCGGGCGAGGCGGTAGTAGGTCTTTACGTCTTCGCTCTCGCGATAGCCGTTGTGCTGCGGCTTCGCCGGCTCGCTCGCGGCGACGGCGGGATTGGCGCCGGTGGTAGCGGCCGCACCGGCGGCGCCGATGGCCAAGCCTGCTCCGGTCAGAAGACGACGGCGGTCGATCTTTTGCGCGATCTTGAGCGATCGTTCGCTGTCTTTGCGCATTGTCAGTCCTCCGGTGAAACGTGAAGCGTCAGCGCGGGCGCCGCCGCGTTGACCCGCATGGCGGGATAGCGCGCACGGGCGAACGCCGTCGTGCGCGAGAACTCGTCGCGGGCTACAATGATGGAAACCATCTCCCTTGCCCTTTGGCCGTTTGCGGCCATTTTCAACGGGGCGCCACCCAGCATTAGAATAAATAAAAGCTATAGCCTTAAACTATGGAAGACAAATAATTTCGCTGCCCACGCCTGTTGATACGTTCGCACTTGCAGCATTGTGATGCTGCAATGCAATATTCGCGTAATCAGCTTATTCGCCGCGCTCTTCGCGCGTGTGGGCAGGATTGGTAACGGGGGAAGCGGCCGCGACCTGCCGCGGCGCGGCAGCGGAATTATCCCCGGCTGCGTCACTTTCTCCCAGCGCATCACCCTCTTGTGACACGCGCCCCGTCTCGGACGCGCGCTGCGATTCGTCTTGTTCCGCCTCGACTTGCTGGAACTCCACTTGTGGCGATTGTTCTTTGGAGTCTCCGAGCGCTTCCTCGACCCGCTCGAGTTTTTCTTCGATTTTTTCTTGGGCCTCTTGGACCTCTTCGGCATAGCCGCGCCCGGCCTGCCAGGCGCTCTGCACGACGCCAATCACGGTCTGCGTCAAATTGTAGTTTTCGTCGTAGTCGTTGAGGCCGTCGAGATTGGCGAGCACCGGGTCGCTGGTCCACAGCTTGCGCAGCGCCGCGCGCCGCAAATGCTCCGGCACCTTCTCCTTCAGGAACACCGTGTAATCGGATTCAGCGTTGAGTTCGTCGATCGAGGGCAGCACCGGCACATCCTCATCGGCCGGCGCAGCATCGGGCGGCAACGCCTGTTCCGGTATCGCGGCGTGCGCCCGCGCCTCCTCCACCGCGCGCGCCTCGTCGGCCGGCTCGGGCGGCGCCTCACCGCGGCGAGCGGCCGCCTTGCGCTCGGACCAGCGCGACAAAGGCTTACGAAGATCCTCGCTCACTGGACATCCCGTTGCGGCCCCTGCGTGCGGCCGCCGTTGTCGTCCTTGCGCCGGTTCTTGCGCTTCACGAACGGCGTATCGACGTGATGCGCCGTCACGAACTCCCGCAGCCAGGCCATGATATCGGGCGGCATCGGCACGCCCTCGACCACGTCCTCGTTGTCTTCGTTGTAGCCCATGGCCTCGTAGGGGCAGACGGTGGCCATGAACGGCTCGAACTCCAGGCCTTCGGCCTCCTCGTTCCGCCTGAGCACGATGAATACCCTTGGCGGCTCCTGCGACAGGTTGGTGAGGTAGCCTTCGGTCTCGCGCTTGAACAGCTCGATATCGAGCCTGCCGCCCTGGTAGTGCGCCCAGCCGTCGCCCTCGGCCAGCAGCTTGCCGGATTCGGCGGCGGCGGCGGCCGGCAGCACGCCGAGCGGCCGCCACAGGTGCTCGCCCCATGGGCTTTTGGTCTCGCGCCGTTCGACGACGACGCTGATCGGCATTATCGCGTCGGCGGTAGACATCCTGCGGACCCTTTGCACTCAGTACGAATCACGGCAGTGGTCACACCGCGCCGGCCGGCTCGCCCACTCAGCGGCCGACCTTATAGCGGTTGACCCGATAGAAATCCTTCACGTTTTCCGCGTTCGGATTGTAGCGCTTCTTCTTGGCTTCCGACATCGACTCGGCGGCGGCGGCCTCGGTAGCGGCGCCGGCGACGAACTGCGCCGCGGCCACGGCCACGCCGGCGCCAAGGCCGAGCACACGCAGGAAGTCACGGCGGGCGAGCTTGCTCTTATCCTGGTCCTGCATCGTCTAGTCCCTCCTCCGAAAAGCCGGGTTCAAGGCCTTGGCCTCAAGCCGGCAGGTCAAAAGCTTGCGCTTCAATGTCGACGAAAATCCGGCCGACCGTGCCCACCCGCCGGTAGAAATCGGCGGAATCGGCCTGTTCCAGGTCGGCGAAGAAACGCCCGATCCAGGGCGCCATGTGTTTCTCGAAGATCGTGCGCTCGGCATCGGCCGGCGCCGGCAGGCGGCGGCTCGCCAGCCCCGCCATGATCTCGCTTAAGATTCCGGCGTGGTCCTCCGGCTCCACCACGCCTTCCTGGCGCGCGATGCCGATCGCGTTGAGGTCGTCGCGCAGGCGCGCCAGCGGGCGCTCGTGCAGGAAGCCGGTGAGGTAGTAAGAGCCGTAAGGCAATAGCTCGCCGCGTCCGATGCCGATGAAGAGATTGAAGTACTCGCGCTCGACCGCCTCCACCGTCGTCGCGGCGGCCGCGTCGGCGAGCGCGGCGTGGGCGAGGCCGAGCGGGGTGGCGTCGCCCTTCAATTCGGCGAGGCCCTGCAGAAGCGCGGCGTCGGGCGCGTGCAGCAGCAGCGCGCCGATCAGCGCGTATTCCTGGGCGCGCGCGGCATCGACCTCGTCGGCCTCGCGGGCAGCATCGTCGCCGTAGAGATCGGGGCGCAGGATGGCGCGGTCGACGCCAGTGACGGTTTCGACGATGACCACGCGTTCGGCCGGTACGCGGCTCCAGTTCGACACCGACGGCTGCGAGATGCCGATCTGGCGCGCGAGTTCGCTCACGCCGCCAGCGGCGCGGATCGCCTCGCTCAGGCCCTGATCGCGCATCGGATCTTCATCTCGCCTTGTTTGAGGGCGACGTTAGCGGCGGGAATGGAGAGGGGTCAACTGGCACACTTTATCTGTCATTCCGGCGGCCGAGCGCAGCGAGGCAACCCGGAATCCATACTCCGCGGCGCCGGGGTTATGGGTTCCGGGTTCGCGAACTGCGCCCGCGCCCCGGAATGACGGCATTCTAACTTACCGCCTCCAGATGGCGGATGGGCAGGCCGGAGACCAGGTTCTGCGGCTTCATGCGGATCAGGTTGTCGTTGGTCATGGCCAGGATCAGATAGACCGGATCGCCGCGCACGCGGTCGAGCATCACCTCCGGGTCGTCGAAGGTGAGCCGGAACAGGCCGACCACGCGGCCCATGGTGGCCTCGTCGATCTCCTCTTCGTTCCACAACTGGTCGCCGATGCGGGTGGCGTCGGCATCGAGCCCGACGTACCAGCTCAGGTTCGCTTCCTGCAGCTCGGTGAGCGGCTCGATTGTCGTCGACACGCCGAGCAGATGGGCGATCCAATGCTCCATCGTTTCGGCGAGGGCAGCGAGGCCTTCGCGGCCGGCGGTCAAGTCGATCGCCATGTCGAACTGGTCGCTGCGCTCCCAATAGGTTTCGGCATTGTCGTCGTTGATGACGTCGATCTCGGCTTCGGCCGGCAGACCGAGCATGGAGACGAGCGGCGACACCGGCGAGGTGTTGTCGCCGCCGATGGTCTCCTCGTCGGCCGCGATCAGCGAGCCGTCATGCACGGTGACGCGCTCGGTACGGAAGAACAATTCGGCGGCGCGCAGTACGCGCGGATCGTCGACGCCGTCAAGCGCGTTGCGCAGGATGACGTGCACGAGCTGATTGATGAACAACGGCGGCGTGCCGGTTAGCCCGCGCCGCACCAGTTCGGTGTAGGCGGCTTCCAGCGTCTTATGGCGCAGCAGGTGATCGCGGAACGCGATCAGCAGTTGCCAGTTCTCGCGCGCGTCTTCGTCCTCGATGGCCGCAATGTCGGCGGCCGACACCGGCAGCTGCGGATTGGCGAGCAGCGCGCCGTGCAGCGTGCGCTCGACCGCGCCGGCCTCCGGCGGCGGAATGAGCTCGGGCCGCGCCAGATACACTTTCAGAAAATCGTCGGTCACCAAAAGACCGCCGCCTTCGTCGCGGTCGAGCAGATGATGGCCGCAGGAAATCCAGAAATCGGTCATTTACGTTCCCGTTCCGCCAAATCAATCAAACTCACTTCATCGCCCGGTTCTTCGTCGTCCTCGCCCTCCACTTCCATGAACGAGAAGGCACGGGCGGGCTTGGGGCCCTCGCGCGGACGCAAGGTGCGGAAGGTTTCGCGCAACTCCCCCTCTTCGTAGGTGCGGTGCACCGCGATCAAAGTTTCCTGCGGCTGCTCGCACAAGGATTCGGCGAAGGCAACCTCCTCTTCCGCGGCGCCGCGGGCGGCGTCCATGTCGGGCGCGCCGTAGTGATCGACCAGCCGCTGGGCCAGCGTCTCGACCAGATTGGCGCGCTCGGCCTGGCTCGCCTCCACGATCTGCACCAGCGTCGACCAGCCGAGCGTGTCGACGCCGAGAAAGCCGCTGCGGAAGGCGGTGCGCGCCTTGCCTTCGAGCGCCGTCGGATCGCCCGCCCAGAACGCGAAGGCGCCCGACACCGCCCATTCGCCCGGCTCGGCGGCGCGCTCGAACACGAAAGTATCGGACGGATCGAGCTGTATGGTGCGCAGCAGCTTCATGCGTACGGCGCCCCCGTGGCGGGATCGAGCCAGGACGGTGACGCGAGCGCGTCGATCAACACTTTGTGTTCGACGGCATCGCTCGCCATGCGGCGCAGCAGCAGATCGCCGTTATCGGCGATGTCGCGGCGCAGGCCCTGCTCGCGCGGAAAGCGCTCGAAATAGGCCTTGGCAACGGCGTTGAAGCCGCTTTCCTGCCAGAGGTCCACCGCCACCATGAAATGGCGCGCGAAGCTTTCGACGATCTGATGCGACATCACGCCGCTGAAGCCTTCTTCGGCGAGGGTCGTGACGGTGGGATCGGCGCCGGGCTCCTTGCCGCTGGTCGATTCCACCCGCAGCATGGCGCCAAACACCAGCCAGGGCGGCACGTCGTCTTCGCCCACGCCTTGCGGCCAAGCGAGACGGCCGCCGCCGACCATCCCGCTATTGACCGTGACGGCGTCGGGCCAGATGAGGCCGACGGCGGTTTCGGGTTCCGAACAGCCGATCAAGGCGTCGCTGAGCGCGGCCATGCCCGCATAAAACGCGCGCCGCGCGTGGCGAAGCGGCTCTTCCGGCTCCAGCACCAGCGCGAATTCGGCGACGTCGAAGCGGCCCACATACACCAAAGTGCCGGCGCCGCGCTCGCCGGCGATGGAAACGGCGTGGGCAAAGGCATCGCCCAGTTCGCGCAGCCGCACCGCCGTATAGGGCGGCGGCAGCGCCAGTTCCGGCGCCTGGTCTCGCGGACTGAGCCGCGTGTGCAGCGCCATAGATCCTCCACGCACCCTTTCTTCTTTGAATGCTTATAATTATAGATTTGGAGGACCCGAGGCTAGTGCGGCGGATTTGACGGTCCTATCAGAATGGCAGCACGCTCTTCATAGGACCGTCAAATCCAAAGCCGCACTAGAATCAATAAGGTGCTAGTGTCCTTTCGACTCCGACGCTCGTAATAGAGAGTGCTGCAATGTAGTACGAGGTAGTGCGAGCGTCGGAGTTGGGACACTAGTCCCGCGGCCGAACGGGATTAATGCCCGAAAGAAGGGCGCAAACTGCGCTTTCACGAGATCAAGCGGGCCTACGACAGCTTATCGAGAGAACAATGGCCGACGGGCCGCGCAAAATCCTGATTTGCTCCTGCGAAGACACCATGCCGCTTGACGCCGAGGCGGTGCGGCGGGCCTGCCGCGGCAGCGAGGTGGTGGCCGGTCGGCATCTGTGCCGCTCGGAACTCGCGCGCGTGCAGAACGCGCTCGGCGGCGGCGACGCGGTCACCATCGCCTGTACCCAGGAAGCGCCGCTGTTCAAGGAACTCGCGGCGGACGCCGGCGACGCGGAGGCTGCGCGGGTGTCGTTCGTCAATATCCGCGAGACGGCCGGCTGGTCGAAGGACGCGACCGAGGCCGGGCCGAAGATGGCGGCGCTGATCGCGGCGGCGCTGGAGACGGCGCCGGAACCGTCCTACGTCGGCTTTGCCAGCGGCGGCGCGACGGTCATCTACGGCAACGACGAGCGCGCCATCGAGGCCGCGCAACTTCTGAAGGACCATCTTGACGTCACCGTGCTGATCAAGCCGCCGGGCGAGGTCCTGCCGCGGCGGGTGACCGAGTTCCCGCTGGTGAAGGGCACGGTGCGCGCCGCCCAGGGCTATCTCGGTGCTTTCGAATTGACGCTCGATGATTTTGCCCAACCCAGTCCGTCATCGCGCGACGGGCTTGTGTTCGGGCCTGCACGCAAGGACGCGCAACTGCGCTGCGACGTGCTGATCGACATCAGCGGCGGACCGGCGCTGTTTCCGTCCGCCGATCTGCGTGAGGGCTACTTGCGCGCCGACCCGGGCGATCCCGCCGCGGTGTTGCGGACCGTGCTGGAGGCGCGCGACCTCACCGGCACTTTCGATAAGCCGCGCTATGTGAAGTTCAGCGAGGACCTGTGCGCGCATTCGCGCAACAAGCTGGTCGGCTGCCGGCGCTGCCTCGATCTCTGCCCGACCGGCGCGATTCAACCCGCCGGCGATCACGTGGCAATCGAGGCGCGCATCTGCGCTGGCTGCGGCCAATGCGCCGCCGTCTGCCCGACCGGCGCCGCGGCCTACGCGCTGCCGCCCTCGGACGCGCTGCTGCGTAAATTGCGCACGTTGCTTGCGACTTATCGCGATCTCAATGGCAAGCAGGCGGTGATCCTGTACCATGACGGCGAACAGGGCGGGCCTCTGATCGACGCGCTAGCGCGCTACGGCGACGGCTTGCCGGCCCATGTGCTGCCAGTCGAGGTCAACGAGATCACGCAGGTGGGTTTGGAAGCGGTGGCGGCGGCGTTCGCCTATGGCGCGGTCGCGGTGCGTTTCCTGACGCGCGCCAAACCGCGCCATGACTTGAGCGGCCTGCACAAGACGATCGCGCTTGCCGCACCGGTGCTGGCGGGGCTCGGCTTCGAGGGCGCGCGCGTTGCCACCATCGAGACCGACGATCCCGATGCGCTCGGCAACGACCTGCGCACAATTGAAAGCATGGATGGCGCGGCCAAGCCGGCGACCTTTGCGCCGGTCGGCGAGAAGCAGGACCTGGTGCGGCTGGCCTTGCGCGAGCTGCACGCGGCGGCACCGGCGCCGGTCGACATCATCGCGCTGCCGGAAGGCGCGCCGTTCGGAACCGTCGACGTGAAGGTCGAAGGCTGCACGCTGTGTCTCGCCTGCGTGTCCGCCTGCCCGACAGGCGCCCTGTCGGACGACCCCGAGCGGCCGATGCTGCGCTTTGCGGAGGACGCCTGCGTGCAATGCGGCCTGTGCCAGGCGACCTGCCCGGAGAAAGTGATCAGCATCAGGCCGCAGATCGATTTCCGCGCCGCCACCGCGTCGGCACGCGTCATCAAGCAAGAAGAGCCATTCCACTGCATCCGCTGCGGCACGCCGTTCGGCGTCAAGAGCTCGGTCGAGCGCGTGGTGGCGGCGCTCGAAGGCAAGCACTGGATGTTCAAGGATTCCAAGAAGCGGCTGGATCTCGTGAAGATGTGCTCGGACTGCCGCGTCACCGTCGCCATGGAAGAGAACCTCGATCCCTTCGCCGGCCCACAGCGGCCGAACGTGCGCACCACCGAGGATTACTTGCGCGAGCGGGAGACGAAGGGGGAAAGCTAAACGGCGCGCGGTTCGCGCGCGCCGCGTCAGCCAGGCTACGACGACGCCTAGCCGCCACTCACGCACTTCTTGACGAAGCTCGTCTTCGCAGCCCCGGAGAGCGGCTTGCCGGTCTTACTCATGGCCGCGCCTTCGCAACATTTCTTCATGAAGCTCGTCTTGGCAGCGCCGGCCAACGGCTTTCCGTTCTTGCCGACGGCTATGCTCGCACAGGTTGGGGCCGCTAAGGCCGACCCAATGGCGAACGAGGTGACGAGGAGTGCGAGCGCAAGACGCTTCATGGTGTTTGTCCTGATGGAAGACGATAAAGAGGCTCGCGATCTTAGCGAATGAATCGCGCCTGCCAATGCACACCCCGATACCTAGCCGCTGTTCTCACGGTATCATCACGGTTGAAGAAGAAGAGACCTTCGTGCCGAATGTTCTACAAGGCCGCACAAAACCGGGGCCCTAACGTCCGCGCCACAGCATATGGTTAGCGACGCGAAACCTTGCTAATTGAAGTTGCTGCCAGGAGCTGGAGGAATTCGCGGTGACGCAAATCGATAAAGACGGCACGATCTTCGTCGGCAAGGGCGAAAAGCCTGAGTATCTCACGCTGGCCTTGGCCAATCGTCATGGCCTGGTGGCCGGCGCGACCGGGACGGGAAAGACCGTGACCCTGCAAGTCTTGGCCGAAGGCTTTTCGCGGGCCGGCGTGCCGGTGTTCGCGGCCGATATCAAGGGAGATCTCGCCGGCATCGCCGCCGTAGGCGAGGCGAAGGACGCTTTCGTCAAGCGCGCCAAGGACATCAACATCGATTATGCGCCCGACGAATTCCCCGTGATTTTCTGGGACCTGTTCGGCGAGCAGGGCCATCCGGTGCGCGCCACCATCTCCGAGATGGGCCCGCTGCTGCTGGCCCGCCTGCTCGACCTCAACGATGTGCAGGAGGGCGTGCTCAACGTCGCCTTCCGCGTCGCCGACGAACGCGGGTTGATGCTGCTCGATCTCAAAGACCTGCGCGCCATGCTCGGCTTCGTCGCGGAAAATTCCAAGGAGATCGGCTCGGCCTACGGCAATGTCTCCAAGTCGTCGGTCGGCGCGATCCAACGCAAGTTGCTGGTGCTCGAAAACCAGAAGGCCGAAAATTTCTTCGGCGAGCCGGCGCTCGTGCTCAAGGATTTCATGCGCGTGGACCGCGACGGCCGCGGCTTCATCAATGTGCTTGCCGCCGACAAGCTGATGGAAAACCCGCGGCTTTACGCCACCTTCCTGCTCTGGCTCTTGTCGGAACTGTTCGAGGATTTGCCCGAAGTGGGCGATCCCGAGAAGCCCAAGCTGGTATTCTTTTTCGACGAGGCACACCTGTTGTTCGACGACGCGCCCAAGGCGCTCATGGACAAGATCGAGCAGGTGGTGCGGCTCATTCGTTCCAAGGGCGTGGGCGTCTACTTCGTCACCCAGAACCCGCTCGACGTGCCCGACGACGTGCTCGGGCAACTCGGTAACCGCGTGCAACACGCGCTGCGCGCCTTCACGCCGCGCGACCAGCGCGCCGTGAAGGCAGCGGCTCAAACCTTCCGCCCCAATCCGAAACTCGACACGGTCAGGGTCATCACCGAACTCGGCAAGGGTGAGGCACTGGTGTCTTTCCTTGATGTGAAGGGCGCACCCGGCATCGTGGAGCGCGCGCTCATCCGTCCGCCGACGGCGCGGCTCGGCACCATCACAGCGGAAGAACGTGCCGCGGTGGTCGCCAAGAGCCCCCTCAAAGGAAAATACGACACGGCCATCGATTCCGAATCCGCATTTGAGCAGTTGCAGCAGCGCGCGCAGGACCCGAATGCGCCCGGCGGAACAGCGCAAGGCGAGCCGGTCGACAGCGGCGGCATGCTGGGCGGCATCGGCGGGCTGCTCGGCGGCATATTCGGCACCAGCCGGCCACGCGGACAACGCCTCAGCACCGGTCAGTTGATTGCCCGCCAGGTCACACGCTCGGTCACCAATCGCGTGGTCGGCAAGCTTGCGGCCGACATCGGCAAGTCGGTTGGCGGTTCGATGGGCGGCAGCATCGGCCGCGCCATCGTGCGCGGCGCACTCGGTGGAATACTCCGTCGCTAGTGGTCTGCTACTTCGTGACCCTGGCGATGAAATCCACCAGCGCCCGACGGTCCTTGGCCGAGCCGATGGTCTGCTGCGGCATCTTGGTGCCGGGCGTGTAGTGCGCCGGACCGATCTCGAACAGCTTCGAGATCGTCTGCTTCGACCAGACGATGTCCATCTTCGTCAGCGCCGGGGAGAAATTGTAATCCGGCAATGACGCGATCTTGCGGCCCATGACGTGCCACAGCGACGGCCCGGCCTTCTGCACCGCGCCGGGCTTGAGCGTGTGGCAGGCGACGCAGGCGCGGAACACCTGGGCGCCATGGTCATCGGCATAAGCTTTGAGCGGATCGTCGGGCGCGCCGACGATGACCGCGTCGACCGGCTCGCCGCTGACTGCGTTCCAGCGCCGGATCATGCGGTCGGTGCCGCCGGTCAACAGCGTGGTGTTGTCGGGAAAGAACGCCACCGACCATACCGGCAGGCCGGGACCGACCAGCGTGCGCGCGAGCTTGCGGGCCTTGCGGTCGATCACCGCCACCGAGCCGCGGATGCCGGCGGCGGCCACCAGTTTGCCGTTCGGGGTAATGGCGACCTGGATGATCGGCGTCTTTGCGGCCTCGATCTCACCGCGCACCTCGCCCTGCGGCGACAGGAAATAGACCTTGCCGTTGGCGCCGGCGGTGACGATCTCGCCATCGGGTGCGACCGCCACCGTGTTGAGGGGCGTCGGCAGATGACGAACGGCCACGCTCTGCCCGCCGGCCAGCGACCAGATGCGGATGGTGGTGTCGTAACCGGCGCTGATGAGCTGCTTGCCGTCGGGCGTGAAGGCGACGCCGTTGACGTTCTGCTCGTTGCCCTTGAGCACGCGCGGCTCGCCGCCGTCGAGCGGCCACAGCCGTACGGTGTGGTCCCACGAGGCCGAAGCGAGCAACTTGCCGCCGGGCGACACGGCGAGGGCGACGATCGGCCCGGTGTGACCGTTGAGCACGGTGTCCGGCTTCGGCTTGCCCGGCGTCCAGATCGCGATATGCGCGTCGCCGCCGGCCGTCGCGATGCGGCCATCCTTGAGGTAGGCAACTGCGTTCACGGCCTTGTCGTGGAAGCGCATCACCTGCATGGCGACATTGCGTTTCAGGGACCAGCGGATCGCCGAGGTATCGAAGCTGCCCGAGACGGCGCGGGTTCCATCGGGCGAAATGGCGAGCGCGCGCACCGGGCCGCCGTGGCCGCGCAATTGCGCCTGCGCGGCGCCAGCCGCGAGCGGCAGCACGAGCAAGGCGAGGGTGAGGCGTTTGATCCAACACGACATAACGGGGGCCCAGTGAGACGGGCAATTTAGAAGATTATGAGGCCGGCTGAAGCCCTCTCGCCATTTTCCCGAATTTTGCCTGTACAACCCGTGCGTTAACCGGGCCTAGACGGTCGCTGCGCTAAACCCTTCCCCAATTCATGGGGCGCAGGGGTCGACCATGGTCGACGGCATCGCAGAGACTGGTTTTTCGCGCGGCCTCACGCAGCCCGTGACATCATTTCCCGGCAGCGGGCTTTGGCTGACACTGGCGGCCGTCGCCGTCGCCGATGTGACATGGCTGACGTTGAGCCAGCGGCTGTCGCTCGATCCATGGTCGTCACTTCCGATCTTGCCGGTCGTCACGCTGCTCCCGCTGCTGGCCACCTACTGCCGCACGCGCGACGACCTTCATCTGCAACGGCTCTCCGATCCGCTGGCAGGCACATTGTTCATTGCGCTCGCCTTCGCGGCATTGCGCGTGTTCAACCACCTGACAATGAGTCAGCCGTTTCCGTGGGTGGACGACACGCTGGCAAAACTCGACGCCAGCCTCGGATTCAATTGGCTGGGCTATACCGAGTGGGTTTCGCGCCAGCCCCTGATCATCGACGCTTTCCAACTGACATATACCCAGCTCACGCAGGTGGCGGTCGTCGTATTCGTCCTCTTGTTCATCGCCGCAGGCGTCGACCGCGCCAAAGAATTCATTCGGCTGGTTTTCTGGAGCGCCCTTGTCACGACCGTTATCGGCGCGACGGTTCCGGTGAGGGGCGCCATGGACCGCTTCGCGTCAGCGAAACTGCAGGCGGTGTTCGGACCCAACGCAGGGATTTACCCCCTGCCCTACCTGGACGCGCTCCGCGCCAACGCGCCGCATGTCCTCGATCTCGAGCACTTGCCAGGGCTGGTCAGCATGCCGTCGTTCCACACCGCCAGCGCCCTGCTGATCGCATATTGTTGCCGCAACATCCGCTTCCTCAACGTGTTGTCGATTCTGTATGCCACCGTCGTCATCGCATCGACGCCGATCATGGGCGGACACTATTTCGTCGATCTGATCGGCGGCGCGTTGCTGACGATCGCGGTCATCCTGATCGACAGGCGAATCAGCTATCCCAGGCGGGCGTCGCCGGCCGGCCTGCCGGCCGTCCACGCCGCGCCAACGATCGTGCCGCAAGGTCAAAATGAAATTCCTGACTTACAACCTTCGCAACGGCAGCATCCGGGAGGAGCGGAACACCGACACCTGGAACAACTGGCGGTTTCGAAAGGAAGCCGTTCTTGACCTGATCCGGAAAGCCGACCCGGATGTGCTGGCGCTGCAGGAAGACACCAACGAACAGGTGAGCTACATCCGCGACGGCCTGCAAGGCTCGCATCGCGCTTTCTACGACCCGGCCTTCTACGACGCCGACAAGGCCAATGACGCCATCTTCGTGCGCAACAGCATCGAGATCGGCGGCAGCGGCGCATTCTGGATTTCAAGCGACGGCAAGACGGCATTGAAGCCCGCGGGCTCGATCTGCATGCGCCACGCTACTTATGCGCGGCTGCAATTGACGAGCGGCGAACTGTTGGCGGTGAATGCGCATCTCGACCACACCGGGGATCGGGCGGTGAAGCGCAACGAGATGGACATCTTCATTCGCCTGCTGAGCGGTCTGTCGGGAATGCCGCCGCGCCGCGCCATCGTGATGGGCGATTTCAACAGCGTTCCGGATTTGGAGCCGTATCGTCTGCTGGAAGACTTCGGTCTACGCGATGCGGCGCGGCTCAAAGGCAACGAGCAGGCGACCGCCATTCATTGGGCGAAGCAGCCGGCGTTCGAGCGCATCGATTATATCTGGCTGTCCGACGACTTGAAGGACAAGCTCTCAGGCTATGACGTGATCAACGGCGCCTACCGGCGCCAGGACGGCAGCGCCGGCCACGCATCGGACCATTCCGCGGTATTGGCGCGCTGCAATTTCTGAAGATCGGATTTCCGAACGGCACCGCGCGGCATCAATCGGCCGGCTCCATGCCGATGGCGCGGATGCGGTCACGCACGCTTTCATCGCGCAGCAGCGCGAGGAAGGCCTGCACCGCCGGGCGCGCTTCACGCTTCTCGACCACCAGGAAATCGTAGTGCTCCGGCGAAACGGCCAGGAAACCGAGGCCATAGAGCTTGGCCACCGGCTCGATGGCGAGGCCCCAGTCGGCGCGGCCTTGCGCGATGGCGGCGGCCACCGCGTTGTGCGATTTCGGCTGGTTGGCATAGCCGGGCGGACGCGCGCCATCGAGCAGCTTGTCGATCAAGACGCGGGTGCCGGCGCCGGCGTTGCGGCTGACCATGAGCGCGGTTTCATCGGCGAGTATGGCGGCGAGCGCTTCCTTCACTCCCTTGCCTTCGAAGCGTTCGTCGCCGGGCCTGAACAGAATGCCCTGCATGCGCCGCCAGCCCGGCACCAGGCTCAAGCCCGGCGTCGCCAGATGCACATTATATTTGCCGCTGACCGGATCGATCAGGTGCACCGGGGCAACGTCGCATTGGCCGCGGGTCGCCGCCGCCACGCCACCGAGGCTGCCGACCGCGAGCGTGCGCGCCGAGAAGCCGCGATCGGCGAGCGCGCCCACCACCACGTCGAGCGCGACGTCGTGGCTGCCCATGATGACTAGATCCGGTGCGCGCGCGGCGCTGCCGATCATCGTCACTTGCGCCGCGCTGCCGGCGTCGAGCGCGGAGGCGAGCTGATCGATCTCGATGAAGCCGTCCGCCTGCGAAAAGCTGGTCACCGAGCCGGAGCCCTTGCCGGTCGGGAACGCCAAGGCGCCGGTCTCGCTGTCGACCAGCGACACCAACAGAAATTCCTTTCGCCCCATTTCGGAAGCGACCCGCACCGGCACGTGCGCTGGGACGGTTTGCGCGGCTTCCGGCGGCAAGCCGGCGCGCGCGCGGATCACCGGCGCGACGAAAGCATGGAAGGTGAAGATCGCGGAAGTCGGAAAGCCGGGCAGCACCACAATTGGTTTGTCGTCCACGACCGCGAGACAAAGCGGCTTGCCGGGCTTGAGCGCGACGCCATGCACCAGGATGCCGGGCTTGCCGAGGCGCGGAATGATGATGTGCGAGAGATCGCCGGCGCCTTTCGAGGTGCCGCCCGACAATACCACCATGTCGCAAACACTGAGCGCGGCGCGCACGGCTTTTTCAATCGCCGCCTCGTCGTCGGGAAAGGCGCCGACCATCACCGCCTCGCCGCCGGCCTCGCTGATAGCGGCGGCAAGGATCGCGCCGTTGCTGTCGTAGACGCCGCCGGGTTTCAGCGGCTCGCCCGGCTGCACCAACTCGTCGCCGGTGGAGAGCACCGCCACCTTCGGCCGCCGCACCACCGCCACCTCGGCGAGCCCACAGGCGGCCAGCATGCCGATCTCGCGCGAGCCGATGCGGGTGCCGCGCCGGAGCAAGGTCTCGCCGCGGGCGATGTCGGAGCCGGCATAGGAGATGAACTGCCCGGGCGCGACGGCGCGGCGCAATTCGATCGCCGGTGCGCCCTCTTCGGTCAGCTCGGTCTGCTCGAGCATCACCACGGCGTCGGCGCCGCGCGGGATGACGCCGCCGGTGGCGATGGTGGTGGCGGTGCCGGGCTTCACTTCCAGCACCGCCGCGTGGCCGCAGGCGATGACCTCGCCATTGAGCGTGAGCTGCTTGGGATTGCTTTCGCTGGTGCCGTGGGTGTCGGCGGCGCGGATGGCGAAACCGTCCACATTGGAACGGTCGAAGGGCGGCGCGTCGACCGCCGCCACCACGTCGTGGGCGAGCACGCGCGTAAGCGCCTGCGCCAGCGGCACGGTCACGCTCGACAGCGGCGAGAGATCGAGCGCTTGCGCGAAACGCTCGCGCGCCACTTCCGCCGTGACCACTTCGAGGAACTGTTCCTGGCGCGCGGCGGCGCGCACGCGCGCGACCAGGTCGGCTTCCGCGCCGGGCTTGAGACTGGGTTGCTCGCTCATGGCAACGGAAATACAGAAACCGGCGCGCCAGCGGAATAGCCTTCGCTCTCCGCCGGCACCAGAATCCAGCCGTCGGCGCGGGTGAGCGCGGACAGCGGCATATAGCCATGGGCTATGGGCTCCACTTTGTCGCCGACGCGGCGCACCGGCACCACCTCCGCCAAGCCCACGCTGGAAGTGACCTTGCGCGCCAGCGGCAGGCTGGGCGCCGGATCGTCGACTTTGGCCGTGTCGGCACCGGCCAGAATGGCCAGCAAATGGCGTCCCACCACCAGCCAGGCGCTGAGCGCGGCATCGAGCCGCCCCGGCAGCAGCAGCACCGGGCGGCGGCCGGAAAAACCGAAAGCGGTGGTTTCGCCGGGCGTAAGCGCGACACCGTGCACGGCGACCTTGCCGTCGCGCGCGAGCGTGGTGACGCTGGTGTCGCGGCGGCCGCTGCCGGTGCCGCCAAGCGCGATGAAAGCGTCGAAGTTGTCGGCCACCATGGCAACGCTGAGATCGCCGGATTCGTCCAACCGCACCACGCCGCCGCGGCGCTCGATGTCGCCGGCGACCAGCCGCGCGGCGGCGTCCACCATGCTGTTCATACGCAGCGGCACCACGCGCAAACGCGGCTGGCGGATGGGAACGCGGGAGACGCCGGCGGCGGCAAAGGCGGCGAGATCGGTGCCGCGCAGGCGCTCGCCGGCAACCCGCAAGGGTGGCATCGGCAGGCAATCGCCGCCCGCCGGCAACACGCCGTCGCCGGGATTGACGGGGCTCAGCGCGGAGGCGCGGCCCTCTTCCACCAGCACCGCATCGAGCGGCGCCACGCTGTCGGTGCCCGGCGGCATCGCCTGACCGACCTCGACCTTGGACGGCACGGTGGGAAGCAGCGCCGGCGCATAGCCGCCAGCATCGAGCGTCGCCTCGGCGCGGAGCGCCCAGCCGTCGACCAGCGCCAGCGGGGCCGAGGGGCGCATCGACCCCATGATGTCGGCAGCGAGAATGCGGCCGGCCGCCACGCCGAGATCGACGGAGCGCGGGGTCACCGGTTTCACCTCGCGGCCGATCAGCCCCAGAAGGGCGGGCAGCGGCGTGAGACGAGGGATGATTTGCAGGGGTTCGGACGCCATCGGACAAGACCATGCCGTCGCCGGCAGGGACATGTCCAGTGGAGTGAAATCAAGGGGTTAAGGCCGGGCCCATCGCCCGAAATGCGGTTCCCCATGACGGCGCGCGCCGGCCGCATCGAACTCACCTCTTCGGACGCAATCGCGACAACGGTCCTTGGCTCCGCTTGACCTGCGCGTCTTCAACTTATTCAGTCACGACACAACAAAACCGGACGAAACACAGTGTTTCGAACGATGAAAAAGGGATGGTAGCGCGTGTTCACAGCCACCAAGGACAAGGCCCTGCTCACGACAACCACGGGCGCGCTGCCGCGCCCAAGTTGGTACACCGAGAACCTGCGTGGTTTGCCGTTGTCGCGCGGCTTTTCGCAACTAGCCTATCGCGAGCAGCATTTCGACTGTCTTGCCTGCCAGGTCGCGGCGCAACACCGTGCCGGCATCGACATCATGGTGGACGGCGACACGCGGCTCGATGACGACGTCGCCGGCCGCTCATGGGTGAGCTACGTCACCGAGCGCGTCGAAGGCATTGGCACGCCGCGCGTGGAGGTGCCGCCGGCGGGCTTCATGAAGGACAAGGGCCCCGGCGACATCATGTGGGAGGTGATCGAGACCCGCATGACGCCGCTCGTTACGGCCAAGATCGGCGCCGCCGATTTGCAGCTCGACCGCGCCTACAAGGCGATCGCGCCGATGACCGACAAGCCGGTGAAGGTGGGATCGATCTCGGCGCAGATCCTGGCGCTGATGCTGACCGACGAACATTACGGCAATCGGCTCGAATTGCTGTTCGACCTGTCGGCGGCGCTCAACAAGGAATATCACGCGCTCGCGGACGCCGGCGCGCCGATGGTGCAGATCGAGGAACCGGCGATCCACCAGGTGATCGCCGATCCCAACCAAAAGATCAAACCCGCGCAATGGGTGGAGGCGTTCAACAAGGAAGCCGCCGGCCTGCGCGACAAATGCGAGGTGTGGTGCCACACTTGCTGGGGCTCGCCCGCGGCGCAGCGGGTAGCGAGCAAGGATCAATCCTACAAGGACGCCCTGCCCTACCTGAACGAGCTCGACGTCGACGTGCTCACCGTCGAAGGCGCGTTCAATCAGGGGCTCGACCTGGAGCACTTCGGCAAGCTGATCGGCAAGGACAAGAAAGTGGCGCTCGGCGTCATCAGCCATCGCACGCTGCAGGTGGAGCGGCCGGAGGAGATCGCCGCATTGATCCGCAAGGCGCTCAAATATATCGAGCCCGAGCGGCTGATCCTGACCAGCGACTGCGGCTTCGGCCGCCAGGGCATGAGCCGCATGCACGCCTTCTACAAGATGGTGGCACTGACGCGCGCCACCAACATGGTGCGCAAGGAGCTGGGCATCGAGGAGACCGAGATCCCGGCGACCGAGATGAAGCTGTCGATGGTGCCGGTGGGCGGATAGTTCGAACCATCAAGGCTAAAACATTTTCCGTTCATTCCCACGGAAGCGGGAATCCAGTTCTTTGGCCCTGGGTCCCCGCTTTCGCGGGGACGAGCGGGGTATTGGCCTTCAGGCCGAATGGCTCATGCGTCAGTTCGGCAGCATCGCCCGCAACCGCTGCGGCAGATAGGGCCGCGCCAGCGGATAGAGCAGCACGACGATTTCGGCGATGAAACCGAAAGAGCCGAAGCCGAGCGCGGCGATCACGCCGAACAGGGCGATGGTGCCACCATGGACTTGCGCGCCGGTGACGACGCCGACCAAACCGCACAGCGCGGCGAGCCCGTAAAGAATGCGCGCGAGGACGACCGGCGGTTCCTCGAGCCGGCGCTGGCCTTTGACCACCAGCGGGATGAGCCCCAAACAGCCGGCGGCGGCAAACGACAGCGGCACCAAGGGCGGCGGCTCGCCAAGCCAGACGTGCGGCGCGGTGACGAGGCCCATCAGCGACGGCGCGTGGATGGCGAGATGGATCGCCGTCCCCACCACGCCGACGCCGATCTCGATGACGCAAACCAGACCGAACAGCAGCGCTGTCAGCTTGTTGTCCGCCGCCAGCAGCAGGAAGCCGGCGAACAAGGCGAGCGGGCTCGCGATCTGCGGCACGATCACGACCTTGTCGCTCTCGAGCGCGACCACCGGATGATAGAGATAGACCTCGATCAGCAGCGGCCCGAACAGCATCATCGCGATCAGGATGAGGAAACGGCCCAGCATGGCCTAGTGCGCCTTGGCTTCTTTTTTGAGATCGCGGATGAGATCGTCCGCCGTCGTCTTGGTGAACTCCGGCGTGCGGTTATATTTGATGCCGTTGAGGATTCGGTAGCGGTTCACGTCGTCCCAGAGCACCCGCTTCCCGCGCAGCGTGGTGCCGTGGCAGGAATCGCAATTGCCACCCATGTTGTTGAAGCCGGCCGAATGCAGATGCACCGAATGGATGCTGCCGGCGAAGGAGAGCGTCGTCTTGGTGCTGTGGCACGGCATGCAATCCTCCACCCGCATCGGAACGCCGTAGCTGGTGCGGAAGATGCCGTGCAGCTTCGGCTTGGCCCGGGCGGTCAGGAAGCGGTCGACAGCGTCCACCAGATGATCGCCGTGGCAGGCGTTGCAACCGCGCTCCAACGCATGCGCGGTCTTCATATTGAACTCGGTGAAGGGCACGCCCATCGAATAAGCCTTGGCGCTGTCGGCCTGGTGCCACATCAGGAAGGTGATGACGAAGCCGGCGCCGATGATGACGATCGCGGCGAGCGCGAGAGCCAGGTTGCGGATCATGGCGCGGTCCTTTCTGTCATGGCATTCGCGAGCAGGCCGAGGAGCACGGCCAAGAGCAGCAACGCGGCGATGGCGAGGCTGGCGGCGCTGAGCGTCACCATGTCGGGAACGGCGGCGAGCGCGCAGCCGACAACGATGAGGATGAAGGCGATGACGGTGGCGACGCCGAGCGCGCCATGCGGCAAGGTGTGAGGATAGCGGCCGGCATCGATCGCAGCGACCAGGCCCAGTACCGACGCCACCGTGATGGCGACCGGCCAGTTGGGCGATTCATGGCCGCCCCAGACCGAGCTGGAAAAGATACGGTTCAAGTGGTCGAAGTCGACGCCGGCGGCCATCATGTGCAGGCCGGAGCCGATCATGCCGACGGCGGCGGACACCGCCATCACGCCCATCGCGATGAACGACGTCGCCGTCGACGGCGCGACCTGCACCGCGATCAAAGTGAGCAACGAAATCGGCAGCCAGACCACGGGTATCAACGCGAGCCAGGAATCCTGCCGCAGCAGCGCGGCGCGGTGGCCGAGATCGACCTCGATCAGCATGACGATGAAGAACAGGATTGCCAGCGTCAGCAGCACGCCGCGCAGGCGGCGCAACTGGCCGAGCAGGTCCTGGGCGAGCGACCACATGTCAGACGACCTCGACCGCGATGACGCCGGGGATGTCCTGTTTGCGGCCGCTGGCGCTGGTGGCGCGCGTCTTCAGCACATAGAAGCCCTTCTCGGGCGGCACGAAGGTAAGGTCCCAGGTGATCCAGACGTCCTGGTCCGGCTGCGGCGGCAGCGGCATGACGCGCCAGGTGGTGCCGTTGTCGGTGCTGACCTCGACCTTGCCGACCTTTTCCACGCCGGTATAGGCGTAGCCGGTGAGCGTAACGCCGGATAGCGGCGCGCGCACCGTCGGCGGTGTGGGCTTCAGGAAGCCGGCCATGGGCGGCGCCGGATGCTCGACCGCTTCTTTCTCGATCAGCGTGATGCGGGTCACCCATTTGGGATGATGGTTGCCGCCGGCGCCGGGAATGAACAGCCGGGTATAGGGGCTGCCGTGCTCCATCGGCACCGGTGCGCCGCCGAACTTGCCGACCATCATGGTTTCCGCGCGCATCAATTCGGTGAGCGGCAGCACGAACGGATGGCCATCGCTGCATTCGATGCGCGCGGCTTTCGCCTCCGGCTTGACGCCGGCTTTTTCAAAGAGCGCCGGCAACGGCGCGCCTTCGAACTCGGTGTTGAAGATCAGCGCGCCGCCGGCGGTGTTGACGTAGCACTCCAGCGTCAGCGTCTTCTTGACCTGCGGCACCTTGGCGAGATCGTCGAGGCTGTAGCGCTGCGGCGTGGTGACCAGGCCGTCGATCTGCACGCCGGTCGGCGTCTTGGCCGGATAGCGTAGCTGCGAATAGAGGAAGAACGTCCCGTTGGGCGTCACCAGCGGGCCGCCGATGGTCGGCCGCACCGACAGCGAGGCTTTCGCCTGCGACGGCGAGATGCCGCCCAGCATGCCGCCGATCAACGCGGTTGAGCTCGCGGCAATGAAAGTTCGGCGGTCCATGCGGCTCTCCCGTTTGAATTGAGTATCAGGATTTCGACTCCAGCGCGGCCTCGATGGCGCGCACCTGGGCGAGGAAATCGATCGGCATCTCGGAGGTGACTTGCAGCGCGCGGTCCTCGAACACGTCACGCTCCGGATGCGCGGCTTTGTGGCGGGCGACCGCTGCGTCGCGCGAACGCACGAGATCGGCGATCTGCGGCCGGAACATGCCGGCAACGCCGCTGACCCAGTGGTTGAGCGCAGGCGACGGCATGTCGCCCGTCATATCGAACTGGTCGATCATGCCGATGACATCGTCGCCGCCGTACCAGGCTTCGTCGGTCACCCAGCGGTTGGTGGTGAACAAGCGAATGAGTTGGCCGGACGCATCGGTGGAGATGCCGACCAGGTGCATCACCCACGACGCCGGGTCGTCCGGCTTGGCGTTGCCGGACAGCGCGGCGGGCACAAGCGTCGGGTCGAGCTTTTGCGGCCGCACGAACGTGTGGAAGTGGCCGTGCTCGTTTTCGACGCGCTCCTCGGCCGCGTGGGCGTGGTAATAATACTGGCTCTGGGTCGCGGGATCGAACACGTCGCCGGGCGGGAAGTGCGACCATTCTTCGACGACATCGGCGCCACCGAGCACTTCGGTGACCGGGTTCTTGCCGGCGTCGGCGAGCGCGGCGATGGATTCGGTGACGTCGGCGGCGGCGGCATACATGGCGAGCAAGTCGTCACGCGTCAGCCCCCGCAGCCGATCGACCAGCCGGTCCTGATCCAGCACCCCCGTCACCGATCCAATTCCGTCTTAAGAGCGCGAGGGCGCGCAGGGGCTGCACGGCGAGGACGCCGGGGCGCCGCGTCCGCCACCGGCCGGCGCGCACGGGCTGCACGGCGAACCGGCATTGCCGCCACGGCCGCCGGCAGGCGCGCAGGGGCTGCACGGACTGCAAGGCGAACCGGCCTTGCCGCCGGTAGTGCCGGCGGGCGAACAGGGACTGCCGGCATTCTGGCCAGCGCCGCGACCGCCGGCCGGCGCACAGGGGCTGCACGGGCTCTGGCCGCGCTGCGCCATCTGCATCGGCGAAGCGGCGACAGGCGTGGGCGCCGCGGCGGTCATGGCCACCGCGGCCGCGATGGTCGACAGACTACCGGCCAAAAGGGCGGTCTTGATTCGCCTGGTTTGCATTGAATCGTCTCCATTTTAGCATTGAGCATGATCTCTTCCGAAAACCGGTACCCACTTTTCGGGATCATGCTCTAATTGGTTCGCAGGCTTACGATCTCGACTGGCCCTATAACGCCGCCCGGTTCGCCTTTGTTCAACTGTTCGGCGGTCAGTGGACCGCCCAACTTGCGCTCGCACCAGTTGCCCAGCGCGAAGCCGCCGGCGGCGATGACGATCAGACCGCCGATCACCGCCCAGACCGGAAGACCGAACAGCGCTTGCAGCGTCTGCCCGCGCGGCCCCTGGGCGGCCAGATAGAACCCCCTGATCGGCTCGAACACGCTGGCGAACAGGCCGGTGCCGATCACCATGCCGACGACAAACAATAAACCGTCGAGCCGCCCGGACGCCATGCCCACCGCCGATGTTCCCGGACAATAGCCGCCGACCGCCATGCCGGCGCCGATCAAGGCGCCACCGGTCAGCGTTGCCCAGAAAAATGTCGTTGGTATGAAGATGCCGTTGGATTGCATCAGCCCCAGCGCCATCGCGCCATAAAGCCCGATGGCAGCGACGATGACGGCGGTGAACATCACCTTGAATACCGTCCAATCGGTAAAGCGGAATTGCGCGGTCAACTTGCGCGGACTGGCAAAGCCAGCGTTTTCCAGCACGTAGCCGAACAGGATGCCGCTCAACAGGCCGGACGCCACGCCGCTGTCGTAAAGGGGGATGCTCACGCCCAGGCCTTTCGGATGAGGAAGCTGACCGCGATCCCGGCGACAAAGAAGCCGATCAGGAACAGAAAGCCGGCGACCGCCAGCGGCGCACCGCCGGACAGGCCGATGCCGCTGGTGCAACCGCGCGCGAGCCGGGCGCCGAAGCCGGTGAGAATGCCGCCGCAGATGGCGAGTGCCATGCGGCTGCCGCCGGGCAGATTCTTCGCGCCATCGAGCCGGACCCGGAAACGGCCGCTGGTGACGGCCGCTAGACCGGCGCCGGCCATGACGCCGACGATCTCCCAACTGATCCAGCTCGCCAGCGGATTGACCACGCCGCGCGCGCCCTTGATGAACGGCCCAAGATAGCTGTTGGCCTCGGTGGCGGAGCGAGCGAATTCGGCGCCGAACCAAGCGGTCAGGCGGGTGAAGAAACCGCTCGCGCCCAACCCATGCCCCGTGAGCAGGAAAGTCAGCAGCAACACCAGCCCAAGCGCGATGCCGGCGGTGAGCGGATGCCAGAAGGGGCGGATGGTCGAACCCATAGGGGAATCCTTGCGAATTGGTCGCAAGTGAACTCTGCGGGAACCGACCGGAGGCGTCCTTGATGCAGGTCAACGGCAGGCCGTCCCCCGGGGGGCCCTATTTGCCGGCGATCCAGGCGCACGCCTCCGCCGCCTCGGCGTTGGAAAACAGCTTCACCTGCGCCGGCATCAGGAAGCTGAAGAAGCGCATGGTGTGCTTGATCCAGTCGACGTCGGTGACGACCGCGATCCGCTCCCAGCGGGTGAAGTGCTCCATGCCAACCATGAAGTCCTCCCATACGGCGCCGGCGTCGATGCCACCGAAATCGCCGGCGGTTTCATAGTAGAGGCGCAGCTTGCCGGGGCGCTTGAGCGCCTCAACGACGGCAGGCACCAGCACCTTCTCATAATCGTCCTTGGTCACGCGACCCCGGCACACGAAGGCGAGGACATTGTCGGGGAAATCCTTCAGATGCTCGATCATGGCTGGCTCTCCTCATTTGCCATCATTCAAAGACGCCCCCGCCGGCTTGTCATTGAACTGTCGGAAATATTTCGACAATACCAGCCTGCTTGCATTGATCCGCCCGCAACCATCTTGCGTTGACTCAGGTCAATGTTTGTTTCGCGCCAAAGGTGACATTGGCGCCAAGCAAAACCATCGGATCAAAGGAGCCGCATGTCATGAATCGCAAGTTAGGTCTCGCCATCGTCTTTTTCAGCGCATTCGCCATCGCCGCGCCCGCGCTTGCCGCGCCGAATTGGCCGGACATCGTAACCAAACACTTCATGGCGGCGCGCAAGACGGTGAAAACCGTCGATATGAAGGGGTATCTCGCCGTGGTGAAGAACCCGAACGGCGCGATGCTCCTCGACGTGCGTGAGCCGGCCGAGTTCGCCGCCGGCCACGTGCCGGGCGCCGTCAACATTCCGCGCGGCGTGCTTGAGTTCCGCATCTACAAAGAACTCGGCTATCCGAAGAAGGTCGATACCAGCCGCAAGATCTATGTGCAGTGCCAGACCGGCGGCCGCGCCAGCTTGGCGGCCGCGAGCCTGAAGAAGATCGGCTTCAAGAACCCGATCGCCGTGGTCGTAAACATGACGGATTGGGCGAAGGCCGGCCACCCGTGGGTGAAGTAACCGCGACGATCGAATGATGCGCCGGCGTTAAGATCGCAGAATCCAGCGCCGGCGCATATGACTTCCGCGTTACGTTATTGTATTTGGCGACAAGCAGGCCGGAACCGGACCATGGCCTCAGACCCATCACGTTTTCCAATGCGTCTTGTGCGCCCCGCGAACGCCGCGCTGCTCGCCGCGCTCGTGGTGTTGGCATCGGGGCTGACCGTTCGCGGTCAGGAACAGCACGACGCAGACAAATCGAAACTGCCGACGGCCGCAGCCGTCAAGCCGCTGCACGCCAAGGAACTCGCCGCCACGGTTTGCGTGAGCTGCCATGGGCCGACCGGCAACAGCGCCGAACCGGACGACCCCAAGATCGCCGGGCAGAAAGAGTATTACCTTCGCCTGCAGTTGCGCGGCTTCAAGTACGGCGCGCGAAAGTCCGATGAAATGTCGCCGATCGCCGCCCTGCTGTCGGACACGCAGATCGATGAGCTTGCACGCTTTTACAGCCGGCAGAAGGTCAAGCCGGACGCGATCAAGGACCGCCAATTGGCCGACCTCGGCGCGCGTATTTTCCAGTATAGGGGCCGCGGCGCGCCAGCCTGCGCGGCCTGTCACAGCCCCGCCGGCGTACGGACGGGGGATGATGGGCGGCCGCGGAGGCGGCATGATGGGCGGTGGCATGATGCGCGGCGGCATGATGGGCAATACCGCGGCCGTGCCGAATGTGTTCGGGCAGCACTCCGTCTACACTGCGCAGCAGCTCGACAACTTTGCCAGCGGCAAGCGCCAGGGCGCCGTCATGGGCCCGATCGCCGCGCGCTTGAGCCCGCGCGAACGCCGGGCGGTGGCGGAATATTTGTCCGGCCGGCGCTAGGCCGATATCGGTTCGGATTGAGGATGTCCGCTCGACGGCTTCGAGCTGGCGCTCCTGGCCCGCATTTCATTGTCATCTCAATGAATTGATATGAAACAATGATCGGGATGACGCGCCGGGCTTAACTCGCCATACTTGACCGCCTGAGGGGCTATCCCCTTGAGCCCTTTCGCAATTCGCTGACCGGACCGGACTGCCATGCCGCGGCAACCAGATCCCCCGCAGAGCGACGACACGGTGGCCGCCATTGAGCGCGTGCTGAAAGCCGAACGCGAGGGCGTCGAGGCACTGCGGCAAAGCGAGGACCGCGCCCAGCACATGCTGGCCGAGGCGCGGGCGCAGGCGGCGGGTGTCGCCCGCCGCGCCGACCGCTGCATTTCGAAGCTGCACACCGCCTACCTGCAAAAGATCGAACGCGAGGTGGAAGCGCTGAATGCAGCGCGTCCCGCCCAAAAGGACGCCGATCCGGCTTATGAGCGTGATGCCCTGGCCGCAGCGGCCGAACGCATCGCCGCCCGGCTGACGAGGGCGTCATGAGCGCCGACCCGCGCTGGCGCTATGTGCAGGCACGATTGCAGTCGCGCCATGGCGACCGTTTGGCGGAAGCCGACTGGCACGCGCTCGAAGCGGTGCGCTCGGCCGATGCTTTTCTCGAGCGTTCGCGCGCAACAAGCATGCGCCGCTTCACCGAGCAGGTGAGCGCCGGCATGTCGAGCCACGCCATCGAGCGCGTGCTGCGCGGCGCCTGGCGCGCTTACGTCAATGAGGTGGCGGGTTGGCTGCCGGCAGCATGGCGGCCGGCAATGTCATGGACCGCGCTGCTGCCCGACCTGCCGGCGATCGACGCGCTGCTGAAAGACGAAGCGCCGGCCTGGACCAAGCAGGACGCGGCACTGGCGCTGTTCACGGAAACCGATCCAGCGCAACGGCGCGCGGCGCTTGAAGCGTCGCCGTTCGCGCCGCTGCTGCCCGGCGAGGGCGAGACCATTCCGCTGGGCGCGCGCTGGGCGCGCCATTGGCAGGCGCTGTGGCCGAAACAAAGCGCCGCCAAGGCCCGCGCCTTGAACGCGCTCGCGGATGCGGTGAAGGCTCACGTTGAGCGGTTGGCCCATGCCGGCGCGCAGGAAACCAGCGCGCCGCACCTCGGCGAACTGGAAAAGGCAGCGACGCGGCTGTTCCGCCGCCATGGCGCCTCGCCCACCGCGGTGTTCAGCCATCTCGTCCTCATAGCCCTCGATCTCGAACGTTTGCGCGGCGGCATCGTGCGGCGGCGGCTGTTCGAACCGGCGCCGCGGAGGCAAGCCGCATGAGCCTGCGTCCGACGCCCGCGCAATGGTTCGAGCTGGTTACCGTGCACAAGGAACTGGCGCGGGTGATGGAATGCCTGTCGCGCACCGGCGCGGTGGAACTGGAAGCGCGCAGCAGCGCCGCCGACCGGCTGCTGTTTCCCGGGCTCGACGAAGCGCTCAAGGCGCAGCGCGAACTGGCGCGCCGCTACCACACCTATTGGCCGGCGCCGGCCGCGGTTGAAAGCCGCGCCTCCGAACCCTTAAGCGAGACGCTAAAGACCGCGTTGGCGCGCCTCGCCGCCTGGATGGATTCGGCCACACCGCTCATCGCCGAGCGCGAGCAGCTCAACCAGGAAACCACCGACCTTGCGCACCTGCACGCGGCGCTCTCGAGCGCCGCCGACGCTTTTCCCGACCTGAGTCTGCTCTGCGGCGCCGGGCCGAAACTGCAAGCGCGCCTGGTCACCTTGCCGGCCGGCACGCCGCTGCGCGAGGTGCCGGCGCTGGTGCTGTACAAGCCGTGGCAGACGCCAGACGCCAGTTACGCGCTGATTGTCGGACGCCCCGCGGACATCGGCGATATCGAGGCGCAGCTTCCGGCGCTGAAAGGGCGGATGGTCCCCCTGCCCGCCTGGCTGCCGTCGTCGCCACAGGAAGCGGGTACGGTTGTCGCGCAACGGCAGGCGGCGATGCAGAAGCAGCGCGAGGAGCTCGACGCCGAGCTTTCCGCGCTGTCGGAGCGGCTGCACATCGCGCAAGCGCTCGGCGACGTCGCGCTGGTCGAATGGCTGTACGAGCACGCCAAGGAACTGCGCGGCAGCGAGCGGCTGGCCTGGGTCACCGGCTGGACCAGCGACGTCGCGGGCAAGCGCCTGCGCCGTGCGCTCGACGCCTGCGACGTGCGCTACATCCTGCGCATGGCGAAGGCGCCGGAGGGCATGAGCCCGCCGCTGGTGCTGAGCAATCCGGGCTGGGCGCGCGCGTTCGAAGTGTTCGCGCAGATGCTCGGCACGCCGGGCCGGCACGAGAGCGACCCCAGCCAGATCGTCGCCGTCATCGCCTCGTTGATTTTCGGCTTCATGTTCGGTGACGTCGGCCAGGGCGCGGTGGTGCTGATCGGCGGGCTGGTGCTCGGCCGGCGCATTCCGCTGACGCGGCTGATGGTGCCGGGCGGCATCATGGCGATGGTGTTCGGCGTCCTGTTTGGCAGCGTGTTCGGTCGCGAGGACATCATACCGGCCTTGTGGATGCACCCCTTGAGCGACCCGATCACCCTGCTGCTCGCCGGCGTCATTGCCGGCATGGGAATCATCGCCATCGGCCTGGTCCTCGACGCGCTGCAGATGCACTGGCGCGGCGAAGCCTCACACTGGTGGGCGCACCGCGCCGGCCTGGTGGCGGCTTATGTCGGCTTGATGGTCACGCCGTTGTGGCGCGACGGCCTGCTGGTGACGGCGGCCGGCGCGGTCTGGTTCATCCTCGGCGCCGCGATTATCGTGCATGAGGGCCGGCTGATCGCGCTTGCCGCGGCGGCGGCCGAGTTCGTCGAGCAGGCCTTGCGGCTCCTGGTCAACACCGTGTCGTTCGCGCGCATCGGCGCCTTTGCGCTGGCGCATGCCGGCCTGTCGGTCGCCGTCATCGAGATGGCGCAGGCAAGCGGTACGATCGGCTACTGGATCGTGCTGTTCGCCGGCAACGTGCTGATCATCGCGCTCGAAGGCGTGGTGGTCAGCATCCAGACCACGCGCCTGCTGCTGTTCGAATTCTTCATCCGCTTCCTCACCGGCGCGGGCCGCGCCTTCAAGCCGTTGCCGCCGCCCGCGCTCGCCAATTGAAACCTGTCGGACCCAACCCTAGGGGGCACCTCATGAGACTGAACGTACGACTGCCGGCACTGATGCTGGCGACAGCGGCGGTAGTCGCCATCGGCGTGACCGTGCTGTTGTTTCAGATCGTCCCGGCCGGGGCGGCCGAGCCGGTGCGCGCCACCGCCAACAGCGCGGTCGCGCCCTACGCGATGATCGCGGCGGCGATTGCGGCCGGCCTGTCGACGCTCGCCGCCGGCTATGCCGTGGCGATGGTTGGCAGCGCCGCGGTGGGAGCGCTGGCCGAAAAGCCGGAACTGCTCGGGCGCGTGCTCATTCTCGTAGGGTTGGCCGAAGGCATCGCCATCTACGGGCTGATCGTCGCCGTCCTCATCTTGAATCGCATCTGACTTCGACGCGGGAACAGGTATGGGACCGGCGATTTTCATCGGCGACGAGTTGAGCGCGGCGGGCTTCCGGCTCACCGGCATCGAGACCGTCGTGCCCGAGCCTGAAAAAGCCGGGGCGGCGCTCGATGACGCGCGCAAGCGCGCGGGGCTGGTGATCATGACCGCCGAACTGGCGAACCGGGTGCCGGCAGCCGAGTTGGAAGCGGCGATGCTCGCGGAAGTGCCGACGCTGGCGATCATTCCCGATGTACAATTCCGCGCCACGCCGCCCGATCTCGGCAAGAAACTCCGCAGCGTGCTGGGGATCGGGCTATGACCGCCGGCAGTCTCATCCCCGGGCTGCAATCCGACGCGCTGGCGCGCGAGATCGAGCAGCAGCTCAAGGACGAAACCGCCGCCGTCCTCGCCGCGGCGGAACAAGAGGCGCGCGGCACGCTGGCGCAGGCGCGCAGCAGTGCGCGTGGGCGCCTGCACGAGGCGATCGCCGACCTGCGCCGCGAAGGCGACACCCGGCTGGCGCGCGCGCACGCGCAACTGGACGCCGAACTGCGCGCACAGGCGCAGCGGCAGTCCGCGCGCGCGGTGGCCGACGCCATGCCGCTGCTGCGCGAAGCGCTTAGCGCACGCTGGCAGGAGACAGAGGCACGAAAAGAATGGGTCGCGGCGATTGCGCAACTGGCCGCGGCGCGCTTGCAGCGCGGGGCCTGGCGGGTCGCGCATCCGGCCGATTGGCCGGCGCAGGAGCAGACGAAATTTGCCGACGCGGTGGGCGGCGCGGACGGCATCAGCTTCCAAGCGGACAAAGACGTGAGCGCGGGGCTGCGCATCACCACCGACCAGGCCACGCTCGACGCCACGCCCGACGGGCTCCTGGCAGATGCGCGGACCATCGCCGCGCTGCTGCTCGACGAACTGACCAAGGGAGCACCGGCATGAGCGAGGCCACCATCCGCTGGGTCGGCGGGCCGGTGCTCTATGCCCGCGTGCAGGGCGAATTCCGCGTCGGCGAGGCGCTGGAGGTCGGGCCCGAGCGCCGCCCCGGCGAAGTGATCCGCCTGAAAGACGACGAGCTGGTCGGCCAGGTCTACGAGGACACCACCGGCATGCGGCCCGGCGACGCCGTGCACGGCACCGGCGCCGCCTTGTCGGTTACGCTCGGCCCGCATCTGCTCGGCCGTATCTTCGATGGGCTGCTGCGCCCGCTCGACGCGAAGGATGATGGCGACTTCGCCTTCGCGCCGCTGGTGAAGGCGGGCGATGAACTCACGCCCGGCGCGCCGATCGGGGAATTGCCGGGCGACGGCATCAAGCAGCGAATCTTATGTCCGCCGGATGTGAAAGGCACGGTCGAGACCATCGTGGCGGAAGGCCGCTACCCGGGCCGACGCGACGCTCTGCACTGTCAAAGACGCCAACGGCAAGACGCGCGACATCGGCTTCTTCCAGCGCTGGCCGGTCCGCATGGCGCGGCCGGTGGCGGCGCGCCTGCCGGCCGACGCGCCGATGATCACCGGCCAGCGTATCCTCGACACCTTGTTTCCGGTGGCGCGCGGCGGCCAGGCCGCCATCCCCGGCGGCTTCGGCACCGGCAAGACGGTGCTGCAGGAAACGCTGGCGAAATGGTGCGACGCCGACGTCATCGTCTATGTCGGCTGCGGCGAGCGCGGCAACGAGATGGCGGAGGTGCTGCGCGAATTCCCCGAGCTCACCGACCCGCGCACCGGGCGCGGCCTGATGGAACGCACCGTCATCATCGCCAACACCTCCAACATGCCGGTGGCCGCGCGCGAGGCTTCGATCTACACCGCCGTTACCGTCGGCGAATATTTTCGCGACCAGGGCCTGCACGTGGCGCTGATGGCGGATTCGACCAGCCGCTGGGCGGAGGCGCTGCGCGAAGTGTCGGGCCGGCTCGGCGAATTGCCGGGCGAGGCCGCCTACCCCGCCTATCTCGGCTCGCGGCTCGCCGAGTTCTACGAGCGCGCCGCCAAGGTGACGACGCTTGGCGGCGGTGAAGGCTCGCTCACCATCATCGGCGCGGTGTCGCCGCCGGCCGGCGATTTCTCCGAGCCGGTGACCAGCCACACCAAGCGCTATGTGCGCTGCTTCTGGGGGCTCGACCGCGAGCGCGCGCAGGCGCGCTTCTACCCGGCCATCCACCCGTTGCAATCCTATTCGGAAAACGCCGTGCGCTTCGCCGCCTGGTGGACCGAGCGCGGCAATCCGGACTGGCACATGCACCGCGAAAAACTGTTGTCGCTGCTCGAGCAGCAGGCCGACCTCGAACGCATGGCGCGCATCGTCGGCAAGGATGCGCTGCCGCCGGCGCAGCAATTGACGCTGCTCTGCGCCGAACTCGTCAACGAGGCTTTCCTGCGCCAGTCGGCGTTCTCGGAGGTCGACCGCTACTGCTCGCCGCAGCGGCAGATGGCGATGCTCAGCCTGATCCTGCATTTCATCAAGCTGGCCGAGACCGCGCTCGAGCATGGCGTGGCGCCGCAGAAGATCGCCGAACTGCCGGTGCTGCGGCGGCTGCAGCGCATGGGCGAAGAGATCGGCGAGGACCAGTTGGACAAGTTCTCCGAGCTCAGCGCGGCGCTGGAAACGGCCATCGCGGACCTGGAAAAGGCGGGTTCTCATGCGGCCTGATCTTTTCGTGCAAGGCACCGCCACCGCCATCGACGGCCCGCTCCTGTTCCTGCGGCGCAATGTCGAGGTCGGCCTCAACGAAGCGGTGGAGATCCTGAGCCCCGACAGCGCGCCCAAGCTCGGCCGTGTCGCCGCGCTCGACCAGGACTCCATGGTGGTCGAGGTGCTGGAATCGACCATCGGCCTCGGCCTGAAGGACGTGCGCGTGCGCTTTCTCGGCGAGTCGTTGCATTTCGCGCTCGGGCCCGGGTTGCTCGGCCGCGTCTTCAACGGCGTCGGTGAGCCGGCCGACGGCGGCCCGCCGGTCGCGGCGCGCAAGCGCTTCCGCATCGACGGCATTCCGATCAATCCGGTGCAGCGCGAACTGCCGAAGGATTTCATCGAGACCGGCGTCACGGCCATCGACCTCATGAACAGCCTGGTGCGCGGGCAGAAGCTGCCGTTGTTTTCCGCCGGCGGCATGCCGCATGACCGCATCGCCAGCGACATCGCCCAGCACGCGCGGCTGCGCCGCGGCGACGGACAGGGCTTTGCCATCGTGTTCGTCGGCATCGGCATATCGCACGACACGGCGGAGACCTTCCGCCGCGCCATGCAGGATTCCGGCGCGCTCGCGCACACCGCGATGTTCCTCAATCTCGCCAGCGAGTCCTCGACGCAGCGCCTGCTGACACCGCGCTTCGCGCTCACCGCGGCAGAATACCTGGCGGCGGAGGAAGACCGCCACGTGCTGGTCATCATGACCGACATGACCAACTACTGCGAAGCCTTGCGCGAGGTGTCGGCGAGCCACGGCGAGGTGCCGAGCCGCAAGGGCTATCCCGGCTACATGTATTCCGATCTTGCCGCGATCTACGAGCGCGCCGGCTGCATCCGCGGCGCCAAGGGCACGGTCACGCAACTGCCGATCCTGACCATGCCGGCGGAGGACATCAGCCACCCGATCCCCGACCTCACCGGCTACATCACCGAGGGCCAGGTGGTGCTCGACCGCGCGCTCGACCACAAAGGCGTGTTCCCGCCCATCAACGTGCTGCCCAGCCTGTCGCGGCTGATGGACCAGGGCATCGGCAAGGACTATTCGCATCCCGATCATCCCGGCCTCGCCAACCAGCTTTTTGCGTCTTATGCCAAGGCGGTGCGCGTGCGCGTGTTGGCGAGCGTGGTCGGGCGCGACGGGCTGACCGAACTGGATATCAAGTATCTCGATTTCGCCGACCAGTTTGAGCACGCGCTGATCAGCCAGGGCGGCCGCCGCACGCTGGAAGACAGCATGAACGCCGGCTGGAAGGTGCTTCGGCTGCTGCCGCAGAGCGAGTTGGCGCGGTTGTCGGACGCGCAGATCGCGCAATACATCGCGCCAGAGGAGAAAGCCCAAGACAAGGCCCAAGAGAACGCCCAAGAGAAATCCAATGCGTGAAGTCGCGCCGACCCGCTCAGCCGCGCTCGAGCTTGCCGACGAACGCAAGCTGATGCGGCAGGGCTACGAGTTCCTCGACGAGAAGCGCACGCTGCTGGCGACCGAAATACTGCGGCAATTGCGCATCTATGAGGAACGCTCCGACCTGTTCGACGAGGCGATGAAACGCGCCGCCGACGCGTTGGCGCTGGCCACCGAGCGGCACGGCCTCGACGGGGTGCAGGTCTATCCAACGCCGGCAGCGCCAGCGATCCCCGACAACACGCGCACGCTGTTTCTCGGGCTCACCATGCTGGCGGCGGGAGACGCATCGCCAACGGCGCGGGAGACGCCCCCCGCCGTCGATCCCTCGCCGGAAGCAAAAGCCTGCCGCGCGGCGTTCGAAGCGTTGCTGGCGATGGCCGCCGACCTCGGCGTCCGCAACGGCAATCTGCAGCGGCTGGCGCGCGAATATCGGCGCACCGAGCGGCGCGCGCAGGCGCTGGAAAAGGTGCTGCTGCCGGAGGTCGAAGCGGCGATCAAGCACGTCGACGAGCAGCTCGACACCATGGAACGGGAAGAGACCATCCGAACCCGCTGGGCGCACAAGTCGGCGATGGGTGGCTAACGCTTTTTCACCGCGTCGTTCACGCGCCGGGGGCGCCCCCTATCCGTTCGTCCCCGCGAAAGCGGGGACCCAGATCCAGGCATTCTGGTGTCGCCAAAGAACTGGATTCCCGCTTACGCGGGAATGAGCGGAATTTGGAGCCGGCGCGCGAAAACGCCTAGTGCGTCTCCGCCGGGGCGTTGCGCGACGACGGTACGGCGCGGCGGATGACCCGCTTGAGGGTCAAGCCCTGCACGATGATAGTGAACAGCACCACCGCGTAGGTCGCGGTGAGGATAATCGAGCGCTCCTCGTTATACGGTAGCGACAACGCCAGCGCGACCGAGATGCCGCCGCGCACGCCGCCCCAGATCATCACCGGAACGCTGCCCTTGATGAAACGCATGAAAGTGCTGAGGCCGGCGACCGGGATTGCCACCGCCGCCGTTCGCGCCAGCAGCACCAGCGGGATCGAAAGCAGCGCCAACCAGCCGAAGCGCAGGTTGATGCCGACGATAATCAATTCGAGCCCGATTAGCAGGAACAGCACCGAATTGAGCAATTCGTCGATCATGGTCCAGAAGCCGAACAAATATCGCTGGGTGGTTTCGCTCATGGCGTCGTCCGGCCCGCGCGTGCCGATCAACAGGCCGGCGATGACCACGGCGATGGGGCCGCTCGTGTGCAGCCTGTCGGCAAGCGCATAGGTGCCCATGACCAGCGCCAGCGAGATGAACACCTCGACGACGTATTCGTCGACCTGGCGCATGGCGCGATAGGCCACGTAGCCGGTGATGAGGCCGATCAGACCGCCGCCGACGGCTTCAAGCAGGAACAAGCCGACCGCATCCAGGAAAGAGATCGCGTCGTTGCCGGCGGTCGCCATCGTCACCAGCATGGTGAACAGCACGACGCCGACGCCGTCGTTGAACAGCGCCTCGCCGGAAATCTCCGTCTCCAGAAGCTCCGGGACGCGCACCTGTTTGAGCAGGCTGAGCACCGCCACCGGATCGGTCGGGCTGATGAGCGCGCCGAACACCAGCGCCCAGGCGAGCGGCAGGTTCACGCCCAACAGCAGGCCGAGGCCCCACAAGCCGAAACCGACGACGGCGGTCGAGATCACCACGCCCAAAGTCGCCATGGTCGTCACCGCCACGAGGCGCTTGCGAAGCCGCGGCCAGTCCACATGCAGCGCGCCGGCGAACAGCAGGAAGGCGAGCATGCCGTGCATCACCGCTTCGTAGAAATCGATCTTGCGCAAAATGTCGGCGAGATCGTTGATCACGGCGATGTGGGGGATCAGGAGATCGAGCATGAGCACGACGAGCGCCGCGGCAACGCCCATCAGTAGCAAGCCGATGTTGGTCGGCAGGTGAAAGAACACCTGGTTGAGCCAGCCGAAGGCGGCGGTCAGCAACAGCAGCATGGCAAAGAGGTCGAAGAATGAAACCATTGGCCTTCGCTCCTCACCGCCGCGCGTTGGCGCAAGCGACCGACATGCCGGGAGACACCCGCCTACCTTATTCGCGCGCCAACGGCAGCACCATGTGCCGTGGGTCCGATTGCCGCAGCGGCACCGAACGTAGGTGCGGAACGAATCCGGCCCCGACGGATTGAGCCGGCGGCGGGCCCTTTACCCCCCGAGGGGCCCGGTTGCGACTCGCCCCGGGTTCCAAAACCCGGGGCTTTTCCGCGGCGGCCGACCGCAGCAAGGCAGCATGTCAATCTATATTACCTTGAGTTTTCACTGTTATTTAAAGTCGCGCCGGTAGCGTGATACGTCTGGCCAACCAAGCCCAGGTGCCGTTTATGGACGCCCACAAGATCGCCTTGGTGCAAGACAGCTTCGAGAAGGTCGCCGCGCTCGGCCCGCAAGCTGCCGAGCTCTTCTACGCCGAACTGTTCGCGATCGACCCCTCGCTGAAGGGGATGTTTCCGGACGACCTGAAAGAGCAGCAGAAGAAACTGATTTCTGCCCTGGCGCTGATGGTGCGCTCACTGCACACGCCGGTCAAGATATTGGACGCCGTCGAAAAGCTCGCCGTCAAGCACCTCGACTACGGCGTGGAGCCGGAGCACTACACCTTCGTGGGTAACGCCCTGCTGCGCACCTTGAAAAAGGGCCTGGGCGCCGACTTCACACCGGAACTCTGCGACGCATGGACGGAATCCTTCCGCATGCTCGCGCGCGTCATGAAGGAGGCAGCCTATGGCCGCGCTCCGGCGGCGCTGAGTGCGGCCGGATAAATGGCGGCCACCACGCCGGCCATCTCCTGGTCGACGCCTGCAATCGCATTGCAACCTTCAATCGTGGCTAGGCGTCCCTCTTCGCCAACGACCTGTCGTATGCGTTGAGAGGCCATGGAGATGGACACGCCCCCGACAACGCAGCCGACAGCCGCGGTTCTGGCGACCGTTGCACTCGACAATATCAGCCAGGGCCTGGCGGTGTTCGACGCTGAATCGCGACTCGTTCTGTGCAACGCCGCCTACCTCAAAATGTACCGGCTGCCGCGCGACATCGTGAAGTCGGGCATTTCGTTGCGCGAGCTACTCGAATGCAAGGTGAGGACGGGGACTTTTTTCGGCGACATCGACCAGACCATCGAGGGCATTCACGCGCGGGTCGCGAGTGGCGATATCGTCAGGATCCTCGAAGAGTGGATCGAGGGGCGCGTCATCGCCATCGTGAGCACGCCGCTCGGTGACGGCGGCTGGGTAGCGACCCACGATGACGTCACCGAGTTCTGGCAGGCGACCCACGAGCTGCGCCGGACCAAGAACTTCCTCGACAACGTCATCAACCACGTTCCGGCCGCCATCATCGTCAAGGACGCGATGAATCTCCGTTTTGTTCTGGTCAACAAGAACGGCGAGGACTATCTCGGCCGTTCCAGCGAGGCGTTGATCGGCCATACGGCGCAGGAGATCTACGGTCCCGAGGTCGCCAAGGTCGTTACCGACAGTGACCGCACCGCCTTGAGCACCAAACAACTGCAAACATACGAATGCGCCCCGCTGCATCGGCCTGACTCATCGCAAATGATCTCGGGCAAGAAGATTATTGTCAACGCGCCGAGCGGCGAGCCGGAATATCTGCTGTCCATCATCGAGGACGTGACCGACCGGGTGCGCACCGCGGAGCAATTGTCGTATCAGGCCCACCACGACGACCTGACGGGCCTGGCCAATCGCACCCTGTTCACGCAGCGGATCGACGAAGCCCTTGCGCGACTCAATCGTTACGGTGATCGTTTCACGGTGATGATGCTCGATCTCGACCGCTTCAAATCCGTCAACGACTCGCTCGGCCACCCCATCGGCGATCAATTGCTGAAGGCGGCGGGGCAAAAGCTGCAGGCCGCCTTGCGCGAGAACGACGTGGTGGCACGGCTGGGCGGCGACGAATTCGCGGTCTTGCAGGTGTTCGAGGGCGATCAGCGAGAGGCCAGCATCGCGCTGGCGACGCGCGTGCTTGACGTCTTCGCCCAGACCTTCGAAATCGGCGGCCACAAGGTGGTCACCGGCACGAGCATCGGCATCGCCTTCGCGCCGGACCATGGCACCGGCACCGAACAACTGATGAAAGCGGCGGACCTCGCGCTCTACCGCGCCAAGTCGAACGGCCGCAACCAATTCAGCATATTCGAGCCGGCGATGGAGGCGGAGGCGCATTCCCGCCACGCGCTCGAAATCGACCTTCGCAACGCGATCCGCCACGGCGAATTCGAAGTCCATTATCAAGCGCTCTACAACGTTGCGACCGAGAAGGCGTGCGGCGCCGAAGCGTTGGTGCGGTGGCGGCAACCTTCGCGGGGTCTGATTTCGCCCGCGCAATTCATTCCGCTGGCGGAGGAAACCGGCCTGATCGTTCCGCTCGGGGAGTGGGTGCTGCGCACCGCCTGCGCCGAGGCCATGACGTGGCCGCCGGAAACGAAGGTGGCCGTCAATGTCTCGGCCGTGCAGTTCCGCAAGGGGGACCTCGTGCAAACGGTCGCCGACGCGCTGACCGATTCGGGGTTGGCGCCCGAGCGGCTGGAACTGGAAATCACCGAGTCGGTGCTGATGCACAACAACGACGAAAACATCGCCACGCTCGCGGCCTTGAAGAGCCTCGGCGCGTCAATCGTGCTTGACGATTTCGGCACCGGCTATTCTTCGCTGAGCTATCTCAAGATGTTCCCGTTCGACAAGATCAAGATCGACCGCTCGTTCGTGGGCGAGTTTTCCGAGCGGTCCGATTGCGCGGCGATCGTTTGCGCGGTCATCAACCTGGCGCGCACCCTCAATATCGCCACGACCGCCGAAGGTGTCGAGACGCGCGAGCAAATGCTACTGTTGCGCGCCGCGGGCTGCTCGACCGCGCAAGGGTTCTTGCTCAGCCGGCCGGTCCCGGCGGCCGAGCTGACATTCGGCGCCGCGGCGCTCGAATCCGCCTGCAGTGACGCTGCATGAACCGAGGTAAGACCATGCGCGCCGCCACCGGAACCGGATCGAAAAGCCCGATGAGCATGCATTCCGCGCTCCTGTCGGAGTTGGACGACGTGCTGGCCGCCGGCGGCTCGGAGCGCCAAAACACGATCCTGGAAAAGCTCGCCGATCTGTTCGTGCTCGGCGCGGCGGGCTATTCGGACGATCAGATCGCGTTGTTCGACAACGTGTTCACGCGCCTGGTCACGCGCATCGAGACGTCGGCACGGGCGACGCTGGCCGGGCGGTTGGCGGTGGTCCCGCGCGCGCCGCCGGCGGTCAGCCGGATCCTGGCGGCCGACGACGCCGTTGCCGTTGCGGGACCGCTCCTGCAACATTGCGCCAGGCTCGACAGCGCGCTGCTTGCCGAATTCGCGCGCACCAAGAGCCAGGAACATCTGCTGGCCATCTCGCTCAGGCGGTATCTCGACCAATCGGTGACCGACGTCCTGGTCCACCGTGGCGAGCGCGCGGTTTTGCTCAACGCCGCGCGCAACCTCGGCGCCCAGTTTTCCGATTTCGGCTTCACCACCATGATCGCGCGGGCCAAGGACGATGACGAGCTTGCCGCCTGCATCGGCGCGCGCCGAGAACTCCCGCGCCACTATCTGCTGAAGTTGCTCGCGCAGGCGTCCGACACCGTGCGCCAAAAGCTCGAACAGACCGATCCGCTCGGCTCCGACGCGATTCGGGCCGCGGTCGCGGATGCAGCGTCCTACGTTCAGACCATGACCAACCGGGTGTCGCGGAACTATGAAGCGGCGCAGAGCCGCGTGGACGCGATGCAGGCGGCAGGCGAGCTCAACGAAGGCGCCATTGCCGCCTTTGCCAAGGAACGCAAGGCCGAAGAGGCTACGGTGGCGCTGGCGCGCCTGTGCGACATGCCGCTGGAATCCATCGAAACGGCGTTGGCGGGCGACCGGCCGGAAACCATCCTGATTCTGGGCAAGGCCGTCGGGTTGACCTGGGCCACGGTCAAGGCCGTGCTGGCGCTGCGGCGGGACGGACAGGGCGTGTCGCCGCAGACGCTCGAGAACTGCCTCGGAACATTTTCCCGCATGAAGCCGGCGACGGCGCGCCAAGTGCTCGCCTTCCAACGCAAGCGCAGTTGGCAGCAATCCCAGATCGTGTGATCGAGGTGGCGCTGAGTGGAGAAATCCGCTTGGATTGAATTATTGCGCCTCGCCGACGTCTTGCTTGCGCTTAATCCTATCCGAAAACCGGTTCCCACTTTTCGGGATCATGCGCATCTTGCTTGCGCATAATCTTATCCAAAAACCGGTTCCCATCCCCGATCACGCCGGGGACAGGCTTTTTTCGGGATCATGCGCATTAGCGCATATTGGCGACGCGGCTGAAGCCGACCGAGTCGAGAATCGTAATCGACCGTTCGCTGATATTGATCAGGCCGTTGCGGCGAAATTCGGTGAGCACCTTGCTGACGTGGACCGGCGTCAGGCCGGTGGCGTCGGCGATGTGATGTTGCCGGAGCGGAAACTCGAACTCGGCCGGGTTGCCGCGAACCATGTCCCGCTTGGCCAGCCGGTCGATCAGATTCAAAATCAGCCGCGCGATCCGTTCATCTGCCGTCCGGCGCCCGAGGTCGACAATCAGTTGGTCGGCGCGTGCCTTCTCGTCCACCCAAATTTTTAAAAACGCATCGAGGAGGTCGGGGTTCTTGTAGATGAGCGATTTCAAATCGGTTCGATTGAAGGTGCGGAAATTTACGTCGGTGATGGCCTCGACCAAGCAGTGGGGCTTGGAGTCGAACAACATCGTTGTCGAGATCATGTCGCCGGGAAGCAGGAACGAGACGATCTGCCGGCTGCCATCCGACAACATGACGATCGCCGCCGCCCAGCCGCTACAGATGACGGGAACGATGTCATGCAGGTCCTGGCCGCGGCAGATGATTCGCCGCGCTGGAGCCGAGTGGCCTGACTGACGAACTGGCGTGGCATGCGTTGCCGCGTGCGGCTCCGCGTTAGGCGACAGACAGATGTTGATATCTAAGGCCGCGCACAGGCGGCAAGCAAACTCTCCCGCAATCGAGTCGTCCTCATCGTTGTCGGTGCCGCGAAGTCCAACCTGGCTGTTCATCGGAACCCGTTCTTTATCGTCGATTAGAGACCTCGATACTGAACCAGCTACTCGATTACCTTGCGCCGCAGACCCGCATATTGAAACAACGCCGAAGAATTACGCAGTGACAATCCCCGGGAAATACGTTCGCTGCTCGCTATATCGGCGTGTATTCCCAGTAGATGCGATTTTTACGCGTAGTATCACTTGGATAGATTTACGAATCAGCATATCTTAAAAGTAATATAGGACGAGACGTCGTAAAGGGAACTTGATTTGGGTAACATTGTATAGGTGGATTAATACAACTCTACTATGTACATAACGGTCCGTAGCGATGATTCGGGTGATGCGCTGTCGACGACCGGCTGACGCTTTCGTCTGGATTAATATCCGGTGTGTTGGTGATAGATTGAGTGAAATTTTCTGGGCTGCTTGATGCGAATCGGATGAGCTTTAGGATGCTTGGTTGAGCTTGCCGGCTTCATTGCTCGAAATCCGTCGTTCAAACGGCATCGGAGCACCGCTAATGGGCGCTCCCTTCCGGAAAGGTGACCGGCGTCGGCACGAGCAGTAAGGCCGGCCTGAGCGCCCCAGTATTGAACGAAGTATGTGCGCGTATGTGCTTTGCGTCCCGGCCACCCCTTATCGCGAAGCCACCTGTACGCGCATGGCAACACACACAATAAACCTTCGCGATCTCGTAATTCTCATTGCCGACTCGAGTTCCTATCTATCGACGATCGTCCACCGCATGCTGCGTGGATTCGGCGCCAACAAGATCATGGAATGCAGGACCTCGGTCGAATTGCTGCAAACCCTGACCGACCAGAAGATCGATGTCCTGCTTTGCGACGCCAATCTTCCGCCGCTCGGTGGCCTGACGGTGACGCAGATGATCCGCCGCAAGGTCGATAACGAAAACCGCACGATTCCGATCCTGCTGATGAGCAGCGACACGCGCGAGACGGCGATCAAACAGGCGCGCGACGCCGGCGCCAATATGGTCATCGCCAAACCGATTTCGCCCGCCAGCCTCTATGACCGCCTGGCCTGGATCGCACTCACGCCGCGGCAGTTCGTCGACGCACCGACCTATTTCGGCCCGGATCGGCGCTACAAGATCGAAGGCTATCCGAACGGCGTCGGCCGCCGCAAAGGCGACTCCGCCCTCGACGTGGCGGAAGAAAGTGGGCCGGCGCTCGCCCAAGACGACATCGACAACCTGTTCAGCTCCGCTCGCATGGGGAAAGAGTAATGGCGGATAACGGCAACGACGAAAACGTCAAGATATTCCCCGTCGAGACGACGTTTCAGAAGCAGGCCCGCCGCCCGGGCGGCGTTCCGCGCGAGCGCGCCCTCAAATATGCGGCGGCCAGGGTCGAGGAAGCCAAACCCGAGTTCGACGATTGGCTCGGCAAGGAATTGGAAGCTTTGGCCGATGTCGTGCGAAAGATGCAAAGCGGCAAGGCGCCGCCCGACTGGGTCGAGACGGCCAACCGTCACTCCCGCCATTTGCGCGACATCGGAACGACGATGGGATCCGAGCTGCTCACCTATATTGCCGGCTCGCTATGCGAGATCCTCGATGAGATCGCCGGCGGGGCAGCGTGCAATGCCGATTCGATCGCCTGCCACGTCGATGCTTTGTTCCTGGCGCGGCAGCGGCCATATTGGGGGTTGAAGCCGGAGCAGGTGCCGGAACTGACCGCAGGCCTGCGCCGCGTGGTCGATCACGTCAGCACGTCGCCGAACTGAGCCGGCGCGTCAGCCGCTAGAACTCGACGTCTTCCGCCGGCACCTCGGGAATATCCGACGTCAACACCATCAAGTGGTGCGCAAGCCGCGCCTTGAGATCGGCGATCGATATATCGGCGATCGCCTCATGGTGGCCGACTTCCCGGTCCTCGGCGCCCGCTTCCGACTTGGTCGACAGCTTGCCAAGCAGCTGCCCCAGGGTCGCGAACTCCTGCTGCAAACGGTCGAAATCCTGCAGCGCGACGACGAGATCGCGGTCCGCCCGGCCCGGCCGCGTCACCGTGATTTCGGTGATGCGGCTGACGGTCAGTTCGAACGCCGCGACCGTCTCATGCAACACGGTCGATATGGCGGCCAGAAAGGTCCGGATTTCGTCCGGGGACTTTTGCTCGGAACTCTCAGCCGATTCTACAGGTACTTCAGCGACAGACTTCGCACGCGTCACGACAACTTCCCAATGACCTGTTCGATCTTTTGCTTCAGGATGTCCGCCGTGAACGGTTTCACGACGTAATTGTTGGCGCCGGCCTGCGCGGCCTTGACCACCAGTTCCTTGTCTCCGCGGCCGGTGACCAAAATGAAGGGCACCCGGCGCGCCGCCTGATGGCCGCGCACCGCGCGCAGCAGGCCGAGCCCATCCATTTCCGGCATGTTGTAGTCGGAGATAATCAGGTCGAGCGGTTGCAGCGAGGCCGTATCCATCGCCTTGACACCGTCCTCGGCCTCATGGATGTGCCGGACCCCGATCTCCTCGAGCGTCATCCGCGTCACCTGACGGACGCTCTTTTGATCGTCGACGATAAGTACCTTGAGGGCTGCTACGTTCGGCATGATCAACACTCCTAGAAAGTGTCACTGAGAAATTCAGTTGACGGTTGCGCTTGCCGCAGGCTCGCCAAGCAGGGCGGCAGCCGCGGCGATAGAATTTTGCGGGCTGGTTGCAAGTTCCGAGAGCTTGTCGACGTCGAGGATCAGCGCCACCCGGCCGTTGCCGAGAATGGTCGCGCCGCCAACTCCGGGCACCGTCCCATAGCTTTCCTCCATGCTCTTCACCACGACCTGCTGGTGGCCGCACAGCTCGTCGACGATGATGCCGAAATTGGTTCCGTCGCCGGCATCCGCGATGATCACGACCCGCTCGGTCGCGCCGTTCACCTCCGCCCCCACGTCGAGCAGGTCGGTCAGATGCACCAGCGGGACCAGGTTGCCGCGCAACTGCAGCATGCCGCGGCCGCCCAGGAGATTGTGGATGTCGGAGCTTGGCGGACGCAGGCATTCCATGATGGCCGACATCGGCATCACGTAAGTCTGCGCGTTGACCTTGATGACCATGCCGTCCATCACGGCAAGCGTCAGCGGCAGCGCCAATTGCAGCTTCATGCCTTTGCCGCGTTCCGACTTCAGCGTGATGCGGCCGCCGAGATCCTGAATGTTGCGGCGGACCACGTCCATGCCGACGCCGCGGCCGGAAATGTCGGAAACCGTCTCAGCGGTGGAAAAGCCAGGCGCAAAGATCAGGTTGTTGATCTCATCCTCGGTGAGCACGGCATCGGGGCTGACGATCCCCCGTTCGCGCGCCTTCTTGAGCACGCGGTCCGGATCGATGCCGCCACCATCGTCGACCACCTCCACGACGATACGGCCACCGCGGTGTTCGGCATTCAGGCGAATGGTGCCTTCCTCGCTCTTGCCAGCGGCAAGGCGCGCCTCCGGCAATTCGATGCCATGGTCGGCCGAATTGCGGATAATGTGGGTGAGCGGATCGCCCAACCGCTCAATGATCGAGCGGTCGACCTCGGTCCCCTCGCCGTGCATTTCGAGCCGCACCTTCTTGCCGGTCTTGTGGGCCAGCTCGCGCACCAGCCGCGGCATACGCTGGAAAACGGCGCCGATGGGCTGCGCGCGCATTGACATCACGCTGTCTTTCAGCTCGCGAGTGTGATGGCTGACTTCCTCGAGCACCTGAACCAGCCGTCCGGTGGCTTCCTCCGGCATGCCTTGGACCACTTGGCCGAGCATCGCCTGCGCAATGACCAGTTCGCCGACCAAGTTGACGACGCGATCGATCTTGTCGAGCTCCACCCGCGTAGTCGTCGCCACCGTTTTCGTTGGCGACGCGCGCGGAGCCGCCGGCGCTTCCGCGCTGGCCACGGGAGGCGCGACGATGGCGCCCGACTCGGGCGGCACGATTGAAGGCGCGGCCGCCGCGGGGACGACCACCTCCGGACTCGGTTCCGTCATCGGCTCATCCTGATCCGGGGCAGACGCGAAGCTCGGCTCGGGGCTCTCCTCGTTGATTTCGAGCTCGCAATCTTCGCTTACGAACTCGAAGACTTCCTCGACCTGCTCGCGGTTGGCTTCCGTCGTCAGCGTTCCGGTCCATCCAATATAGGGGCGGTCCGGCTCCAGCTCGGTCAACGGCGGCATGCCGTCCGTCTCGGCGGTGAGCTCAAGCTCGCCGAGCTTCTGCAATTCGCGCACAATGTAGAGCGGCTCATTGGCCTTTTTCAGCAGATCCGGCTTCGGCCGGAACACGATACGGTAGACGTGCTTGCCACCCGCATCGTCCGCGTCCATGTCGCCCACCATCACGGGCGTGAAATCGAGGCCCTCGAAGTCGGCGGGCGCCGGGCCGTCGTCGCCGTCGGCCCCCTCGGCACCGTTGTCGCTGAGCAGCTTCTCGAGCGCGGCGCGGCACTCGCTGCCAAGGTCGGGCGGAATGGCTTCGCCGGCGCCCGACATGGCGATCAAGTCACTGAGGATGTCGTTGGCGGTCAACAGCAGGTCGGCGATATCCTGAGTCGCCGTCATGTTGCCGCTGCGCATGGCGTCGAGCACGGTCTCGACGACGTGCGCGAAGCCGACCAGATCATCGAAACCGAAAATGCCGGCGCCACCCTTGACCGAATGCACGGACCGGAAGACCGCATTAATGGTGTCATCCGAGCCGCCTCCGTCGCGAATTTCGTTAAGCCCCGCCTCGATCTGCTCAAGGGCTTCACTGCATTCCTCGAAGAAGGTTTGCTTCAGTTGGTCCAAGCTGCTCATGACGTCGCGCCTTGCCTTCAGTCGATTTCAAATGGTCTTACGGTGCGACCTTGTTGATCGTTGCGATCAGCCGCTCGGGATCGAAAGGCTTGACCATCCAGCCGGTCGCCCCCGCTTCCTTCGCGACGTTGCGCTTTTCCTTTTCGCTCTCGGTCGTGAGCACCAGCACCGGCATGGCCTTATATTGGTCCTGGCGGCGGATGTGACGGATGACCCCGTAGCCGTCCATCTTCGGCATGTTGATGTCGGTGATGACGACGTCGACCCGTTCCTTTTCCAGAACATCGATACCGTCCTGGCCGTCGACGGCCTGCAGGACCTCAAAACCGGCTTCCGAGAGCGTGAGGTTGAGCATGTCCCGTATGGTTCTCGAATCGTCGATCGTCAGGATTCGCTTGGTCATGCACGCCTCGTCCGTTTGAGTATCGGGAGTGATGCAAATTTCGCTTGCGGCGGCATCGTCGGCCGCCGTTGAAACATCCATCTGCGAATCCGCCTGGCCGTCCGGCTGAGCGTCTTCCTGATCGTCTTGATCGTCCTGACCCTCCTGGCGCCACTCAAGGGCGAGGTCGGCGAAGGCGCGGACAAAGGCTTCCGACGGCTTGACGACCCTCATGCCGGGATTGGCCTTGAGCGCGGCCAGGATGACCTGGATGCAGGGCACCGTCAGCACGTCGACGTTGGACGCATCGACCTTCACCGACTCCGCCTCGCAGGCGTGGCGCATGGCGTCGAGAAATGCCTCGGACGCCGCGAGGTCCAGGACCGCGGGCAGTTGCATTCGGGAATCGGTCGCGCCTTGCATTTTCAATGTCTCGGTCTCTGTCTGGCGGTGCGGCGGTTATGCGGCATCGGTGGAATGACGTGCCATGGCGGCCCGCGGTACTTCGCGCTCGCAGGCGTCCAGGATCGCCGACGCCAGCCGATCCAAAGGAAATTGCTGCATGACCGCGCCGCATTCGAACGCCGCGCGCGGCATGCCGTAGATCAGGGACGAGTCCTCGTCCTGGCCCAGGGTGATGGCGCCGGTCTTGCGCAGCTCAAGCATGCCTTGGGCGCCGTCCTTGCCCATGCCGGTCAGAATGACGCCGATCGCGGCCTGGCCGACGGTGCGCGCCGCCGAGCGAAACAGGACATCGACCGACGGCCGATGGCCCGACACCGGCGCGCTGTCGGAAAGGGCGCACCGTTTATGGGTGCCCGAGCGGACAAGCTCGAGGTGATGCGACCCGGGAGCGATATAGACATGGCCCGGCTCGATCGGCTCGTCATGAGCCGCCTCGGACACCCTCATCGCCAGCTCTCGATCGAGGCGCTGGGCGAACGCCTCGGTAAACCGCGGCGGCATATGCTGGGTGACGAGAATCGGTGGACAGTCTGCCGGAATGCCCGATAGCAGCCGCTTGAGCGCTTCGACGCCGCCCGTCGAGGCGCCGATAAAGACGATACGGTCGCCGGCGCGCTGCAGCCGCCGTTGCGGCACGTTCGACACTGGCGCGCTACGACGGACGCCGACGCGGGTGCGGGCGGCGGCTTTCACCTTCGTTTGCAGCTCGACAGCGAAATGCTCCCGGCCGGTTTCCGCCATCTGCTTGGCGACGAAGTCGACGGCGCCGATTTCCAGCGCCTCGAGCGTCACCTCGGTTCCCGCTTGCGTGAGCGTCGACACCATCACCACCGGAGTCGGGCGCAGCGTCATGATCTTGTGGAGAAAAGTGAGGCCGTCCATGTGCGGCATCTCGACGTCGAGCGTAACGACGTCCGGGTTCAGCGCCTTGATGCGCTCCCGCGCGATATGCGGGTCGGAAGCCGTACCGACCACCTCGATGTCGGGATCGGCCGACAGCAGCGCCGACAGCAATTGGCGCATGACCGCCGAATCGTCCACGATAAGCACCCGCACGGGGCCAGCAAGTTTCGTCATCAGTCGTCTCCGAACAACTCGATGTCGCCAAAGGACTTCTTCTCGGCCCGCAACCGCTTCTCGTAGTCGCTCTCTTCGCGATTGACGACATAGGATTCGCCAAGACCAAGCAGCCGGCGCACGACGCGGCCGGTCGACGGGTAATAGTGAATGCGCCGCGGATTCGACCCGCCCAGGTCCTGTGCCGCGCAGCGCAGGCCTTCGGCCTGCAGATAGCGCAGAACGAACTCGGCATTGTCGCTGCCGACCAAGTTGCTCGAGTCGGTGACGTTGCCGCCGCCGAACACCTTGACCTCCAGCCGTTCGCGCTTGCAGCCCGCCTTGATGAGCTCGTTGATGAGCTTCTCCATGGCGAAATTGCCGAAGCGCGCCGAGCGCAAGTCGTTGCCCCAGCTGCCGGATGTGTGCTGCGCCAACATGAAATGATTCATGCCGCCGATGCCGGCGCCCGGATCGCGGATGCAGGCGGATACGCACGATCCCAGCACGGTGACGATCATTTCGTCGGTTTTCCGGGTGACGTAGTATTCACCCGGAAACACCTTCACCATCCAGATCTCGTTGGCGGCATCAAAGACCCGCCGTCCGGCGACGGCCTGCAGGCCACCGTCGCCGCCGGCGCTGTCCGCTTGCTTGAGTGCCGCCGCGCCGCTCAATCGTCCCTCCGATAGATGGTGCGGCCGGCCGACTGAATTCCGGGATGCGCGCCGATCAGCGACTCGGAATGACCGATGTAAAGCCAGCCGCCAGGCTTGATCTGCTGCACGAAGCGCTGGATCAGCTTCGCCTTGGTCGGGCCGTCGAAATAGATCATGACGTTGCGGCAAAAGATGGCGTCGAACTTGCCCTGGAACGGCCAGGGCTCGCTCATCAGATTGAGCCGCCGGAACGAGATGAGCGATTTGACGTCCGCGTCCATGACGACCTTGTCGCCGGTGCGCGAAAAGTGCTCGATATAGGTCTTCGGCACTTCGTCGACCGTGGCTGCGGCGAATTCCCCTCGGCTGGCCTTGGTCAGAACGTCGGTATCGATGTCGGTGGCGAGGATGCGTACGTCGTAGCGGCTGAAGTCGCGGATCTCGCGCTTGAGCACAACGGCGATCGTGTACGGCTCCTCGCCCGACGAACATCCGGCCGACCAGATACGAAGCCGCCGGTTGCCGCTCACGGCCGCGTTCTGCGTGAACGGCACCGCGACGTGAGTCCTCAGATGGTCGAAATGATGCGATTCACGGAAGAACTTGGTGTGGTTGGTCGAGATCGAGTTGATGAAGTTCTCGATCTCGCGTTCGTCGCTAGAGAGCAGTTCGCGGTATTCGCCGAACGTATCCAGGCCGAGGATGCGCAGCCGGCGTGAGAGCCGGCTGTACAGGAGGTTTCGTTTGCTTTCGCTTAGCGAGATCCCGGCATATTCGTAGGCAAGTTGCACGAGATGGCGGAAATCGGCTTCCGAGAATGCGAACTCACGGACCGAGTTGAGAGCGGGCTCGGGGGCATCAAGCGCCCGAGCCTCGCCGCCGCGAACCGACGCCATTTAGAAATCCTTCCACTCCGGGTCTTCGTAAGCCGCCGCCAGCGCGGTCTGCATCTGGCCGACGGAGGCCCGGCGCGGGGAGGCGGCGGGTTTGGGAGCCCTGTCCGGCGCGGCTGATTTCATCGCGGGCTTGGCCGGCGCGGCGGATTTCAGCGATATCGCCGCGGGCGGCTTCTGAGCGGACGGCGCGAGCGGCACGTCATCGTCGTCGCCGAGATTGAAGACGTTGACTTCGGCCGACATCGTCGTCGACTGTTGTTCCAGCGTCTTGGCGGTGGCGGCATTTTCCTCGACCAGGGCCGAGTTCTGCTGCGTCACCTCGTCCATCTGGGTGAGCGCCCGGTTGATCTGCTCGATACCGGTAGACTGCTCGGTGCTGGCCGTAGCGATGTCGGCGACGAGGCTAGCGACCTGCTTGATCGAGTTCGACGATCTCGGTGAGCGCGGTGCCGGCACGGTTGACCAGTTCCACGCCATCCTTCACCTGACCGTTGGAATTGGTGATCAGGTCCTTGATGTCCTTGGCGGCCTGCGACGAGCGCTGCGCCAGGCTGCGCACTTCGGAAGCGACCACGGCGAAGCCGCGTCCCGCGTCACCCGCACGCGCGGCCTCGACCGCGGCGTTGAGCGCAAGCAGGTTGGTCTGCCGGGCGATTTCGTCGATCACCCCGATGATGTCGGATATCTTGCGCGAGGATTCCTCGATGCGGGCCATCGCGTCCACTGCCTTGGCGACGACCTGGCCGCCGCGATCGGCGACGTCCTGAGTGCCGCTGGCCGACTGGTTGGCCTGCTGGGCGTTGTCCGCGTTCTTCTTCACGGTCGCGGCCATTTCTTCCATCGAGGCGGAAGTCTCTTCCAGGCTGGCGGCCTGTTCCTCGGTGCGCTGCGACAGATCGGTGGTGCTGGCCGAGATTTCGGCCGAGGCGTTCGACACCTCGCGCGCGGCGCCTTTGATCTTCTTGACGACCGAACCCATCGTCTCGATCAGGCCATTGACCCCGGAGCAAAGTGCGGCGATCTCGCCCGACTTGCCTTCCATCGGAATGCGCCGGGTGAGATCGTTTTCTTCCGCCGCCTTGACGACGTCTTGCGTCTGCTGCACCGCCAGCTGCAGCGCCTGGCTGGCATGGACCTGGGCGGTGACGTCGGTCGCGTATTTCACGACCTTGAACGGCTTGCCGTCGGCGTCGAGGATCGGATTGTAGCTCGCCTGGATCCAAACTTCCTTGCCGCCCTTGCCGATGCGCTTGTACTGGCCGGCGTCGTATTCACCGCGGCCGAGCTTTTCCCAGAACGTCCGGTATTCGGCGCTCTGACGGAAGTCGCTGGCTCGACGAACATCGAATGATGTTTGCCCTTGATCTCGTCGAGCGAAGTAGCCGAGCACCTTCAGGAAGTTCTCATTGGCGTTCAGAATCTTGCCGTCCATCGAGAACTCGATCACCGCCTGCGCCTTGCCGATGGCGGCGATCTGGCCTTCGTAGTCGGCGTTGCGCAGCTTTCTCCTCGGTGATATCGGTGGCGTATTTCACCACCTTGAACGCCTTGCCGTTGGCGTCGACGATCGGGTTGTAGCTGGCCTGGATCCAGACCTCCTTGCCGCCCTTGCCGATGCGCTTGTATTGGCTCGGCGTCGAATTCGCCGCGACGAAGCTTGTCCCAGAATGCCTTGTATTCCGGGCTTGCACGATAGGCCGGGTCGACGAACATCGAATGATGTTGGCCGCGGATTTCGTCCAAGCGTGTAGCCCAGCACCTTGAGGAAATTCTCGTTGGCGTGCTCGATCTTGCCGTCCGTCGAGAACTCGATGACGGCCTGCGCCTTGTTGATGGCCTCGAGCATGCCCGTATTTAGCCGCTCCGTCGTGACGTCGCGCCATTCGAGGATGTTGCCGACGTGGTTGTTCTTGGCGTCGAAGGCGCCGTTGACCAGAAGCGCGATCTTAAGATCGCCGATGGTGATTTCGGTCTGGATCGGCAGCCGTGAGGGATCGGCCAGCAGCTTGCGTTGGTGGGCGGGGTTCTTGTGAAACGTGTCGATGCAAGTGCCGACGATCTTGTCGGCGTCGAAGCTCGGCCAGAGCGCGCGGAACGCCGCTTCGTTCTTCTTGAGCAATTCACGGGTCGGCTCGTTGACATACGTAACCATGAAGTCCCGGTCGACCATCATGAGGGCCGACGAGACTTTGTCGGCCATACCGGCCTTCAGCTTGGAAACATCGTGGCCTCCGGACGCACCGCGGCCGCGCATTTTGGGAAGAATGTTCATTCCAATCTCCTAAAAACTTAAGCGGTTGCGGCGTAGGCAACGTTTGTATTGTCGCCCATATCTTCGACGGGAAGGGAAAGCAGGTTGGGAAGGTCGATCAGCGCGATCATCGCGTTCTCGTTCGTGACCAGGCCGGAGAGGAAATTGAGGCGCTGGGCTTGAGCGACGCGCGGAACCGGCTTGATCTGCGTCGCGTCCACCGCAACGATGTCGAGCACGCGGTCCGCCAACAGGCCGATGGGCTTGTTGCCGACGTGCACAATGATGACGATGTGAAGCGGGGTCGCCTGCGTCAGCCCTTGTCCGAAGCGGCAGCGCAGGTCGATGATCGGGACGATAACGCCGCGAAGGTTGAGCACGCCGCGGACGTATTGCGGCTGGCGCGGGAGAGGCGTGATGTCGATCCACCCTTTGATTTCGCGCACCGCCATGATGTCGACGCCATACTGATCGTCACCGATGGCGAAGCTTATGAGTTGGCTGGGGATTGTCTCGGCCCGCGCGGCATTGCCAGCGGCCAAGTCGCCATGCTCGAGGGGAGCGGCGCCGTCGGGCGCCGAAGCAACAGCTAGCTCGGTCATGATGTCGGGTGACTCGCTCTGAGACGGTTGGATTCCGGGGGCGGCGGTATGTGTGTAATCTTGCGCCCCAAAGTGCCGCCACTGCGCTTGCCGATTGGTTAATGCGCCCGGTTAATGTTCGTCGCCTGCAATGCATGCCTGCGACATTGCCGCAGAGTAATAATCTAGTTTATCGGAATCTTATCCCCATGATCTGTTTGTTGAATTTCGGGGCGGCCGCGCGCCGACGGCGGCAATGCCCCGGCGACCGGGCCGCCGGCAGCGGGCTGCCGGCCCCTCCGGGGTGGTGAATGAGCTCGTTAAAATGCGATTGGAATGGCGGCCGCAGTGGATGCGGCCGGGCCCATCAGCAGGGCCCTATGCGTTTCGACCTCACCTCGGAGGCATATTGGAAAGGTGAGTAGCCGCGGGTCTTTCTGAACGAACGAAACAGGCTGAACCCGCTGACGCCGGTGACCTCCGCGAGCGCCTCCAAGGTGATGCCCTCTTGCCAATTGGCCTCGATATGGTCTTCCGCCCGGCGCACCTGCCAGGGCGCGCAGTCCGCCGCTTCCTGCTCCAACAGATGGCTGTAGTTGTGCCGATTTCCGCAAAGGAACATCACCATCAAAAGCTGTTCGGTTTGCGATATCCACCAAGTCGGTGGCGTCGAAACGCACTCCCCCAGCAGGACGGCGAGCACCGGCAAATAGCGGCACAGGGCCAGCACCCGCCGCGAGCGACCCGGCTGCAGATCGATCCGCAGCGGCGCGTTGATATCCGCCCCCGTCATCGCGGCGAGCTTGTTGGTCAGTGCCTCCGCATCGATCTTGAGGGCAAGGGCCTCGTAATCTTTGCTGTAGCTTGCCCGGTAACCCGCGTCCGGCGAGATCGCCGCACAGGTCTGGCCCGCCACCAGCACCGCCAGCTGGCGCCGGCTGACGATTTCTCCGCTGCCGCGGAGCGGCAGCAATTGCACGAACCAATCGGTGGCCGGAAATTCGAGACTGACCGCCGCGCCATAAGTGCGATAAGCAAGCCCGGTTGAATGCAACGGGCATTCATTGAGTCTCGCGTCGAGACTTTCTGCGCCGTGGGTCAGTTGCAACGTCGGTTCGGCATAGACCCGAGCAAGCGTGGCGCGCACTTCTTCGCAATCAACAGTCCGGACAAGTGGAAAATTGTCCAGGGGACCAGCGATACTCACAGCATTTCCAAGTATTGCGTCGATGAAAAGGATGGTGGCTTTCGAGAACCGCCGTCCACCGTCGAAAGTGATAGGCTTATACTAATGAATTGCGTGTGCTGCATGACGCTTTGTGGCCTTCGTCACATGAAATCCCAGCGAGCCGGCTGCGGCAGGTTCACCCGCGTAGCGATTGACGCTGCCAGCCCATGAATTAGTGCAAGCGCCGTGCCGAGGCGCGGCAAGCAGGTGATATTTTATCGCAATGCCCGCCCGGCCTGGCGAGCAGAACAGCCGGCAATCATCAAACAAATCGAAGTATCTGTTTACCCAGGTCGAACGTTGCGCAGAAAATTGTCGACCTCGTTGCGCAACTTCGCGTTTTGAACCGCCAAGGCCTTGGCCGATGCCAGCAGCTGACTCGACGCCATGCCGGTTTCCGAGGCAGCCTCATCTACCTTGCCAATGTTGGTCGCAACGTTGAACGCCCCCTCGGCCACCTGATCCGCCTTAGCCGCGATTTCCCGCGTCGATGCGTCCTATTCCTCCGCGGCCGTCGCAATTGCGGAGGCGATGTCGGCGATACGGCCGATGGTCGAGCCGGCTTCTTTGATCACCCCGATGGAATGATTGGTCGCCGCCTGGATGGCCGCAAGCTGACCGCCGATCTGCTCGGTCGCCGTCGCGGGCGGCTGAAGCACGCTTGGGGCGGCGGCATACACTCTCTTGCCATCGGCAAAGTCAAAACGGCAGGGCTCGCGTGCCTGCAAAAGGCTGAAGCCGCGGATTATCTTTACGATAATCGGCCCACCGTGGTCGTGAAGACTGGCGTTCCACCGACTAACAGGACGGAGGAATGAGACGCGCCTTGCCCTACGATCCCGATTGAAAAAGATCGAATCCTCTGCACCTGCGTAGTCACTTCAGGTCTTCCGGGTTATCGGAGATGATTCCGCTTACGAACACTTCGTCGCGAAAACGGGCACTGATCCAGACGACCCGAACATATTGATCATTCGCCGGGCACTGGTTTCGCCCAAACCATAGTCTCTCATCCCGCCTAGTTCAGAAAGAGCCGGTCAGGTTATCCTACTTAGCAAGCAATTTTTCGCGCACAGCTTTGTAGACTGCTTGGCCGTAAATCTCCGCTCCGACATCGCTCCAGTGCCCATCGTGCGGCAGGTTGAACCACTTAAACCACTCACGCTCGTTCGCGTCCCGTGGCAGGTACTTCACCATCCCGGTTATTACTAAGCCCTCACCTTTCAGTGCCACCCCTAGCTGTTGCACGGCAGGCTCGCGAATTTGGCCGGTCAAGTACCAATAGGTAGGGTTGTGGATCAGCATCACCTCCTTGTGCATCGCCCGTATCGCTCTTATGGCTCCCACTGCAATCATCAAATCTTGTGCCTCCTTTTCCGGCGACTGAACGATGTCAGTCATAAGGATTGGAGTGGCATCTCGACGGTCGCGGCCGAGCAGTTTGCGCAATAAGCTCGGCGCTGGTGGACGCGCCACCGCTGGTCGCCCAAGCGCCTCCAACAATAGGAGCGGCTTGTCCGATTTTGCAATGCGGGACCAGAACACTCGCGAGGCGAGCGTAGTTTTGATATGATTGATCTCATTCTCGTTCAATTGAGTGCCCTGACGTAGAGAGAAATATGGCGACACTTTGCACGCGGGGTTCAAAAGATCACGCCGATCACAACCGACCAAATTGATCCCGACCCCATCGATCACTAAGTCCGGCGCCGTAACTGGCGGTGGCTTATCATTCACTACTGCAGGGTCCGCGGGAAATTGCGGATTCGGATTCTTAGATGAGAATATGTCCCCGTGACGACGGCGCAAATCGTCGGCAATAAAATCGATTATCACCATATCTGCAGAGAATCGGCGTGCAATGAGTGCCAGCGGATTGGCCATGAGCTGTATGCTGGCGCCCGCGATCCCAAGATTGAGCACGCTAATACGTTCTACATTCAGCGCCGCCAGGAGTTCCCGATCCGCGTTGAGATTGCGCTGTAACGCATCGGGCCACGGTTGCGAGTTGTTAATGCTCGCCGTCATTAAATCGCCCACGATTGCAATACGGTATTCGCCAGACTGTTTCTCGCGTGAGTAATCGTATCGCGAGGGCCAACCGAAATTGTTGATTTGAACGGTGTGGCGCTCCAGAATGCGGCCGGCACCGTCATAGCTCGTAAACGCGATCGGCTTGTGAGGCTGATAGTAACCGTAGACGCTGCCGGGCATCGCTCCGAGCTGATTAAATGGACGCACGTCTATCGTAGTGACGGAAAAGTTCGGCTCGACCACATACGCGTAGTACAGATAACCGCGGTAAGCCGCCTCCATGATCAAGTAGCCGATCAGCAACGAGGCGGAGACCACCAGCGCCGCAAGTAGCTTTAGACGGGCGTTCGACAAGGATGAGCGATCGGTCATGCAATGGCGCTTGGGTTCAAGTGTTCATCAATTGGGCCGAACGGCACCCAGAGCATTGGGGTATGCCTCAGATATTTGGTGTAGCTGAAGTCAATCAGAGAATAGGCCCCATGTGATGGTGATAAGTAAGCGGTGTGCTAAACTACTTTGTTCGCCTCATGCGCTATATAAATCAATCCGCTCTTGCCGGGCCCATCATCCCATCTCGACTGCCTAGCCGACGCCACCTCTAAGAACGTCAGAAGCTTAAGATCGACAGCGTTGCTCTTGAGGCGTCCGCCTATCTCGTAAGATCGCAAATCTTTATTGCGTAGTTGCCGCCCAGCACGGTCCAAAATTTTGGTTAAAACGCGCCGTGCTTCGTCAAACTTGCCATCAACGCAGGCGGTTCCTTCTGGCGGCTAAAATTCCATGGCGAAGCCGTATAGATTGAACGCTTCTCGATCCAACTCGTAAGCACCTATAGACTGAGGCCACCCCACCAAACTTCCATGCTCTTCCAGCGGCAATGCACTTGGAATTTCTGCACGCGCCACGAACGCAGTCACGTTCCTAGGAGAGTCTTCGCTTCGCGCGAAGTTGTATTTCTGGCTCGCAAATGTGCAAATGTAGGCACGCTGATCGGCTATTTCATCGAACTGCTTATGAAATTCCGCGGTGAGCGGCTTATTGTGGAAGTGCTCCAGCAGCCACCAGACGCCCAGTGGAATAACATTGCCGCCCAAGAATAAACCGATACCCATGAAGACGAACGTGGGGTAAGCGGCGTGAGAGTTTATGTTGTTCTGAACCTGCGCAAGCAGATCCGTCATTGTCTTCCAATCGCCGGGTACCCCGAATAAGCCGACCAAAAAAAGACCGGCGCTGACGAGGAACACGAATGGCTGAAGCCGCTGCATGGGACTCTCCTACCGATTGTTCTTTTCGACAGGATCCACAATCTGGAGTTGGTCCACATGTAATTTATATCATAAAATAGGTTAGTTGCTCCAGCAGGTTATGAGGGGCAGGTTTTTATCGCGGCGGCTGAAATTTCCGCCGCGTTTGTGGACTAAGCGTACGATTTTCTAAAATAATTCTAAGAATCAAATACTTAGTCGTATTGATTGGCGGAGAGGGAGGGATTCGAACCCCCGATACGGTTGCCCGTATGCCGCATTTCGAGTGCGGTGCTTTCAACCACTCAGCCACCTCTCCGAAGGTCCGGAACCGGCTTGAAAAAGCCCCAATCGGACCGTCGCTATGTAACGAAGCAAGCCGGGACAGACAAGGGCAGCCCGCCTATACTGTTCAGATTGCAGGAGAGCCGTGAAAATCGGCATGCCACGCACCCAGACATCAGACGCGCTTCGCCGGGATTTGCGCGGCCTCGGGCTGACGCTGCTCGCGGTCGCCATCACCGCGCTGGTGGTCGACCTGCTGGTCCGCGAAATCGGCTACACCCGCGGCACCGTCATTTTCCTGATCCCTGTGCTGCTCGCGGCCACCCGTTGGGGCCTGATCTCGGCGCTGTTCGCCGCCATCTGCGGCATGATGGCGTCGGCGTTCTTCTTCTTTCCGCCCTATTACAGCCTGCAGGCCCGCGATCCGCAGGATGTCATCAACCTGCTGCTCTACATCTTCGTCGCGGTGGTGGTGAGCCAGCTCGCCAGCCGTTTGAAACGGCAGCTCGAACTGACGCGCCAGCGCGAAACCGAGACCCGCAACCTTTATGCCTTCATGCGCCGCCTGGCGGGCGCGTTCGCCGTATCGGACATCCACGCCGCCATCGAGGATCATCTCGCCACCGTCACCCAGCACCAGGTCGTGCTGTTCGCCAGCGCGCGCGACGCCACCAACGCCGCCAACGGCCGCACCGTCGGCGTGACCGTGCCAAAGCCGGTCCTCGCCAAGGTCGTCGAGGTGGCGTCCGCCCCCGACACCTGCCCCTCCGACGAAACCGTGACCGCGGACAGCGGCGAAGCCTGGATGGTCCGGGCGGTCTCGCCCAAGACCGCGGAGTTCGGCGTGATCGCCATCAATCTCGGCCGCGAACCCGAAACGGAAGAATCCGTGGGCGAATTGCGCCGCCGCGTCGGCGCCGTGCTGGCCGACGCCACCGCAACGCTGGAGCGGCTTGGCATCGCCCGCGCCATCGGCGAGGCGCGCATGCGCTCGCAGACCGAACAGCTGCGCGATGCGTTGATTGAATTGGTCAGCCACGAATTGCGCACGCCGCTCGCCTCGATCCTCGGCGCCGCCACCGTGCTGAGCGCGGCGCCGGCGCTCGCAGGGGAGGAAAAACTCAAGGCGCTGGTCCTCGACGTGCGCAACGAAGCCGAGCGGCTCAACAACGACATCCAGAACCTGCTTGACGCCACCCGCATCAGCAGCAACGGCCTGACGCCCCATATCGAATGGGCGGAGCCCACCGACATCATCAACTCGGCGACCGACCGCTGCCGCCGCCGTCTCGCCGATCGTGTCATCTTCAGCGACCTGGCCGCCGACCTGCCGCTGGTCCATGTCGATCCTGTGCTGGTTCAGCAGGCGCTGATACAGATCTTCGACAATGCGGTGAAATACTCACCGCCAGGCTCCACGATCACGGTGGCGGCGCGCGCCGGCGATGGCCATCTCGCCATCAGCGTCACCGACCAAGGCTGCGGGCTGACCCAGCCCGAGCAGGAAAGCATGTGGGAGCGCTTCGGGCGCGGCGAGCGCCACGTTGCCATCACCAGCGGCTCCGGCCTGGGATTATGGATCGCCAACGCCTTCGTCGCGGCCAATGACGGCACCATGAGCGCGACCAGTGCGGGCCCCGGCTGCGGCACCACCGTGACAATCGACCTGCCGGCGACACACGTCGCCGTCCCACAAATGGAGCCCGACGAAGATGAATGAGCATTCTCCGATCGTGCTCGTTGTTGACGACGAGATCCAAATCCGGCGCTTCCTGCGCACGGGTTTCGAGCTCAATGGCTTCACGGTGCACGAGGCCGGCACCGGCACCGAGGCGATCCGGGCGGCGACGCTGCGGCCGATCGACCTGGTCATCGTCGATCTCGGCCTGCCCGACATGGACGGCGCCGAGGTGGTCGAACGCCTGCGCTCGTGGTCGAGCGTGCCGATCATCGTGCTGTCGGTGCGGGCGGCTGAGGCGCAGAAGGTGCGTCTGCTCGAGCTCGGCGCCGACGACTACATCGTCAAGCCGTTCGGCATGGCGGAACTGCTCGCACGCGTGCGCGTGGCGTTGCGCCGGCAGATGCGCGCGGTGAGCGGCGAGCCCACGCTCAAGATCGGCGCGCTCACCATCGATCTGGCCACGCGCGCGGTGCTGCTGAACGGCAAGCGGCTGGCGCTGACGCCGAAGGAGTACCGCCTGCTGCAAGTGCTGGCGCAGCACGCCGGCAACGTGGTCACCCATCAACATCTGCTGAAAGAAGTGTGGGGCTCGGTGCATGTGCACGACACCCATTACCTGCGCATCTTCGTGCGCAAGCTACGCCAGAAGATCGAGCCGAACCCGGACGCCCCGCGCATCCTGGTAACCGAGCTGGGCGTCGGCTACCGGCTGGCGCAAGGCGGTGAAGGCGACAACGGCGCCGCCGCCAGCACCGAGACGGCGCCGGCCGGCCACTCTTAGAGCTGCCGGTTCACAGCCCGAACAGCTTCTCGGCGTTCTTGCCGGCGACGCGCTTGGCGACGTCGGGCTTGAGCGCGTTGACCCGCGCCAGACACCCGACCATGTCGCCGATATTGTGCGGATAGTCCGAGCCGTAGAGCACGCGCTCGTCCGAGCCCGCCACCTTGATGCACAGCTCGAGCGCGTCCTGCTCGTAGACCACGGTGTCGTACCAGATGCGTTTCAAGTACGTGCTCGGCTTGTCCTTGATCACCTCGGCGCACGCCGGGATCATCTCGTGGCAGCGGTCGAGCCGGCCGGCGATATAGGGCAGCGTCGCGCCGCCGTGGGCGGCGATGAGCTTCACGTTCGGATAGGTATCGAGAAAGCCGGCATAGATCATGCGCGCGAAGGCGAGCGTGGTGTCGACCATGAAGCCGACCGGCGGCACCAGGCCGAGCTCGTGCATGTGCAGCGCGCTCACGCCTTGCGGTGCGGTCGGATGCACCAATACCGGCAGGCCGCGGCGGTCGATCTCCTGCCACACGGGCGCGTATTTCGGGTCGGTCAGGTCGTCGCCGTCGATATTGGCCAACACCATCACGCCGACGGCGCCGTCACCGCAGGCGCGGGCCAGTTCTGCCTTGGCGTCATCGGCGAACTGCCAGGGCAACGAGGCGAACCAGCGAATGCGGTCGGGCCGCGCCCGTTGCTGTTCGGCCATGGAATTGTTGACCATCTTGGCGGCCTGAAGACTGATGGCGCGGTCGCCCCAATACACATTGGGCGACGTGAGCGAGACGATCGCCACGTCGACCTTGGCGGCGTCCATGGCCTGGATGCGCTCGCCGTAATCCCACATGCCGGAGAACAGCGTCATGAACGCCGCGCCGTCATGGAAGATGGTGTCCTGCCCAGCCCTGGACTTCTTGATCTCGTATTTGCCGCCGCTGGCGCGGCGCATGAGATCGAGAAACTCGAGCGTGAGCATGTGGGTGTGAACGTCGATAACGGTCATAGGGCGATGTCCGGAATGGAGGCTACGGGCGGGATCAAGCGCTGGTCTCACCGGCCTTCGGCGCGGCAAGCGCCCGCAATCGCGTCACCGCCGTGTATTCGTAGGAGACGACAGCGATGCCGCCGATGACACCAAGGATATCGAGCAACACGCCGAATTCGGGGATCGCGCTGGCGGGGATCAATGACGCCATCCCGGTCAGCGCGAAGGCGAGGCGCATGGGCAGCTTGAGCGGCCGCATGAAGTAGCCGACGGCCGCGCACGAAACCAGCCACACCCCGAACACTGCGGTCGAGACCGCCACGGCAATCGCCGCCGGCGCGCCGATCAGCAGCAGGCTCGGCGAATAGACGAACAGGATCGGGACGATGAACGCGGTCCAGCCGAAGCGCGTGGCGGCAAAGCCGGTGCGCATCGGATCGGCCTTGGCCACCGAGGCGGCGGCGAAAGCCGCGATCGCGATCGGCGGCGTGATCATCGACATCATGCCGAAATACATGACGTAGAGATGCGCCGCCATCGGCTTGACGCCGACCTCCACCAGCGACGGCGCCACCAGGGTCGCCAGCAGCACATAGACGCCAACCGTGGGTAAGCCCATGCCGAGAATGATGCAGACGACGGCCGACAGCAGCAGCAACACGAACAGATGGCCTTGCCCGATCTGCACCAGCCCGAGCGTCAACTGATAGCCCAGACCTGAGATCGCCAGGACGCCGATCACGATGCCGGCGGCGCCGGTGATGAGGATGAGATCGACCGCGCTGTGCCCGGTGTCGATCAAGGCGGCAAGCATCGTGCGCGGGCCCGGCCGCTTCCCCTGAAACCCGAAGATCACCGCCGGCACGATGAGCGCGACGATCGCCCACAGCACCGCCTTGTCCGGCTGGTAGTTGAGGTAGAACAGGCCGATCAGCAGCACCGCGAATGCGGCCGGAAAATACCAGCCGGAGCGCCAAACGGGGCCGGCCTTCGGAATCTTGTCGGCCTCGACCGGCGGAATGCCCTCCTTGGCCGCTTCCAGGTCGGCCTGGATGAACAGGGCGATGTAGTAGAGCAGCCCCGGCACGATCGCGGCGGTCACGACAGCGGCGTAGGAGGTTTCGAGAAACTCGGCAATCAAGAAGGCAGCCGCCCCCATCACCGGCGGCATCAACTGGCCGCCGGTCGAAGCCACCGCCTCGATGGCGCCGGCCTTGTGAGCGGGCACGCCGGCACGCTTCATCAGCGGGATGGTGACGACGCCGGTTGCCACCACATTGGCGACGGCGCTGCCGGAAATCGAGCCGAACAGGCAGGATCCGAGCACCGCGATCTTGGAAGCGCCGCCGCGAAAGCGGCCCATCAGCGCCATCGAAATGTCGGTGAAGAACTGCATGCCGCCAGTGCTCTGCAGGAACTGACCGAACAACAAGAAGGCGATGACGATCGTGGTCGCCACCTTGATCGGCAGGCCGAGGATGCCGGTGTAGTTGGCGGCGAGCGAGAGCGCCAGCTTGCGCCAATCCGTCTGCAGGCCGGAACCGGGCAGGTGACTGGCCAACAAGGCGTAGAGCATGAAGAAGATGACGAGGCCCGGCAGGATCCAGCCGGTTGCGCGCCGCAGCGCCTCGATCATCAGCACGATCAGGATGACGCTGACGATGACGCTGTCGGTCTGGCGCAGATAAACCAGGTCGACGATGCGCGGATAGTAGGTCGCGAGATAGCCGACGGCGCAAAAGGCGGCGACGGCGGCGACCGCGTCGTACCAGGGCAGCGAGGTCTTTTCCTTGCCGACGGCCGGCAGCTTCAGGAGCGCCAGCGTCATCGTGATCGCCAACATCCCGGCGAGGTATTGCTGGTCGTAGATTGCGATCCCGACTCGGTTGAAGCCGTCGAGCGCAAAACAGATGGCGCCCAGCGTGAGCAAGAGCGCCAATGCATCGATGAGACGACGTGGATAGGGCAAGGCTGCCCTCCCGGAGGAGGGCAGCCCATGTTCATGTTTGTTGTTATCGATCATGCCTGCACTGAACGTTCAGTTGGACGCTCATGCCTCAATTCTTCTTCGGCGGCCACTGGCCGATTTCCTTGTAGTACTTGATGGCGCCCGCATGAAACTGCACGCCGGGGATATCCTGGGCCATCGCGTCGGCCTTGAATAGCCGCAGCGGCGGGAACACCTTGCCGAACTCCTTGGCATGCTCGTGCATCGCCTTCACCATCTTGTAGACGACGTCATCCGGCGTCTTGGTGCTGGCGAACAGGTTGACGCCGTACGACACGATATAGCCCGGCGCCAACAGCCCGGTCTTGCCCTTGCCCGGAGTCTGATGGAGCAAATAGGCGACCGGCACCATCGACTTAACTTTGGCGATGATCTCCGGCGTCGGCTTGGGCACGGTCAGCGCGCGCACGCCGCCCACCGCCGCGTCGGCTTCCTTGATCGGGCCCGCGCCGAGCGCGAACACGAAGAAGTCGGTGCGGCCTTCCTTGAAGGCGTTGGCGTTGGCAATGATGTTGGAAACCTGCACGCCCTTGATGTCCTTGAGCGTGATTCCACCGGGGATGAGCGCCGCGTTGGTGACGGCGGTCAGGACCTTCTGGTTGGTGAAGCCCACCGGGCCGCGCGCGCCCTTGAGGTCCGCAAGCTTCTTAAACTTGCTGTCCTTTTTGACGAAGATGGCGTTCCGCAGCGGATAGAGCACGGCGACGGAACGGATGTCCTTCTGCGGCCGGCCCTTGAAGTATGCCGTGCCGGTCACGCCCAGGTTGGTCTCGTAGACGTTGGCGATGCCGAACGGCACCTCGCCGGCATTGACGATCGGCAAGTACTGGCTGGAACCGCCCAGTGCCTGCACGGTCAGCTTCAGGCCGGCCTTTTCGGCGAGCACCTTGCCGATCGCGGCGGCGGTCGAGTTGTAGATCGAGCCGGCCGGCGGCGTGGCGATGGCGATCGGCTGCTGCGCCGAGGCGCCGGACACGGTCCCCAGCACGCCGAGCGCGACCAGCGCCGGTAGCATTTTTCCGTAGAACATTGTGGTTCCTCCCGTTCGTGTCGTTGTCGTGCGTTTGTACAGGTTGCTTGTTGCGGGTCGGACAAGTCGGCGGGATCCGAGGCCCTCACTGACTTAAGTCTGGTTTTTTTAGCCTTTATCCGTCCGCCCGCGAACCCCAATAAGGTTCGGCCCGGCGCTAGCTTGGATATTCCGCGCGCCGGAGGCAATACGGCAGCGACGAAAATCTGCATTATCGCAAGCCCTTGGCTCGCATTACGAGCCAGCCGGGCCAAGCTCGCCCGCAAAGCGCAGTTCCTTGACAGTTCGCTCCCGCATCGCCATAACCATGCCCAGCCGCGGGCCTTCGGGTCCGCGTGCTTTTTGCTGGGCTCACTAAGCCCTTCAAAGTCAACAACATTTCGACTGAAAGAAGCCGGTCCGGGACGTCAGTTCCGAGCGCCGGGGGACGAACACGAGGACAAAAAGATGTTCGCAGTCATCAAAGCCGGCGGCAAGCAGTACCGCGTTGCCCCGGACGATGTCATCCGGATCGACCGGGTCGAGCGCGAGCCCGGCCAAGTGGTGGCGTTCGGCGAAGTTCTGATGGTGGGTGGCGACACCCCCGTGCTGGGCCTGCCGACGGTTGCCGGCGCGACTGTGGCCGGGGAGGTGCTCGAGCACACCCGCGGCGACAAGGTGATCGCCTTCAAGAAGCGCCGGCGCAAGAATTCGCGCCGCAAGCGCGGCTACCGGCACGATTTTTCGGTGATTCGCATCACCGAAATCCTGACCGACGGAGCCAAGCCCTCGGATACCCCGCCGCCGCGGCCCAAGCGCGCGGCCAAGCCGCAGCCGGAAGCACCGGCGGTGGCCGAAGGCGAGGTCGCCGCGGAAGCCGGCACGGCCGAGGCCAAGAAGGCCAGCGCGGCCAAAAAGCCGGCCGCCGCGAAGAAGCCGGCGGCCAAGGGGACGGCAAAGGGCAAGACCGCGGCCGCGGGTACAAAGGGTAAGAAGAAGTGAGATGATTCCGTCACGGAATCGGTGTAAACAGTAGAGCAGAATTCGAGAGCAAGACGATGGCACATAAAAAAGCAGGCGGATCTTCGCGTAACGGCCGCGACTCGGCGGGCCGGCGGCTTGGCCTGAAGCTTTCCGGCGGTGAGACCTGTCTCGCCGGCAACATTCTTGCTCGTCAGCGCGGCACCAAGTGGCATCCCGGTCGCAATGTCGGCCTCGGCAAGGATCACACGCTGTTCGCGCTCATCAACGGAAAAGTTCAGTTCGCTACCAAAGCCAAAGGCCGCAAAGTCGTGTCGGTTGTACCGATGACGGAGGCAGCGGCGGAGTAAACGGTGGACTAAATTCGAGGTCCGCCGGCATTCAGTCAAACCGGCGGGGCTCATTGGGTTCCGAGAGGGGGAGACGGGATGCCGGCTCCCCCTCTTCGCATTTGGCAGCGCTTGTGCTGCCGCAATTGGAGCCCGAGCCATGACACTCTGCGAGCAACTGCCCGGAAGGGAATTCCGCGAGGCGAGTATCCCCGTCCTCGAGACCAAGCGGCTTGCTATGCGCGCCCCGCGGCTTGAGGACGCTAAAACGGTAGCGATGCTCGCCAACGACCGTCGCATTGCCGAAAACACGGCGCGTATTCCGCATCCCTACAAGCACGCGGATGCCGAAAGTTTTATCGGCGGGGCGAACAAATCCGACGGCGAAGCAGTGTTCCTGATCACGCTGCGCGACGAAACCATTGTCGGCGCCTGCGGCGTCTCCACACTGGAGGACGCACCGGAGATCGGCTACTGGATCGGCGCGCCGTATTGGGGCCAGGGCTATGCCACCGAGGCGTTGCACGCGGTGATCGACTACGCCTTCACCGATCTCGGCCACGAGGCCCTGCAAGCCGGCGCCCGCGTCACCAACCCGGCCTCGCGCCGGGTGCTGGAGAAGTGTGGCTTCCAGTGGACCGGCGTCGGCCTCTACCGCATCCGCGCCATCAAGTCGTCGGCGCCGATCGACCGCTTCCGGCTCGAGCGGGGCATCTGGTCGGCGCTGAAGGGCTGGGGCCGGATGAAACGGGTCGCACTAAACGGATGAAGTGGAAGGGCCCGCGCGCCGGTCGTAACGGTCGGCGCGCGAGCGCGTAGCACAGACCCACTGGCATCCGCCGCCGACTTGGGCGAAAATCCTCCCCAACGAAGTCCAGGGAGGACGCCATGGCATACGATCTCGACCAATTCATCGCCGACTGCCGCGCCACGCTCGCCAAGGATCCCGGCCCGGCCGGCCGCGATGAAGTGATGAAGAATCTCGAGCGTCTGCTCAAGAACAAGGACTTCGTCGACAAATATTGCGGCGACGACCAGCCGACCGGCATCAAGGTGCTGTACGAGGATCCCAAGCTCGGCTTCCAAGTGCTCTCGCACATCATGGGCCAGGCGCGCGTGTCGCCGCCGCACGACCACGGCGCGTCGTGGGCGATCTACGGCCAGGCCGCCAAATATACCGACATGACCGAGTGGGAGCGCGAGGACAACGGCAGCGATCCGACGCACGCCAAGGTTAAGCCGATCAAGAAATACCGGCTCAATCCCGGGCAGGCCGGCATCTACCAGGACGGTGCCATTCATTCGATCGACTATCCGGAGAATGCCCGCTTCGTCCGCGTCACCGGCACCGACCTCGACAAAATCGACCGCATCAAGATCGATGCGAAGACCGGCGAAGTCGCCATCATGCGCATGACGGCGTCATGAACCTGCACGCCGGCGTTTCGACAGCCAAGCCCGTCAGCCCCGCCGCCGTCAAAGCCATGCTCGGCGACGGCGCAGGAACTGGCGCTCGTCGACGTGCGCGAGGAATTGACCTTCTCGCAGAACCATCTGTTGTGGGCGCGCAACGTGCCGCTGAGCCGGCTGGAACTGCGCTTCGCGACGCTGGTGCCGCGCAAGACCACGCGCATCGTGCTCGTCGACGACAATGACGGCTTGGTGCAACGCGCCGCGGATATCCTCGCGCGCGCCGGCTACAGCGATCTTTCTTATCTCGACGGCGGCGTGGCGGGATGGGAAAAGGCCGGCTTGGTCACCTTCTCCGGCGTGCACGTGCCGAGCAAGGCGTTCGGCGAATTCGTCGAGCACGACAGCGGCACGCCCAGCATCAGCGCCACTGAGCTTGATGCGCTCATGCATGATGGCACCAAGCTTGTCGTGCTCGACAGCCGTCCTTTCGACGAATACACGCGCGTCTCGATCCCGACCGGCATCAACGTGCCCGGCGCCGAGCTGGTCCTGCGCGTGCACGACATCGCGCCCTCGCCCGACACCACCATCGTCGTCAACTGCGCCGGCCGCACCCGCAGCATCATCGGCGCGCAGTCGCTGATCAACGCCGGCGTGCCCAACAAGGTGATGGCGCTGCGCAACGGCACCATGGGCTGGCATCTCGCGGGGCTTACTTGCGCCAGCGGCGAAACCGGCGGCACGCCGGGCTACACCGACGAAGGCGTGGCCTGGGCCAAGCGCCACGCCGAAGCGGTGGCCGAAAAATATGGCGTCACCCGCACCGACAGCGCGACGGTCGAGACATGGCGAAAGGACGACACGCGCACCACCTACGTCTTCGACGTGCGCGAGCCGGCCGAATACGAAGCCGGCCATTATCCGGGCGCCATCTCCGCCCCCGGCGGGCAACTGGTGCAGGCGACCGACATCTATGCCGGCGTGCTGGGTGCGCGCGTCGTGGTGAGCGACGACAAGGAGGTTCGCGCGCTGATGTCGGCATCCTGGCTCAAGCAGATGGGCTGGCGGGAGGTCTATGTGTTGCCGCAAGCCGGCGACGAGAAAGGCCGGCCGGCGCCGGCGCTGCTCGGCACGCCGTCTCCGAACGCGGTCGATCCCTCCGCCGCCATCGCCATTGACGACGTGACCGTCATCGACCTGTCGACCAGCCCGCGCTACCGGCGCGGCCACATCCCCGGCGCCTGGTTCGCCATCCGCTCGCGGCTCGACCAGGCCTTCAAGAAGATCGCGCCGACCGGCGAGGTGATCCTCACCTCGGAAGACGGCGTGCTGGCGAGCCTGGCCGTCGCCGACGCCCAGGCGCTCACCGGCTGCCCCGTGCATTGGCTCAAGGGCGGCAACGCCGCCTGGGCTGCCGCCAGCTTTCCCCTGTCCACCGCCGAGCGGCTGGCCGACGACCCGGTCGACGTCTGGCTCAAGCCCTACGAGCGGCCGAACGACAACGAAGCGGCCATGAACGCCTATTTGTCATGGGAAGTCGACCTGCTGGAGCGCATTAAGCAAGACGGGACGACCCGTTTCCTGCACGCTCGATGAGGCCAAGGAAAGGGTGCAGGATGGGCTTCGATCGCCTATATCGAGCCCATGAAATTCCTCGACGAAGCCAAGGTCTATATCCTGTCCGGCGCGGGCGGGAACGGCTGCGTGTCGTTCCGGCGCGAGAAGTACATCGAGTTCGGCGGACCGAACGGCGGTGACGGCGGCCGCGGCGGCGACGTCGTGGTCGAGGCCGTGAACGGCCTGAACACGCTCATCGACTACCGCTACCAGCAGCACTTCAAGGCCCAGCGCGGCGGCAATGGCATGGGCAAGGACCGCCATGGCGCCAACGGCAAGGATGCGGTGCTGAAGGTGCCGGTCGGCACGCAAGTCTATGAGGAAGACGGCGAGACCCTGCTCGGCGACCTCACCGAGGTGGGCCAGCGCGTCACCATCGCCCGCGGCGGCAATGGCGGCTTCGGCAACGCGCACTTCAAGACCTCGACCAACCGCGCGCCGCGCCACGCCAATCCCGGCCAGCCGGCCGAGGAAATGACCATCCGCCTGCGGCTGAAGCTGATCGCCGACGCCGGGTTGATCGGGCTGCCCAATGCCGGCAAGTCCACCTTCCTCTCGGTCGTTACCGCCGCCAAGCCGAAGATCGCCGATTATCCCTTTACCACGCTGCACCCTCAGCTCGGCGTCGTGCGCGTCGACGAGCGCGAATTTGTTCTGGCCGATCTGCCCGGTCTGATCGAAGGGGCGCATGATGGCGTCGGCCTCGGCGACCGCTTCCTCGGCCACACCGAGCGTTGCCGCGTGATCCTGCATCTGGTCGACGGCACCTCCGACGATGCTGGCCGCGATTACCGCACCGTACGCGGCGAGCTCGAGGCCTATGGCCAGGGCCTCACCGACAAGCCGGAGATCGTCGCCTTGACCAAGGCCGACGCCATGACGCCGGATCAGATCAAGACGCAATCGGCGAAGCTGAAGAAAGCTTGCAAGAAGACGCCGCTCGTCTTGTCCTCGGCCTCGGGCCAGGGCGTGCAGGAGGCCTTGCGCGCGCTCGTCAAGGTGATCGGTCCGGCGCGCGCGGCCGCCGAGGAAGAGCCGGCGCCGAAAGAAGAAGCCTGGCACCCGTAAGCCGCTGCCCACCGTCATGCGCGAGGCGCGTGAAAGACGTGGCCCGGAATGACATCGCGCGGCGACGCTGCTAAGAACTTCCAGCAAAGCGGG
>CAWHJZ010000015.1:0-28479 GCA_963829785.1 uncultured Pseudomonadota bacterium | reverse complement strand
CTAGACCGCCGAGAGGAAGCGCCTACTTCTCACACAGCCGCCGCGGGCCTTCGAAAGGCTGCCACGTGCAGGTCGCCGGATCGAACGACCGATAGGCCTCGCCGCAAGCATCATAATGGCACGAAGACGAGGCCGCCGGCTTGCTCGCGTCGGAGGTCTGCACGCCCGCCGGCGCGGCGTCGGCCTGCTTCGGCGGATTGCCGACCGTGCAAAGACGGCGCGGCCCGTCGAACGGCTGATAGGTGCAATCGGAAACGCTGAATGAGTGATAGCGTTGCGCGCAAGCCTGCACGTCGCAGCGCGGCGCCGCGGCATCCGCGGTCGCGCCGCTGACGTCGCCCGCATGCGCCATGGCGGTCGTCTTGCCTTCTCCCACCGTTGTATTGGCTTGCGCGTCGTCCGTGGCGTTGATTGGCGCGTTCATAGGCGCGTTCACGGTCGCGCTGCCGGCGGTCTCGGGAACCACCGCCGCAACATCCGGCTGCTTGGCGGCCATTGCGTCGGTCGTATTGGATTTCGCGGGCGCCGGCTTCGCCGCATCGGTATCGGCAATGGCCATCGAACTCGCCTTGCCGGTCGTGGCGGCGGTCCGCTGGGGCGCGGTTTTCTCGGATGCGACTTTGTTGGCCACGGCCGGCGCGGCGGGCTTCGCCGGCGCGCGCACGGTCTGCACCGACTTGGGCACCGGCGGCGGCGGAGTTCGACAACCAGTCGAGCCCCATCATCACGCTGCTGACGGACACGACCAGAACGACGACATATAAGATAAACGACATACCTTTGCCCGGCATACATACACTTCCGGTTGGCAACGCCAGTACAGAACCTAAGTTCCCGCTCCGCCCGGCAGCAGCCGGAACAAGGGCCCCCTCAAACGCACGGCATTTCTATAACGCATTGTTTTACGCCGCGCTGCTCTGACATTCTTAAATCTAAATATACACCATTAAGGCGCAGCCCTGCTATGCGCGAAAACCTGCACTGATTTACGCGCATCTCCCTGAAATGGCCCCATTCCCGCCCCGAAAGCGCACATCCGGGCTCTATCAGCCGGTGCGGGCTTGGGTGGGCAATCGGGGAGACTACGTACAATGATGCTGCGCGTCGCCGCCGCCCTTTGCGGTGCTTTCTTGATGCTCGCCACCGTTCCAGTTGCGAACGCCCAGTCCGGTATCGCTTCCGTCTACGCCACCAAAGGCGGCCGCACCGCCAACGGCGAACAGGTCTCGCCGCGCGCGCTGACCGCCGCCCACAAGACGCTTCCCTTCGGCACGCGCGTACGCGTCACCAACCGGCGCAACGGCCGCAGCGTCACCGTGCGTATCAACGATCGCGGTCCCTTCGTGCGCGGCCGCGTCATCGACCTGACGCCCGCCGGCGCGCACGCGCTCGGCTTCTCAGGGCTGGCGCCGGTAACACTGCAAGTCGTGTCCGGCTGACCTTTGCGGCTATATCTCCTGGTGCCGATCGGTCCATGCAGTGAGATTCGCATAACCGCAATAACGCCGAACCACGGCCATCCCGCTTGACTCCGCTCCCGGCCGGCAGAATTCTTGCGAGCCTAAGCCCGGCTGAGACCGGGCATCGGCGCCTTGGTCCCTGGGGAGGTCACACAGCATGGCGTCAACGGCCGCCGACGATCGTTTTTCAATCGTCGCGGACGGCGCAAGCAAGCTCTTTCTCGATGGAACCGTCGTCGCCTTCCGTCAGCTTTCGCTTGCCGTTCGTCATCAGGAAATCCTCTGCGTCGTCGGGCCGAGCGGTTGCGGCAAGACCACGCTATTGCGCTGCATCGCCGGCCTGACCGATATCAGCGATGGCAAGCTCCTGGTCCACGGCAACCCAGTCGCCGGGCCGCCGGAAGGCGTGGCCATGGTGTTCCAGCACTTCGGCTTGCTGCCCTGGAAAACCGTCTATGACAACGCCTCCTTCGGCCTCGCCATGGCCGGCGCGCCGGCCGCGCACATCAAGGAGCGCGTCGCGCATTATCTCGACCTCGTCGGATTGACCGGCTTCGAGAAGCATTATCCCTATCAGCTCTCCGGCGGCATGCAGCAGCGCGTCGGCCTGGTGCGGGCGCTGGCGATCAATCCATCCATTCTGCTGATGGACGAACCGTTCGCCGCGCTCGACGCGCAGACCCGCGAAATCCTGCAAGAAGAATTGCTGCACCTGATGGAGCGCCCGGAAGAGCGCAAGACCATGGTGTTCATCACCCATTCGATCGACGAAGCGATCCTGCTCGGCGACCGCGTGGCGGTGATGACCGCGCGCCCCGGCCGCATCAAGGAAATCATCGACGTGCCGTTCCGCCATCCGCGCGATGTCGAAACGGTGCGCGCCGACCCGCGCTTTACCGAGCTGCGCACGCACATCTGGCACCAGCTCCACACCGCGCGCCCGCAGCGCCCGCGCGTGGCGGAGGCCGCCCAGCCATGACCGCGCAGGCGCCGGACGTCGACATGATCGCCATGGCGGCGCGCTCGGAGAGCGACGACCGCGAACGCGCCAAACAGGTCGCCGCCCGCCGCCGTCGCAAGCAAATGGCGCTCAATGTGACGGTGCGGTTGATCTCGCTCACCGTCGTGCTGGCCCTTTGGCAGATCTTCGGCGGCAGGATCGACCCGGTGCTGTTCACCACCCCATCGGCCATCGCCAAGGCGGCGGTGGAGATGGTGGGAAGCGGCGAATTGTGGACCTATCTCGCGCCCAGCCTGGTGGTGCTGGCGATCGGCCTGACGCTCGCGGCCGTGATCGGCGTCATCGTCGGCCTCCTACTGGCCCGCTACTGGCTGCTCGATATCGGGCTCGGCGTCTACATCACCTTTCTCTATTCGATCCCGAGCGTCGCACTGGTGCCGCTGATCGTGCTGTGGGCCGGCTTCGCCCTCACTTCCAAGGTCATCATCCTGTTCCTGTTCGCCTTCTTCCCGATGGTGATCAACACCTATCAAGGCGTGAAGAACGTCGACACCAAGCTGCTCGAGGTCGGCCGCTCGTTCCGCTGCTCGGAACGGCAGTTGTGGATCAACATCATATTGCCCGGCGCGCTGCCCTTTATCGTCACGGGCTTAAGGCTGGCGGTCGGGCGCGGGTTGATCGGCATGGTGCTGGCCGACCTCTACACGGCCATTTCCGGCATCGGCTACCTGATCGTGCGCACCGCCTCGACCTACCAGGTCGACAAGATGTTCGTGCCAATCGTCACGCTCGGCCTGCTGGGCGTGACGCTGACGGCCTGCGTGCGCTTCGTCGAGGTGCGGGTGGCGCCCTGGACCAAAGCCGGCAATCAGGATTGAGGATCGCTCTAGTCTAAGAACGAAGTCGAATAACGACAATCAAGGGGAGGAAGACGATGCAGATGAAAAAGCTCTGGTACGCCCCGTTGCTGCTGGCGGGCGGCATGTTGATCGCCGGCCCGGCCGTCAATCCGGCGGCGGCGGCCGAATGCAAGACCATGCGCAAGATGAATATCGGCGTCGCCGTGTCGCCGCCCAACGTGGTGCACACCACACCCTACGTCGCCAAGGAGCTCGGCTTCTTCAAGAAGCACTGCCTCGACGTCTCCATCATCCAATTCGAGGGCGGCTCATCGCCGGCGGCGAAGGCCGCCGCCGCGCAGGGCACGGCGCTGGTGCCGGTGACGCCCGTCGCCATCGGCCGCGGCGTCAAGGTGCGGCAGATCTGGGGCCTCGCGCCGCGCCTGCCGCAGTCCTACATGGTCACCGCCGACATCAAGACCGCCAAGGACCTTAAGGGCAAGAAGCTCTCCGCGGTCGGCGGCGGCGTCGGCGGCTTCAACTGGATCATGGGCCGCCAGGTGCTGCTCTCCGCCGGCCTCAAGGTCGACGACGTGCAGTTCATTGCCGGCGCCACCGCCGGACGCTTGCCGGGATTGGTGTCCGGCCAGATCAACGGCGTCTCGCTGCATCCGGAAAGCGTCTATCTGGCGCACAAGAAGAACCCCGGCCTGCACGTGCTCACCTCGCTCGCAGACCTGATGCCGGACTTCTACTATAACGCCTATGGCGGCCAGATCGCCTGGATCGCGAAAAACCACGACATGATGGTCGACGCCGTCGCCGCCATGATCGAAGCCAGCCGCACCATGTACAAGGACGAAGCCAAGGTAGTGCCGATCATCATGAAGGCGACCGGCCGGCCGAAGGACGCGGTCGAATACGCCTGGAAGCAGCTGACCGACCACTGCGTCTGGACGGTGAACACCGGCTATGACGCCAAGCGCACCGAGTGGACTATCAAGCATGACTTCGACGTCGGCTACATCAAGAAGAAGCCGCCGGTGAAGGACGTGTTCAATCCCGACATCGCCAACGAGGCGGTCAAGAAACTGGGTGGGCCGATCACTATCGGCAAGTGCACCCAGTAACCGACAATAGCGGCGCGGCCGAAACGCCGCGCCGCCTCTCTTCTCCAGTCTCCGAGGTGCTCCCATGAACGTCCAAACGCCCCGCCCGATCGGCCCGCAAACTTGGGAAAAAGTGCGCGACAAGCTCGACCAGGCGCTGCCCTTCGCCAACATGCGCGACACGCCCTATTACCGCGACGCGGTCTACGAGCAGTTCTCGGCCAAGGAATACGCCCGCCGCTACGCCGCGCTGCGCGCCAAGATGAAGGAGCACAAGCTCGACTGCGTGATCGCCGCCGGCGGTCCCAGCCACTGGAGCTTCGGCGCCGGCATGACCTGGCTCACCGGCCATTACGAATGGCACGCGCTCTGCTGCTACGTGCTGGTGCCGCTCGAAGGTGAGCCGACCATGATCTATTCCATGGGCGGCACCCACGCCGAAGCCGTGCGCCGTAACGTCGAGGTTGCCGTCAAGGACGTGCGCCACAGCCGCAACGGCCGCTATGCCGAGGTGATGCTGGAGCGCATCAAGGAACTGAAGCTCGAGCGCGGCCGCATCGGGCTGATGGAAATCGACCCGCGCCACGAAGACTACATGCCGGTCAACCAGTACAACACGCTCAAAGTGGGCCTGCCCGACGCCGAGATCGTGTTCACCAAGAACTTCCTGCACGAGCTGGTCGTGATCCACAGCGCGGAAGAGCTCGAATGCGTGCGCAAGGCGGGCGTGCTCTGCCAGAATGCCATGGAGGCGATGATCGCCCGCGCCAAGCCGGGGGCCAAGGAATACGAGCTGCGCGCCGCGGCCGCGGCCGCCATCATGGACGGTGGCGGCGACATCGATTTCCTCATCATCGGCTCCACCCCGATGGACAACCCGGCGATGATCTTCGGCAATCCGCGGCCCTCGCACCGCGTGCTGAAGAAGGGCGACATCATCAACATGGAGCTTGCCGCCGGCTACCGCGGCTACACGGCGCAGATCGGCTCGCCGATCACGCTCGGGCCGCCGAACGACATGGTGCGCAAGTTCTGGGAGGAGATCACGCTGCCCGGCTACAACAAGATCGTGGCCGAGATCATGCCCGGCAAACCGGCGGAAGCCATGCGCGAGGCCAGCAAGTTCTTCCGCGCGAACGGCATGCAATCGCGGCCGACCCAGTGCCACGGCATCGACATCGTCACCGACAACCCGCACGTCTCGGCCGAGCACGTGCGCGGCATCGAGATCGACAAGGTGCTGAAGCCCGGCATGGTGATCATGGCCGAGCCCAACCCGATCACGCCCGACGGGATGTTCGGCATCTTCCTCGGCCACACCTTCATCGTGAACGAGACCGGCCACGAGATCGTCGACAACTTCCCGCTCGAGATCGCGGTGGCGTAAGGCACTCTCGTCATTCCGGGGTCCGGCCTTCGGCCGGTACCCGGAATGACGTTCGTTATTGCGCCGCCTTCCAGCCGCTGGCGTTCAATTTCTTGGCCGCCTGTTTGACCAGCGAATAGTCGAACACCGATTGCGGCGCCGGCGCCTGCTTCAGGCCGACGATCGAGGCGCGCACGGCCAGCTCCGATTTCCAGGCCGCCAACGACGCCTCGCCGCTGTCGAGGAATTTGGCCGCCTGATCGTCCAACGCACCCCGCAACACGTCCGGCGCGACGCCCTTGGCGTGCTTGGCAAAGATCGCAAGCGCGCCATCGCGCTGGGTCTTGATGTAACGCACTGCCATCAGCGTGCCGCGCACCATGCGCTCCACCACATCGGGCTTGTTCGCCAGCATCGCGGTGGAGACCGCCAGCCCGTTATTGGGCGCGCGGATGACCTGGGAAATATCGACCAGCATCTTGGCGTTGCCCAATAGATGATTTTTGCGCGCAATGCGCTCTTCCAGATTGGTCAATAGCACGGCCGGCAGCGAGCGCTTCTTGATGACCGCCAGCCGCGGCGCGCTGCCGAAACCGAGTTGCACGTAAGTCACCGCGTCGCCGCTCATGCCGTGCTGCATGAGCAGATTGCGCATCGACATTTCGAACAGATCGCCGTGCGACTGGATGCCGACCGCCTTGCCCTTGAGCGCGGCCAGCGTCTTGATCGCCGGGTCGGTCACCCACAATTTCCACGGCGGGCTTTCCGACAGGCTCATCACCACCTTGAGCTTGGCGCCCTTGATGATGGCGCTGATCCCCGAGCCGGTCGAGGTGCTGAACTGGATGGCGCCCGAGATCAGACCCGGCGTGGCAATGCCGCCGCCGACATAGACCGGCTCCACGTCGAGGCCGAGCGCTTTGTAATAGCCTTTGTCCATGGCGACGAAGAACGGCAGATAGGCCGGATCGTTGGTGGCGGCGAGGCTGAGCTTGACCTTGTCGGCGGCGGCCGCCGGCGACAGCGCGCCCGCGAATGCGGCGGCGAGCGCAAAGAAAGCAATAGCAATCGTCCGAAATGACATCATCGCAATACTCCGAATTGGCAGTTTGAAAACGCGTCAGGCTTGTTCTTATTGCGCTTGCTCTTGCCCGCGCAACCGGTAGCGCCCGTCGTGCAGGCGCTCCAAGCCGACCGCTTGCCGCACCTCGTCGAGCGCGAGCAGCACGTCGCGGCCGTCGCGGCTGCCGGTCGCTTCCATGAGATCGCGGAAGCTTTGCGGACCGCTCTCCAGCGCCTCGCGCACGCTCTTGCCGCCCGCCGCACCCAGCTCTGGCGGCGCCGGCACCCGGCTTTCGCTGCGGTCGGTGCCGAACGGAAAGGTCATGTCGAAACCGGCCTTGGCGCCGGTGCGCCCGCCGCGCAGCGACGGATCGAGCGGCACGGCGCGGAATCCGCTCGCCACCACCAGATCGCGGTCGGCCTGGAAGCGCGTCGCCAGCGCCCATTCCATCTGCGCGTCGGAGAAGATATCGACATCCTCGTCGACCACGAACACGTGCTTCACTTCCGCGGTGCTGCCGAAGATGGCGGCGATGGCGTTGCGCGCTTCGCCCGGCACGCGCTGGCGCATGGACAGCCGCAGATTATAGACGCCGCCGCTCGCCGGCGTCGCATAGAGCGCGACCGGCTCGCGCACCGCGGTGCGCAGCGCGGCCCAGGCCGCGGTTTCGGTGCGGATGGTGTTGAGCGCGGCGGTGTCGGTGGTGTCGAGATAGCGCCCGCCGATGGTCGCAGTCTGGAACAGCGCGTCGCGCCGCATGGTGATGGCGGTGAGATGAAACACTGGGTTGATCTTGAGGTGACCGTAATAGCCGAGGAATTCGCCGTAGGGGCCCTCCGGCTCGTGCCAACCTTCTTCGTCGAGATAACCTTCCAACACCATCTTCCGCATCGGCCGGCGCCCAGGCGTCGATGGTGGCGCAGCGCACCAGCGGAACGGCTGCGCCGCGCAAGGCGCCGATGATCGCCATCTCGTCGGCGCCGGTCCAGGTGCAGGCGGCGGCGACGCCGTCGGCCGGATGCGAGCCGATGGCGAAGGCCACCGGCATGCGCGCGCGATGCTTGACGAACTCGCCATACATGATGCGCAGATCGCTGGGCGCGACCAGGTCCATGCCGGCCTCGGTGCGCCCGCGCAGCATCAGCCGGCGATAGCCGACATTGCGGCGCTTGCCGTCGAAGCTGCGGGTGACGTCGATGCTGGCGGAGATGTAAGGCGCGCCGTCCTCGCCGTGCTGGAGATGAACGGGAAGCCTGGTGAAGTCGGCATCGGCGCCGGTCAGCACCACCTGATGCACCGGCGCCTCACTGCTCGATACTTCCACCGGCGCGATGGGCGTTTCGACCCGCGCCAGGACTTCCTTGAGCAAGTCGTGTTCCGGCACGTCGAAGGCGAGCGCCAGCCGCCGCCGCGAGCCCATCACATTGCCGGCGAGTTCCGCCTGCTCCGGCCCGGCCTTGCGGATCAGCACCGCCTTCGGGTTGCCGTCGAGATGAGCGGCGATGTCGATGAGGTCGCGCGGCTCGCTCACCACGTCGAGCTCGCCGGCCTCTTCGAGCCGCTCGATGAAACGGCGTAGCCGGAAATGCTCGACATCCACCGCCGGCGTCGGCGGTATGCCGCTCTTCAGGGCCGCTGTGCTCACCAAATTCGCTCCGGGTCTGTGGATTTCGTGCCGTCCGCCAAGTTCCATTATAGCGGTGTGAGCCGCCTGTGGAATGCGGGCGAATAGCACAGAAGAGCCACGATCTATTGCTGCATTTTGTCGACGGCTTGATGACAGGGCGCGCCCGGCATCGAAGTCGGACCACGCTTGAGACGACCCGCCATGCTGCATCGCTTCTTGTTCGTTGCCGGGATGACCGTCGGGGTGATGACGCCCCTGATCTGGGCCGCCTATGGAGGGCGCCCGCCGCCGCACGCAGCGCACACGCCGACCGAGGAGGTCGCCGACGTCGCACCGGGAACAAAGAAGCCTCCGCGCGTAGTGGCGGAAGATGTCACCGCCTCGATCGCGCCGGCGCCCGCCGCGATACCCGCGCCGCCGCCGAAGCCGAACGCATCGCCGCGCGCGATCGCGCCTTCACACACCGAGCCTGTGCGATCGCGTCCGAAGATTGCCCACGTTGCACGGCGGCATCGCATCGCGCATCGTTCCCTTCCCGCCGTGGTCGAGCGCTATAACGGCGCGCACATCATCACGGTGTGCGCCGCGCTCACCGAGAACGAACAGCTGCGCGCCGGCTGCCCCTGAGCGGCTTGGCTTGCGCTGACGCCTGCCCGCAATATTGTCGTTCGACAGCAACGAATCACGGCAGCGCGCCATGCACGACGACGCAAGTTTAATCATACCGCCGCGCCGGCCTGGCGCAGGCGGCTCTCGGCGTCTTAATCGCACTGCTTACAATCGTACTACCGGCAACCGCGCGCGCGCAGGCGGCATCGGCCGCCCTCGATGCCTTGGTCGCCGCCTATCCCGACCGGATTGTCCGCCACGACGACAAGTACATCTATTGGCGCGACGGCACACGCATGCCGGTGTGGGACGGCAGGCCGAATAAGTCGTTCAGCAATCTCTTGCGCCACGCCACGATCCTCGACCAGTTCCATTCGCGCTATCCACGCGGCCCGCTGACCAGCCATCCGCCGGTCAACGACGATCCCGGCCGCTTTCGCAACGAAGCCTTCTTCGACAAGATGTATGGCGATTGCCGCAAGGGTCAGGTGCGGCGCCATCTGGTGTCGATCGTCTGGCTGCCGCGCACTTGGGGCAAGCGCGTCTATGTCACCCGGGTCAACGGCGTGGCGCGGCGGCTGCAGGCGGTGTCGAGCGAAATCGACGCCCTGCCGGAAGCCGTCAAGCGCACGGCTTATCCGATCGCCGGCGTCTACTCATGCCGCGCGGTGGCCGACACCGGCAAGCCGAGCGTGCACAGCTACGCCGCTGCCATCGACCTCAACACGCGCTATGCGGATTATTGGTTCTGGCACAAGAAGGCCAATCCGATTCCCTATCGCAACCGGATGCCGCAGCAGATCGTCGAAATCTTCGAGCGCCACGGTTTCATCTGGGGCGGCAAGTGGTACCACTATGACACCATGCACTTCGAGTACCGCCCCGAACTGCTCGGCTTGGGTGGCTGATCGCGCCGGCCGCCGTCTCAGCGGCAGCCGAGATCACGCTCTTCCGCCTGAATGTCGCTGATGCGCGCGCGGTCGCGGCGCGACATCGGGATATCGGCTTCATTTTCGTAGCGGCAGCCGCGATTGCCGAAATATCGGATGCCCCGCGCCGTTTTGAAGCAATAGCCGTAATCCTTGTAGACCTGATTGCGCTCGACCCAGAGCTGATGGCAGACGCGCCCCTGCGCATTCGCCGACGAGACCGCAAAGCCGGTCGACAGCGTCAACGCCGCAAGGAACGTCGAGACCAAAACCGCGCGCATGTCGAAACCTCCTGTCCGTCCGTGGCCACGCCACCCGTATGGGCGATAACTGACAGGTGTGCGCCGCCGCCACATTGACGCAAATCAACCGTGAAATTGGCGCCGCTTGTGCCTGGCGGCGCGGACGCGCGACCGCGGGCGCGAAGGCGGCCGCCGCTTCGCTTCAGCGGTTGCTTCATTCGAACCGCCGGGCGATTGCGCCGCGGCGCCATGCCGCCGGGCGTCTTCCGGGGCGGTATCACCGTGCTAAGCTGCCGGACAACGAGAAACGTCATAACCGACCCGGGAGCCCCCGACACATGCGCCCCATCACCATCGGCGACTACAGCATCGGCCGCGTGGCCGAGCTCGAATTCCCCGCCTTTGCGGCGCTGGAATTCTTTCCCGCCGCCACGCCGGACATGCTGGAGGAAGCGCGCCGCGCCCTGCCTGGCCGCTTCGACGCCGACGGAAAGCTGATCATGAGCTTCCACTCCTTCGTGCTTCGCACCGGCCGCCACACCATCCTGATCGACACCTGCTGCAACAAGTCGCGGCCGGGCCGCAGCCAGTTCGACGAGGGCAAGGCGGACTACATGGGTGGTTTGGCGGCGATCGGGGTGAAGCCGGAAGAAGTCACCCACGTCATGTGCACGCATCTGCATTGGGACCACGTCGGCTGGAACACGCAGCTGGTTGACGGCCAATGGGTGCCGACTTTTCCCAACGCGCAATACGTGATGGCCAAGCGCGAATACGACCACTGGGACGCGGTCTACGCCAAGGAGAAGGACACCCGCGCCAACGTGCACGCGCTCGCCTTCGAGGACAGCGTGCTGCCGCTGATACGGGCGGAGAAGGCAATCCTGGTCGAAGACGACTTCGATCTCGACCACGGCGTTTCGCTCGAGCCCTGCCCCGGCCACACGCCGGGCCACGTGATCGTGAACGTCGAGTTCGAACGACCGGCGCGGCGTCTTCGTCGCCGACGCCATCCATCATCCGATGCAGCTTCTGTTCCCGGATCTGTCGACCCGCGCCGATTCCGACATGGACGGCGCGCGGGCCTCCCGCCGCGCGCTGATCGACAAGCACGCCGGCACCGGCAACCTGGTGATGCCGCATCACTTCTCGACACCGGCCTGCGGCACCATCGAGCCGGCCGGCAACGCGTTCCGTTTCGATTTTGTGGAAGACACCTGAACCCATGAGCAATCGTCCCGAGGCCATCATCGAAGGCAAGCAGCGCCCATTCACCGGCGCGGAATATCTCGAATCCATACGCGACGGCCGCGAGGTTTATATCTACGGCGAGCGCGTGAAGGATGTCACCACGCACCCCGCCTTCCGCAACGCCGCGCGCTCGATCGCCAAGCTCTACGACGCGCTGCATGCCGACGAGACCCGCGCCGTGCTCACGGCGCCGACCGACACCGGCTCCGGCGGCTATACCCACAAATTCTTCCAGGCCGCACGTTCGCGCGAACAAGTGATCGCGCAGCGTGACGCCATCGCCGCCTGGGCGCGCGTCAGCTACGGCTGGATGGGTCGCAGCCCCGACTACAAAGCCGCCTTGATGAACACGCTCGGCGCCAATGCCGCGTTCTATGGCGACTTCGCCGACAACGCGCGCGCCTGGTACAAGCGCGCGCAGGAATCCGTGCTTTATCTCAACCATGCTTTGGTCAATCCGCCGATCGACCGCGCCAAGCCGGTCGAGGAGGTCAAGGACGTCTACATCTCCATCCAGAAGGAGACCGACGCCGGCATCTACGTTTCCGGCGCCAAGGTGGTCGCGACCAATTCGGCGCTCACCCATTACAACTTTCTCGGCCAGAACATGGGTCAGGAGATCACCGACCCCAGCATGGTGGTGATGTTTATCGCGCCGATGGACACGCCCGGCATCAAGCTGATCTGCCGCGCCTCCTACGAGATGACCGCCGCCGCCACCGGCTCGCCCTTCGATTATCCGCTCACCTCGCGCTACGACGAGAACGACGCCATCTTCGTGTTCGACAACGCGTTCATCCCCTGGGAGAACGTGATCATCCACCGCGACGTGCAGCGGCTGAAGGACTTCTATCCGAAGTCCGGCTTCGTCAACGGCTACACGCTGCAGGGCTGCACGCGGCTCGCGGTCAAGCTCGATTTCATCACCGGCCTGCTGATCAAGGCCGCGCGCGCTACCGGCGTCGACGGTTTCCGCGGCGTGCAGGCGCAGATCGGCGAGGTGATCGGCTGGCGTAACCTGTTCTGGTCGCTAACCGACGCCATGGCCTGCAATCCCGAGCCTTGGGTCGAAGGCACGGTGCTGCCGAACGTGCGCGCTTCGACCGTCTACCGCATGTTCATGACGGAAGCCTATCCGGCGGTGCGCTCGATCGTCGAGAAGGTGATCGCCTCCGGGCTCATCTACCTTCCCTCGCATGCGCGCGACTTCAACAATCCGGACATCGACAAATATCTCGCCCGCTATGTGCGCGGCTCCAACGGCATCGACTACAAGACGCGCATCAAGACCATGAAACTGTTGTGGGACGCGATCGGCAGCGAGTTCGGCGCCCGCCACGAGCTCTATGAAATGAACTACGCCGGCAGCCACGAGCTGGTGCGGATGTTCCCGCTGCACCAGGCCACCGCCTCGGGCGCGTTGGCCGAGATGGAAGCGCTCGCCGACAAATGCATGGCCGATTACGACGAGGCCGGCTGGCGCGGCACCGACTATAGCGACGGCAGCGACATCTCCATCCTCGGCAAGCTCGAGGGCTGACGCCGGCGCCGGGCGCGGCCCGGCGGCGCAACGATATCGATTGCGGTTAAATTTTCGGGCAACCGTCGGTTGACGGCATAGCCGCCATGCGCGCGGCGGCGTCACGATCCCGCGTTTTTGCCCTTTTTCTTTAGTTTTGCTCTCCGCTCAGCGCGCCGGTCTTAACGTTACTTGGTGAGCTTATTGCGCGGCTTAAATCGCCCGCGCGGTGCAGAGCTACTACAGGTTACCGGCGTCAACGAACTGTCACACGAACGCAAGCGGCCGATAAAGGAGCCGGCCCGGCGGTGACAAAGCCACTTTAATGTCGAGGAGGTTCCGTGATCCAACACGCGACCAAAATAATTTTTGCCATGTTGTCGATCGCCATTGTTGCGACGACTGCCGACGCCACGCCCAAGCGTCAAGCCCGCCACGGCGTTGTCGTTTGCAACCGTCTCGGCTGTTCGGATCGGCCCGGCCCCGGCGCGCGCGCGGTAGCCGCCGCGCCCACGATCGACGCCAACGGCAACAGCACCATCGTCGGCCGCCGACCCGCCGGCTGCCCGCACAGATTTTGCGGCTGCGAGGCTTCGCTTTACGTGTTCGGCGAGATCCGCCCCATGCTCAATGTCGCCCGCAACTGGCGGACCATGTTTCCGCGCAGCACGCCGGCCCCAGGCATGGCCGCCGTGCGCACGCATCACGTCATGATTTTGATGAGCCACGTCGACGGCAACCGCTGGCTGGTTCATGACGGAAATTCAGGTGGCGGGAAGACCCGCGAGCACGTCCTCTCCATCCGCGGCTACACCATCGTCGATCCGCACGGCTCGCGTTCGGCCTCGCGGGGCCTCAGCGCGCGGGCCTCCGTCGACGCCGACTGACCGCGGCAGGCCTCCGGAAATTCCCGTCTGGACGACTCAGGGCGACTCTTTTACCCCTCGTTGAGACGCATCGAGCGGGGCCTTGCCGACCTTGTCATTTTCGCACCAGCCGGACGCCGAGCCGCTGAATTTGGCGCCCGCGCTGGCGCAGGCCATTGAACTGCATCAGCAAGGCGAACTGGCCGAGGCGGAGCGGCTCTATTCGGCCATCCTGGCGGCCAAGCCCGACCACGCCGACGCCCTGCATTTCCTCGGCGTGATCCGCTTCTCCACCGGCCGCCCCGCCGAGGCGCTGCAACTGGTGGCGGCTGCCATGCGCGCCGGTCCGCCTTCCGCATTCCTGCTCTTGAACCACGGTCTGGTGCTCAACGCGCTTGCGCGCCCCGAAGAGGCGCTGGCGAGCTTCGACCGCGCCATCGCGGCCGACGCGGATTTCGCCGAAGCCCACAACAATCGCGCCGTGCTGCTCGCGACCCTCGGCCGCCACGAAGAAGCGCTGGCGAGCTACCAGGCGGCGTTGGCGATCGCGTCCGACGATCCCCGCACGCTGTTCAACCAAGGCAACGCGCTGAAAGACCTCGGCCGCCATGAGGAGGCCGTGGCGAGTTACGACCACGCGCTCTTGCTGAACCCCGATCATGCCGCGGCGCTATGCAACCGCGGCATCGCCCTGCATGAGATTGAAGCGCTTCGATGAGGCACTCGCCAGCCTCGACGAGGCGCTGGCGCTCGCGCCCGGCATTGCGGAAACCCACCTAAACCGCGGTAACGTCCTCAACGATCTCAAGCGCCACGAGGATGCGGTCGCAAGCTACGACAGCGCACTAGCGATCAGGCCGGATTACCCGGAAGCACTGTCCAACCGCGGCATCGCCTTGCACGCGCTCGCACGCGACGAGGATGCGCTTGCAAGCTTCGACCGCGCGCTGGCGTTACGGCCCGACTATCCGGAAGCGCTTTCTCATCGCGGCGCCACCTTGGATGCCATGCAACGCCCCGACGAGGCGCTGACAAGCTACGCCCGTGCCATCGCGCTGCGGCCGGACTATGCCGACGCTTACGGCAACCGCGGCGCCACCTTGTACAATCTCAAGCGGCTCGACGAGGCGCTGGCCGATTTCGACCACGCGCTGGCGCTCAGGCCAGACCTGCCGGAAGTGCACTGGAACCAGGCGAGCGCGCGGCTGATCGCCGGCGATTTTGAACGCGGCTTTGCCGAATACGAGTGGCGCTGGCAGCGCGAGGCGATGATCGGCGTCAAGCGCGATTTCCCGCAGCCGCTCTGGCGCGGCGAAGACATCGCCGGCAAGACCATCCTGCTGCACAGCGAACAGGGCTTCGGCGACAGTGTGCAGTTCTGCCGCTACGTGCCGGCGGTGGCCGCCCGCGGCGCGCGCGTGATCCTGGAAGTCGAAGCACCGCTGCAGCGGCTGATGACGACGCTTGCCGGAGTCAGCGAAGTCATCGCCAAGGGCGAGAACCTGCCGGCGTTCGACACCTATTGCCCGCTGCTCAGCCTGCCGCTCGCTTTCGGCACCCGGCTCGGGACCGTGCCGTCAGTCACACCCTATTTGCGCGCGCAGGAACAAGACGTCGCCGCTTGGACGACTCGGCTCTCAGACAAGCGCCGGCCGCGCGTCGGGCTCGCCTGGTCGGGCAACCCCACGCACCTGCGCGATGCCGATCGCTCGATCGCCCTTGAAGCCTTGTTGCCGCTTACCGGCGTCGACGCGAGCTTCGTCAGCGTGCAAAAAGACGTGCGCGACGCCGACGCCGGCGTTCTGGCCGCGCGCACCGACATCCTGCAGGTCGGCCACGCGCTCAACGATTTCGCCGACACGGCGGCGCTGCTCTCGGAACTCGATCTGATCATCACCGTCGACACCAGCGTCGCCCATCTCGCCGGCGCGCTGGGAAAGCCGGTCTGGCTCCTGCTGCCCTATATCCCCGACTGGCGCTGGCTGTTCGACCGCGAAACGAGCCCGTGGTACCCGACCGCGCGCCTGTTTCGGCAGGACGAGAGCCGCAGCTATGACGGCGTGATCGCGCGCGTGCGCGACGCCCTTCAGCGCGGCATCGAGAGCGGGCGGTTCTGAAGCTTTACGTCAGAAGCAGCCGGCCCGGCGCGCCCATACCCAGCCACCCGCGCCGTCGGTAAGGCGCACCAGCCGGCAATCGGGCGGCGGTACATACTTGACGTAACGCCAGCGGGGGCCGAGCCAGGCGCCATAGGCGGAACCATAGCGCGGCTGGCGATAGCGCCACGAACGGCGATAGCGATAAGGCCGATAATAAGCGGAGCGGTAGCGGCGATGGACCCGCCTGACCGGCACGTAACGCACGGCGGTGACGTCGCGTACGATCTTTCGATAGCAGCAATCCGATGTGTACCAGACGCGGGCGTGGCGCACTGGACGATCGCCGACATAATCGCCGGCCTTGGCCGGGCCGCTGAGGAAGGCGAGGGACGCAAGCACGCACAACATAACGCGACGCATGACATACTCCCGTTGCACGACAGGACACGTTCACAATTCGTTAACCATAACCTTAGCGCGCCGGAGGGGGCATCCCACGGTAACAATTGCGAAAATTCGGACGGGTCGGAGCGTAAAAAGATACTACCGCCGCCGCCGAAGAACCGGCAGGGCTAGGCAAAGTCATTTGCTTGATCTTGGACGATTGCTTCTAGGCCGCGCGCTTTTTTGCGTCCGCTTCAGGAACGATCCACGTCGCCACCGCGACGATGACCGCGATCGGGCGGTCGTGGCGCAAGACGAATTCGTCGTCATCGATTTCGCGTTGCGCATCCGCCCGCGCCAATCGCAGGTCAAATGGCTTGCCCGGATTTTTCTGAAACCGTTGATCTAACGCAAGCCGGGCCCCCACCCGAAAGCTATCGTCCGCCTTGGCCGAGAGGGGCGAACGAGGGACGGGAACGGCCATGAACGACTGGAATCCCATATCCACAGCACCGCATGACCGCGACCTGCACCTCAGCGTCATCGAGGAAGGCGAGGTCTATCCGCTCGTGTTCCCCTGCCGCCGCAAGGGCAGCCAATGGTTTCATGCCAGGACCGGCAAACTGGTCCCGGTTGACCCAACGCACTGGCGGGAATGGACGGATTAAGGACGACCGCAAAGCCGGACTGAAAGGCTTACCTGCGCCCCACACCCCATGCTAAACCCCCGGCACACCTCACCTTCCCCGCCGGGCCATGCCGAAGACCGCCGCCTCCAAGACCCCCGCTCTCACCGACTTCCGCCGCATCGTGGTGAAGGTCGGCTCCGCGCTGCTGGTCGACGCCGCCGCCGGCAAGCTCAAGCGCGATTGGCTCGACGGTCTCGCCGCCGACATCGCCGACCTGCGCAATGGCAAGGCGGCGAGCAAATCCGGCGCCGCGCGCGAGCTGCTCGTGGTCTCCTCCGGCGCGATCGCACTCGGCCGCGCCATGCTGAAATTGCCCAAGGGCCGCCTCAAGCTGGAGGACAGCCAGGCCGCCGCCGCGGTCGGTCAGATCGCGCTGGCGCGCGCCTGGGCGGAGGCGCTGGGCGCCCACGGCGTCAATGCCGGCCAGGTGCTGGTGACGCTGACCGACACCGAGGAACGCCGGCGCTATCTCAACGCCCGCTCCACGATCGCCAAACTCTTGGAATGGCGCGCGGTGCCCGTGATCAACGAAAACGACACCGTCGCCACCACCGAGATCCGCTACGGCGACAACGACCGCCTCGCCGCCCGCGTCGCCACCATGATGAGCGCCGATCTGCTGGTGCTGATGTCCGACGTCGACGGACTCTACGACAAGCCGCCGGGCAAGGGCTCGGGTGCCAAGCGTGTTCCCGTGGTGCCGCGCATCACGCGCGAGATCGAAACCATGGCTGGCGCAGCGGAAAGCGAAACCGCGCGCGGCGGCATGCGCACCAAGATCGAAGCCGGCCGCATCGCCACCAGCGCCGGCACCCACATGGTGATCGGTTCCGGCCGGGTCATGCATCCCTTGCGCGCCATCATGGAAGGCGCGCATTGCACGTGGTTCCTGACGCCAGCCAATCCGGTTACCGCGCGCAAGAAGTGGATCGCCGGTTCGTTGGAGCCGCGCGGCGTGCTGACCATCGATGCCGGTGCGGTGAAGGCGTTGCGCAGCGGCAAGAGTCTGCTGCCCGCCGGCGTCATCAAGGTGGAAGGTAAATTCGAGCGCGGCGACGCGGTGCTGGTGCGTGGACCGGACGGCGCCGAAATCGGCCGCGGGCTGATCGCTTATGACGCCGCCGATGCCAACAAGATCAAGAAGCGCCCCTCCGCCGATATCATGCTGATCCTCGGCTACACCGGCCGCACCGCGATGATCCACCGCGACGATCTGGTGCTGGGCGGCGCCGAGTAGCGCGCTGCGGTTTCGTTCAGTCCGGCAAGAATCCGCATCAACACGCTGTCGCCGCGACCAAATAGCTCACGTGACGATTTGGCAGGTTGTTTCGACGCGCCGGGTACATTTGACTGAATGGCATAAACCGTGGCGACCGGGTCAAAGCATTCTTCCTGCACCCCTTCCCGGTCATCTGCTGCGGACGGGGTCGCCAGCACGTTCCATGCCGGCGGCAACGACTATCCCCCAAGGGGCCCTCGGGCCCCTTCTTTTTTTGCCGATTTGATTGTCGATTGAGCGATATCGATGAGTCGGCGAGCGGCGCTCAATGACGGCGGGTGCGCATCCCGCGTGGGCGGCCCTGGGATCGCCGCGATGCCGCTTTGGGCTTTTCGCCATGCTTGGGCAGGCGAACCCGCGTGCCGTCCGGGAATTCCAGATAACGGCTGAAAACCCGGCCTTTGCCACCGGGACGGCCTTCAATCACGAATTTGGTGCCGACCGGAAACCGGCTGGGCAGACCACTGGTAACCGACGTCATGATACCCTCCTACTCTGGCACCACCCTGCCAACTCAATGTGTAGACCAATTGAATGGTTGCGCCCCATGGCCGGTTATCCACGCTATCCCCAGTTAACTGGTGGGGCAGCCATGAGGGCAGGCCATCTCGCCCCGGCCACCCCGACGTGGTAGGAAACCACCCCGATAGGGGCCTTATGGGGGCGTTTTGCGGACGATGACGGTGCCGCTGAAGAGCATTGAAGGAGCCGGCGATATCGCTGCGGCCATGGCGGAAATCGGCCGCCGGGCGCGGGCGGCCGCGCGTGCCCTGGCGCTCGCTCCCGCGGCACAGAAGAAACAGGCGTTGCACGCCATGGCGGGGGCGCTCAGAGCCCAAGAATCAGCCATTTTGGCCGCCAATGCCGAGGACGTGGCCGAGGCACGGACCGCCGGCGGCACCGCCGCCTTCCTCGACCGGCTGACCCTCAATGAGGCGCGGGTCGAGGCCATGGCCACCGGCATCGAAACCATCGCTGGGCTCGGCGACCCCATAGGCACCATCATGGCCTCCTGGACCCGGCCCAACGGCATGACCATCGACCGGGTCCGGGTGCCGCTCGGCGTGGTCGGCATCGTCTACGAGAGCCGCCCCAACGTCACCGCCGACGCCGGCGCGCTCTGCCTGAAGGCGGGCAACGCCGCGATCCTGCGCGGCGGCTCCGACAGCCTGCGCTCCAGCCGCGCCATCCGCGCGGCGCTGGCCGAGGGCCTGCGTGCCGCCGGCCTGCCGGAGGCCGCCATCCAGCTCGTTCCCACCCGCGACCGCACCGCGGTCGGCATGATGCTCGCGGGCCTCGACGGCAATATCGACGTCCTGGTGCCGCGCGGCGGCAAGGGCCTGGTCGCGCGCGTCCAGACCGATGCGCGCATTCCGGTGTTCGCGCATCTCGAAGGTGTCTGCCACGTCTACGTGGACAAAGCCGCTTCGCTGGATATGGCCAAGGACATCGTGCTCAACGCCAAGATGCGCCGCACCGGCGTGTGCGGCGCCGCCGAAACCTTGCTGGTCGACCGCGCGGGCGCAGACCGTCTGCTCAAGCCTTTGATCGAGATGCTGCTCGCCGCCGACTGCGAGATCCGCGGGGACAAAGCGGTGCAGGCCGTGGACAAGCGCGTGAAGCCGGCAGTTGAGGAAGACTGGTCGGCCGAATATCTCGACGCCATTATCGCGGCACAGGTGGTGGACGGTGTCGACGATGCCATCGCGCACATCGAGCGTTACGGCTCCCACCACACCGACGCCATCGTCACCGATGACGCGGCCGCCGCCGACAAATTCTTAGCACAAGTGGATTCCGCCATCGTGTTGCACAATGCATCCACCCAGTTCGCCGACGGCGGCGAATTCGGCTTCGGTGCCGAAATCGGTATCGCCACCGGCCGCCTGCATGCGCGTGGGCCGGTCGGCGTCGAACAGCTCACCACGTTCAAATACCGCATCCGCGGCAGCGGCCAGATTCGTCCGTGAACTCGCAAATTCCCGCCGCCGCCGAGCGCCTGATACCGCCCCATGCGCCCGGCATGAGGATCGGCCTGTTCGGTGGAACGTTCGATCCGCCGCACGAGGCGCATCTGGGCGCGAGCCTGCTCGCCCTCAAGCGGCTCAAGCTCGACCGCGTCTGGTGGCTGGTGACGCCGGGCAATCCGCTCAAGAACACCAGCGGGCTTGCGCCTCTCCAGAAGCGCATCGATGCCGCCCGCGCCCTTACCCAGCATCCGCGTATCGACGTCACCGGCGTCGAGGCCGTCATCAAGACGAGGTACACTTATGACACCATCGCTTGGCTGATTGCCCGCTGCCCGGGGGTTCGCTTCGTCTGGATCATGGGCGCGGACAACCTGCGGAGCTTTCACCGCTGGCAGCGATGGCGTGGCATAGCGAACTTGGTGCCGATGGTGGTGATCGACCGTCTGGGCCCAAGCCTTTACGCCGCCGCCAGCCCGGCGGGCGGGGCGCTTTCGTACGCGCGCATCCCGGAATACGCCGTTTCCACCCTGCCGGACCGCAAGCCGCCGGCCTGGGCCTTCGTCCATGGCCTCAAGTCGCCGCTGTCGTCGACCAACCTCAGGGCGCAACGCCGGAAGAAGCCCTGACGGCGGGCCCATCAAGCGCCAGTGTCCCGTTTCCGAATTGCCGACGGCAATTCAGCAAGCCCCGATCGGCAATCTGGAAACAAAGGGACACAGCCAAAAGATTGAATCTGGTGTGGCTTTTGTCTCGCAATGGCCGATCAGAGTATGCCGCAAACTCCCCAGCAAATGCCGGAATCAAAGGACCACTAGAAACTATTTCATTCTAGTGGAGCTTTGAATTTGACATTTGATGAGCCGCTTCCCGCAAATGGGTATCAAATGTCAAATTCGCTCCACTAGTGGAAAACCGGCCCGGAATAGTTATCTTGATCTAAACCCCGGTTCGCGCCGGGATGGGTATAACGAACCGAAAGGATAAAACCCCCTGCCCACACCTGCGTTCACGCGGACGGCGCGTGCGTCGTCCAAACCCGCCTCCCCGCGGCCAACCGCCAAGGAGGCGCTCCGCATCGTCCTCGCCAGTCTCGATGACATGAAGGCCGAGGACAGCGTGACCATCGATCTCGCCGGCAAATCATCGATCGCCGACGCCATGGTGGTGACCTCGGGCACCTCGAACCGGCACGTCGCGTCCATCGCCGAGCGCGTGATCAGGGACCTGCAGAAGGCCGGCGTCAAGAACGTGCGGGTCGAGGGCAAACAGCAAGGCGATTGGGTGCTGATCGACGCCGGCGACGTCATCGTCCACATATTCCGGCCGGAAGTGCGCGAGTTCTACGGCCTGGAAAAGATGTGGGCCGGCACCCGGGGCGACCGCCAGCGGGCGAACTGATAGTGTTCTTGGCGTGCGCATCATCGTTACCGCCATTGGGCGCCTGAAACAGGGGCCCGAAACCGACCTTTCCGCGCGCTACGCCAAGCGCGCGGCGCAGACTGGCCGCAGCCTCGGCCTGCGCGAGGTCGAAATCATCGAAATCAGAGAAAGCCGCGCCGCCGAGCCGGAGAAACGCATGATCGAGGAATCGATCGCGCTGGCCAATGTTATCCCGGCGGGTTCGGCGGTCATTTTGCTCGATTCGCGCGGCGAAAGCCTCGACAGTCCGGCGCTGGCCGGGCAGTTGGCCCAGTGGCGCCGCGAGGACCGCCCAGCAGCCGTTTTTGTCATCGGTGGCCCCGATGGCCTGGCCGCTAGCCTCACCCAGCAGGCCGAGCTGCGGCTGGCCTTCGGCGCCGCCACCTGGCCGCACCAGCTCGTGCGCGTGATGCTCCTGGAACAGCTCTACCGCGCCACCACCATCCTGACCGGCCACCCCTATCACCGGGCGTGAAACCATGACTTATTCTTCACCTTCCCTCGGAAGGGGTAGGGGGCCCTTGGTCTTAATCCGGTCGCAATGACTCCGGATCACATAGCTCTTGTCGACCCAGATGGCGGGCGTAACTTGGACGCAATGATTTGCCTTGGGGGGTTCAATCGTCTTGATCCGCGCTTCGCGCTGATCGCAGGGCTTGGTTTGGCCCTGCCGATCACGCTCGGCGGAATGGCGCGCGCGCAAGCGCAACCCGCAGCACAAACGCAAGGCAAACCATCCGACACTGCCGACACCCTCAAGCAGCGCAACCAGGAACTGGAAAAGCTGCGCGGCGAGCAGAACAAGGCGGCGGAAGCCGAAGCCGCACTCAAGCGCGAAATCGAGGCGCTCGGCAGCGACCGGCGCAAGCTCAATCAGAGCCTCATCGACACCGCCACGACCTTGCGCGACCTGGAAGCGGAAGTCGCGCGCACGCAGGCGCGGCTCAAGCCGCTCGACGCCAAAGAAGCCGGCATCCGCAAATCTCTGGAAGGCCGCCGCGCAGTGATCGCGGAAGTGCTGGCGGCGCTGCAGCGCGTCGGTCATCATCAACCGCCCGCATTGATCGCGCGGCCGGAAGACGCGCTCGCGGCGGTGCGCACCGCCATGCTGCTCGGCGCGGTGCTGCCCGAGATGCAACAGCGGGTGAAAGCGCTCGCCGACGACCTCAATAACCTGTTCGCCGTGCGCAAGCAGATCGCCGCCGAACGCGATCGCCTGAAGGGCGAAGTCGCGTCACTCGGCAAAGAGCGCAAGCGTCTGGCGGCGCTGATCACCGAGCGGCAATTGCAGCAATCAGAGCGCGAAAGCGCGCTCGACGCCGAACGAGGCCGCGCCCGCGCGCTGGCGGAGAAGGCCGACAATCTCCAAGATTTGATCGCCAAGCTGGAGCAGGCCTTGAGCCCCGGCCAAAGACGCGCGCGCGAATCAGTGCCGGCCAAGCCCGGTACGGCGCTGGCAGCCCTGCACGATCCCGGCCGCATGGCGCCGGCGGTGGCTTTTGCCTCGTTGCACGGCAAGATTCCGATACCGGTTAATGGCATCAAAATCAGAGGCTATGGCCAGCCGGACGGCGTCGGCGGGGCGGAAAAGGGCGTTTCGATCGCAACCCGCGCCGGGGCACAGGTCACGGCGCCCGCGGACGGCTGGGTCGTTTACGCCGGACCGTTCCGTTCCTATGGGCAACTCTTGATCCTTAATGCCGGCGGCGGGTATCATATCTTGCTTGCTGGGATGGCACGGATATCAGTCGATCTCGGCCAGTTTGTGCTGGCCGGGGAACCGGTTGCGGTAATGGGAAACGGGTCCCATGTGGCCGCCATCCTCGCGGCAGGTTCCAGCCAACCGGTGCTCTACGTCGAGTTTCGAAAGGGCGGTAACCCCGTCGATCCAGGCCCATGGTGGGCGGCTGGCGAAGGTGAAAAGGTTCGCGGATGATGCGCAAGACTTCCCTGATTGTTCTCGGTGCGGCGGCCGGAGCGGCCCTGACGCTGCTGGCAACACAGCCGCGCTTGATGTTCGTCGGCGCCAGCGCCAAAGCCGCCGCCGCCGCTGCCGACACCTACCGGCAGCTCAATCTGTTCGGCGATGTGTTCGAACGCGTGCGCGCCGACTACGTCGAGAAGCCGAAGGACGACAAGCTGATCGAAACCGCGATCAACGGCATGCTGGCCGGACTCGATCCGCATTCGAGCTACATGAACGCCAAGAGCTTCCGCGACATGCAGGTGCAGACCCGCGGCGAGTTTGGCGGGCTCGGCATCGAGGTCACCATGCAGGACGGCCTGATCAAGGTGGTGGCGCCGATCGACGACACGCCCGCCGCCAAGGCCGGCATCCTGGCCAACGATCTCATCACCAAACTCGACGGCGAACAGGTGCAGGGTCTCACCCTGAACCAGGCGGTCGAGAAGATGCGCGGGCCGGTGAACACCAAGATCAAGCTCACCATCATTCGCAAGGGTAAGGACAAGCCGATCGTGGTGGATGTCACCCGCGACATCATCCGTGTGCGTTCGGCGCGCTGGCATGTCGAGAGCAAGGACATCGGCTATATCCGCCTGACCCAGTTCAACGAGCAGACCACCAGCGGCCTGAAGAAGGCGATCGCCGACATCCAGTCGAAGGTGCCGGAGGATCAGCTCAAGGGCTACATCCTCGACCTGCGCAACAATCCGGGCGGCCTGCTCGATCAGGCGATCTCGGTCGTCGATACCTTCGTCAACAAGGGCGAGATCGTCTCAACCCGCGGCCGCAACGCCGACGAGACGCAGCGCTTCGACGCTCGTCCGGGCGACCTTACCAAGGGCAAGCCGCTGATCGTGCTGATCAACGGCGGCTCGGCCTCGGCGTCGGAAATCGTCGCCGGCGCCCTGCAGGACCAGAAGCGGGCCACCCTGCTAGGCACCCGATCTTTCGGCAAGGGCTCGGTGCAGACCATCATCCCACTCGGCTCGAACAACGGCGCCTTGCGGCTGACCACGGCGCGCTACTACACGCCGGCGGGCCGCTCGATCCAGGCCAAAGGCATCGAGCCCGACGTGGTGGTGGTGCAGGACGTGCCTGACGACATCAAGGGCAAGACCGACACCATGGGTGAGGCCTCGCTGCGCGGCCACCTGAAGGCGTCCGACGCCAAGGAGGAAAAGGGCTCGCAGTCCTACGTCCCGCCGGACGCCAAGAAGGACAAGGCGCTGATCATGGCGGCCGACCTCCTGCACGGCCTCAAGAAGGACGCCTCGTTCCCGCCGAACCCGAAGGCACCGGTTCCGAACTAAGCGGCGCTTTAAGCGCGAGAACCAGAATAGGTGGCGGGGCGGCCTCAAAAGGGCCGCCCCGTTCGCTTTTGGGGGCCGCCATCGTAAACGCCTCTGCAACGAAGAGTGCTAGACTCGCCCGATGATTCGCGAGGATCTAGGCCGTGGCACCGGATGATCTGAACGCGCCACTCGGCCAGAAAAAGGCGAAAACCAAGCGCCCACAGCTGCCGATCACCACGCCGCAACTGGTGGCGGGTGTGCTCGGCCTGTGCGGGCTGGTGGTGGCCGGCTGGGCGCTGTTCGTCAACGACCCGCTCGGCGGCCAGCCGATGGTCGTGGTCGCCACCGGGCCGGCCACGATGGCGCCCGGCGCACCGGGAGGCGAGCCCGGACATCCACAAGGTATGGCCAAGGCCGCCGCCGGCCAGGGGGCCATGGCCAAGGCGCCCGTGCCGCCGCCGGGCAGCCGCACCATCACCATCATCGACGGCTCCTCCGGCACGCATCAGAACGTGATCGTCCCCGGCAACGCCGCCGGCAAGGCGCCGACCGCGGCGGCCGCGGCGGCCGACAAGGAGCTTCTGCAAAAAACCCACGAAGGGATGATCCCGAAGATCGCGTCCGACGGGACGCGCGCCTTCGCCCGCTACGCCGCCCCGCTCAAGGTTCCGGCCAATCGCAAGGACGCGCCGCGCATCGCCATCATCGTCGGTGACCTCGGCATCAGCGCCACGGCCACCGCGGCGGCGCTCGCCAAGTTGCCGGCGCCGGTGACCCTCGCCTTCGCGCCCTATGGCAGCAACCTCGAGACGCTGGCGACACAAGCGCGCCGCACCGGCCACGAGGTGCTGCTGCAGGTGCCGATGGAACCTTTGGATTATCCCAACAACGACCCCGGCCCGCGCACGCTGCTCACCTCGCTGAGCAACGACCAGAATATCGAGCGGCTGCATTGGCTGATGGCGCGCTTCGAAGGCTATGTGGGGCTGGCGAGCTACATGGGCGCGCGCTTTACCGCCTCCAACCAGGCGTTGACGCCGGTGCTGCGCGAAACCGCCAAGCGCGGCCTGATCTATGTCGACGACGGTTCGTCGCCGCGCAGCATCGCCGGGCAGGTCGCCAGCACGCTGAACCTGCCTTTCGCCAAGGCCGACAGCGTGCTCGATGCGGTGCCGACGCCGATCGAGATCGAGCGCGCGCTGACCCGGCTGGAGATGGCCGCGCGCGCCCACGGCGTGGCCGTCGGCTATGCCTCCGCCCAGCAGGGCGCGATCACGACGATCAGCCGTTGGGCCAAGACCATCGAGAGCCGCGGCTTCCTGCTGGTGCCGATCACCATGGTGGCGGTGAAGTCGAAATCGTCGTAGTCATTCCGCGACGCGCGGAATGACGGAACGACAATGCCCCCTTACGAATCCCTGCCCTATCGCCCCTGCGCCGGCATCATGGTGCTCAATCGCGACGGCCTGGTGTTCGTCGGCCGCCGCGCCAGCGGGCCCGAGCACATCGACCCCACCCACGTCTGGCAGATGCCGCAGGGCGGCATCGATCCCGGCGAGGATCCCTACCCAGCGGCGCTGCGCGAACTGCACGAAGAGACCAACATCCGTTCGGTCGAGAGGCTGGGCGAGATGCCCGACTGGCTCGCCTATGACATTCCGCGCGACATCGTCGGCGAGGCCTGGGGCGGCAAATATCGCGGGCAGACGCAGAAATGGTACGCGCTGCGCTTCACCGGCGACGACAGCGAGATCGACATTGCGACGCCGGGCGGCGGCGCGCACGAGCCGGAATTCATCGCCTGGCGCTGGGTCGATATGCGCGAATTGCCTGACCTGGTGGTGCCGTTCAAGCGCGATATTTATGAGCGGGTGGTGAAGGCATTCGCGAAGTTCGCGGGCGGTTAGCACACCCAACCGTTCGCCCCCGCGCAAGCGGGGACCCAGAAGCCAAAATCTCAGATGCTGGTGGTGCCGCTCTGGATTCCCGCTTGCGCGGGAATGAGCGGAATTTGGGTCTACGCTTCAGCTAACCCTTCGCCGCCAGCGCCCATTCCGGCAGCATGACGTGGATGCCTTTGTTGCCGTCGACCACCTGGGTGACGATGAGATCGGCCGCCACGCTGCACAGCGTATAGGCGTCTTCCGCCGACAGGCCCGTGCGCGCGCGCACGAGCTTGATCATGGCGCGCAGGGCCTGCTTGGCCGCGTCGTCGAGGTCTTCGTCAAAGCCCATGCTCATGAGGTGGCCGGGCGTTTCCGCCCAGGGCAGCCCGGTGCTGGCGCCCTTTTCCAGCGTGATGCGGAACGTGCCGGTGAGCGCGGTCTCGACCGCGGTGACGTTGACTTCGCCATGGCCTTGCGCGGCATGGCCGTCGCCGACCGACAGCAAGCCACCGGCATGGAACACCGGCAGATGCAGGGTCGTGCCCTTGACCAGATCGCGGTTATCCATGTTGCCGCCGAAAGCGCGCGGCTGGATCGAGCTTTGCCGTCCCCAGCCGGCCGGCGGCGCAACGCCCATGCAGCCGAAGAAGGGCGCGGCGGGAAATTCCAGCCCCCACGGCATGCGGATGCGGCCACGCTCCCGGTCGATCGCGATATGGATGCGGCGCCCGTCGGGGAAATCCTCCGGCAGCGTACCGAGCAATGGCAAAATCAGATTGAAGGCCCAGTCCTGCCTGAGCTTGATGTCGAGGATGTCGACTTTGAGCGAGTCGCCGGGGTCGGCGCCTTCGACGGCAATGGGCCCGGTCAACAGATGCGGACCCGGTCCGCGCTCGGTGCCCGCGAGCACGGCGCGATGTTCGGGCAATAGCGTGAAGCCGGAATTGTCAGGCGGCAAGTCGTCGGGCGTGCCGGACAGCGTATCGACCGTGACCGTGTCGCCGGAGGCGATGGTCAGGACCGGCGGCACGGCGGCGTCGTAGAAGCCCCACTGGACGGTGCCCACGCGTGCCGGCAATTCGTGATGGGCGCTCATGGCTCACCCTCCAAATCTTGAATGCCGGCAGCCTTCCGCGGCTTCTTTATTGGCGCATGATCCGGTCCGAAAACCGGTTCCCATCCCCGATCTCGTCGGGGACAGGCTTTTTCGGGATCATGCGCTCCGCGGATGGAATTCGTCAGTGCATCGCGGTCGTCTGGATATGACGATCGACTTCCTTGAAATGATCGAGGTGCGCGATCGCCTTGTCGAGCTCGTTGCCGGGCTCCAGCTTCTCGATGCGGGCTTCCATCTCGCGGATGCGCTCGGCAATCGCCTCGCGGTCGATCTCATGAACCGCTTCCGCCACGTCGGCGAGCACGGTGAGGCCTTCCGCCGACACTTCGGCGAAGCCGCCGAGTACGACCATCTTCTGCTCGCCGCCCGCGCCGTGCACGGTCAGAATGCCCGGACGCAGCGTGGTGACGAAGGGCGCGTGGCCGGCCAGCACGCCGAAATCGCCTTCGGCGCCGGGCACGTCGACCTGATCGACGTCGCCCGAGAAAACCAGCTTTTCCGGCGATACCAGTTCGAAGTGAAAATTGGCCATTGCGT
>CAWHJZ010000014.1:0-59767 GCA_963829785.1 uncultured Pseudomonadota bacterium | reverse complement strand
GCGGATTGATCTCCAAGAGGCTCATGTCCTTGCTGGTGAAGGCGGCGTAGAGCTTCGGCATGAGATCGCCGACCTGCTTGGCGAGATCGCCGGTGAGCTTGAGCGCCTGCGCCACGCGGCGGGCGTGATGCGGCATGAAACCGGTCGCCGGATCGACGGAGAAGGTGAGGATCTTCTCGGGCGTCTTGTGCGCCACTTCCTCGATGTCCATGCCGCCCTCGGTGGAGACCACGAAAGCGACGCGCGAGGTTTCGCGGTCGACCAGCGCCGACAGATAGAACTCGCGGTCGATGGCCGAGCCTTCCTCGACGTAGAGGCGATTGACCTTCTTGCCGTGCGGGCCGGTCTGATGGGTGACCAGCGTGGAGCCGAGGATGCGGGTCGCTTCCTTCTTCACGTCGTCGATCGGACTTGACCACCTTGACGCCGCCGGCCTTGCCGCGGCCGCCGGCGTGGATCTGCGCCTTCACCACCCAGACCGGGCCGCCCAATTCGTTGGCGCCCTTGAGGGCCTCGTCCACGCTGAACGCGGGCACGCCGCGCGGCACCGGCACGCCGAATTCGCGCAATACCGCTTTGGCTTGATATTCATGAATGTTCATGGCGACCTTCGCTTGTCATGACCCGCGAAAAACGGTGCCCCGCGAACGCGGGGCACCGCAGTGAGTGAAACGTCAACTTGCCAGATTAGGCGCGATCTTCTTGCAGGCATCGACCAGCGACTGCACCGCACCCGCCGACTTCTCGAACGCCGTGCGCTCGGCGCCGTTGAGTTCGATTTCGACGACGCGTTCGACACCCTTGGCGCCGATCACGACCGGCACGCCGACATACATGTCCTTGACGCCGTATTCGCCGCTGAGCCAGGCCGCGCAGGGCATCACGCGCTTCTTGTCGAGCAGATAGCTCTCCGCCATGGAGACGGCGGACGCCGCCGGCGCATAGAAGGCCGAACCGGTCTTCAACAGATTGACGATCTCGGCGCCGCCGTTGGCGGTGCGCTTGACGATCTCGTCGACGCGCGCCTGCGTGGTCCAGCCCATCTTGACCAGATCGGGCACCGGAATGCCGGCGACGGTCGAATAGCGGATGAGCGGCACCATGCTGTCGCCGTGGCCGCCGAGCACGAAGGCGGTGACGTCTTCCACCGAGACGTTGAACTCGTCGGCGAGGAAATAACGGAAGCGCGCCGAATCGAGCACGCCGGCCATGCCGATGACCTTCTGCTGCGGCATGCCGCTGTATTTCTGCAGCGCCCACACCATGGCGTCGAGCGGATTGGTGATGCAGATGACGAAGGCGTCGGGGGCGTATTTCTTGATGCCGGAGCCGACCTGCTCCATCACCTTGAGATTGATGCCGAGCAGATCGTCGCGGCTCATGCCGGGCTTGCGCGGCACGCCGGCGGTGACGATGCAGACGTCGGCGCCGCCGATCGCGTCGTAGCTGTTGGTGCCGGTGAACTTGGCATCGAAGCCGTTGACCGGCGAGGATTCGGCAAGGTCGAGCGACTTGCCCTGCGGGATGCCTTCCGCGACGTCGAACATGACGACATCGCCGAGCTGCTTGAGGCCGATGAGATGGGCCAGGGTGCCGCCGATCTGGCCGGCGCCGATCAACGCAATTTTCTTACGCGCCATGGTGGGGAAACTCTCGATTTGGGGTCCGGAACCGCGGGATGCGGGCCGGTGGTGGGTTAAACCCTCAGGTGCGTTGCGGCAAGGCGTCGCCGGCGGGAGTCACAAGGTGTCCCGCTTGGTATACATAATACCACAACAGGCCGGCGCCCTTGTCCAGCCCCTTTTCGCGGGGGCCGGCGCGGTCCCCACAGGGGATGGCCGCGCCCCCCCGGACGCACACCCGCGCGTGCAGAAGCGCCCCGCGGCGCGGGGGACCGGGACCGAAAATCTTTGGAGAGACGGCTAGAACCAATAGCGGCGGGCGAGCCAGACCGACAGCGACATGCCGACCAGCACCACCGCCACCCGCACCACCGGGCGCGGCACCACGCGCGCCAGGTAGGCGCCGGCCAGCCCGCCGCCGATGGTGCCGGCCATCAGCGGCAGCGTCTGCGGCCACGGCACCGCGCCCTGACTGACGAAGATCAGCGTCGCCACCATGCCGTTGAGGCTGGCGACGAAATTCTTGGCCACGTTGGCGGCGCGGTAATCGCCACCGGTCGCCAGCGAGAACACGCCCAGCATCAGGATGCCGAGGCCGGCGCCGAAATAGCCGCCATAGAACGACACCGGCAGCAGCACCTTCAGGCTGCCGACGTTGAAGGTGATCTCATGGCCGCGCGCGGCGGCGCGGGCGTGGATCCATTTGCTGATGCGCTCCGAAAAAGCGAACAGCAGCGTGGAGAAGCCGAGCAGCACCGGCACCAGGCCGACGAACACGCGCTCCGGCGTCAGCAGCAGGCAGGAAGCGCCGATGCTGACGCCGATCAACGAGAACGCCACTAGTCCGGCGAAGCCGCGGTTGAACGGCGGCAATTGCGAGCGGTCGGACAACGCGCCCAGCATGGTGGCCGGCATGATCGCGACGAGATTGCCGATGGCGGCCACTTGCGGCGAGACGCCGGCGGCGATCAGCGCCGGATAGGTCACCACGGCGGCGCCACCGACCATGGTGGCAATGGCGCCGGCAACGAGCCCGCAGCCGAACAGCATCAGAAGAATATGAACTTCCATTACGAAGGTGGATTCCGGCGGGCGTGGAGCCTCAGAAGAATGCCTGAATCCCCGTCTGCGCGCGCCCTAGAATCAACGCATGGATGTCATGCGTGCCCTCATAGGTGTTCACAGTCTCAAGATTCGAGAGCACGCGCATCACATGATATTCTTCGGAAATGCCGTTGCCGCCGTGCATGTCGCGGGCGACGCGCGCGATGTCGAGCGCCTTGCCGCAGTTGTTGCGCTTCATCAGCGAAATCGACGGCGGCGCGGCGCGGCCGGCTTCCAGCATGCGGCCGAGCCGCAGCGCGCCGGCAAGGCCGAGCGCGATTTCGGTCTGCATGTCGGCGAGCTTCTTCTGCACGAGCTGGTTGGCGGCGAGCGGCCGGTTGAACTGCTTGCGGTCGAGCGTGTATTGGCGCGCCGCGTGCCAGCAGAATTCGGCCGCGCCCATGGCGCCCCAGGCGATGCCGTAGCGCGCGTTGTTGAGGCAGCCGAAGGGACCGGCGAGGCCCTTCACGTTCGGCAACAAATTCTCTTCCGGCACCACGCAATCTTCCAGCACGAGCTCGCCGGTGACGGAGGCGCGCAAGGAAAGCTTGCCTTCGATCTTGGGCGTTGAGAAACCTTTGGTGCCGCGATCGACGACGAAGCCACGGATGACGCCGTCAAGCTTGGCCCACACCACGGCGACGTCGGCGACCGGCGCGTTGGAGATCCAGGTCTTGGCGCCGTTGAGCTTGTAGCCGCCGTCGACCTTCTCGGCGCGGGTGGCCATGGAGCCGGGATCGGAGCCGTGGTCCGGTTCGGTGAGACCGAAGCAGCCGATCATCTCGCCGGACGCGAGCTTGGGCAGATACTTCATGCGCTGCGCTTCGCTGCCATAGGCGTAGATCGGATGCATGACGAGCGACGACTGCACCGACATGGCGGAGCGATAACCGCTGTCGACGCGCTCGACCTCGCGCGCGATCAGGCCATAGGCGACATAGCCCAAGCCGGCGCCGCCGTATTGGTCGGGGATGGTGGGGCCGAGCAGGCCGAGCTTGCCCATCTCGCGCATCATGTCGGGGTCGTGTTTTTCCTCGCGCCAGGCTTCGACGACGCGCGGCATCAGATAGTCCTGCGCGAAGCCGCGCGCGGTGTCGCGCACCATGCGCTCTTCTTCCGAGAGATCGTGTTCGATATCGAGCGGGTCTTCCCAGTTGAAGGCGCTGTCCTTCAACATGGTGGGCTTGTGCTCGCGCGATGCGGCGGCTTGCGACATGGAACCCTCCTTGGGCGCCCGCGGCCGGCTGCGGGACGCCTTGGGGGCTCATTATAGACCGCGCAGCGGCAGCGGCAAGAGCAGGGCTAGCGCCCCGCTTCCGAAGTTCGTGAACGACGTTGCGGCAAGCGGTACAGGAACTTCAAATCGGCGGCACTAGTTCACCACCGAGAGCTGCAACTTGTCGATCGCGCGCAGCACGCGCTCGAGCTCGTGGCCGCGGCGCACAATCAGGCCGGTGGCCGAGATCACGCTGTAGGCGCCCTGGCGGCGCTCCAGCTTCGGATTTTTTTCGATGCGGTAGATCGGCACTTCCGAGGCGCGGCGGAAGACCGAAAACACGGCGCGGTCTTTGAGGAAATCGATGGCGTAATCGCGCCATTCGCCGGCGGCGACCATGCGGCCATAAAGGTCGAGAATACGGTTGAGCTCGCGGCGGCTGAAGGTGACTTGGTTGAGGGCGGTTTGGGCGCTGCGCGCCGGGATGCCGCCCCCGAGGGACTGGCTGGGATCGGTTTCGCCGGAACCGAACGTCATGCGGCGCCTCCTTTGCGTTTGTGTGACAATGATCGCCCCGCCTGCGGCGGACGGCAAGAGGCTGTCAGGCGTAAAAATCGAGCCGGAACCGGTAAATTCGGCACAATCGATCACGAACACGTCAAAACACACCACTAAATGGCCCAATTTCGGTCAATTGCCCGACATGGTGCGGTGGGAAAAGTCTAGCGTTGCCTCAAAGGCCCGGTCGTCTCGAGCACCGGATTCCTCAGCCCCCCAGCCCCCCGGGGTTCGGACGGCCGGGCCAATCAAGTTCCGCGTAAGGTTCAATCCCCTAAGTACCCTTCGGGTCGGCCAGTCAGCCGGCCCGATTTTTTTGGCTGACCGCACACTCTGCGTCATGCCTGGCCATAGCCGTCCGAAGGACGGCGTACTCGGACGGTCCCGGCCATGACGGCGGCAGCGTTGTGCTTATTTCTGAAGAGTCACCGCACCGCGGCGGTGGGGATCGCCGTCATGGCCGCGCCGAGGATCACGCCGGGCTTGCTCTTGCTGCCGCTCTGCAGCAGCACGGCAGCATGGTCGATATCGGCCATCGAGAACTTGGCGTCGGGAAGATCGCTGAGCTTGACGCGGAAAGTCTGCGCCTTGCCGTTCCAGTCGCCAAGCTTGAGCCAGCGCCGCACCACGTTGTGATAGACGATGGTGCGGCCGCGGTTTTCGCCGCGCCCGATGACGACGCGCGCCTTGCCGGTGACCGGGCACAGCCAGATTTCACCACTGCGCTTGCCGCCGGTGGCGGCCGGAACGTTGACGGTAATGACGCCGTTGGCGACGTCCAGGCCAACCGGCAGCGTGAGCGCACCGGCTTCACGGCGCGTCCTGGCGATGGCGTTTTCGATCGCGCCGCGGTCGCTACCGAGCGCGTGCACCGCACCGTTGACCACGGCCTGCGGCGTATAGACCTCGCGGTCGCCGCGGGTCTCGGCATAGCCGCGCTGACGCATGGCGTCGCCGGGCAGCGCCAGCGTGTCCTTCCAACCGAGATAATCCCAGTAATCGACCGGTACGCTGAGCGCGATCAGCGAGGAATCCTGCGCCAACTGGCCGATGAGACGGTCGGCCGGCGGGCAGGACGAACAGCCCTGGCTGGTAAACAGTTCGATAACGGCGCGCGGCTGGCCGGCCAAAGCCGGTGTCATGCCGACACCGAAAGCGAGCGCCGCCGCGGCGATTACGGGGAGAATTTTCATACCGGTCTTGCCCATGATCACCCCTGCCCAGCCTGCATATAGGATGCAAGCGCGATCACTGGCCACTCACTTCGCGGTGAGCGGCCAGTGAAAGGGAAGCAAGCCGGCAAACGGCATCAGCCCGCGAGCTGGCGCAGGACGTACTGCAAAATGCCGCCGTTCTTGAAGTAATCGAGCTCGTCCACCGTATCGATGCGGCAGAGCAGCGGAACCCGCTTGAGCGTGCCGTCACCCATCACGATTTCGGCGATCAACCGCTGACGCGGCTTGAGCTCGCCGTGCAGGCCGCGGATGGTGACCTGCTCGTCGCCCTTCATGCCGAGCGACTGCCAGGACGTGCCTTCCTCGAACACCAGCGGCATGACGCCCATGCCGATCAGGTTGGAACGGTGGATACGCTCGAACGACTGCGCGATCACGGCGCGCACGCCGAGCAGAACCGTGCCTTTGGCCGCCCAGTCGCGCGAGGAGCCGGTGCCGTATTCCTTGCCGGCGAAGATGACGAGCGGGACGTTCTCCTCTTTGTACTTCATCGCCGCGTCGTACATCGTCATCTGCTGCTTGGACGGATAGTGGACCGTGAACCCGCCCTCCACGCCCGGCACCATCTGGTTCTTCAGCCGGATATTGGCGAAGGTGCCGCGCATCATGACCTGATGGTTGCCGCGGCGCGTGCCGTACTGGTTGAAGTCCTTCGGGCGCACCTGATGGTCGCGCAGGTACTCGCCCGCCGGACTTTCTTGCTTGATCGAGCCCGCCGGCGAGATGTGGTCGGTCGTGATCGAGTTCGAGCAGCAGCGCCATCACGCGCGCCTCGATGATGTCCTCGATCGGCTTCTGACGCTTTTCCATGCCCTCGAAATAGGGCGGGTTCTGCACATAGGTCGAACGGTCGTCCCAGGTGTAGGTCAGGCCGCCCTTGACCGCGATCTTGCGCCAGTTGGCGTCGCCCTTGAAAACGTCCGCGTACTTCTTGGCGAAGATCGCCTTGGTGACGTTCTTCGCGACGAAGGCGCCGATCTCCTTGTTGGACGGCCAGATGTCCTTGAGGAAGACCTTCTTGCCTTTCTGATCTTCACCGAGCGGGTCTTTCGCCACGTCCACCTGCATGGAGCCGGCGAGCGCATAGGCCACCACCAGCGGCGGCGACGCCAGATAGTTGGCGCGCACGTCGGCGTTGACGCGGCCTTCGAAGTTGCGGTTGCCGGACAGCACGGCGGCGCCCACCAGATCGTTGTCGTTGACGGTCTGCGAGATCTCTTCCGGCAGCGGGCCGGAATTGCCGATGCAGGTGGTGCAGCCGAAACCGACCAGGTTGAAGCCGACCTTGTCGAGGTCCTTCTGCAGGCCGGACTTTTCGAGATATTCGCCCACCACCTGCGAGCCCGGCGCCAGCGACGTCTTCACCCAGGGCTTGGCAGTGAGACCCTTGGCCGCCGCCTTGCGCGCCAGCAAGCCGGCGCCGATCATCACGTTCGGGTTGGACGTATTGGTGCAGGAGGTGATGGCCGCGATCACCACGTCGCCATTGCCGAGATCGAAGTCCCTGCCTTCGACCGGCACGCGCTTCTTCATCTCGCCGGCTTTGTTGAATTCCTTATCCATCGAGGCGGTGAAGCCGTTCTTCACGTCCTTGAGCGCGATGCGGTCCTGCGGACGCTTGGGGCCGGCGAGCGACGGCTCGACGGTCGCGAGGTCGAGCTTGAGCACGTCGGTGAACATCGGGTCCGGCGTGGTCTTCACGCGGAACATGCCCTGCGCCTTGGCATAGGCCTCGACCAGCTTGACCACCTCGGCCGGACGGGCGGTGCTCTTGAGATAGAGGATCGTGTCGTCGTCGATCGGCGAGAAGCCGCAGGTGGCGCCGTATTCCGGCGCCATGTTGCCGAGGGTGGCGCGGTCGGCGAGGGTGAGATGGGTGAGGCCGGGACCGAAGAATTCGACGAACTTGCCGACCACGCCGCGCTTACGCAGCATCTCGGTGGCGGTGAGCACCAGGTCGGTGGCGGTGACGCCTTCCTTCATGCGGCCGGTGAGCTTGAAGCCGATCACCTCGGGCAGCACCATCGACAGCGGCTGGCCGAGCATGGCGGCTTCCGCTTCGATGCCGCCGACGCCCCAACCGAGCACCGACAGGCCGTTGACCATGGTGGTGTGCGAGTCGGTGCCGACCAGGGTGTCGGGATAGGCCACTTCCATGGCCTGCTCCTTGCCGTCGACCTTGACCTTGTCCTTCTTCGACCACACCACGCGCGACAGGTACTCGAGATTGACCTGATGGCAGATGCCGGTGCCGGGCGGCACCACGCGGAAATTGTCGAACGAGCGCTGCGCCCATTTCAGGAACTTGTAGCGCTCCTGGTTCTGCCGGTACTCCTCCTCGACGTTCTTCTTGAAGGCCTGGTTGTTGCCGAAGAAGGTGACCGCCACCGAATGGTCGACGACCAGATCGACCGGAATCAGCGGGTTGATCTTCTTGGGATCGCCGCCGAGCTCCTCCATGGCGTCGCGCATGGCGGCGAGATCGACCACCGCCGGCACGCCGGTGAAGTCCTGCATCAAGACGCGCGCGGGCCGGAAGGCGATCTCATGGCTGGACGACTTGGTCTTCAGCCATTCGGCCACCGCCTTGATGTCGTCCTTGGTGACCGTGCGCCCGTCTTCGTTGCGCAGCAGGTTTTCCAAGATCACCTTCATCGAGAACGGCAGGCGCGAAATGCCCTTGAGGCCGTTCTTCTCGGCGGTCGGCAGGCTGAAATAGGCGTAGGTTTTGCCACCAGCTTTGAGGGTCTTGCAGCAGCGAAAACTGTCGAGCGAAGTCATGTCGGATGTTCCATTTCCCGGGCGCGTGGATTGCCGCGGCTTGCCCCCAAGCTATTGGCGTTACACATTTTTTCTCGCCAGGCGAGACTTGCGGCCGAATTCGATTTAGGTAACGCCGCCGGTCGGGGCTTATAAGGTCTTTTGGCCGCCGACGCCACTTTTCTTGGGATCGTTCCAGCCATGCGCGAAGATTTGTCCTTTTCAAAATCTGAAAGCGGCGGCCGGCGTGCGCCGGGGATGAAGACACCCTGATGCGGCTTGCCGGCGACAAATTGGCCTGTATCCGCGGCGGGCGCGCCGTATTCGCACAACTGAATTTCAGTGTGGCGGACGGCGAGGCCCTGCTGGTGACCGGCCGCAACGGCGCCGGCAAATCCTCGCTGCTGCGGGTGATCGCCGGGCTGGTGCGGCTCGCCGATGGCAAGCTCAGCCTGGACGGCGGCGACCCGGAGGCCGCTATCTGCGAGCAGGTCCACTATCTGGGCCATCAGGACGCGCTGAAGCCGGCGCTATCGGTGATCGAGAATCTGCATTTCTGGGCGGCCTATCTGGGCAATGGCGCGGGCGACGTCGCCCCGGCGCTGGAAGCGGTGGGGTTGGCGCCGCTGGCCGGCCTGCCGGCGGCTTACCTCTCGGCCGGGCAGCGACGGCGGCTGTCGATTGCGCGGCTGGTGGCGGTGAAGCGGCCGATCTGGCTGCTGGACGAGCCGACCTCGGCGCTCGATGCCGCCTCGCAAGGAAAGCTGGCCGGGCTGATGCGCGATCATCTCGGCGGCGGCGGCATGATTGTCGCCGCCACCCATGGGCCGATCGGCCTCGAAGCGCCGCGCGAACTGAGGATGGGCGCGGCATGAGTGCTTTTGTGGCCTTGCTGGTGCGCGACATGCGGCTCGCGGTGCGCGTCGGCGGCGGCGCGCTGATGGGCGCGCTGTTCTTCCTGATCGTGGTGGTGATGGTGCCGTTCGCGGTCGGGCCCGATCTGAAACTGCTGGCGCAGATCGGACCGGCGATCCTGTGGCTGGGCGCGCTGCTGGCAAGCCTGCTGGCGCTCGACCGGCTGTTCGCCATGGACCACGACGACGGATCGCTCGACCTGTTGATGACAGGGCCGATCCCGCTGGAACTGGCGGTGGCGGCCAAGGCCATCGCGCATTGGCTGACCACCGGGCTGCCGCTGGTGCTGATCACGCCGCTGCTGGCACTGATGCTCAATGTCGAGATCGGCGCCATGGGGCCGCTGATGCTGACACTGCTGGTCGGTACGCCGGCACTTACCTTCATCGGGCTCATTGGCGCGGCACTGTCGGTGGCGTTGCGGCGCGGCGGGCTGCTGCTGGCGGTGCTGGTACTGCCGCTGACCATTCCGGTGCTGATTTTCGGCGTCTCGGCCGCCAACGCGGCGGTCGACAAGCTTGCGCCCTTCGGCCCGCCTTTCACCATTCTGTGCGCGCTAACCCTGATGAGCCTGGTGCTGGGGCCGGTGGCGGCGGCGGCCGCGCTGCGGCAAGGGCTGGAATAAGCGGCAAGATGCCGGGTTTGCCCAGCCAATCACCTGAGACTAAATAGCGGCCATGACCATTATCGATCTCGCCAATCCGACACGTTTTCTGCGCCTGGTCGACCGCGTGCTGCCGTGGCTGATCGCGCTCACGATTGTGCTGTTCGCCGTCGGGCTCTATCGCGCGATCAACGCGCCCGACGACTATCAGCAGGGCGCCACCGTCAAGATCATGTACCTGCACGTGCCGGCGGCCTGGCTCGGCATGATGGGCTGGGGCGTGATGAGCGTCGCCGCGCTCGGCACGTTGGTGTGGCGGCATCCGCTGGCCGACGTCGCCGGCAAGGCGGCGGCGCCCATCGGCGCGGCCTTCACCTTCATCTGTCTCGTCACCGGCTCGCTGTGGGGCCGCCCGACCTGGGGCACCTATTGGGTGTGGGACGCGCGGCTGACCTCGATGCTGGTGCTGCTGCTGCTCTATCTCGGCGTGATGGCGCTTTACTGGACCGCGGAAGATCCCGGCCGCGGCTCGCGCGCGGCGGCGATCCTGTCGCTGGTCGGCGCCATCAATCTGCCGATCATCAAGTTCTCGGTCGACTGGTGGAACACGCTGCACCAGCCGGCCGTCGGTGTTCCGCATCGGCGGCTCGACCATCGACCCGTCGATCCTGTGGCCGCTGATCATCATGGCGCTCGCCTTCACCTTTCTGTTCTTCACGCTGCATCTCGCCGCCATGCGCAACGAGATATTGCGCCGGCGCGTGCGCACCATGCAGTTGATGCAAGCGCAGGAGGCCCACGCATGATCCCGAAAAGTGGGAACCGGTTTTCGGACAAGATCATGCGTAAAGGAAAAGACGCATGACGATGACCTTCGCGCAGGAAGCCGGCTTCATCGTCGCGTCCTACGCGGTCACGGCGTTCGTGGTGGCGGCGCTGATCGCCTGGGTGGTGCTCGACTATTCGGCGCAGCGGCGCATCCTCGGCGATCTCGAGGCGAGCGGCGTCAGCCGGCGCTCGCAGCGCGCGGCGGATGAATCATGAGCGGCGCGACGCCAAGCGAACGTCCGAGCACCATGCGGCGCGGCATTCTGGTGCTGCTGCCGCTGGTGGTCTTTCTCGGGCTCGCCGCGCTGTTCTATGTCGGCCTGCGCGACGGCGACCCGTCGCTCCTGCCGTCGGCGCTGATCGGCAAGCCGATGCCGAAGACCGACCTGCCGCCGGTCGCAGGGCTCATGCGCAACGGCGCCCAAGTGCCGGGCCTGAACGACGCGACCTTCAAGGACAAGGTGACGCTGGTGAACGTGTGGGCATCGTGGTGCGTGCCCTGCCGCGACGAGGTGCCGTTCCTGGAGCAGCTCTCGCGCGATAAGCGCTTCCAGCTTGTCGGCATCAACTACAAGGACGCGCCCGACGATGCGCGCCGCTTCCTCGGCCGCTTCGGCAATCCGTATGCCGCAAGCGGCGCCGACCGCAGCGGCCGGGAGTCGATCAACTGGGGCGTCTATGGCGTGCCGGAGACTTATGTCGTCGATCGCACGGGGCACATCACCTACAAGCTGGTGGGGCCGGTCTCGGCGGGGAATTTGCAAAGCGTGCTCATGCCGGCGATCGAGAAGGCGCTGGCGAAAAAATAATCCGGCCTACTCGCCCTCGCCGGGCGACGCTTCTTCCGGGTTGGCCGCGTATTTCATGAGCAACGGATATTGCAGCGCGCCGAACAGGAAGGTGAGCGGCACCACGCCGAACAATTTGAAGCTCACCCACGTGTCGGTGGAGAAATTGCGCCAGACGATCTCGTTCACGACGGCGAGAAAGAAGAAGAATATCGCCCAGCGCCAGGTCAATTTGCGCCAGCCTTCCTCGGTGAGATCGAACACCGACTCGAACAACAAGCCGAGCAATGGCTTGCCCATCGCCAGCCCGACGACCAGCGCGCCGCCGAACAGCACGTAGATGATGGTCGGCTTGAGCTTGATGAACGTGTCGTTGTGCAGGATGAGCGTGAGACCGCCGAAAATGAAGACGATCACGGCGGTGACCAGCGGCATGATTTCGATACGGCGCGTCTTCACATAGGCGAACGCAAGCGCGGCCAGCACCGCCACCATGAAGGCGCCGGTGGCGGCAAAAATGCCGAACTTGGCGTTGGCGGCGAAGAACAACACCAGCGGCCCGATGTCGAGCATGAGCTTAAGCGTGGGGTTGAGTCTTTGTTTTTCGGCCATGACGCGCTTCTTACTCCAGCCCCACCACGGCCCGCGCGTATTCGCGCGCGGTGAACGGCGACAGGTCCTCGACACTCTCGCCGACGCCGATGAAATGCACCGGCAGGCCGAACTTGGAGGCGATCGCCACCAGAATGCCGCCGCGCGCGGTGCCGTCGAGCTTGGTCATTACTAATCCAGTAACGCCGGCGGTCTTCTGGAAAATCTCGACCTGGCTGAGCGCGTTTTGTCCGACGGTGGCGTCGAGCACCAGCAGCACCGCGTGCGGCGCTTCCGGCTCCACCTTGCGGATCACGCGCACGATCTTTTCCAGTTCGCTCATCAGCTCGGCGCGGTTCTGCAAACGGCCGGCGGTGTCGACCAGCACCACGTCGACGCCTTGCGCCTTGGCGGCGGTGAGCGCGTCGAACGCCAAGCCCGCCGCATCGGCGCCTTGCGTGCTGGCCTTGACGCTCGCGCCGGTGCGCTCGCCCCAGATCTTGAGCTGTTCGATGGCCGCGGCGCGGAAGGTGTCGCCGGCAACCAGCATCACGCTCTTGCCTTCGGCGCGGAAACGGGCGGCGAGCTTGCCGATGGTGGTGGTCTTGCCGGAACCGTTGACGCCGGCGACCAACACCACGAAAGGCTTGGCGGTAATCTCCAGCGGCGTTGCCACCGGCGCCATCACCTTCTCGATCTCGTCGGCGAGCAGGTTCTGAAGCTCCTCGGGCGCGATGCCTTTTTCAAAGCGGCCCGTGCGCAGGGTCTCGACAATGCGGCCGGCGACGTCGACACCGAAATCGGCGCGGATCAGCTCGTTTTCAAGCTCTTCCAGCGTGCTGGCGTCGAGCTTGCGCTTGCTCACCAGCCCGGTAATGGCGGCGCCGAGCGACGCGGAGGTGCGCTTGAGGCCTCCGCTCAGGCGCTTCCACCAGCTCGTTTTCTGTGTCGTGTCGTCCATGATAGGTCCTTGAGCCGCGCCCCTGATACCCGTTTCGGCGCTATTTGGTAACTGATTATGACAGCGGAAGAGATGCTGGCCCGCCTGCTCTACCGCGACGGGCTGATGCTGGTGGTCGACAAGCCGGCCGGCTATGCCGTGCACCGCGGGCCGAAAGGCGGCGAGGCGCTGGAGGATTATTTCGGCGCGCTTCGCTTCGGCCTGCCGCGCGCGCCCGCGCTCGCGCACCGGCTCGACCGCGACACCTCCGGCTGCCTGGTGCTCGGCCGCCACCGCAAGGCACTTGCGCTGCTCGGCAAGCTGTTCAAACAGGGCAAGGTGGCTAAGACCTACTGGGCGGCGGTGGAAGGCGGACCGCAAGACGACGAGGGCCGTATTGAGATCGCGCTGGCGAAGCGTGATGAGTCCCGCGGCTGGTGGATGAAGGCCGACCCGCAGGGCCTGCCGTCAACGACCACCTGGAAGGTGATGGGGCGGGATACAGCCGGCCACACCTGGCTCGCGCTCGAACCGCTCACCGGACGCACGCATCAACTGCGCGTGCATTGCGCCGAGATGGGCTTTCCGATCGTCGGCGACACGGTTTATGGCAACACGTCACGCATTGGCGGCCCGCCGCTGCACTTGCACGCGCGCGAAGTGACGGTGCCGATCTCCAAGAACAAACCGCCGGTAACCGTCACCGCGCCGGTGCCGGAACACATGCGCGAGCTATTGAGCGCGTGCGGGTGGAGCGGTGAAGCTCAGTAGAGCGTCGCCTTGATCAGCTCCGGCATTTTACGGTCCAGAGCCTCGCCGCCGAGCTTGCCGCCGCTGATCTCGGCAATCATGTCGCCAGGGGACGGCAGGCTCTTGCGGTCGACCTTGGTCGCTTCGTCCCACAGCTTCGACCGCACGATCGCCTTGGCGCAGTGGCTGAACGCCGTCTCGACATGGATCAGCATCACGCTGCGCGGCAGCTTGCCGTTGATGACGAAGCGTTGCAACAAATCCGGGTCGATGGAAATGGAAGCCCGGCCATTCACCCGCATGGTCTCGCTGACGCCGGGAATCAGGAACAGAAGCGCGATGCGCGGGTCGCGCACGATGTTGCGGAAGCCGTCGATACGGTTGTTGCCGGGACGGTCGGGGATGGCGAGGGTCTTTTCGTCGAGCACGTGAACGAAACCGGCGGGATCGCCCTTGGGCGAGCAGTCGAGCCCCTCCGGTCCGCCGGTGGCGATGGCGACAAAGGGCGCGGCCTCGATCAGCTTGCGATAGCTGTCGTTGATGTGGTCGATCTCCTTGATGACCGCGGGTCCGCGAGCATGACCGTAATGGGCTTCGAGTTGCTCAACGGTGGTCAGAAGATGATCGTCCGCGCTCATGGTCATTCCTCTTATGCGGCCAAGAAGTGCCGGCCGTCGTGGTCCGCAATGGTGAGATCGAGGATTTCGCCCGGGGCCACCGGCACCGCCAGCCGCACGGGTATGAATTGTTCGGTGCGCGCGAGCGCCGACAACTCGGTCAGCACGCGGCGGGTGGCGCCCACTTCATTGGTGAGATGATGGCGTAGCGCAGCTTCGCTCTTTTCGCGCAGGCGGCGGGCGCGCTCCTTGGCAACAGCGCGGTCGACTTGCGGCATGCGCGCGGCGGGCGTCCCCGGACGCGGCGAGAACGGAAATACATGCAGCGTGGTCAGCCCGCATTCCTCGACCAGATCGAGCGAGCGCGAAAACATCTCCTCGGTCTCGGTCGGGAAACCGGCGATGATATCGGCGCCGAAGGCAACGTCAGGGCGTAGACGGCGCACCTGATCGCAGAAGGCAATCGACTGATTGCGCGAATGGCGGCGCTTCATACGCTTCAAAATGAGATCATCGCCGGCCTGCAGCGACAGATGCAGGTGCGGCATCAAACGCGATTCATTGGCGAGCGCATCGAACAAGTCGGCGTCGGCTTCGACCGAGTCGATGGACGACAAACGCAAGCGCGCCAATTCCGGCACGTCGCGCAAGATTTGCTTGACCAACGTGCCGAGGCGCGGCGCACGGCTAAGATCGGCGCCGTAACTGGTGATGTCCACGCCGGTCAGCACCACCTCGCGATAGCCGCGTTCGGTGAGGCGGCGCACCTGCGCCACCACATCGCTCGCCGGCAGCGAACGCGAATTGCCGCGGCCGAACGGGATGATGCAGAAGGTGCAGCGGTGGTCGCAGCCGTTCTGCACCTGCACGAAGGCGCGGGCGCGGCCGTCGATGGAGTCGATTCGATGCGGGCGCATGTCGCGCACGGTCATGATATCGGAGACGGCGACTTTATCGTTGGAAGCCCACGCGCGGGCATCGAGCTTCTCTTCGTTGCCGATGACGCGCTCGACTTCCGCCATGCCGGAAAAGTCTTCCGGCTTGGTCTGCGCCGCACAACCGGTGACGACGATGCGGCGCGCCGGGTCTTCGCGCTTCAAGCGACGGATGGTCTGGCGCGCCTGGCGAACGGCTTCCGCCGTCACCGCGCAGGTGTTCACCACCACGGCGTTCTCAACGCCGGCCTGGCCCGCCTCGCGCTTGATCACTTCCGACTCATAGGTGTTGAGCCGGCAACCGAAGGTGACGACGTCGATGGGCATTGAGACGCTTACTTCCTCTCTCATCATTCCGGGACGCCGCGAAGCGGCGGACCCGGAATCCATACGCCGCAGCGCTGGGGTTATGGATTCCGGGTTCGCGGCCTAACGGCCGCGCCCCGGAATGACAACCTACGTGGTTGCCGCCTTCTCGAAGATCACCGGATCGAACGTACCTTCGAATTCGAATTCCACCGGGCCGGTCATCAGCACGTGGTCATCGGGGCGCCATTCGATCAAGAGCTCGCCACCCGGCAGCGTCATGTGCACCTTGCGCTCCGTGCGCTTCAGCCGCGCCGCCGCAACCGCGGTGGCGCACGCCGCCGAGCCGCAGGCCTTGGTGAGGCCGGCGCCGCGCTCCCAGGTGCGCATGACGATGTGCTCGCGGTCGACGATGTGCGCCAGCGTGATGTTGGCGCGCTCGGGGAAGATCGGATGGTTTTCGAGTAGCGGCCCGAAGCGTTCCAGGTCGTAGGCGTTGACGTCATCGACCCAGAAGATGGCGTGCGGGTTGCCCATGTTGACCACCGACGGCGAATGCAGCACCGGCGCATCGATCGGCCCGACCTGCAATTCGATCATGCGGGTGTCGCGGAATTCCTCCGCCAGCGGGATCTCGTTCCAGGCGAAACGCGGGCGGCCCATGTCGACGGTGAACAGGCCGCCTTCGCCCTTCCAGCAATTGACCAGGCCGCTCGTCGTCTCGAAGCTGAGCGTGTCCTTGCCGCCATGCTTCACGACGTAGTCGGCGACGCAGCGCATGCCATTGCCGCAGGCGCCGGCCTCCGAGCCGTCATTGTTGAAGATGCGGATATAGCCGTCGGTGCCGGCGATGCGCGCCGGGTAGATCGCCATCAACTGATCGTAGGGGGCGCCGCCCGGGCCGGCGGCCGCCCGCGCCTCCTCGGGTGCGATCATGGTCCCCTTGGCCCCGCCCGCGCGCAGATCGACGACGACAATCTCGTTGCCGACGCCGTTCATCTTCACGAAAGTATGGTTGGCAAGCGCGCCCATGTATCCACGCTGTTTGGAACCGTCGCTCGTTAAGGCTGAACTGTACTAACCTCAATCTGTACCACCCTGCCCGGGTTTGGCCCGGTTTATATGGCGATTGGGGTGGAAAAGACAGGCCCCAAAGAACCAGCCCCAGGCCGGTTTGACGCCTGCCCTGTTGCCTGCCTTTGGGCCATGGCAGACAAACCGACCGTCAACGTCTATGTTCCGGTGATAATGACCATGTTGAACCGACGCACCCTCGTTTTCGCCGCCGCCCTGTTCGCGGCCCTCCCCTTGCCGGCGCAGGCCGTCGAGCGCCTGATCACCGTCACCGGCCACGGCACGGTGGCGGTCGCGCCCGATACCGCGATGATCCGCATCGGTGTGACCAGCCAGGCCAAAACCGCCCACGAGGCCAGTGCCGACAACGCCCAGCAGATGACCAAGGTGCTCAGCGCCATCGAGCAGAGCGGCATCGCCAAGAAGGACATCCAGACCTCGCAGCTGTCGCTGCAGCCGCAATACGACGCCAAGAACGGCACCAACCGGCTGCTCGGCTTCCAGGTGACCAACCGGATCACCGTGCGCATCCGCAACATCGGTAACCTGCCGGCCATCCTCGACAAGGCGATTTCCGCCGGCGCCAACGAGATGTCGGGTATCGAATTCCTGGTGTCGGGAGAATCGAAGCTGCTCGACGAGGCGCGCGCCGACGCCATCACCGACGCCCGCCGCAAGGCCGAGCTCTACGCCAAGGCCGCCGGCGCCAAGGTCGGCAAGGTGGCGGCGATCACCGAGCAGGGCTCGAGCCCGCCGCCGCGGCCGTTCCAGGCTCTGCGTTCAAGCAGAGGCGCGGTGCCGGTGGCGCCGGGCCAGCAGATGCTGCGGGCGACGGTGACGGTGAGCTACGAGCTGGCGCAGTAGACGCCGCCTCGAGCGCCTTCGGCGCGGGCGCTCATGTCTAAAATATTAGTAATATCAAAGACATGGGCCGAGAAGATGGGCCCGGCCGAGACCCTGCTGACAGGGCGTTTAACCCCGCTTTTCCTTGACTCTAAGGGGCCCCAACCCTAGGTTCCGCGCGTTCTCGATAGAGACGCAAAGTTCAAGCTCCGCCGCCCGGTCCCGCAGAGGCCGGAGGCCACCGCCCGACAGCGCGATGCGCCCTCGGGCGCCATTCGTGTTTTCCCTCTCCGCGGAGAGGCGAAAGGAAAGTCGGAATGTTCGATAGCCTGTCGGATCGCCTGAGCGGCATTCTCGACCGCCTCACCCGGCGCGGCGCGCTGACCGAGGCCGATGTCGACGAGAGCCTGCGCGAGATCCGCCGCGCGCTCTTGGAAGCCGACGTGGCGCTCGACGTGGCGCGCGAATTCACCGAGCGCGTCAAGAGCCAGGCGGTCGGCGTGGAGGTGATGAAGTCGGTCACGCCCGGCCAGATGGTCGTCAAGATCGTGCACGACCAGTTGGTCGCGACGCTCGGTTCCGACCAGCAGGGCATCGATCTCAACGCCGCGCCGCCGGTCGCCATCATGATGGTCGGCCTGCAGGGCTCCGGCAAAACCACCACCACCGCCAAGATCGCCGCGCCGGCTCACCGACCGGCAGAAGCGCAAAGTGCTGATGGCCTCGCTCGACGTGCGCCGTCCGGCCGCCATGGAGCAACTCGCCGTGCTCGGCCGTGACGCGCAAGTCGACACGCTGCCGATCGTCGCCGGTCAGACGCCGCCGCAGATCGCCAAGCGCGCGATCGAAGCCGCCCGCCTCGGCGGCTACGACGTGGTGATGCTCGATACCGCCGGCCGCACCACGCTCGACGAAGCGATGATGGCGGAAGCGGCCGAGGTGAAGACGGCGGCCAATCCGCATGAAGTCCTGCTGGTCGCCGACAGCCTCACCGGCCAGGACGCGGTCAATCTGGCGCGCGCCTTCGACGAGCGCGTGGGGCTGACCGGCATCGTGCTCACCCGCGTCGACGGCGACGGCCGCGGCGGCGCCGCGCTCTCCATGCGCGCGGTCACCAACAAGCCGATCAAGCTGATCGGCACCGGCGAAAAGCTCGACGCGCTGGAAGACTTCGACCCGTCGCGCATCGCCGGCCGCATCCTCGGCATGGGCGACGTCGTCGCACTGGTCGAAAAGGCCGCCCAGCACATCGACGCCGAGCAGGCGATGCGCACCGCCGAGAAGATGCGCAAAGGCCAGTTCGATCTCGCCGACATGCGCGAGCAGCTCATGCAGATGCAGAACATGGGCGGCATCGGCGGACTGATGGGCATGCTGCCCGGCGTGGCGAAGATGAAAAACCAGGTTGCCGCCGCCGGTCTCGATGAAAAAGTCCTCAAGCGGCAGATGGCGATCATCGACTCGATGACGCCGAAGGAACGGCGCAACCCGGACATCCTCAAGGCCAGCCGCAAGAAGCGCATCGCCGCCGGCTCCGGCACCTCGCCGGAACAGATCAACAAGCTGTTGAAGATGCACCGGACCATGGCCGACATGATGAAGGCCATGGGCAAGGGCAAGCGCGGCCCGATGGCGGGGCTCGGCCAGATGCTTGGCCTGGGTGGCGGCATGCCGTCGCCGGAACAGATGGCGGAGATGGCCAAGAACATGCCGGGCGGCGGCGCGTTGCCGCCGAACATGCCCGGCAAAGTTCCAGGCTTGCCCAATTTGCCACCGACTTTCCCCGGCGGACCGGGCGGGCTGCCGGGCCTGGGCGGCGCGAAACTGCCGCCGGGATTCCCTGGCCTGGGGAAGAAGAAATGAGCTTTCGCGTCACTCTGGGAAGCGCGCCGCAGTGCGGCGGGCCTCGAAGGATGACGGATCACGATCAAACGCGTTCAAACTGAATACCGAGAAAGGAAAACTGAAATGTCTCTCGTCATCCGCATGGCCCGCGCCGGCACCAAGAAACGGCCGTTCTATCACATCGTCGTCGCCGACTCGCGCTTTCCCCGCGACGGCCGCTTCATCGAGCGGCTCGGCTATTTCAATCCGCTGCTGCCGAAGGAAAAGACCGAACGTCTCAAGTTCGATATCGAGAAGGCGCAGGAATGGATGAAGAAGGGCGCGCAGCCGTCCGACCGCGTGAAGCGCTTCCTCGATGCCGCCGGCGTGTTGAAGCGCGAGACGCGCAACAATCCGAAGAAGGCGGTGCCGCGCAAGGAACGCAAGGCGCAGGCCGAAGAGGCCGCCAAGGCCGCCTCCGCGCCGCCCGCCGCCGCCGCTGCTCCGGCCGCTGCCGCGCCCGCCGAGGCGCCTGCCGAAGCGCCGGCAAGCTGATCGCGGGGCCTGACGCATCGTGGCCGGGCGCGTCTGCGTCGCGCGCATCGGGGCCGCGCACGGCGTGCGCGGCGAAGTGAGGCTGTGGTCGTTCACCGAGGTGCCGGAAGCGGTCGCCGATTACGGGCCGCTGGAAACCGAAGACGGCCAACGGCGTTTCGAGATCGTACACCTGCGCGCGGCGAAAGATCATTTCGTCGCGCGGCTGAAGGACGTCGACGACCGCGACGCGGCGGAAGCCTTGCGCAACGTCGAGCTCTATGTTGCGCGCGAGCGGCTGCCGGCGATCGATGAAGAAGATACCTTCTATATCGCCGACCTCGTCGGCCTCGACGCGGCAACCGCGGACGGCGATACGCTCGGCAAAGTGGCGGCGGTGCATAATTTCGGCGCCGGCGACATCATCGAGATCAAGCCTGCCGCCGGCGGCGCGCCGCTGATGCTGTCCTTCACCGCGGCCAACGTGCCGGCGGTGGATGTGAAGGCGGGGCGGATCGTGGTGACGGTGCCGGAAGAGATTGAAGCGCGCGATCCAGACTCCGCTCATTCCCGCGCAAGCGGGAATCCAGAGCGATAAGACGATAAGCTTGCGATCGTAACTCTGGGTCCCCGCTTTCGCGGGGACGAACGGGGATAGGCAGGAGCGCTGACCATGTGGCGCGCATCGGTGCTGACCATCTTTCCGGAGATGTTCCCCGGGCCGCTGGCGTTAAGCCTCGCCGGCAGGGCGCTGACGTCCGGCATCTGGTCGCTCGACACCCACGACATCCGCAACGCGGCAAGCGACAAGCACCGCACCGTCGACGACACGCCGGCGGGTGGCGGCCCCGGCATGGTGATGAAGGCGGACGTCCTGGCGCGCGCGCTTGATGCCGTGCCGCACGACACCCGTCCGCGCCTGTTGATGAGCCCGCGCGGCAAGCCACTGACGCAAGGGCGCGTCGCGCAACTGGCGCACGGCCAGGGCGCGGTCATCGTCTGCGCGCGCTTCGAAGGCGTCGACGAGCGGCTGATCGCCACGCGCAAGCTCGAGGAAGTCTCGCTCGGCGATTTCATTCTCTCGGGCGGCGAGATCGCCGCGCTGGCGCTGCTCGATTCCGTCGTGCGGCTGCTGCCCGGCGTCATGGGCAAGGAGGCCTCGGCCGCCGAAGAAAGCTTCGCCGACGGCCTGCTCGAATACCCGCAATACACCCGGCCGCCGGTGTTCGAGGGCGAGCCGATCCCCGAGGTGCTGGTCTCGGGCGACCACGCCAAGGTCGCACGCTGGCGGCGGGAAGAGGCCGAGCGCCTCACCCGCGAACGCCGCCCCGACCTATGGGCCGCCTACCGGGCCCGGAAGGGGGATTGAGCACCCCAAAAAGCCAGGCCGGGCCCGATCCGCATCAAAACCAGCCTTTGCGGAGGCCCCTGAGTTGGGCGCTCCGGGTTCCCAGTTCCCTGCCGCCCAACAAAAGGCATGACAAAACCGCTGGCTTGCTTTAGAAGCCCGCCCGACCCATTCACGACCTTGAAATCAAGCACCGCGCGCCGGATGCTGGCGCTGCCGAGGGAGATATTCCCATGAACCTTATTCAGACGCTCGACCAAGAGCAGGTCGACAAACTGTCCGCCGGCAAGGAAATCCCCGAGTTCGGCCCGGGCGACACCGTGCTGGTGAACGTGAAGGTGGTGGAAGGCGAGCGCCGCCGTGTGCAGGCCTATGAGGGCGTGTGCATCGGCCGGTCCGGCCGCGGCCTGCACCAGAACTTCACCGTGCGTAAGATCTCCTACGGCGAGGGCGTGGAGCGCGTGTTTCCGCTCTATTCGCCAATGATCGACTCGATCAAGGTGGTGCGCCGCGGCAAGGTCCGCCGCGCCAAGCTCTATTACCTGCGCGGCTTGCGCGGCAAGAAGGCCCGCATCGCCGAGGCCGCCGGCCCGACCAGCGCCGCCGCTGCGGAGACGGCCGCCACCGCGGACAAATGAGCGTCCGCACCATTTCCGACCTAAGTGAAGGGGCCGCTTGCGGCCCCTTTTTCGTAGCTGTTCGCCCGCGTTGTCGGGGCCAGCACAAGCGGCTATATAAGCGCCATGGTTTCCAAGGCTCAGCGGATCATTCTTTCGGACCACGCGCGGCTGCCCTGGCGGTTCTTCGGCCGGCTGGCGGTGTGCGCGCAGGCCGCACTTTGATCGCATAGATCCCTTGGCCGGCGCAGCGCCGGCCGGTTGCCGAACCATCTCTCTCAATTCAATGAAATCCGAGGCCTTCGAGTCATGAAACCGCGCACGCTGTACGACAAAATCTGGGAAGACCATCTGGTGGACGAGCAGGACGACGGCACCTGTCTGCTCTACATCGACCGCCACCTGGTGCATGAGGTGACGAGCCCGCAGGCGTTCGAAGGCCTGCGCACGGCCGGCCGCAAGGTGCACGCGCCGGAGAAGACGCTGGCCGTGGTCGATCACAACGTGCCGACCCACGACCGCAAGAACACGCCCAATCCCGATCCGGAAAGCGTCACGCAGATCGCCGCGCTCGATCAGAACGCCAAGGAATTCGGCATCGAGTATTACAACGAGTTCGACAAACGCCAGGGCATCGTGCACGTGATCGGGCCGGAGCAGGGCTTCACTTTGCCCGGCACGACGATCGTGTGCGGCGACAGCCACACGGCGACGCATGGCGCCTTCGGCGCGCTCGCCTACGGCATCGGCACCTCGGAAGTCGAACACGTGCTGGCGACGCAGACGCTGATCCAGTCCAAGTCCAAGAACATGCGCGCGCTGGTCGAGGGCAAATTGCCGGAAGGCGTCACCGCCAAGGACATCATCCTCGCCATCATCGGCGAGATCGGCACCGCCGGCGGCACCGGCTATGCGCTGGAATATGCCGGTGAAGCCATCGAGGCGCTGTCGATGGAAGGCCGCATGACGGTCTGCAACATGTCGGTGGAAGGCGGCGCCAAGGCCGGTTTCATCGCGCCCGACGAGAAGACCTACGCCTACCTCAAGGACAAGCCGAAGGCGCCCAAGGGCAAGCTATGGGACCAGGCCATGCGCTATTGGGAGACGCTCAAGTCCGACGACGGCGCGCATTTCGACCACGAGATCAGGCTGCACGCCGCCGAGCTGCCGCCGCTGGTGACCTGGGGCACCAGCCCCGAGCAGGTCGCTTCGATCGGCGGGCGCGTGCCGGTGGCCGCGGATATCATGGATGAGCACAAGCGCCATGCCGCCGAGCGTTCGCTCGCCTACATGGGCCTGAAGGGCGGCGAGAAGATCACCGACCTCAAGCTCGACCGCGTGTTCATCGGCTCCTGCACCAACTCGCGCATCGAGGACCTGCGCGAAGTGGCGCGCGTCGTGAACGGCAGATCCGTCAACGGCAACGTCAACGCCATGATCGTGCCGGGCTCGGGTCTCGTGAAGGAGCAGGCGGAAGCCGAAGGCCTGCACAAGATCTTCAAGGCCGCCGGCTTCGACTGGCGCGAGCCGGGCTGTTCGATGTGCCTCGCCATGAACCCGGACAAGCTCAGCCCCGGCGAGCGCTGCGCTTCGACCTCCAACCGCAACTTCGAAGGCCGCCAAGGCCACAAGGGCCGCACCCACCTGGTGTCGCCCGCAATGGCGGCGGCGGCGGCAATCGCCGGACACTTCGTCGATATCCGCGAGTGGAAGTAACGCGACCAAGGATTTGACGTGATGCAGACGCCGCCCGGCCCAACCGGGCGGCGTTTTGCTTTTGTCAGCGCAGTTCTTTCGCGGGGACGAACGGAGAGAGATATGCAGCCAAGCGCATCCGGGGAATGCCGACAGCCGGACGAGAAGACCCGGATTTCGCGGCGTCCGATCTTGTCTACAGTGCGCCTTGCAGCTTAATCCCCTGACACGCTAACGCATTGTCCAATGAGCATCCTGTCGGGACAGAGACTGCCGCGCGCGCTGGCGGCGCGGCTGCCGTTTTATTACGGCTGGGTCGTGCTTGCGGCCCTATGCTGCGCCGGCTTCGCGCGCCAGGGCCCGGCCGTCGCGACCTTGTCGATCTTCGTTGATCCTCTCACGCAGGAGTTCGGCTGGTCGCGCACCGCGCTGTCAGGCGCGGTGTCGCTCGGCGGCGTGCTGGCGGCGTTGGTGTCACCCATGATCGGCCCGCTGGTCGATCGCCAAGGTTCGCGCATCGTGCTCGCCGCCGCCGTGCTGATCAACGCCATCGCGCTCACGCTGCTGTCGTTCACGCCGTCGCTGCTGGTGTTCTATCTCTTGTTCTGCGTGGCGCGCATGAACTGGGCGAGCCCGTTCGACCTCGGAATCTACACCGGCCTCAACAACTGGTTCGTCGCGCGCCGCACCACGGCAGCCTCGATCGCCACCTTGGTGCAAATGCTTGGTCTGATGGCGATGCCGCTGATCGCGCAATACGCGATCAATCACGGCGGCTGGCGCGGCGGCTGGGCCGCGCTCGGCGTGACGGTTTTCGCCGTCGGCTTCTTCCCGGTGTGGCTGCTCATGGCGCGGCGGCCCGAGGACATGGGCCTTGCGCCCGACGGCGCGCGTGGCGCGCCCGCCGGCACCGCCGACAGGCCCGTCGCCGAACCGGCGTTTTCGCGCCGGCAGGCCTTGCGCACGTCCAGCTTCTGGCTGCTGATGCTTTTCACCGTGTTGATCTATCCGGTGCAGGCGGGCGTCAGCCTGCACCAGGCATCACACCTGGTGCAGCGCGGTCTCGACCCGACCACCGCCGCCCTTGTCGTGAGCAGCTTTTCGCTGATGTCGGGGGCCGCGACCATCGCCTGCGGACTCATACCGCGCCGATGGTCAGTTCGCTTTTCGCTCGCCTTCACCGGCGTGCTGGCGACCGCCGGCACGCTGCTGATGCCGGACATCGATTCCGCCGCCGATGGCTATCTGGCGGTGGGATTGTTCGGCGCCGGCATCGGTGGAATGCTGACCTTGCTGCCAGTCGCATGGGCCGACTATTTCGGCCGCGCCAATTACGGAGCGATACGCGGCATAACGCTCACCTTCCAGGTGCTGTCGCAGGCGGCCGGGCCGGTCTTGTCCGGCGCATTGTACGACTGGACGGGAACCTATGTGCTTTCGCTCCACGTCTTTTCCGTACTATCGGCGTTGAGCATCATCGCGGCGCTGGCAGCCAGCAAGCCGCGCCCCAGCGTTTGATCCGGCCCGGAATTTTCCGCCACCAACGATCCTGGAACCCGGCGGGCCTTTTCGTTTCCGGCGTTGCGTCTTCACCAGCAGCGCCAGACGCGACGCCAGTGCCAGCGGCCATACCGCCAGTAGCGCGAACGCACCCAGCCGCACGCGTCGTCGTAATAGTAGCGCCGCGGGTAACGGTAGTAGGGCGCGCCATAGCCGAGGCCGAAGCCCAAGGCGAACCCTGGACCGGCCCCGCCATACCAACCACCACGGTGATGGTGATGGCGATACCGCGCGTCAGCCGCGCCCGACAGCGCGAGCGTAAGACCGGCGGCAATTGCGACGCATGCGAAAATCCTGCTCAACTTCGACATGGTCATCCTCCGCTGCCTTTCACCCCGAAGATCTGGCCCCAGAGAGAACGAACAATCGCCGAAAGAGTTTTCTAAAAAGTAGACGGCCGGCCGCAGCCGGCTAATCGACCCACCAGCAGCGCTTCTGCGGCGTGAGCACCGTCCCGCTGGGCCGGTGCTCGACCGCCAGCCAGGCGGTGCAATGGCGCGTGGCGCTGGGGCTGAGATGGCGGTGGCGGGGATGAATGGTGATGTGCGGCCGGCGCTGGGCGGCGAGTTGGCGGGTCGAACGGTCCGCGTCCTGGGCAGCCGCCGGCGACAGACTGCCGGCCAGCACGACGCCAATGAGCGCCGCCAAACTCAAGCCGAACATCGTTTTCGCCGTCGCGTTAGCCATTGCGCGCTCCGTTGCCATCTGGCGCGCAGATTAACAGCCGCTAGCGGCCATTCCAATAACGCGTATCGTTGTAATAGGTCGTATGACGGCGATGCGGCCGCGCCGCGTAGGAGCGGGTGGAACGCGAGCTGTAGCGCGGCGCGCTATAGGACCGGTGTTGGCGGCGGATATAGGCGTCCGGCGTGCCGGTGTAGCTGTAGATAACCTGACCGGGGCGTTGGTTGCAGGTAAAGAACTCCGCCGAGGCTGAGGACGAATAGACGACCGTCAGAGCGCCGATCAGCGCCAGAAGGCCAAACAGGCTGCGGTTACGCGTCATTGCACTCACTCACCAGGACCCTGAAATTATGGTTAACGTCGCCCATTTCGGCTTTGCCGTCAACTGCTTGGTTAGGGCCAGAGGGCTCCCTAAATGAGCCCCATGCACGAGCGAAACCACCCTCCGGCGCCCCACGGCCGGCTTCCCGCGCCAACGCTGGCCCAGTTCGAGGCCATGGCCGCCAAGGCCTATGCCCGGCTGCCGGCGGATTTCAGGAGCTTGTGCGAGGACCTGGTGATCCGGGTCGACGATTTCCCCACGCCTGAGGTGCTGGCGCACATGGGGCTTGCCAGCCCCTACGACCTGCTCGGCCTGTTCCAAGGCATCGGCCTGCCGTTCCGCCCGGAGACCGGCGTGTCCGGGCTGATGCCCAACATGATCTGGCTCTACCGCCGGCCGATTCTGGCCTACTGGGAGAGCCGGGAGGACAGCCTGGAGGCCATCGTGACTCACGTGCTGGTGCACGAGATCGGCCACCATTTCGGCTTCTCGGACGACGATATCGAGGCTATCGAAGCCAGCGGCGACTAGAGGGGGAAATCATGAAATTCCAGGGCGCCTGTGCCTGCGGCCGCATCGTCATCGAGGGCGAGGCGGACCCGGAAAAGACGCAAGTCTGCCATTGCACCGATTGCCAGACCGGCACCGGCTCGGCGTTCCGGGTGTCGGTCCCGGTCGCCGGCGAGACCTTCAAGATGACCGGGGAGCCGGCCATCTTCGTCAAGACCACCGCCGAGAGCGGGCGGCCGCGCGCGCAGGCTTTCTGCCCGACCTGCGGCTCGCCGATCTACTCGACCTCCCCGGGCGAGGGGCAGCAGGCCTCCTACATGGTCCGGGTCGGGCTCTTCCGGGAACGCGACCGGTTCGTGCCGCGCCGGCAGAACTGGTTCCGCTCGGCACAGGCCTGGATCACCGGGCTCGGGGCCATCCCGCAGAACCAGAAGGCGGCGCCCTGAGCGGGAAGATCAGCGCCCGCGATCGATGTCATCACAATCCGGCATTTGACGCTTCCGGCTGCTCCACCGATACTTTTCGCAACATCGAGACGGGGAAGCCGCCATGATCGTCACCGTTTTCCGATCCCGCCTGATGCCGGAGCTGCGCGACGATTACGTGGCCCTAGTCGACCGCATGGTCGAACTTGCCGCCACGATGCCGGGCTACATCTCGCACAAGGGATTCTTCGCCGAAGACGGCGAGCGCTGCACAATCGTCGAATTCGAGTCGGAAGAGGCACAACGCGCCTGGCGCATGCATCCCGAACATCGGGACGCCCAGCGCAAGGGCCGCGAAATCTATTACGAGAGCTACCACCTGCAGATTTGCGAGATGAAGCGGGAGGCCAAATTCGACCGCAATGCCCAAGGCCAGGCGGCCGAATAGGCCACCGGAAGGCGCATAGCTGGGCAGGGTCAGAGCCTATTGACCCCGCCGGCGGGTGATTTAGAAACAAGGGCCGTTCAAGACCGAGGCGGCCGGGAGTTCAGCACGATGGACAGTTTCACGATTCTCGAAGGCGTCGCGGCGCCGCTCAAGATGATCAATATCGACACCGACAAGATCATCCCCAAGCAATACCTAAAGACCATCAAGCGCACCGGCCTCGGCAAGGGCCTGTTCTCCGAGATGCGCTTCAAGGATGACGGCTCCGAGAACCCGGACTTCGTGCTCAACAAGCCGGCCTATCGCAACGCCAAGATTCTGGTCGCCGACGACAATTTCGGCTGCGGCTCGAGCCGTGAGCACGCGCCCTGGGCGCTGATGGATTTCGGCATTCGCTGCGTGATCTCCACCTCGTTCGGCGACATCTTCTACAACAACTGCTTCAAGAACGGCATCTTGCCGATCCGCGTGTCGCCGGAAGATCTGGAGAAGCTGTTCGACGACGCCGATCGCGGCGCCAACTCGACGTTGACCGTCGATCTCGAAGAGCAGGTGATCCGCGGTCCAGACGGCGGTGTGGTCAAGTTCGACATTGATCCGTTCCGCAAGCACTGCCTGCTCAAGGGCCTCGACGACATCGGCCTGACCAAGCAGAAGCACGACCAGATCGTCGGCTACGAAAAGAAGGCCGCCGACGCGCGGCCATGGGCGTGAGCTGAGACGCTTCATTCAACCCGCTTAATCCTGCTGTCATGGCCCGCGAAAGCGGGCCATTTCGCATTCAAGGCGCATCGGCCCGCGCCAATTCACGATCAACGCAAATCGAAACGATTTTGAATCGCATCCAGTCAACTAAAATTCAGCGCAACACCGTAACAGGCTGCCAACGGATCGCCGTTAGGACTCCTACGTACAACGCAATACGTACGGCAGGCGATCATGACACGGTACTTCTTCGACATCGTGCAGAATGCATCATGCATCCATGATTTTCACGGACGCTACTTCTGGCACCCGGAAGAAGCCCGCGACATGGCGGAGACGGTTTCCTTCGATCTTTCCTGTTCGGAAAAGGACGAATGCGCCGGTTCCGAGATCCAGGTCCGCGACGTGAAGGGCGCCCTGCTCTTTGCGGTGCCGGTGCGCGCGGCGGAGACCGTGTTCGCGTAATCGGCATTCAATCCACTCAGGCCACAACATTCTCCGTTCATTCCCGCGCAAGCGGGAATCCAGGGTGGAAATCGCAAGGCTTTCCATGCAGCCCTGGATCCCCGCTTTCGCGGGGACGAACGGTCAGAGGCACTTCAGTCGGAATGCAGCGGATAACAACGACTGCTCACGCCCGCGCCGCGATCGCTTCGGCAATCGCCACCGTGCGGCGGGCCATCTCGGCATGCAGGCGCTCGACCATGCGGCCGTCGATCGACACCACGCCCTTGCCCTTGTTCTCCGGCAGGTCGAAGGCGGCGATCATCTTGCGCGCCTGCGCGACCTCCTCGTCCGACGGTGAGAACGCCGTATTGCAGGGCGCGATCTGGTTGGGATGGATCAGCGTCTTGCCGTCGAAGCCGAGTTCGACCCCTTGCGCGCATTCGGTCGCGAAGCCTTCCGCATTGCCGAGGTCGTTATAGACGCCGTCGAGAATATCGATGCCATAGATGCGTGCCGCCGCGACGCAGGTCGATAGCCAGCTCAGCATCGGCGCGCGGCCGGGCACCAGACGCGCGCGCGTATCCTTGGCGAGGTCGTTGGTACCCATGACGAAGCCGGAAAGCCGCGATTCCGAATCCTGCGCCTGCGCGGCAATCGGCAAGATGTTGAAGATGGCGAGCGGGGTCTCGATCATGGCCCAAACGCGGGTCTTGTGGTCGGTGCCCATGTCGAGCAGGCGGCGGCCGATCAGTTCCACTGTCTCCGGGGTCTGCACCTTGGGCACCAGGATGGCGTCAGGCGCGGCATGCGCCGCCGCGGTGAGATCGTCGGCATGCCAGGGCGTGTCGACGCCGTTGACGCGGATGAACACCTCGCGCGCGCCGAAGCCGCCGGCCTTCACCGCCGCGCAGACCTGATCGCGGGCGGCTTCCTTGGCGTCGGGCGCGACCGAGTCCTCGAGATCGAGGATGACGCCGTCGGCGGCCAGCGTCTTCGCCTTCTCCAGCGCGCGGGCGTTGGAGCCGGGCATGTAGAGCACGCTGCGGCGCGGGCGGATGGTCATTCGGTCGCTCCCTTTTCGATTACGCGCACAGCCTACCGTCGAGCAATGCGCATGCCACTGTTGTGCCGTATGACTGGCGCTTACAGAAATGTTGGCTCGCGGGCGTCGACGGCTGTCCGGACGGCTGGCTTGCCGTGTTTCGTCCGCCCGACGGGCGACGGGCCCGCTGCGCGGTTATTTCAACGTTTTGCCGACATCGCTGAGGCGCCAAGAGCGGCCGCGATGATCGCCGTCGACATGCCCGATCGGCCTCCCCGACGAAGTCCCGAACGGGGCGGCCGAAAGGCAGTCCGCCCGTTGCTCGGAGAGCGTAGGTCCAGCGTCTTCTCGGATGCGTCTCGTCGGCAGTGGACGCGAGCATTGCGCCGAGCCTGCGGATGAGCGAGCGCTTCTTGCATGCATGCGAGATTGCGCGCAGCAACGTCGGAACCGCCCACAAAGTCTTTCAAAGCAAGTCTTCAATATTCTGCGACAAGATCGCGGAGGTGGACATGGTTCTTGCGCGCGCATCCGCGATGTAGCGCGCGTGTCTACGAGACGTCATCCAGAATTAGGCGTTCTGGCGGCTAAACGGTGAGGACGCGCTTGGCGAGCCGAAGAAGGTGAAGAGCCGGTGCCTATCGCACCGGCTGGCGCTGCGCCGCAAGCTATTGATCACGCAGCCGCCTAGCCTGCCGTCGCAGCGATCTGGTCCATCGCTCACGCCGTCCGAGGGCGCGGCGGATTGACGACTCATCGACGCGTTGGCTTTGCGCGGCTAGTCGCGCGGCGACCTCACACGCGCGCCTTCGCGCAGGCCCTTCCCCGAAGCGGCGAGAGCGTGACGCCCACGGCTTGCCAATGGCGATCTGGGCGTAAATAAAGCCTGCGAGGAGCAAGACGCGATGGATTTCCCCCGACGACTGATCGACGGCTACACGGCGTTTCTGAGCGAGCGGCTGCCGCAGGAACAGGCCCGCTTCCACGAACTCGCCGAAACCGGGCAGCATCCCGAAACCATGGTCATCGGCTGCTCCGACTCGCGCGTCTCGCCGGAGGTGATCTTCGACGCGCGGCCGGGCGAGCTGTTCGTGGCGCGCAACGTCGCCAATCTGGTGCCGCCTTACACGCCGGACGGCGCGACGCGCGCGGTGTCGGCGGCGTTGGAATTCGCCGTGCAGGCGCTGAAGGTGAAGCACATCGTGGTGCTGGGCCACGCGCAATGCGGCGGCATCCGCGCCTTCGCCGAACAGGCCGCGCCGCTGTCGCCGGGCGATTTCATCGGCCACTGGATGGCGCTGATCGCGCCCGCGGCCGAGGCGCTCGGCCCGCGCGGCGAGACCCCGCTCGCCGATTATCTGACGCGGCTCGAACAAGCTTCCGTCGTCACGACGCTCGACAACCTGATGACCTTCCCCTGCGTGAAGATCCTGGCCGAGCGCGGACGGCTCGCCTTGCACGGCGCCTATTTCGGCGTCGCCACCGGCAAACTGTCGGTGCTCGACCGCGCCAGCGGCGCCTTCGTGCCGGTCGCCGCCGAGCAGCACGCCAAGGCCTTCGGCGCACCGCGGTTTTAGGCAGCGGCTGCCGCGGCACGCTGCATCGATTCACTCAATATTCACCGTGACGGTTGGCAACCAGCGCTTAACTATGCCGTCCGGCGCAAGACCACACAGCCGTTAGCGACAATGCGCGGTTCTCCTCTAAGACGATAGTAATTTCCTGTTGCTAGGTGAGACGGACCCACGTCACCGGACGCGTTTCCGCATGGTTGAGCAATCGCTTATCGCCAAGCTCGAAGGTACTTTCGCCTCGGGCTCGCCCGAAAAGCAGCTGGAGATTCTCCGACACGTCACCGATCTGTTTCTGGTCGGTGCCAAAGGCTATTCCGACGAGCAGATCGACTTGTTCGACGGCGTGATATCGCGCCTCGCCGACCGGATCGAAATCCGGGCGCGGATCGAGCTCGCCAACCGGCTGGCGCCGGTCGATAACGCGCCACCGCTCACCATTCGCAAGCTCGCCCATGACGAGGCGATCGAAGTCGCCGAGCCTGTCCTGCGCCAATCGCCGCGCCTGACCGAACAGGAGCTCCTCGCGCTCGCCGGCGACCACCGCCAGGAGCGGCTGCTCGCCATTTCCAAGCGTGTCACGCTCAGTGAAAACGTCAGCGACGTGCTGGTCACCCGCGGCAACCGCGAGGTCATCCTGTCGGTCGCGCGCAACGAAGGCGCCCGCTTCTCCGACAGCGGCTACAGCGCGCTGGTGTACAAATCGATTTATGACGACGTGCTCGCGGTCTGCGTCGGCTTGCGCAAGGATATTCCGCCCGAGCATTTGAAGGTGCTGATCTCGAAGGCCTCCAGGGTGGTGTTCGAGAAACTGGTAGCCGCCAATCCGAAAGCCGTGCACGAGGTGCAGGAAGTCCTGACCGGCATCACCGGCCAGGAAGTCGCCGCGGCGCCCAAGCGCCAGAATGGCGGTTCGATACTCAACATCCTGCGGCATAGCGGCCGTTCACCCGACACCATCCTGCACGAATTCGCCGCCAGCGGCTGCCGCGAGGACACGATCGCGGCGCTGGCCGCGCTCTGCAAGACGCCGCGTGAATTGGTGGAAAGCGTCATGGCCGACCGCCGCGGCGACAACGATTTTCTGCTGCTGCTGACCCGGGCCGCCGGGCTTTCATGGCCGACCACGCGCGAGATCTGCATCCTGCGCCGCGGACCGACCGGCCTGCCGCAGCAGGAGATCGAGGCCGCGCGCCGCAGCTTTGAGAAACTCAGGTCCGATACCGCGCAGCGGGTGATCGCGTTCTACAACGAGCGCCATTCCGCTTTCTCCAGCTTCCAGCAGCTGGCGGAGCATATCGACGACAAGGACACGACGCCGCGTTTCGCCCGCCCGGCGCAGGCCTCGTAAAGCGCTGACGCGCGATCGAAACGCCCCTCACCCGTTCGTCCCCGCGAAAGCGGGGACCCAGGGCCAAAGGCAGAAGCTTTGCGAAATTACGCCTGGATTCCCGCCTGCGCGGGAATGAACGGAGTTTGGTTCGGCCGCTCCGGATCGAACGTTACGCCGCCTTTTTCTTGGCTTCGATCAGCTTGCGATTGATCAGCACTTCGGCGATCTGCACCGCGTTCAACGCGGCGCCCTTGCGCAGATTGTCCGAGACCACCCAAATCTCCAGGCCGTTGTCGACGGTCGGGTCTGTCCGGATGCGGCTGATATAGGTGGCGTCCTCGCCAACGCATTCGTAGGGCGTGGCGTAGCCGCCCGGCTCGGGCTTATCGATGACCAGGCAGCCCGGCGCCTTGCGCAGGATCTCGCGCGCCTCGTCGGCGGAGATCGGATTCTCGAACTCGATGTTGACGGCTTCCGAATGGCCGACGAACACCGGCACCCGCACGCAAGTTGCGGTGAGCTTGATCTTGGGATCGAGAATCTTCTTGGTCTCGACCACCATCTTCCACTCTTCCTTGGTGTAGCCGTCTTCCATGAACACATCGATGTGCGGGATGACGTTGAACGCGATGCGCTTGGGAAACTTCTTGTTCTCGATCTCGTCGAGGGTGAACACCGCCTTGGTCTGCGAGAACAGTTCGTCCATCGCGTCCTTGCCGGCGCCCGACACCGACTGATAGGTCGCCACCACCACGCGCTTGATCTTGGCGGCGTCGTGCAACGGCTTGAGCGCGACCACGAGCTGGGCGGTCGAGCAGTTCGGGTTGGCGATGATGTTCTTCTTGGCGAAGCCGGCGGCCGCGTCGGCGTTCACCTCCGGCACGATCAGCGGCACGTCCGGGTCCATGCGCCAGGCGCTCGAATTGTCGATCACCACCGCGCCTTGCGCACCGATCTTGGGCGACCATTCCTTCGACACCGCACCGCCGGCCGACATCAGGCAAATGTCGACGTCGGAGAAATCGTAGTGGTCGAGCGCCTTCACTTTCAGGGTCTTGTCGCCGAACGAACACTCCTGGCCAATGCTCTTGCGCGAGGCGAGCGCCACCACCTCGTCGGCGGGAAAGGCCCGCTCGGCCAGGATGGACAGCATTTCGCGTCCGACATTGCCGGTGGCACCCACCAGTGCGACCTTGTAACCCATTGTTAACTCTCCGAAATCTTTATTCGGGCGGTTTTACGCCAGCGCAACCCGATGGCAGCGCTTCTAGGCGAGAAAGGAACATAAGACAACGGCGGCAAGTTGGTAGTGTATGCATCCCGCCTTGCATTCCTGGCGCGACGAACTGCCCAGCACCCTGGTACGCATGCTTGCATATCTGGGGGCGGCGGCAGTGCTGTCCATGGCCGCGGCGCAGTTTTTTCAGAGCGCCACTTTCCGCCACGCGCTGGCCCCGGCGCCGCGCGACCCCTGGATTACGATCCGCAAACCGTTTCCGGCCTTCACCCTGTCGATCCCCGAGGCGGCCGGCGAGCCCGCCCATTACGCCATCCGACGCAACGTCGAAGGCGGCGGCCGCCAGGACATTCTCAGCCTGGGCGAGCCCAACGGGACCGACCCCTATCTGGAGGTTCAGATTTACCGGCCGGGCAGCGAAATCAGCCATTTCAACACCGCCGACACCGAGATCAACGACAGCGCCGCCGCGCTCGGGCCCGTCAACATGCGCAGCCAAGCGCCGCTCGTCAGCAAATTCGGGCCGCTCGCGGTCATCGCCTTCGACACCAGCCGGGGCGCGCCGCGCCACTGCCTCGGCTTCGTGCGGCAGTACGATGATCCGCGCTTGCAGATTTCCGGCCGCTTCTGCCGCGGCGGCGGCTTCATCGAGCGCTCGACGCTCGCCTGCGCGCTCGACCGGCTGACTCTGTTGTCGGCCGGCAGCTCGCCCAAGGTCGGCGCGCTGTTCGCCCATGCCGAGCTGGGGCGCGGATTCTGCCTTCAGCACGACCCGATCCTGACCCCGACGCCGAAATACCAAATGCTATGGAAAGCGCTGCCGAACCGGCCGATGCCGCGGCGTATCGGCCGCTGAATACAACCGTGTTCGCCGCGCCACGCGGTGCGACTTAGTGGTTAGAGCGGGCGAATCGCTGTGAATTTGGCTATTCCGGGGGCTCGAAGCGGGTTAGAGTGCGTTTCGACCGATCAATTCGCGAGGACCATCATGCGCTTGAACCATATCGCCGTCGCGTTGGCGTTTGCCGGAGCTCTGGGCTTGGCGGCCGCGCCGGTCGATGCGGCGCCCCGGAACAAGCGCGCCTACTCGAACCGCGACCACACCGTGGTGATCAGCCGCGACGAAAACGGCCGCACGCGCACCCGCATCATCATCCAGAAGCGCTCCTATCTCGATCCCGGCACCGATCCGCTGCCGGGCGAACGCAGCACGCTCGATTACGCGGTCCAGCCGAATCAACGCGCCGACGATGTGCTGGGCAATACCGCCTATGGCGGCATGAATCAGACCGCCCTGCCCGGCCCGTGGACGCTGCCCGGCAAGCACAATCCGTGGCTGGACTTCAATCGCTGAGCGGCCACAGATTTCGGAAATGAAAAACGCGGGCTCCGGCCCGCGTTTTTTGTTGTTGTCATGGCTTGGTGGCGGCTTCAGGCCAAGATCTTCTCCAACTCCGCCAGGATGGCCGAGCCCATCTCGGAGGTCGACACCGTCTTCGTGCCCGGCGAGGCGATGTCGCCGGTGCGCAGGCCAGTGTCGAGCACGGCGGCAATGGCCTGGTCGATCGCATCGGCTTCCTTGCCCATGTCGAACGAATAGCGCAGCGCCATGCCGAACGACGCGATCATCGCGATCGGGTTGGCGGCGCCTTTGCCGGCAATGTCGGGCGCCGAGCCGTGCACCGGCTCATACAGCGCCTTGCGCTTCTTGGTCTTGGGATCGGTTTCGCCGAGCGACGCCGAGGCCAACATGCCGAGCGAGCCGGTGAGCATCGCCGCGATGTCGGACAACAGGTCGCCGAACAGGTTATCGGTGACGATGACGTCGAACTGCTTCGGGTTGCGCACGAGCTGCATGCCGCCGGAATCGGCGAGTTGATGCTCGAGCTGCACGTCCTTGAATTCGCGTTCGTGCACCTGCGTCACCACTTCCTTCCACAGAACGCCCGTCTTCATGACGTTGTTCTTTTCCATGGAGGTGACTTTGTTGCGCCGTTTGCGGGCGAGCTCGAAGGCCACGCGCGAGATGCGCTCGATCTCGTAGGTGTCGTAAACTTGCGTGTCGATGGCGCGCTTCTGGCCGTTTCCGAGATCGGTGATGGTCTTGGGCTCGCCGAAATAAACGCCGCCGGTGAGCTCGCGCAAAATCATGATGTCGAGGCCTTCGACCAGTTCGCGCTTGAGCGCGGAGGCGTCCGCCAGCGCCGGATAGGTCACCGCCGGGCGCAAATTGGCATAGAGCGCGAGGTCCTTGCGCAGGCGCAGCAGGCCCGCTTCCGGCCGCGCGTCATAGGGCACCTTGTCCCATTTCGGCCCGCCCACGGCGCCGAAGATCACGGCGTCGGCGGCCTTGGCCTTCTCCATGGTCTCGTCGGTGATCGCGACCTGATGGGCGTCGTAGCAGGAACCGCCAACCAGGCCCTCCTCGGTGGCGAACTTGTTCGGGCCCTTGGCGTTGAAGAATTCGATGAGCCGCTTCACTTCGGCCATCACTTCCGGGCCGATGCCGTCGCCGGGGAGCAGCAGGAGATTGTGGGTTGCCATACGCATTACCTCGTTCGCCAATTCGCACGATTTCACGCCGCAAACGGGGCGGATGCCGGCCCGGATGACGGCGCAAAGATTGCCGGGGGATTGCTAATGGGCCGCGCCGCTATTGGCAAGGCGCTGTCATGGTCCCACCATGGAACGCAGATTGGGTGGCGTGAAAACGGACGCTCGGGCGGTCATCATGGGATTTTACGACACGTTTTACGAATCTTGGCTCATGCCCCGGCTCTGCCATCTGGCAATGCGGAGCAGACGCCTGCGGCCGCCCCGGCAGCGCGTCGCCGCCGCCGCGGAAGGCGACGTGCTGGAGATCGGCATCGGCTCCGGCCTCAATTTTCCGTTCTATGGCCCCAACGCCCGCCGCGTGTTCGCGCTCGAGCCCTCGCCGCAACTGATCGACATGGCGAAGCGGTCGGCGGCGAAGAGTTCGGTGCCGGCCGCGTTCCTTGAAGCCTCCGCCGAGCAGATCCCGCTCGATGCGAAGAGCGTCGACTCGATCGTGATGACCTGGGTCGGCTGCAGCATCCCGGACATCGATGCGGCGTTGCGTGAGATGCGGCGTGTGCTCAAGCCCGGCGGACGCCTGCTGTTCGTGGAGCACGGCCGCGCGCCCGACCCCAATGTCGAGCGCTGGCAGGAGCGGCTGGAGCCGTTCTGGCTGCCGATTTCCGGCGGCTGCCATTTGACCCGCAGGATCGTCGACCAGATGCCGGCGGCCGGCTTCCGCGTCGAGCGGCTGGAGACAGGATATCTGTCCCGGCCGAAAGTCCTGACTTATCTGTACGAAGGCAGCGCGACGGTTTGAGTGCATGATCCCGAAAAGTGGGCACCGGTTTTCGGACACGATCATGCGCATAAAAATTTGGCTGGTGTCGCCGACGATGCATTTGGGCGATAATGATCGCCCATGCCCGCCGCCGCTATTGCCCTCGCCCTCGCCGCCGCCTTTTGTTTCGGATCGGGGCTGATCCTGTCGCAGATCGGCCTGCGCGGCATCGCGCCGATCGCCGGCGCCGCCATCGCCATTCCGGCCTCGACGCTGCTGCTCGCTCGCCGTCGCACCGTTCAGTCTCGACGCGAGCGCGTGGTCTTGGCCGGCGGTGGCGATCTTCGCCACGGTCGGCGTGCTCTATCCCGCGGTCGGCACCCTGATCACCTTCACCGCCAACCGCCGGATCGGGCCGGTGATCACCGGCACCTTCGGCAATTTCGCGCCGATCTTCGCGGTGACGATCGCCGTCCTGTTCCTCGGCGAGCCGCTGCGTCCGGGGCAAATGGCGGGCCTTGCCGTCATCGTCGCCGGCGTCATGGTGCTGACGCTGCGGCGCGCCGGCCCGGCGACCCATTGGCGCACGTGGTACCTGCTGCTGCCGCTGTGCGCATCGGGCATCCGCGGGCTGGCGCAGCCGACCATCAAATATGGCCTCACGCTGTGGCCGAGCCCGATCGCGGCGACGCTCATCGGCTATCTGGTGTCGGCGGCCATCGTGCTCATGGTCGCCCGCAGGCGCACCGGCCGTTTCCTCGCCGACGGACCGGCGCCGTCCAAGCTCGCCTTCGTGGGCGTGGGCGTCGCCAACGGACTGGCTGTGCTGCTGTTGTACTTGGCGCTGGCGCGCGGACCGGTGACGCTGGTGTCGCCGCTCATCGCCACCTTTCCGCTGGCGACCATCGCGATCAGCGCCGTGCTTTACCGCCGCATCGACGGCGGCGCGCGGCTGGTCGGCGGCGTGGCGCTGACGGTCATCGGTGTCGCGCTGTTGATCGCGGGTTAGGCTACAGCCCCGAGAACCAGTTATAGCCCTGGTTCGCCCAGTAGCCGCCGTGGTTGGTGTTGGTCACTTCCATCGCCACCACGTATTTCGGCTGCTTGAAGCCGAGCTTGGTCGGCATGCGGATCTTCATCGGGAAACCGTAGGCGCGCGGCAACAGCTTGTTGTCGAACTTGAACGACATCTGCGTCTGCGGATGCAGCGCGGTCGCCATGTCGATGGTGTTGGTGTAGCCCTCGGCGCATTTGACGAAGATGTACTTCGCCTTGGTGTCGGCGCCGATTCGTTCGAGGAAGTCGGACAGCCGCGCGCCCTGCCATGAGCCGATGGCGCTCCAACCCTCGACGCAGACGTGGCGCGTGATCTGCGAGTGTTCCGGCAGCGCGTGCAGCTCGGCGAGCGTCCACGGCTTCTTGTTCTCGATCATGCCGGCGAGCTCGAGCTTGTAGCTGGCTGGGTCGACGTTCGGTGCCTCGCTCAGGCTGTAATAGGCATTGAATGGGAACGGCCGCGTGATATCGGCTTCGCTGTAGGTCGGCGCCAGCTTGTTGCGGTTGAACAGCCAGCCCTGTACCCGGTCGTTGAAGCGCGACACCACCTTGAGCGCGTTCTCGGTGCTGTCGCTGTCGATGATATCGCAACCGGTGAGGAAGGTGAGCGCGCCGAGGCTCGCCGCGCCGCGCAGGAAGTGGCGACGCATGGGATCGGGCATCAGCTTGGCGGCGTCCTTGATGACGAGCTTGGGATCGACGCCGGGGATTTGCTTGCGTTGCTTCATGGCATTTTCCTCAGCGCGTGATCTTGTCCGAAAACCGGTTCCCACTTTTCGGGATCACGCGCGTTTCCTATCTGCCGATGACCATGGCGCGCAGGCTCTTGGGCACGAGCAGCGCCAGCAGGACATGTACGACCAAGAACAGCACGATGGCGCTCATGGCGATGAAGTGCACCCAGCGCGCGACGTCGTAGCCGCCGTAGAATGCGGTGATTTCCTGGAATTGCACCGGCTTCCAAATCCCCAAGCCCGAGGTGACGACGACGATGGCGACCAGGATGATGCCGACATAAAGCACCTTCTGCACCGCGTTGTAGTGCGAGAGGTCGTCGTGCGAGAGCTTGAAGGTGAGCGCCGCCTTGATGTCGGCGATGATTTCGGAGGGAATAATCGGCCATAGCTTGCGGCGGAAGCGGCCGGTGGCGAGGCCCAGCGTCACATAGACGAGGCCGTTGATCACCAGCACCCACATCGCGGCGAAGTGCCAGAGCAGCGCGCCGCCCAGCCAGTTGCCGAGCGCGTATGAGCGCGGGAAGGTGAAATCGAACAAGGGGGCGGCGTTGAAGATCTGCCAGCCGGAGCCGATCATCACCAGGATGGCGATGGCGTTGATCCAGTGACAGATGCGCACCCATCCGGGATGGATCGTTGCGCCCGTGGCGGTCTCGTTCATGGTTTCGGCGGTCATGGCGGGCGAATCCTCAACCTTCGAATCAGTTCAGCGAGCTTATCTTATCGCAGCCTTTACGGGTCGGCCGGGCCCGCGAATGCATGCGGCCCCGGCCGGTCCCGCACATCCGCTTACTTCTTCATGTTGTCCTTGGACATGCTGTCCTTCTTCATGGAGTCCTTCTTCATCGAGTCCTTGGACATGCTGTCCTTGGACATCGAATCTTTCTTCATCGAGTCCTTTTTCATGCTGTCGGTCTTGGACATCGAGTCCTTCTTCATATCGTCGGCGAAAGCCGTCGGAGCGAAGGCGATGCCGCCGGCGATGGCCGCGGACAGGATGGCGGAAAGCAGAACGGTCTTCTTCATAGGTGGATCCTCCTGAGTTGACGTTGCGATTACTCCGCTAACACAACCCCTGCACACATCCTCATCAGGTCTCGTTGTCGGAATCTGGCGTTCGGCTCACGGTTCTGTGAGAATGGCGGGCCGGAAAAAACCCCGATCCAGGAGCCTGCTTGTGAGCGATCCGACCCGCGTTAAGACCAATCCCGGCCATTTTTTCGAGGATTTTCGCGTCGGCCAGCAGATCCGGCACGCCACCCCGCGCACGGTCACAGCCGGGGACGCGGCGCTCTATCACGGCCTATTCGGGCCCCGTTTTGCCGTCCAATCCTCGGATGCCTTCGCCCGCGCGATCGGCTATCCCGGCGCGCCAATCGACGACCTGCTGGTCTTCCACATGGTGTTCGGTATGACGGTGCCGGACATTTCACTCAACGCGGTCGCCAACCTCGGCTACGCCGACTGCCGTTTCCTCAAGGCGGTCTATCCCGGCGCCACCCTCAACGCGGTGTCGGAGGTGATCGGCCTGAAGGAGAATTCCAACCGCAAGACCGGCATCGTCTACGTGCGCTCGCGCGGCTTCGACGAGACCGGCGATGTGGTGCTCGACTATGCGCGCTGGGTGATGGTGCGAAAACGCGACGAGTCGGCGCCCGCGCCGGGCGAAAGCGTGCCGGCGCTGCCCAAGGCGGTGGCGCCGGATCAACTCGGCGCCGCCTGCCCGCCGATCGATGTTTCGGCCTACGACAACGTGCTGGCGGGCAGCCCGCACCGCTTCGGCGATTACAGGGCGGGCGAAAAGATCGACCACGTCGACGGCATGACCGTGGAAGAGGCCGAGCACATGATCGCGACGCGGCTCTACCACAACACCGCGCGCGTGCACTTCAACCAGTTCAGCGAGGCGCAAGGCCGCTTCGGCCGCCGGCTGATCTATGGCGGCCACGTCATTTCCCTGGCCCGAGCCCTGTCGTTCAACGGGTTCGCCAACGCCTTTCATGTCGCGGCGATCAACGGCGGACGGCACGTGGCGCCCTTGTTCGCCGGGCTCACGGTGTTCGCCTGGTCGGAGGTGCTGGAAACAGCGGACGTGCCCGGCCGCAAGGACGTCGGCGCGCTGCGCCTGCGTACCGTCGCCACCAAGGACCGGCCGTGCCCGGATTTCCCGCTCAAAGAGGGCGACGGTTACGACCCGGCGGTGATCCTGGATCTGGATTATTGGGTGTTGATGCCGAAGTGAGTGTTACGCGCTCGCCCTCAAATGATCCACCAGCTGCCGTGCATAAGGCGGCAACGCCTTCTCGTCGCGCACGCAGATGGTCAATTCGCGCAACGCCCACGGGTCGGTGAGCCGCACCGCCTTGATCGCCATGCTGCCGGAGGTGCGCTCGACCGTGGTTTCCGGCACGACGCCGACGCCAACGTCGCATTCCACCAGCCGGCAAATCGCATCGAAGCTGCGCAACTGAACGCGCAGCCGTAACGGCCGGCCGATGCGGTTGGCCTTGTCGGCCAGGAAGCGCTGGATGGCGCTGGCGCGATCGAGGCCGACCATGTCGTAGTCGAGCACCTCGGCAAAGCCGATGCGCGAACGCGCCGCCAGCGGATGGCTCTTGCCGACCACCAGCACGAAACGGTCGCTGCGGAACGGAAACGTATGCAAGCCCCCGTAGTCGACCGTGCCGGCGACAATGCCGACGTCGCCGGTGCCATCCGCGATCAACCCGACGATCTCGTCGCTCAAGCGTTCCTCCAGGTCGACGCTGATGTCGGGGTAGGTGGTCAGGAACGAGCTCAGGGTCTCGGGCAGGAACTCGGTGAGCGCGTTGGTGTTCGACAGCACGCGCACCTGGCCGGCGAGCCCGCGCGCGTAAGGCGTCAGGTCTTCGTTCAGCTTGTCGGTCTGCGCCAGGATCGCGCGCGCGTGCTGCAGCAGGGTGCGGCCGGCCTGGGTCGGCGTCACGCCCTGGCGGCCTCGCACCAACAGCTCGGCGCCGAAGGCGAGCTCCATCTTGCGGATGCGGGTCGAGGCCGCGGCCAGCGCCAGGTTCGAGCGCACCGCGCCATGGGTGATGCTGCCCGCCTCCACGGTGTGGCGGAACAAGTTGAGGTCGGTCAGGTCGAAACGCATGGGGAAAACCTCAGCCTTCTTAATCCACGAAGGCAGACTATCTAAAACACATATTGCACAATAGGATTTTGAGGTTCAAGTTTCGCAAATCAAGAAGCTGGCCGGCTCTCCCAGGCGCCGGCCGGCGTTTTCGTCCGCGTCGCCCGGCCGGCAGGGTTGCCAGGCGGGACCGTTCCCACCACGCGGGACGTCGAAGGCGTCATGAAGGGCGCCAAGTCGCGTTGTCGTTGCTGGTGGCGATGGTTTGCGCCGAAGGGTGCGTTGCGGCGTCAAGCGAGTTTCGATAGGAACCCTGTCGCCAGTGCCGGACATTGTCGGGCAACGCGTTGAGGAGAAAATGACGATGGCCGAATTGGAGGCGCAGACCGGCGCACGGCGTCCACGTCCGCTTTCGCCGCACCTGCAAATCTACAAGCCGATGCTGACAATGACGATGTCGATCGTGCATCGCATCACCGGCGCGGCGCTGTATTTTGGCATGGCCCTGCTGGCCTGGTGGCTGATCGCGGCGGCTTCGGGCCCCAATGCCTATTCCACCTTCCAGGCGTTCATCGGCTCATTCATCGGGCAGGTGATCCTGTTCGGCTACACCTGGGCGCTGGTCCACCACATGTTCGGCGGCATCCGCCATCTGATCTGGGACACCCTGCGCGGCTTCGAGCCGGCCGAGCGCGAAATGCTGGCACTGGCGAACCTGGTCGGCTCCATCGCCTTCACCCTCGTGCTCTGGGGCATCGCCTATCTGGTGACGGGAGGCGCGCGATGAGCAACTCTTCCCGCCGTATCGTGACGCCGATGCGCCGCGTGCGCGGCCTGGGCGCCGCGCGTTCCGGCACCGGCGACTTCTGGTATCAGCGCCTCACCGCGGTCGCCGGCATTCCGCTCTCGATCGCGCTGATCGTCATCGTCATCGCGTTGATGGGCCGCAGCCATGCGGCGGTGATCCAGATTCTTGGGTCTCCGATCGTGGCCGTGATCATGCTGCTGCTCATTTTCAACACCTGCCATCACATGTGGATCGGCATGCAGGAGATCATCGTCGACTACGTACACGAGGATAAGCTCAAGTTCCTGAGCCTGATGGCCAACACCTTCTTCGTGTTCGGGGTCGGGTTCACTTGCGCCTTCGCCATCCTCAAACTCGCGTTTGGAGTTTAGGCATGGCCGCGAACGGAAAATCCAACGGCGGCGCGCCGGCAAGCAACGGACGCGCCTATCCCATCACCGATCACACGTATGACGTGGTGGTCGTCGGCGCCGGCGGCTCAGGCCTGCGCGCCGTGGTCGGCTGCTCGGAGGCGGGCCTGCGCACCGCCTGCATCACCAAGGTGTTTCCGACCCGCTCGCATACGGTCGCGGCGCAAGGCGGCATCGCCGCCGCGCTCGGCAACATGGGCGAGGACGATTGGCGCTGGCACATGTACGACACCGTCAAGGGGTCGGACTGGCTCGGCGACCAGGACACCATCGAATACATGTGCCGCAACGCGCCCGAGGCGGTCTACGAGCTCGAGCATTGGGGCATGCCGTTCTCGCGCCGCGAGGAAGACGGCAGGATCTATCAGCGCCCGTTCGGCGGCATGACCACCCATTACGGCAAGGGCACCGCGCAGCGCACCTGCGCCGCCGCCGACCGCACCGGCCATGCCATGCTGCATACGCTCTACGGGCAGGCGCTCCGGCATTCGGCCGAGTTCTATATCGAATACTTCGCCATCGATCTGATCATGGACGACGAAGGCCGCTGCCGCGGTGTTGTCGCGCTCAATCTCGACGACGGCACGATCCACCGCTTCCGCGCCAACATGACCATGATCGCGACCGGCGGCTACGGCCGCGCCTACTTCACCTGCACCGGCGCCCACACCCAGACCGGCGACGGCAACGGCATGGTGCTGCGCGCCGGCCTGCCGCTGCAGGACATGGAATTCGTCCAATTCCACCCGACCGGCATCTACGGCGCCGGCTGCCTGATCACCGAAGGCTCGCGCGGCGAAGGCGGCTATCTGGTCAATTCGGAAGGCGAGCGTTTCATGGAGCGCTACGCGCCGTCGGCCAAGGATCTGGCCTCGCGCGACGTGGTTTCGCGTTCGATGACCATCGAGATCCGCGAGGGCCGCGGCGTCGGCAAGGAAAACGACCACATCTTCCTTCACCTCGACCATCTCGATCCCAAGATCCTGCACGAGCGGCTGCCGGGCATATCTGAATCGGCACGCATCTTCGCCGGCGTCGACGTGACCCGCGAGCCGATCCCGGTGCTGCCGACGGTGCACTACAACATGGGCGGCATCGCCACCAACTACCACGGCGAGGCGCTGACCAAGAAAGATGGCAACGCGGACACCGTGATCCCCGGCCTGATGGCGCTGGGCGAAGCGGCCTGCGTGTCGGTGCACGGCGCCAACCGGCTCGGCTCCAACTCGCTCATCGATCTCGTGGTGTTCGGCCGCGCCGCCGCGCACCGCGCCGCCGAGCTGCTCACCCCCGGCGACAGTCAACCGGAGCTGCCGAAGGATTCCGCCGACAAGGCGCTCGGCCGCCTCGACAAGTTCCGTAACGCGTCCGGCGGCACGCCGACCGCGCAGCTTCGCCTGAAGATGCAGAAGGTGATGCAGAACAATTGCGCCGTCTTCCGCACCGGCGAGGTGCTGGAGGAAGGCCACAAGCTGATCCACGAAGTCTATGAGGGCATGCCCGACATCCATGTCACCGACCGGTCGCTGATCTGGAATTCCGACCTGATCGAGACGCTGGAGCTCGACAATCTGCTGGCGCAGGCGGTGGTCACCATGGACTCGGCGCGCAACCGCACCGAAAGCCGCGGCGCGCACGCGCGCGAGGACTATCCCGACCGCGACGACCAGAACTGGATGAAGCACACGCTGGCGTGGATGGACGAGAAGGGCGAGGTCACCATCGACGACCGCCCGGTGCACACCTACACGCTGACCAATGACGTCGCCTACGTCGAGCCCAAAGCTCGCGTCTATTGACGCGAGCGTTGAAAGAAAGAGACGCGGGTCTATTAGGAAACTGCCATGGTCGAATTCACGCTGCCGAAGAATTCCAAGGTCACGCAAGGGCGCACCTGGCCGCACGCGGAGAACGCAGGCGCCGAGACCGAGTTCCGCGTCTACCGCTGGTCGCCCGATGACGACGGCAACCCGCGCATCGACACCTATTACGTCGACCGCCACGACTGCGGGCCGATGGTTCTCGACGCACTGATCTGGATCAAGAACAACGTCGACCCGACGCTGACCTTCCGCCGCTCCTGCCGCGAGGGCGTGTGCGGCTCCTGCGCCATGAATATCGACGGCACCAACACGCTGGCCTGCACCAAGGCGATCGACGACAACAAGGCGCCGGTGCGCGTCTATCCGCTGCCGCATCAGCCGGTGGTCAAGGACTTGGTGCCGGACCTGACCAATTTCTATGCCCAGTACGCCTCGATCGAACCGTGGCTGAAGACGGTCTCGCCGACGCCGGAAAAGGAATGGCAGCAGAGCCACGAGGACCGGGTGAAGCTCGACGGCATGTACGAGTGCATCCTGTGCGCCTGCTGCTCGACCTCGTGCCCGAGCTACTGGTGGAATTCGGACCGCTATCTCGGCCCGGCCGCGCTGCTGCAGGCCAATCGCTGGGTGCAGGACAGCCGCGACGAGGGCACCGGCGAGCGGCTCGACAATCTCGAGGACCCGTTCCGGCTCTACCGCTGCCACACCATCATGAATTGCTCGAAGGCCTGCCCGAAGAGCCTCAACCCGGCCAAGCAGATCGCCGAGTTGAAGAAGTCCATGGTCGAGCGGCAGGTGTAATCGCCCCCGGCCGCTACCCCCGCTTGATCGCGCCCTGAAAGTGGTACAATCTTCCCGTGTGGGGGTTGTGCCGTGCGTGGGTGTTGGTTTGCAGCCGTCTTGGCGGGCGCATCGCTGTGCGCGGGCTGCGCCGGCCCCGTCAGTAAGCTGCCCACCGCCTCCGCCACCGATATCGCCACCGAGCAATACCGCCAGCTGCTGGCGCAGGCGCGCGACTATTACCGGGCGCGTATCCGCATCGATAACGTCGCCTTCCGCATCCGCACCGCCAATACCCGCTTCTGCAAGAGAAAGGTGGCCGCGCAGATCGGCCTGTTCGCCGGCACGGTGCGCAGCCTGCCGCGCAAGTATCACCCGGTCGCCGCGCAAGCACTGAACCTGAGCTGGGGCACGCCGCGCGTGATCGCGGTCGCCGACGGCTCGCCGGCGGCGCTCGCCGGCATCGCGCCGGGCGACGACGTGCTCAAGCTCAACGGCGAGCCGGTGCCGAAGCGCGGCACCGCGCGCTGGATCGCGGCAAGCGTCCGCCAAGACGGCACCACGCCGATCACACTGACCACGCGGCGCGACGGCAAGGAGCGCCAACTCATGCTCTACCCGGTGATGGGCTGTTCGATCCCGATCGAACTCAAGGCGACGCCGGTGCCGAATGCGTATGCGACCCGCACGAAGATCGTGATCGAGTCCGGTCTCTTGCGGGTGACGCGCAACGACGCCGACCTCGCCGTCATCATCGGCCACGAGCTGGCGCATACCAATCTCGGCCACGTCCAGAAGCGGGAGCAGAACGCGCTGGTGGGCCAGCTCGGCGGTGCGGTGATCGACGGTGGCCTGCTGCTCGGCGGCGTCTACACCGGCTGGACCTTCACCAAACATTTCAAGAAGGCCGGCGCCCGCGCCTACAGCGTCGACTTCGAACGCGAGGCCGATTATGTCGGCGCCTATTACGCGGCGCGCGCCGGCTACGACATTTCCGGCACCGAGACCATGTGGCGCGCGTTCGCGCTGGAGAACCCGCGCAGCATCCGCCTGACCTCCGACCACCCGACCTCGCCGGCGCGCTTCGTCTATATGCGCAAGACCGTCGCCGAGATCGAAGCCAAGGAGCGCCGGCATCTGCCGTTGGTGCCGGAGCTGACGGCGCCGCGGCACGGCGCCGTGGCGGCGGTCGCCGGTTTCTAAAGCATTCTCGCTTTGCACAGAATTGCCGCGCCCGCTCTTCACCTCTCCCCCAAGGGGAGAGGGAGCGCGCCGTGCCCGCCGCGTGCGCTTCGATCAAAAACAAGAGCGCCCTAGAACAGGCTCCAGCCGCTCTTCTTCTTGGCTCTCTCCTCGCAGGCCTTGCCGAGGCAGGCGCTGTTCAGCTCCTTGAACGGCTGGTAGGCGACGCCGGAGCACGCCTCGTCCTTGACCGGCACGAGCTGGTTGAGCTGGCCGGCGTAGAAATAGGCGCGGCGGGTGGAGTCGGCGACCATGCCGGGGCTGGTGCCGTGGGCGGTATAGCGGACGCACAGGGTGTAGCGCTGATCCTGGCCGACCTGCGCCAGCACCGGCGGCGAGATCAACGCGTTGCTGACCGATATCGTCTCGTTCTTCTTGAACAGCTCGATCAGGGTGGCGACGATCTGCCGCTTGTACGCGCTCGGAAACAAGTTGGGATTGACCGCGACGTCCTTGCCGGAGCCGAACGACGAACAGGCGGCGAGCGCCAGCGCCAAAATCGAAAGCAGAAAGGCCTTATGCGCTTTCTTCGCCATCACATTCTCCCGCCAATGGACTGTCATTCCGGGCGCTCGCGGAGCGGGCGAGCCCATACTTTTCCGCTCGTCCCCGCAAAAGCGGGGACCCAGTACTGGATTCCCGCATAGGCGAGCTATGCGCCGGAATGAGCGGCGTTGGTGGCGATGCAACCTGATCCCATCCCCCTCTAGAGCTTCAGCCTGTTCTTGCGCTGGCCGAGCGTGCGCAGGCGCAGCGCGTTGAGCCGGATGAAACCTTCGGCGTCCTTCTGGTCGTAAGCGCCCTTGTCGTCTTCGAAAGTGACAAGCGTCGACGAATAGAGCGACGCCGGGCTCTCGCGGCCGGTGACGATGACGTTGCCCTTGTAGAGCTTGAGCCGCACGTCGCCCTCGACCAGTTCCTGCGACTTGTCGATCGCCGCCTGCAGCATCTCGCGCTCGGGCGCGAACCAGAAGCCGTTGTAGACCAGTTCGGCGTAACGCGGCATCAGCTCGTCCTTGAGATGGCCGGCGCCGCGGTCGAGGGTGATCTGTTCGATGCCGCGATGGGCGGCGAGCAGGATGGTGCCGCCAGGCGTTTCGTAAACGCCGCGCGACTTCATGCCGACAAAGCGGTTCTCGACCAGATCGATGCGGCCGATGCCGTTGTCGTGACCGAGCTTGTTGAGCGCGGCGAGCAGCGTCGCCGGCGACATCGCCTTGCCGTTCAGGCTGACGGCGTCGCCCGTCTTGAAGCCGATGGTGATCTCGGTCGGTTTGTCCGGCGCTTCCATCGGCGAGATGGTGCGCTGATAGACCATTTCAGGCGCTTCCTGGCCGGGATCCTCCAGCACTTTGCCCTCCGAGGAGGAGTGCAGCAGGTTGGCGTCGACCGAGAACGGCGCCTCGCCTTCCTTGTCCTTGGTGATGGTGATCTGGTGCTCGCGCGCGAAGTTCAAGAGCTCTTCGCGGCCCTTGAAGGTCCACTCGCGCCAGGGCGCGATGATCTTGATGTTGGGGTCGAGCGCGTAATAGCCGAGCTCGAAACGGACCTGGTCGTTGCCCTTGCCGGTGGCGCCGTGACAGACCGCGTCGGCGCCGACCTGGTGGGCGATCTCGATCTGCTTCTTGGCGATCAGCGGCCGCGCGATCGAGGTGCCGAGCAGGTACTGGCCCTCGTAGACGGTGTTGGCGCGGAACATCGGGTAGACGAAGTCGCGCACGAACTCCTCGCGCAGGTCCTCGATGAAGATGTTCTCCGGCTTGATGCCGGCGCGCAGCGCCTTCTCGCGCGCGGGCGCGAGCTCCTCGCCCTGGCCGAGATCGGCGGTGAAGGTGACGACCTCGCAGCCATAAGTGGTCTGCAGCCACTTGAGGATGATCGAGGTGTCGAGGCCGCCGGAATAGGCGAGGACGACCTTCTTGGGGCTGTTCTTGTCGGCTTTAGCCATTCTTGGGACCTTTGCGGCGCTGCCCGCGTCATGTCTTAGCGTGCCCGGCCCCTGTGGCCCGAGCATCGTCACGGCCGTTCAATCCCTTACCGGGCGCACGGGGTCAAGCCCAAGGGAGGCAAAGCGGACGGCCGCGGCCGCCGGGCCATTTGGCCTCGGTTTTCGGGGGGCCGGCAACGTCGCCCAGCAATGGCACGACAAGGCGCCAGGGCCGGGCGATAAGAGCCTACTTGTCGCCCAACGGCTTTGTGAACTTCAGCCCAACGAACGGCTCCCTGGGCTTGTCCAGCCTCGCAGGGTCGCTGAAGCCCGGCACGTTGGGGTCGCCGGGCTTGTCGGTGCTGACGCCGACCGAGCCGCCGCCCAGCTCCACCGACGGAATGATCAGCTTCTTCGCGCCGTTGTCGGACGCGTCGTCCTTCTTGGTCGAGTCGGCGGCATGGCCGGCAGCGCCGAAGGCGAACAACATGGCGAGCACGCACAGCAAACGCAGCTTCATCACATGTCCTCTTTCCGATGCGGCATTTTAGCCGCCGGTCGCGGCCGTTTCAAACCGGCCCGGCCGCACACAATGGCGCAACTGTCTGGCATCACTGTGGCAGCTAAAGCGCCGCCCTACCCGGTCACGTCCTGGTAGACGTCCATGTCGGCACTGCCGGCGAGGACGGCCTTCCAGCCCTGCAGGAAGCTGCGCACCATGGGGTCGCTCGCCACCTTTTGGCGGTTGAGTTCGAGCGCGGCGGCGGTCTCGTATTCGATCTCGATGACGAGCTGCGCCGGGTCGTCGACGTTCTGCAGCACGCGGAAACTGGCGGCGCCCATGGTGCGGTAGAATGGCGCGGCGCTGCGGATGAGCGCGAGCACCTGGGCGGGATCACCCAGCGCCCGCATCTTCATTTGCAGCAACCGTTTGACGTTATGGGCCGTTTCCGTCACCGGGTCCTCCTGGCATGAAGTCGCTGCCGGAGGGTATCACACCGACTTGGGTTGTCCGCCACCGTCGTGAGCCCGGTCCCGCCGGCCCCGCCCCGGTCGGGTCCTCGCGTTCGCGGGGCTGGGCGGCCAGCGCCGGGGCGCTTAAGCCTTCGGCTTGCGTTTGCCGCCGAACAAGCCGGCGAGGAAATCGTAGACCGGCAGGGTGACCCTCGCGATGGCGCCCTCGATCGCCTCGTCGCTCAGCCGCGTGCGCGGCCAGCGATAGAGCAGGCCGTGCGCCACCCAGATGATCAGGAACGTAAATACGCCGGCGAACACGGAGTCGGTGAAAAAATGGCCGCCGGCAATGATGCGCAATGCCGCCATGCCGGCGGTGAAGGCGAACGCCGCACCATAGGCGAGCGCGCGCCACTGCGGCGGCGTCAGGGCCGCCGGCGCCAGCGTCCAGGCCGCGGTGGCAACGTCGCCGGAGACGAAGGCACAGTTGGCCGGGCAATCGCCGCGCGGGTCCCACCAGGCGACGAAGTGCTGATCGCCGCCGTACTGCACGATGTCGATCGGGCGCGGGCGGCCCCAATGGTCCTTGAGCGCGACGTTGACCAGCAGGCCGGGGCCGAGAATCATGGTCGAGATCAGGAACAGCGCCGCGCGGCCGGAGATCAACATCTTGCGCCGTGGCAGCAGAAGCTTGAGCACCACCGCCACCACCGCCGGCACCACCAGCAGGAAGCCGGCGCGCAACGCGATGAGGTGCACCAGCATCACGTCGGGCCGCAGGCGCAAGGCGAACGTATTTTTGTGGGCGTCGATGAAGCCGTAGAACGGCCGCGCGATCGCAATGTCGAGTTGCGGATAGAGCCCGAACACGAGGCCGACGACGGCGGCGATGGCGAGCGTAATGATGAGGCCGGTGCGGTTCATGCCGTGGTTCGCATTTTTATTTGAGCATGATCTTGTCCGAAAACCGGTACCCACTTTTCGGGATCATGCTCTAGGGGCGGTCTAGCCGAGCCGGGCGGCAAAGAAAAGACGGCGGGTTGCCCCTTTGGGCCAGGCTGGCCCCGGCGGCGCCAACGGCTATGATCGCCGCCTTTTTCGGCAAACGGTTGCGACCATGACAGCCTCCCTCGATTTCTGGTTCGAATTCGCCTCGACCTATTCCTATCCGGCGGCGATGCGCATCGCCGACGCGGCCGCCGCGCGCGGGGTGACGTTGCGCTGGCGGCCGTTCCTGCTCGGGCCGATCTTCAAGACGCAAGGCTGGGACAATTCGCCGTTCAATCTCTACCCGGTCAAGGGCCGCTACATGTGGCGCGACCTGGAGCGCATTTGCGCTTCCTTGCAGTTGCCGTTCACGCGGCCGGCGGTGTTTCCGCAGAACACGATTCTGGCGGCGCGGGTGGCGCTGGTCGGTCTCGCGCGCGATTGGGGCGAGGATTTCTGCCGCGCGGTCTATGCGTGCGAATTCGGCGAAGGCCGCAACATCGGCGAGCCGGATGCGCTGAGCCGTGTGCTGAGCGGCCTCGGGCAGGATGCGCAGGCGGTGATGGAAGCCGCGCAGAGCGACGCCACCAAGCGCGCCTTGCGGGCGCAGACGGACGAAGCCGCGCGGCTCGGCATCTTCGGCGCGCCGAGCTTCGTGACCGCCGACGGCGAACTGTTCTGGGGCAACGACCGGCTGGACGCGGCGCTGGAGTGGGCGAAGCGCTAAGCAGACGGCTGACGCCGCTCGCGCCAACGGCCGGCGTTGCGGCCGGCGATCGCCCAATAAGCAAAGCCGAACACCGCGCCGCCGGCGGCGACGATCTCGGCCGCGCGCGAAATCGGCGGTGGCGCACGGTCGATCGACTCTTCGTAGGACGGCGGCGGCAGACCGCTGGCGTAATAGCCCGCCACCAGCAGCACCACGCCGGCGGAGAGATGGGCGAGCAGCGAACGGATTTTGAAAGCTTCAGCCAGCGCGATCAGGATCGCCGCCGGCAAGAGACCGACCGCGCCGGTGAAGCTGGACGCGAAGAACACCGCGATGGAGAAACCGATACCCGCGCCGACCGGACCGAAGTCGGCGTTCCAGCCGGGGCCGATGGCGCCGAAAGCGATGGCCGCGCCGGCGGCGAGGCTCGCGATGATGAGCGCGAACACGATGACGATGAGACGGCCGACGAAAGTCACTCGACCATCGCCATGGCGCGCAACGCCATGCGCTCGCGCGCGGAGAGTTTTTCGCTCGCGCTCTTGAGCTGGCCGCAGGCGGCGAGGATGTCGCGGCCGCGCGGCGTGCGCACCGGCGAGGCGTAGCCGGCGTCGAACACCACCTGCGAGAACTTCTCGATCTGCTCCCAGTCGGAGCATTCGTATCGCGAACCCGGCCAGGGATTGAACGGAATGAGATTGATCTTGGCGGGAATGCCCTTGAGTAGACGCACCAGCGCCTTTGCATCCTCGATGGAATCGTTGACGCCCTTGAGCATCACATATTCGAAGGTGATGCGCTTGGCGTTGGAAACGCCGGGATAAGTACGGCAGGCCTCCAGCAATTCATGAATCGGATATTTGCGGTTGAGCGGCACCAACTCGTTGCGCAGCTCGTCGCGCACCGCGTGCAGCGAGATCGCGAGCATGCAGCCGATCTCGGCGCCGGCGCGCTCGATCATCGGCACCACGCCCGAAGTGGAGAGCGTGATGCGGCGTTTGGAGATGCCGATGCCGTCGCCATCCGCGACGATGAGCAACGCGTCGCGCACCGCCTCGAAATTATAGAGCGGCTCGCCCATGCCCATCATCACGATGTTGGTGACGCACCGTTCACCGGTCGGCACCACGCCGTCGGTCGGGCGCGTGCCACCCGGCCAGTCGCCGAGCCGATCACGCGCCGCCAGCACCTGGCCGGCGATCTCGCCGGCGGTAAGGTTGCGCACCAGGCGCTGGGTGCCGGTGTGGCAGAACGTACAGTTGAGCGTGCAGCCGACCTGGCTGGAGACGCACAGGGTGCCGCGCTCGGTGTCCGGGATGTAGACGCATTCGACTTCGTGCGGGCGTTCCCCTTGCTGTTCGCCGGGAAGCCGCAAGAGCCACTTGCGCGTGCCGTCGACCGAGACCTGCTCGGCGACGACCTCGGGGCGCTCCAGGGTGAAGCGTTCTTGAAGCGCCGCGCGCAAGTCCTTGGACACGCTGGTCATGGCGTCGAAGGAGGTCACGCCACGGAAATAGATCCAGTGCCAGAGCTGCTGCACGCGCATCTTGCGCTGCTTCTCCGGCACCCCGGCGGTGCCGAGCGCGTCGGCGAGCTGCGCGCGCGTCAGGCCCACAAGCGACGGCTTCTCGGGCGCCACATAGCGCTCGAGCGGCATCTTCTCGATGAGGGGGGCCGCGACCGGGGCGGCGTCTACCGTGGTGTCCATACGCTCATGCCGTCAAATCCGCCGTCTGGCGGAACCAACGGCAATATAGGGAGCCGCAGGCCTATTTGCACTCCGCCGCCACCTTCTCGAGGGCGTCGGAAACGCCCTTCAACGAATAGGTGTCGGTGGTCTTGGTGCCACGGGAGGAGATGCTGCGGATGACCATCTCGCCGCCCTTGCGCATGGCGGCCACGAGCTGAGGCTCTTCGGCGGCGTTCTTGACCCAAGCGCCGTCGTCCTGGGTATACATGGTGTAGCGGGCGGAACCGTCGATGGTGACGGTGGCGTCGACGCCGGGCTTCTGCGGATAGCCGACGATGATCGAGACCTCGTTCTTCACCTTCTCGGCCGGCCGGGTCGAGATGAAGGCGTAGGACGGATCGCGGTTGCGGCCGGGCGGATCGGTCACCGCCGTGGTCGGCTTGGACAGCGCGAAACAGACCTCCTTGCCGCCGGGGGTCGCCTTATAGGCGCCCCAGTCGCCGAACTGCCCCAGCAGCACAGCCTGTTCCTTGGCCTTCTGCGCCGACGCCGGCCCAGTGAAGGCGCCGAGCGAAACGGCCAGTGCGACAAGGATCGTGCGGAGCAAAAAGGTCTTCTGCATCGGGCCCTACCGGTCAATGTGACGACGGTCGTCGGTGAAACCGCCCAGAGGATTCGGTGAATAGTAACCGCATTAGAGGCGAATGTCGGCAATGTGAAGGCGGCAATGCGCCGCTACCCCCATTGAATTTGCAGCGAAAGTTAACAGCGATCGCCCGCGCAAGAAAGGCCGGTGACGTGTTAGCGTGCTAGAGAGGTCGGCCATTGGCCGCCCTCCCCTTCAACCGAGCCGATCCGATTATCATGAAAGCCCTGCTCTGCACCCGTTACGGAACGCCGGACGATCTCGAGATCGCCGACATCGCCGACCCGACGCCGGGCCCGGGCGAGGCGGTGGTACGTGTTGCCGCCGCGGCGCTCAACTTCTTCGACACGCTGATCATCGCCGGCAAATACCAGTTCAAGCCGGAAATGCCGTTCTCGCCGGCAGCCGAATTCGCCGGCACGGTGGAGAAGCTGGGCGCGGGCGTGACCTCGGTGAAGGTCGGCGACCGCGTGCTCGGTTACATGGTTGCCGGCGCCGCGCGCGAGCGCGTGGTGATCGCTGCCGAACGGCTGGTGCCGATCCCCGACGCGGTCGATGACGACCACGCTGCCGGACTGTGCGTGACCTACGGCACCACGTTCTACGCGCTGAAGGACCGGGCGCGGCTGAAATCCGGCGAGACGCTGGCGGTGCTCGGCGCCTCCGGCGGCGTCGGGCTGGCGGCAGTCGAGCTCGGCAAGCTGATGGGGGCACGGGTGATCGCCTGCGCATCGTCGCCGGAGAAGGTCGCGTTCGCGCGCGAGCGCGGCGCCGACGAGGGCATCGATTACAAGGCCGAGGATTTGAAGGAGGCTTTGCGGCGCGTCACCGGCGGACAGGGCGCCGATGTGATCTACGATCCGGTCGGCGGCGCCTACAGCGAGGCGGCGCTGCGTTCGATCGCCTGGCTCGGGCGCTTCCTGGTCGTCGGTTTCGCCGCCGGCGACATTCCCAAGCTGCCGCTCAACCTGGTGCTGCTGAAAAGCTGCGACGTGCAGGGCGTGTTCTGGGGCTCGTGGATCGAGCGCGACAAGGCCGGCCATCGCGCCAACACCGAGCAATTGCTGGCCTGGGTGGCGGAAGGCAAGCTCAAGCCGCACGTGCACGCGGTTTATCCGCTTGCCGAGGCGGCGGACGCGTTGAAGGCGATCGCCGCGCGAAAGGTGATGGGCAAGGTGATTTTGCGGCTGTAAGGCCGCGCTACTTCCGCGCCACGATGCGATGGATGACATTGCCCGACGACGCGCTGGCGGCTTCTTCGTCGAGCCATAGAGTCATTGGCCGTAATTCACGGCGCACCATCTCATTGTCGACCACCGTATAGAGCCGGCCCTTGCCGTCGCGCGTGTCGGCGTCGAACACGCGCCAGCTCAGATACAGCACACCGCCAGGCTTGACGATGTCGGCAAGCCGCCGCACCGCGGGCGCGACCATCTCGCGCGGCAGATGCATAAGCACGGTTTCGCACAACACGTTGTCGAACGTATTGGCGGGGATGCCATTGAGATCGGGCAATGCACCCAGGAAGAAATCGTGGCCCGGATGGCGCCTTCGCGCCTCGCCGAGCATGCCCAGGGAAGCGTCGTATCCGATCGCCGCATAGCCGTTGGCGCCGAGCCAGGCGACATCGCGGCCGCTGCCGCAGCCGATGTCGGCGCTCGGACCTTTTCTGAAGAAGCGGCGCACGATCTCGTGCAAATCCGCGGGCGGCGGCTGCGCGTGCCAATTGTCGGCAAAGCTTTCAGCACCGGCGTCGTAAGCTCGAAGGGTGGAGAAGTCCATCAAGCCACTGGACGCGTCAGGCCTCCAGCCTGTCAAGCGCCTCCCGCGCCGCGGCGTGGTGATCCGGCGTGATGTGGTCGGCGACCAGCTTGAGCGCGGCGGCAAGCACCGCGGCGTCATCGGTGAAACCGAGCACCGGCATCACGTCAGGGATCGCGTCGGTGGGCAATACGAAATAAGCGATGGCGCCGAGCAGCATGCCCTTCACATGCAGCGGCGTCGTGCGGTCGAGGGCGCAGTAGTAGGCCGCCAGCAGGTCGGCGGCGAACGGCAGGCGCGCGGCGACGCGGCCGAGCTTACGCCAGAACTCGCGGACAAGGCGCTGCGTATCTTGCGCGTTGCCGCGCCAGAAGGTCGTGGTCATGGGAGATTATTTGGGCGGCCGCGCGGGGCGGCGCAACCCCATTCTAAGCCCCTGCGATCCTGTCCATCGCCTCCGCCAGCTTCACGTCCAATTCGGTGACGCCGCCGGCGTCGTGAGTCGAGAGCGTCACCTCCACCGTCTTGTAGACGTTGAACCACTCCGGATGGTGATCCATCTTCTCCGCCACCAGCGCGGCGCGGGCCATGAAACCGAAGGCCTCGTTGAAATCCTTGAACACGAATTTCCGGGTGATGGCGTCGCGGCCGGCCACCTCCGACCAGCCGGAGAGCTTGGCGAGAGCGCTTTTTCGGGCTTCCGCGGTCAATTTTTGAGCCATGATAAAGACCTCCCGTTTTGAGCCAAGTCTTTGAGCCTTGACTTTGAGCCATGAGAAAGACCTCCCCCTAGTGCGGTGGATTTGAAGCTCGTTAAATCACTTGCAGCGAGTCCGTATACGAGCTTCAAATCCAAAACCGCACTAGAATCAAAAAGTTGCCAGTGTCCTTTCGAATCCGAAGTTCGTACAGAGTAAGCTGCATAATTTGACGAACTTCGGATTCGGGACACTGGCGGCAATGCGCCACCCTCGCAAATAGTTCGTTGCGCGACTATCTCTCCTGTGAGGCTTTAGACCTTACGAGGCTTTCATGTCCTGGTCATTGAATATCGGCAGGGTGGCGGGCACGGTGGTCCGCATCCACCTCACCTTCCTGTTGTTTCTCGCGTGGATCTTCGCCGCAAGCTACGCCGTGAGCGGCGCCGCCGCGGCGTGGGATACGCTGCTGTTCATTGTGCTGTTGTTTCTGTGCGTGCTGCTGCACGAGTTCGGCCACATTTTCACCGCCCGCCATTTCGGCGTCAGCACGCCCTACGTGACGCTGCTGCCGATCGGCGGCGTGGCGCAGCTCGAGCGCATCCCGGAAGAGCCGTGGGAGGAATTCCTCATCGCCATCGCCGGACCGCTGGTCAATATCGTGATCACGCTGCTGCTTGTGTACATCGCCGGCGCCACCCTGCAGCCGGCCAATGCCGCGGCCATCGGCAACACACAGGTGTCGATGATCGACCGGCTGGCGATCGTCAATCTGTTCCTCGCCTTGTTCAACCTGATCCCGGCCTTCCCGATGGACGGCGGCCGCGTACTGCGCGCGCTCTTGGCGAGCCGCATGGGCTATGTGCGCGCCACCGAAATCTCGGCCTCGGTCGGGCAAATGGTCGCCTTCGCGCTCGGATTCATCGGGCTGATGTACAACCCGATCCTGATCTTCATCGCCATCTTCGTTTATCTCGCGGCGAGTTCCGAAGCACACATGGTTGCGCTGCGCGCGGTGTCGCGCGGCGTACCGGTGAGCCACGCCATGATGACGCGCTTCGCGACGCTGACGCCGCAGGACCATATCGATGACGCGGTGCAGACGCTGTTGCAGACCTCGCAGGGCGAGTTCCCGGTGGTCGACAAGACCGGCAAGCCGGTCGGCGTGCTCGACCGCGGCGCGCTGATCAAGGGGCTGAAGACATTGGGGCCGGACGCGCGCGTGCAGGAGGCCATGAGCCCGGAATTCCCCACGGTCAGCCACCGCGCCACACTTGAGCAGGCGTTCAAGCTGTTGCAGGAGAAGTCGGTGCCGGCGGTCGGCGTGGTCGATGCACACGGCAAGCTCGCCGGCTTCGTCACCGGCGAGACCGTCGCCGAGATGATGATGGTGCAGGAGGCCATGCCGCGCGGCGCGCATGTGGGGCCCTGGGGCCGGGCGGCCTGAGCGAGGAGCCTTCGCTCACGCCGCTTGCAGCAGCGCGCTCACCTTCGGCCAGGGATCGGGCTCGAACGCCGCATAACGGTCGTGCTCGGCTTGCGTCAGCCAACCTTCCACCGCCTTGTCGAATGACGGACGCGCCTGGATGCGTTCGTACCAGCGCGCGACGCCCGGCTTGTCGTCCCACAGCCGGGACAGCCGCAGCTTGGTCAGCCGCCAGATGTAGGGCGTCGCCGCCGCGTCGGCGAGCGAATAGTCGCTGCCCGCGATGTAGGGACCGTCCTGCATGGCCGCGTCGATGCGATCGAGCAGCGTCATGTGATGACGCAAGGCGTCGCGCACCACCGGCGCGTCCAAGCCGTGATGATAGACCTGCCGCTTGACCTCCGCGCGCGATTTGCTCGGCGTTTTGGCGAGATCGGCTTCCAATTGCTCGGGGGTCTTCTTCAGCAAAGCTGGCCGGTTGGCGGTGGCGAAGCTGAGCACCGTGCAGCAATTGTGCACGTATTCGTCCATCAGCTTGGTGGTCACATGCACCTTGCTGCGCGCGTAAGCGTCGCGCGGCATCAACGGCCGTTCGGCGAACAGGTCGTCGACATAATGCATGATTACCGTCGACTCGGTGATGACCTTGTCGTCATGCACCAGCGTCGGCACCACCGCGTTGGGATTGAGCTTCATGTAATCGGGCTCGTACTGATCGCCCTGCAGCGTCATGAGCTGGCTGTCGAAATCGACGTCCTTTTCCGCGAACACCAGCCGCGCCTTGACCGAGCAGACCGACGTCCTGCCGTGATAGAGCTTGAGCATAAGACCCGCCTTGTCGCTCTTGCCGTTGGTGCCGCGCTTGCCGCGCCGGAAATAGCCCCCGTCATCGTCGCGCAACGCCGGCCGCCGGACAAGGACCAGCGCTGCGGGCCAACGGAAAGGGCCGGCCCCGGCGCCGGGCGTGGGGTTTTCCTCTCTTCCCGCAAGCGCCGCGCGTGACGGTGGGGGGTTAAGGGTAGGAGGTAAACGTGGCAAAGCCCGGTTGCTTCCGGCGGTTTCGTCACTATATTGCGCCGCAATAGCGTCGCGTCGCGGGCTCAAAAGTGAGCCCGCGCTTTGGTTTCAGGGCCGCAAGCGCCGCGTTCACCTGAGGTCCGACAAAAACGAAACTGGGCGCAGGCCCCCATTCCAACCCTCCCCCAAGAGCGGGGGTGGGAGAGAGTTGAAAATAAATCTTCGTAACATCGCCATCATCGCCCACGTCGACCACGGCAAGACCACCCTCGTCGATCGCCTGCTCCAGCAGTCGGGCGTCTACCGCGAGAACCAGCGCCAGGTCGAGCGCGCCATGGATTCCAACGACCTCGAGCGCGAGCGCGGCATCACCATCCTGGCCAAGGCGGCCTCGGTCGAGTGGCAAGGCACGCGCATCAACATCGTCGACACCCCCGGCCATGCCGACTTCGGCGGCGAAGTGGAGCGCATTCTCAACATGGTGGACGGCGCCCTGGTGCTGGTCGACGCCGCCGAGGGTCCGCTGCCGCAGACCAAGTTCGTGGTGTCGAAGGCGCTGAAGATGGGTCTGAAGCCTATCGTCGTCATCAACAAGGTGGACCGCTCCGACGCCCGCCCCATCGAGGTGGTGAACGAGGTGTTTGACCTGTTCGCCGCGCTCGACGCCACCGACGAGCAGC
>CAWHJZ010000013.1:0-146674 GCA_963829785.1 uncultured Pseudomonadota bacterium | reverse complement strand
CCGATGAAGATGCCGCTGGAAAAGGCGCTCGCCTACATCGATGACGACGAGCTGGTCGAGGTGACGCCGAAGTCGATCCGGCTGCGCAAGAAATTCCTGGACGAGAACGACCGCAAGCGGGCCGAGCGGGCGAAGGAAGCCGAAACGGTCTGATGTTTCATGCATCTCCCCGCACGCGCGGGGAGAGGGTGCGCGGCCGTCCTGTCCAAATATGGCACAACAAGAAACCGCGCCGCGGCGTTGAGTTGGCGTCGCGCGCGGGGTTTCGGCAGGCCGGTCGGGGTATTGTTACCCATCTGTGACCAGTAATCCACACCGTTAACCGGACGTTAATTATAGGGCTTGAAGGCCGCGAGGTTCGTTGCTTCTATTCTTCCATGAGCACGACCCTGATAGAGATTCGCCGCGCCAAGACCATCGACGCTTCGGAGGTGGCCGAGACCCATGACGAAGCGTGGCGCACGGCCTACCAGGGCATCATCCCCGGCAACGAGCTCGACAAGCTGATCAACCGGCGCGGGCCGGACTGGTGGGACAGCGCCATTCGCAAGGGCAGCCGCATCACCATCCTGCAGTTCGGCGAGCAGGTCGCCGGCTACGCCAACTACGGCCGCAACCGCGCGCGCAGCCTGTTCTACGACGGGGAAATCTACGAACTTTATCTGCGCCCCGAGTTCCAGGGCCTGGGCTTCGGCCGCCGGCTGTTCAACGCCGCGCGCAAGGACCTGATGCAGAGCGGCTTGAAGAGCCTGGTGGTGTGGGCGCTGTCCGACAACGAGTCGGCGGTGGAATTCTATCGTTCGCTCGGCGGCCGCGCCGTCGCCCGCTCGTCCGAGCGCTTCGGATCCAAGACCCTCGACAAGGTCGCCTACGCCTGGCAGGGCTGAGGCGCAGTTTTTCTGAAAATTTAAATCTGTTGTCGCCGGGGTCTTCCCGGCGATTTCGTTTGCAGGGGAACGGCCAACCCTCGCCCGCCGGCCTTGATCCTCATCCTGAGGAGGCCGCGCAAGCGGCCGTCTCGAAGGATGATGGGCACGACTCTTCGGCCTCTCTTCGGCCTCATGGTTCGAGACGCGCGGCTCCGCTGCGCGCCTCGCCATGAGGATTAGAGTTCCGGCAGCGGCAGGCCCTTCTGCGCGCAACCGGCGCGCAGGGTATTGAGCAGCAGACAAGCGATGGTCATCGGCCCGACGCCACCCGGAACCGGCGTCAAGGCGCCGGCGACCGCGCGCGCGTCCGCCGCCACGTCGCCGACGATGCGCGGCTTAGCTCCGCCCTCGCCCGGCAGGCGGTTGATGCCGACGTCGATCACGGTGGCGCCCGGCTTGATCCAATCGCCGCGGACCATTTCAGCCCGCCCTATCGCGGCGACAAGTAAATCCGCGCGCCGGCATACCGCCGGTAGATCGCGGGTCTTGGAATGGGTGATGGTGACGGTGGCGTTTTCGTTGAGCAGCAGCTGCGCCACCGGCTTGCCGACAATGTTGGAGCGGCCGACCACCACCGCTTCCATGCCGGCGAGCGAAGGATGCACGGATTTCGCCAGCCGCACGCAGCCAAGCGGCGTGCACGGCACCAGCGCGAACAGGCCGCTCGCCAGCCGCCCGACGTTGAGCGGGTGGAAGCCGTCGACGTCCTTGGCGGGATCGATGGCGAAAATGATCTTGTGCTGATCGATCTGCGGCGGCAGCGGCAACTGCACCAGGATGCCGTTGACGGCGTCGTCGGCGTTGAGCTTGGCGATGAGCGCGAGCAATTCGGCTTCGCTCGTTTCCGCCGGCAGCTTGTAATCGAAGGCGCGCATGCCCGCTTCCGCCACGGCTTTCGCCTTGCTGCGCACATAGACGCTGCTCGCCGCGTTCTCGCCGACCAGCACCACCGCGATGCCCGGGACGTGCCCGTGCGCCTTGGTGACGCGCGCGACGTCGGCGGCGATCTTGCCGCGCAGTTCCGCCGCGATGGCCTTGCCGTCGATAATCGTTGCCGTCATTTCGTCCTTTTCGATGGTTGCGGTCATTCCAGCGCGATGGGCCGGCGCGTCCCACGCCATCGCGATCGTGGGTGGGCAACTGCCTATTGAATTGGGCTGCCCGCGACAAGCCCCGGTCCGACAGGCAAAAAATCCGCTATCCCGCCAGCTTCTCCAAGCCTGCGATCAGCGCCGGCCCGTCGCCGGCAACGGTCAGCCGCTTGACGCGGGCGGTGGCGCCGGCGGCAAGCGTCACGTCGCGCGGCGGAACGCCTAAGGTCTTGGCAATCAGCCGGACCAGCGCGTCGTTGGCTTCGCCTTCGCTGGGCGCCGCCCGCACCCGCACCTTCAAAACGCTACGGCCGTCGGCCAGTTGCTCGATGCCGTCGATGGCGTCGCGCCCGCCCTTGGGCGTGAGCCGCACTGTCAGCGTGACGCCGCCCGCCGCCGCCGCCCACGGCACATTCACGTTAGAAAACGTTCGGGTAGATGTAGCGCACGATCACGTTTTCGAGGAACAGGATGAGCAGGATCAGGATCACCGGCGACACATCAATGCCGCCGAGATTGGGCAGCATCTGGCGGATCGGGCGCAACAGCGGTTCGGTGAGCCGGTAGAGCATGTCGCCGATCATCGCCACCACCTGGTTGCGGGTGTTGACCACATTGAAGGCCACCAGCCACGACAGAACGGCAGCCGCGATCAGCAGCCAAATATAGATCTGCAGCACCAGCAGAAGAATGTCGAGAATCGAGCGCATGAATCGTCCGTCCGTTCGAGGGGCGGGCGGAAAGTAACCGCATCGATGGCCCGGAACAAGCCGACCGGGCGAGCGCGGCCGCCCTCGCCTTGACAGGCCCTGACCCTGGCCCTAAATGGCGGCCACTCGCCGGAATCTTCCGTGCAGCGGCCGTTTTTGCCGTTGCCCCAAGGCGGGGCCGTAGCTCAGCTGGGAGAGCGCCTCGTTCGCAATGAGGAGGTCAGGGGTTCGATCCCCCTCGGCTCCACCAGCCTTCGCTCCTAACGGGGCTTCGGCCCGGCAGGCCCGCTTCGTGCGGACGCTGCCACGCCGTAGCCCACAAGGCGAAGGCCGGTTCCCAATCCCTCAAATCGCGCCGTCCTCACCCTGCCCGCCGTGCACGTCGACGACCGCGGCGGCCCGCGGGATCATGATCTCGCAGCACAGGCCCTCGGGCGCGTAGGTCAGTTGCGCGCTGCCGCCGAGCTCGGCGGCGACGCCGCCCTCGATCAGCCGCGACCCGAAGCCGCGCCGCTCGGGTTCCACGACCGCCGGACCGCCCTGTTCCTGCCAGTCGATGCGCAGCAACGGCTTGGCGTAGGCGTCACGTACCGGCCGCCAGCGGACCTCGACGCGGCCCGCCGGCACTGACAGCGCGCCGTATTTGGCGGCATTGGTTGTCAGCTCGTGGAACACCATCGCCAGCGTGAGCACCGCGCGCGGGCGTAAGCGCACGTCCTCGCCGCGCAGCACCACTTTCTCCGGCCCGGCGCCATAGGGCGCGAAGCCCGCCGACAAGAGGTTGCGCAGGTCGGCGCTCTCCCAATGGTGCATGGTGAGTTGATCGTGCGCCTTGGAGAGCGCGATCAGCCGGCCTTCGAAGCTCTCGCTGAATTCGCGCGGCGAATCCGCGCGGCGCGCGGTCTGCATGGCCAGCGACTGCACGGTGGCGAGCGTGTTCTTGACGCGGTGATTGAGCTCGTCGATCAGCAGCTTCTGGCGCTGCTCGGCCGTCTTGCCTTCGGTGATGTCCTGCACCACGCGCACCATGTAGAGCAGCCGGCCGCTGGGATCGCGCACCGGCGAGGAACGCACCGAGATCCAGATCGCACGGCCGTCCTTGCGGACGAAGCGCTTCTCCACCGAATAGAATTCAAGCTCGCCGGCGACCTGCTTGCGGAAGGCTTCGCGGTCGGAATCGACATCGTCGGGATGGGTGAAGCCGAACAGCTCGTTCTTCAGCAGATCCTCGCGATCGTAGCCGGTGATGCTGCACATTGCCTCGTTGACGCGCAAAATGCGGCCGGCGGTATCGACTTCCGAAATGCCGATGGCGGCGTGCTCATAGGTCGCCGCCAGCCGCTGCTCCTGCTCCAGCGCGTGCTGGCGCGACTGCTCGAGCGCGTCGGTGACGCGCTTGCGCTCGGTGATATCTTGAACGCAATACACCGCGCCGATCACCTTGCCCGCCGCATCGAACAGCGGATCGGTGTTAACCGAAACGGCAAGACGCGCACCGTCGGCGCGCTCGACCTGGCGCTCGACATCACGCACCGGTCGTCCGTCGGTCAGCACTTCGGCCAAGAGCGAGCGCGCCACCGGCGTGCCGTCGGACTCCCGGAAACGCGCGCCCTTAACGAACTCTTCGTGGGTCTGTCCGGGCCGCGGCGCGTGGCCCCAAAGCTCGACGGCGCGGCGATTGTATTGCAGGATGATACCTTGCGCGTCGAGGATGAAGGTCGCGATCGGCAACAGATCGAGGATGCCGTCGGACGCGCGCAGCATCGCGTTCAAGGCCGGAAGCGTCGGCGCCAGCCGCGGCTTGTCGCCCACATCGCGCATCGACACGCCTCCGTGCGTGCGTGGCTCCCGCAATCCCCTGCCCCGGAGTCGATGGGGCGCGAGCCCATTTGTCAATCTAGGGATTAGCCTGATGCGCGGCGCTTCAGGAGACGGCCTCGGCCGCCACGGAAGCCCGTTTGCGGCCGAGCCAATGGTCGATGAAGCAAGCCAGCCAGTGGCGCGAAGCGTAGTCGTGCACGGCGCGGTCGGCGACATGCTCAGCGCGCTGCTTGGCGCCCGGCAGGTCCATGCGGTGGGCGCCGCGCACCAGCCAGCGGTGCATCATGGCGTGGGTGACTTCGGGGTGAAACTGGATGCCGTAGCCGCTGCCATAGCGGAAGGCCTGCGCGGCGAAGCCGTTCTCGCCTTCGGCCAGAAGCTCCGCGCCCTTCGGCAGCTCGAAGCCCTCGCGGTGCCATTGGTAGACGTGGTCGGGCCAGTCCGGGCAGATCGTCAATCCCGCCGCGGTCGGACGGATCGGGTAGTAGCCGATTTCGGCGCGCCCCTCCGGGTGCGGAATGACGCCTGCGCCGAGATGGCGCGCCATCATCTGCGCGCCGAGGCAGATGCCGAGAAACGGCTTTTTGTCGCGCAGCGGCACGCCGATCCAGTCGGTCTCACGGCGGATGTAGTCGTCCTCGTCGTTGGCGCTCTGCGGGCCGCCAAAGATCGCCGCGCCGGCGTGCTGGTCCATCGTCTCCGGCAGCGGATCGCCGAAGCGCGGGCGGCGGATGTCGAGCGGATAACCGAGCTTCGACAGCGCCTGGCCGACCCGGCCTGGCGAGGAGTGTTCCTGATGCAGGATGATGAGGACAGGTTTGAGCATGGCGTCCCGCTTACCTAATCGCTTCGCGGCGATTTGGAAACCGCAGGGGGTGAGGGGGCCGCTATGCCTGCTGCGCGGACCTGCGCTTGGCCTGGCGCTGATCGACCATGCCGAGCAGGATGCGGCGCGGGGCGAACCGGATGCCGAGGATCACCAGCTTGTTCATGAGGCCCGGAATGACCGTGCGCTTGTTGGCCATCAAGCCGCGATAGCCGGCGGCGGCCACATCCTCCGCGCTGCGGGTGAGCAAACCGGGCGCCCGTTCTTCCTTGACGCCAGCGACCGTGGCGAACTCGGTCGGCACCGGACCGGGGCAAAGCACGCAGACCTTGACGCCGCGTGGGCCGAGCTCGCTGTGCAGCGCCTCACTGAACGACAACACAAAGGCTTTGGTGGCGTAATAGACTGCCGAGCCCGGTCCGGGCAGGAAACCGGCGGTGGAACCGACGTTGAGCAGGCCGCCTTTGTGGCGCGCCAGGCTATCGACAAACGCGAGCGACAGTTCGGTCAGCGCGCGCACATTGAGGTCGATCATGGTGAGCTGCTCGACGCGGTCGCGCGCGGCGGCCTGGCCGACAAGCCCGAAGCCGGCATTGTTGACGACGTATTGCGGCTCGGCGCCTGCAGCGGCAAGCGCTTCGCCGATGCGCCGCGCAGACCCGCTTTGCGTAAGATCAGCGGCGATGACGATGGGGCGCGCCGCGCCGGTGGCCGCGATCTCGTCGGCGAGGTCGCTAAGCCGGTCCTCGCGCCGCGCCACCAAGGCCAATTCATGGCCGTGGCGCGCAAACTCCCGCGCCAGCGCCACGCCGATGCCGGCAGAGGCGCCGGTGATGACGGTGACGGGGCGGAGACTCTCCGTCATGGCCGGGCTTTTGCCGGGCATGACGACGGAAGATCTGTTCCTCGCATCAACGTCCCCCATCTTGCTGGCGGCTTTCGGCCACCCGGTTACGCAGCGCGATGCGTTCGCGCTGCGAAACGCCCAGCAGGTCAGCGGCCCGCCAGATCAGATTGTCTTCGAACTCGCTGATCACGCCATCGGCATAAGCGATCTGCCACATCATCTCCACCAGCCGGGCACGGCCCTTCTCGTCGAGGGCGCGGTTGAGCTGGGAGGTGAACTGATAAAGATCGATGGCCTCGCGCTCCAGCTCGGAGGCTTCCGCGATCAGCTCGGCGGCCGCGGTCTCGTCAAGGTCGAAGCGGCTCTTCATCAGCGCGCGCAACTTGGCGCGCTCGGTTTCGGCGAACTGGCCGTCGATGCGGGCGGCATGCACCAGGAGCGCGGTGGCGGCCAGGCGGTAGTCGTTCTCGTCAAAACGGTGGGCGGGCTTGGCGCCCTCGCCGACCTCGGTAATCAATCTGCGAAAAGCTTCGAACATGGGCGCGTTTTTCCTTGGCAATAATCCGGGCGTCGCCCCCGGGGCATGGATTACCCTCCATTTATGAACGAATTCGGCCGCGCGGAAGACCAAAAATTGGCGCGCTCCCGGGACGCGGCAAGCCTGCGCGATCGACACTTGGAGCAGGCCGGCTGCCGCGCTTTCGCCGCCCCCAAAATGAAATCGCCGGGACGGGCCCGGCGATCACGGCGTTTGGATATTTCGGCGGCGATCTGCGCCCTTATTCGATCGCCTTGCCGAGGCGGGCGCTCGTCCGCAGCAGCCGCAGATTGTTGGCGACGTATTTGTTGTTCGGGGCCTTGCGCTGGGCCTTCAGCAGCGTCGCGCGCGCGCGCCTATAATCGCCGCGCAGCATGTAGGAGTAGCCCTGGTTGTTGAGGATCTCGGCCGTCGGCCCGACGATGCGGATCGCCTGCGAATAGGCGCGGTCGGCGAGATCGAATCGGCGCAGCCGGTCGTAGGAGGCGGCCAGCCCCAGCCAGGCCTCGGCGTCACGCGAATGCAGTTCGACCGCGTGACGGAAATACTTCTCGGCGAGGCCATAGTTGCCGGCGCGATACTGACGCTTGCCGCGCGAAAGGTCGTCGTTCGGATCGCTGCCGAGCAGGCCCTTTTCCGACCCGGGCGAGCCGCCGAGCGGTGCCGAGGCAAAGGCGTTTTCGCCCGAGGCGTCGGACCCGTCCGCAGCCGCAAAGCTGGACGATTTCGCGCTGAAGAATTTGGAGACATCCTGCGACGTCGAGCACCCCGCCAGCCAAAGGCTGGCAAGCATGACGGTCAGAGCACGGGCTAGTCGACAACGCATAACAAATCCTGCCGGGAGCCCCCCGGATCCCACGCTACAAGGCTAGGCGACAGGTCTTAAAAATTTGCCCGCAGGATGCGCTCAATGCCGGGCATCGGCGCGCCGCTAACCGCGCGTTAACGAACGCACACGGTCTAGTAGTGCCCGGTGTAGAGCTTCACGAATACCGGCAACAGGATCACCACGAAAATCACCGGGAAGATGCACACCATCATCGGCACGGCCAGTTTGGCCGGCAGCGCGTAGGCCTTTTCTTCCGCGCGCGAGAGCCGCTGGTGGCGCATGTCCTCGGAATAGACCCGCATGGCGTCGGTGATCGAGGAGCCGAGATCGATCGACTGGTTGATCAGCGTGGCGAACGAGCGCGCCTCGTCCAGCGCCAGACGCTCGGCGAAGCGCTCGAGTGCGTCCTTGAGCGCGCGGCCGGCGCGGATTTCAAGGTTGGTCATGTGGATGTTGGCGGTGAGCGAGGGATAGCTGTCGCCGAGCTCGCGGCCGACGCGCTCCAGGGACGCCTCCATCGACAGGCCGGAGTCCGCGCACACCACCAGCAGATCCATGAAATCGGGAAAGCCGGCGCGGTGCTCCAGCCTGCGCGCCGAGATGCGCTTGTCGATGTACATCGAGGGGCCGACATAGCCGGCGATGCCCCCCACGATCATGATCAACCAGAAGAACGAACTGCGGTGGACGCCGAACATCGGCAGCAACACAAACAGCGCCGCGGCCAACCCGACCGCCAGCACGGTGCGGCCAACGAAGAAGTAGGCGACGCCGCGCGGATCGTAGATGCCGGCCTGGATCAGCCGCTTGCGCAGCACCTTCATGTTCTCGGCGTTGCCGTCGGCGTAGTGCTTGGTGGTGTATTCGATGAGCTGCGCGACCGCCTTGAGGCTGGAATAGCGCAGCGAGCGCTTGTCGTTCGACTTGCGCTCGCCCTCGTCCATCGTCATGCGCGAGGCGCGCCGCTTGACCGCACCGCGCACGCGCACGAACGCCATCAGCGAAAACGCCAGCGTGCCGGCGGCCAGGAACACCAGCAGCGCCATCATCATGCTGCCGCTGTCGTCGAACAGGGAGCGGAAGGTGGTGGCCAGCGCGCCCATGCTCAGATCCTGAAATTGACCATGCGGTACATGATCAGGTTGCCGACACCCATCCAGCCGCCGGCGATCGCCAGCACGATCTTGGTCAGGTCCTCGTTCCAGACGCTGCCGTAGAAGTTCGGCACCATCACTTGCACCATCAGGAACATGGCGATCGGCAGCGACGACAGGATCATCGCCGAGGCGCGGCCTTCGGCGGCGAGCGCGCGGATCTTGCGGCGCATCTTGAAGCGCTCGCGGATGACGCGCGACAGGTTCTCCAGGATTTCGCCGAGATTGCCGCCGGTCGAGCCCTGGATCGCCACCGCGGTGACGAACAGCGGCAGGTCGTCGGTGCCGACGCGGAAGAACAGATTGCGCATGGCGGTTTCGAGATCGGCGCCGTAGGTGATCTCGTCGACGACGATGCCGAACTCGCTGCCGACCGGATCGGCCATCTCGCGCGCCACCATGGAGATGGCGACCGGCACCGGATGGCCGGCGCGCAAGGAGCGCGTGATGACGTCGATGGCGTCGGGAAACTGGGCGGAGAATTTCTTCTGCCGGCGCCGGCGCAGGAAGCGCAGCACGAGATACGGCAGCACCACGCCGGCGAACAGCGCGCGCCAGCACCGCGTGCAGCAGCTTGCCGTCGAACATCATGACGCCGGCAAAGGCCATCGCCACGCCGACGACGTCGAACAGCAGCCAGCTTGGAAAAGCCGATGGTGAGGCCGGACTGCAGCACGAGCTGGTTGAGATTGATCGAGCGGCAGCCGGTAGTCGCCGCCCGCGGTCAGGCCGCGCTCGCGCCGGAGCTGCACCAGCACGCTTTCGCGGTCGGTCTTGTCGTCCATCACCTTGAGGCGGCGGTTGATGTTCTTGCGGTAGGACGACTTGTTGTAGAACAGCAGATAAGCGCCCTCGGCGAACATCGCCGCCGACACGCCGATCAAGAGATAGAACAGATAGACCGGGTTGAAGTCGAACATGGGGCTCTTTGTTATCGGCGCATGATCTTTTCCGAAAACCGGTTCCGGCTTTTCGGGATCGTGCGCTAGAGCGGATTCGAGGGGTCGAAATAGCTGCCCGGGATCTTGATGCCGAGGTTGATCAGCTCGCTGAGGAAGCGCGGGCGCACGCCGGTGGCCTGGAAATGGCCCTGCACGGTGCCGTCGGCGGCCGTGCCGGTGCGCACGAATTTGAAGATTTCCTGCATCTGGATGATGTCGCCTTCCATGCCCGTGACCTCGGCGATCGAGGTGACCTTGCGCTTGCCGTCGGACTGGCGCGAAAGCTGCACGATAAGCTGCATCGCGTTGGCGATCTGGCCGCGGATCGAGGCCACCGTCATCGGCAGGCCGGCCATGCCGATCATCTGCTCCAGGCGCGAGATGGCGTCGCGCGGGGTGTTGGCGTGGATGGTGGCCATGGAGCCTTCATGACCGGTGTTCATGGCCTGCAACATGTCGAAGGCTTCCTCGCCGCGGCACTCGCCGAGGATGATGCGGTCGGGGCGCATACGCAGGGCGTTCTTGACCAGGTCGCGCTGGCGGATCTCGCCCTTGCCTTCGACGTTGGGCGGCCGCGTCTCCATGCGGCCGACGTGCGGCTGCTGCAATTGAAGTTCGGCGGCGTCCTCGATGGTGAGCAGGCGCTCCTTCTCCGAGATGAAGGCCGACAACGCGTTGAGCATGGTGGTCTTGCCGGAGCCGGTGCCGCCGGAAATGATCGTGGTGATGCGCGCTTTCACCGCCGCCGCCAGCACCTCGGCCATGGGCGGACGTAGCGCATCGACCTCGACCAGCCGCGAGAGATCGAGCTTCTTCTTGGAGAACTTACGGATCGAGACCAGCGGGCCGTCGACGCCGACCGGCCGCACCGCCACGTTGACGCGGCGAGCCGTCCTGCAAGCGCGCGTCGCAGAGCGGATGGGATTCGTCGACGCGGCGGCCGACCGCGGACACGATCTTGTTGATGATGCGCAGCAGGTGCTGCTCGTCCTTGAAGCGCACTGCCAGCGGCTCGAGAATGCCGTGGCGCTCGACGTAGACGCATTCGTGGCCGTTGATGAGGATATCCGCGATGCTCGGGTCCTTGAGCAACGGCTCGAGCGGACCGAGGCCGGTCATCTCGTCGAGAATTTCGGAGACGAAGTCGTTGAGCTCCTGGGCGTTGAGCGCCAGCCGCTCGACCAGCACGTATTGCGACACCAGCCCCTGCACGTGGCGGCGGATTTCATCCTCCGGCAGCTTTTCCAGCGCGGAGAGATTGATCTCCTCGATCAGCCGGCGGTGCAGGCGCACCTTGGCGTCGAGCAGCTTCTCGCTCTGCAGCGGATTGGCGGCGGGCGGCTGCGACAGCGGCGGCGGCGTCAGCGACTGAGACGTCAGGGCCGGTTCGGGTGCCGGTGCGGCCGGTGCCGCGGGTTCCGCTGCTGCAGGTTCCTCAGGCGTCTCGGGGAACACGGTCCAGGGCACGCTGTCGAGCGCGGAGGGACGGCGAATCGACCGCCGGCAGGTCGGCGGCGGGGACGCGTCGGGCTGTAAAACGGCCAGCCATCGGTTCTATTTCCTGTTCTTGGTCAGCGCGCGGCCGCCAGCTTGAGCTTCTGCATCACCGACGCCGGCTTGGCCTCCGCCGGCTTGGCGTCGTCGTCCAGCAGCAGCTTCTTGAGCTGGGCGGTGATCTTGTTGCCGGGCTTGACCTCGTCGAGCGGCACGCCGCGGTCGATCGCCTCGCGCACCAGCGCGTAGTCGTTGGGAATCACGGCGGTGAAGGCATCGCCGAGCGCGGCCTGCAGGTCGCTGAGGCGCAAGCCGGACGAGAACATGCTCGACTGGAAACGGTTGACGATGACTTGCGGATTGGGCCCGTCGCCAGCCGCTCGCGGATCGCCGTCACCAACTGCTTGGCGTGGCGCAGACCCGGCACCGTGGTCTCGGCGATGATGAACAGCTTGTTGGAGCCGAGCAGCACGCTGTCGGTCCAGGAGAACCAGGTGCGCGGCATGTCGAACACGACGTATTCGAAATTGGCCGAGACCAAATCGAGCAGACGCGTCACCACGTCGGGATCGAACGAGCGCATCTCCGCCGGTTGATTGGGCGCCGCCACCACCGCCAGGCCGGAGGCGTGATAGGACAACATGATCTCAAGAATCTGACGATCGAGGCGATCGGGACGCGGCTCGATTTCCGCCAGATTCAGCCGCGGCTCGAGGTCGAGATAATCGGCCACCGCGCCGTGCTGGAAGTCGAGGTCGACGAGACAGGTCGACGGCTTGCTGTGCGGACCGCCGCTGTTCAAGAGCAGCATTGCGGTCTGCACCGCGAGCGTGGTGACGCCGGCCCCGCCGACCGCCGGCAGGAACGTGTAGATCTGGGCGTCGGCTGGCTCGCTCGCGGCGGAGGGGCCCTTGGCGACCTGGGCGCAGGCGCGCACCAGATCGACGGGCGCCACCGGCTTCACCAGGAAGTCGGCGATGCGCATCTGCAGCAGCGTGCGGGCAACGGCTTCATCGAAGGTCTGAGTGATTGCGATGACCGGCGGCCAGTTGCCGATTCGCGCCATCAGGCCGGACATCGCCGCCATCTCGTCGGCCTGGCTGGCGTCGAAATCGACCACCACCACGGTGGCGCCGTCGAGCGGAAGCTTGTCGCAGCGTTCCGCCAGCCGGCCGGACACGATGACGAGATCGATGGCGCTGGAGGCGCCGAAGGTCTCGCGCGCCGCGCGCTCGAACGCTGCGTCGGCGGTGACGATGACAACGCGGGTGCGGTTGTCGCTGGGACTGCGGCTGATACGCATGTGTTTGCCGATCGATTCTTGGTTCAACGTTTATTGTGTAACGGTCGGTCCGACCGGCTTGGGAGCCGCGCTTTCGTCTGCCGCCTTTGACCCCTGCTGCGCCTTGAAGGCATCGGACGTGCCGGCGCCCTTCGGATCGATCACCTTGTTCTCGCGGTAGCGGGCGACCGCGCGCTGCATGCGCTCGCCGTTGAAGCGGATGTTTTTGTCGGCGCTGACGCGCGGCCAGGGATCGACCATCATGGTGACCTTGTCGGCGGCAATCGCGTCGCCGGCATTGAACGAGATGGCGTCGCGGCGGTCGAAATATTCCGAACAGGCCGCCAGCAGCAGCAACGTGCCGGTCAACGCCAGCCCGCGCAGCAGATTATTGGATGGCCGCATCGGAGGGCTCCCTTCGGCATGTCGAGCATGTGCCCGGTGAACGGTTGCTGCTGTTCGGCGGCGGCAAAGCGCGCGGCCGTCGGCGTCATCTTTTTCGCCTTGGCGCGCGACACTTCCATCTTGCCGATCAGGAAGAAGTCGACATCGTTCGGTGGCAGCGTGCCGTCGAACGGCGTCTTGATTACGTCGCCCGGCCGCCGCCGGCCGCACGATGTGCGGCGTGACGATGATGGCGAGATCGGTCTGGTTCTTCTGGTAGGACTTCGACGAGAACAACGCGCCCAGCACCGGCACGCTGCCCACCCACGGCACCTGCTCGATCTGGTTATGGTTGTCGGTCTGCAGCAGGCCGCCGATGATGAAGCTCTGGCCGTCGCGCAGTTCGACGGTGGTGGAGGCGCGCCGCACGATCAGCGCCGGCACCGAAATGTTGGCGGACACCGCCACCTGGTGGGTGGTGTCGATCTGGCTGACCTCCGGCACGATCTTCATGTTGATCACGCCGTGGTTGAGCACGGTCGGGGTGAAGGCGAGACCGACGCCGTATTTCTTGTAGTCGACGGTCACCTGCCCGTAGTTGCCGGAGACCGGAATTGGATATTCGCCGCCGGCCAGGAAGCTCGCGGTGTCGCCGGAGAGCGCCACCAGGTTGGGCTCCGCCAGGCTGCGGGCGACGCCCTTCTGCTCGAGCGCATTGATCATCACGTCGGTGGTCACGCCGTTCGATATGATGCGGCCGAGCATGAAGCCGAACGGCGAGCCGCCCGAGAGCACGCCGGCGGCGACCTCGCCGACCGGGATATTGGTGCCGCTGCTCGGTGAGGTAATCGGCAGATTGGACGCGGGCTGGCGCGAACCGATATTGGCGATCGAGTGGTCGCCGAACCGGTTCCACTGCACGCCGAGATCGCGGCCGGCGTTGCGGGCGATCTCGATGAAGCGCACTTCGAGCAGCACCTGCTGCGGCGACGTCACCGAGACCGAATTGATGATGTCGGGCCCGAACTGGCGCGCGATGGTTACCGCCTGGTCGAGGGTGACGGCGTCGGGCACCTCGCCGGTCAGCATGATGCGGCCGTTGACCGAGGACGCGCGCAGTGCGAGCGCGGGAAAGCGGCGCTTGAGCTCGTTGGTCAGCCGGCGTGACGTCGTAGGACACCTCGACGTCGAAAATGCCGATCAGCTTCTTGTTCTCGGCATAGACCGAGACGCGGGTGGTGCCGATCTTCTTGGCGAGGATCGACAGCGAGTGATCGGTGAGCGGATTGACGTCGGCGACGTCGGGATCGCCGACCGATGACGTCGACGAAGCTGTGATCGGTGCGCACGTCCTGCGACTTGCCGATCGGCACCGTCACCATGGCGGTGCGGTGGTTGCCGCCGATCTTGACCACCATCGACTGGGCGTGGGCTTCGCCGACCATGGCCAGAAGCGCGACCAGCATCGCAAGCGCCAGCGCGAGCGCGAGATCGCGCAGCCAGCCGCCGTCTTTTGCAGTCCTGTCCGGACGCCGCCAGGAAAAGCCCGCGGCGTATTCATTTTTGTTATTCACGACACGCTCCCCTTACCCCTCGATTGATTGATCCAGCCCATGCGTCACCGGCTTGCCCCTGCCGGTTCCTGGGCCATGGCCGACAGGCCGTCCTTGCCCTCGACCGGTACGGTGTAGCTCTGCTTCGACTTCGGCCGCATCACCACGACGGTGGTGGTCGAGCCGTCGTCGCCGAACAGGCCGCTCGCCAGATCCTTGAGCGTGACCCGGCGCGTTTGCGCTGCGGTGGTTTCGCCGGCCTTGCGCAGCAGCAGCGACAGGTTGCCGACGGAGGCGGCGAGCCACAGCTTCTGCGCCTGCACGGTGCTCGACTTCGAGCGTGACCGACTTCGGCACCGCCGCCTTGGCAGTGCGCTCGTCGGCGCGCTGGTCGACGGCGAGCACGCGCGCGTCCTGCAGCACGATCTGCGAGGACGCATCGCCCTTGTCCTTCTGGCGCGTGAGCACGACATCAACGTGATCGCCGGGCTGCACGAAGCCGCCGACGCCTTCGACGTCGTTGACGCGGATGGTCACCGCCTTCATGCCCGTCGCGCACCAAAGCCGACAGGGTGGCGCGCTGGCCGGGCCCGGTGATCTTCAACGCCAGCACCGGCTCGTTCGGTTCGATGGCGGTAAGCACGACACGCTTGCCGTGGCCGAGCACGTCATTGATCTTGGCAAAGGCGCCGGACGGCATCGCATCCGCCGGCCACGGCACTTCGTGCAACATCTTGGCCGTGAGCGTGGTGCCGAAGCGCAACGCTTGCTTGGCGACCACGATGGTCTTGGTGGCGACGGGCTTGGGCTCGAGATTGCGCGCCTGCTTATTCGCCTGGTTGTTAAGCCAGACTTGCGCCATGAACACGGCGAGGATGCCGAACACGACGGCAAATCCGATCATCACGAAGGTGCTGGCACGCACGGCTTCTGCCTCGTTTGACGCGACCGAATTTTCCACGGCCTGTTTGTGAAACGAGACTAGGCGTTAGCCAGTATTCAATTACTAACGTCGCAGAAACACTTAGGCCTATGCTGAAGAGGCGCTGAATCCCTATCGTTGACGTTCGGTTGCCAAAATTCGATCAGCTCTAGCGAAACCACGCCATCGATTAACAATGGCGGGGCGCAACCTTGCGCCCGTGTTCAGGATCGATTCAGCCTAATGCTTCGTATCCCGCACGGCGGCAGGCACAATTTCGCATGGCGCCGACGCGTCCGGCCGCGGCGAGAAGGCGATAACGGAACGGCAAGGTTAGCGGATTGCGACCACCCCCGTTGCCGCGCCCGCTCCGTTGCGGCAACATGTGTCGCCCTGGGGCTAAAAACTGACCGCGCCCGGTTTAACGGGTGCGCATGACAAGACCGTTTGGGAGTAACCGCCGATGCCGACCGCCCGCCTACGCCCGCTCGCCGCCGAGCAGGCCGCCGCATGACCGCCCCGCAGACTGCCAATGCCGCCGCGGCCGCCACGACCCCGCACGGCAACGCCGGCGATCCGCTCATTCGCGTCAAGGCGTTGGCCAAGCGCTACGGCACCGCTGGAAGTGTTCCGCAACATCGACTTCGACGTGGGCAAACGCGAGATCGTCGCGATCGTCGGCCCGTCCGGCTGCGGCAAGACCACGCTGCTGCGCTGCATCGACGGGCTGCTGCCGCACGATGCCGGCGAGATCCTCGTCGGCGACCAGCGGGTCGAAGAGCCGATCGCCGGCGTCGCCATGGTGTTCCAGCATTTCGGCCTGTTCCCGTGGAAGACGGTCTACGAGAACGTCGCCTATGGCCTGCGCATGGCGGGCGCGCAGCAAGGCGGACATCGACCGCAAGGTGCCGGAATTCATCAAGATGGTGGGCCTGACCGGATTCGAGCAGGCGTTCCCCTATCAGATGTCGGGCGGCATGCAGCAGCGCTGCGGACTGGCGCGCGCGCTGGCGCTGGAGCCGAGCGTGCTGCTGATGGACGAGCCGTTCGCCGCGGTGGACGCGCAGACGCGCGAGATCCTGCAGTTCGAATTGCTGCGCATCTGGGAAGAGCGGCCGACCGCCATGATCTTCGTCACCCACTCGATCGAAGAAGCGGTGCTGCTCGGCCACCGGGTGATCGTGCTCAAAGGGCGGCCGTCGAGCATCCACGAGACCATCACCATCGACCTGCCGCATCCGCGCACGCGCGAAACGTTGCGCGAGCCGCGCTTTGCCGAACTGCGCGAGCGGGTGTGGTCGACGCTGATGCAGGAAGCGGCAGCGGCCGAGTTCGAGCTGCAGCGCTGAGCCGGTCATGTCATCCGACCCGCAGGTCAAGGCCGCCATCGCCCATTGGGGGCCGCGCTTTGTCGCCAACGGCGTGGTGCTCACCGATTTCGAGGAAATCACCGGCAAGCTTTCGAGCTACGACGACTGGTGCGCGGCGTGGTCGGAGCGCGCCGCGCATCACGAAGCAGCTCGGCCGCGAAGCGCTTTTCGCGCGGACACATGCTGACCGCCGGCGAATGCCTGCAGCGCGCCGGCGTCTATTATCACTTCGCCTCCTTCCTGTTCGTGCACGACGTGCCGCAGATGAAGGTGGCGCACATGAAGGCGGTCGAATGCCGGCAGGCGGCGCTGCCGCATCTGCGGCCGCCGGGCGAGCGCGTGCACATCCCCTACGAGGGCAAGACGCTCGCCGGCATCCTGCGCAAGCCGGCCGGCTACGACAAGCCGCCGGTGGTGGTGATGGCGGTGGGCCTGGATTCCACCAAGGAAGAAGGCGACGCCTATGAGGCGCCGTTCCTGGCGCGCGGCATGGCGACGCTGATCTTCGACGGGCCGGGCCAGGGCGAGGGGCAATACGACTTCGCCATCCGCGGCGACTACGAGGCGCCGGTGAAGGCGGTGATCGATTATGTCGAGACGCGGCGCGATCTCGACGCCAAGCGCGTCGGCATGTGGGGCGTCAGCCTCGGCGGCTATTACGCGCCGCGCGCCGCCGCTTTCGAGAAGCGCATCAAGGCCTGCATCGCGCTCGGCGGGCCGTTCGACTGGCAGGCGGCCTTGGACGGGCTGCCGGAGCTGACGCGCGAAGCCTTCCGCGTGCGCAGCCATTGCGAGACGCATGGACGAGGCGCAGGAAGAACGCCGCCACGCTGACGCTGGAAGGCGTGGCGCACAACATCACCTGCCCGATCTACATCGTGAACGGCCGGCAACGACCGCATCGTGCCGGCGGCCGACGCCGAGCGGCTGGCGCGCGAGGTCAAGGGGCCGGTCGACCTGATGATGTCGAGGACGGCAACCACATCGCCACCAACCGCGCCTACCGCTGGCGCTCGCAGAGCGCGGATTGGATGAAGGAAAAGCTGGGGTAAAGGGACCAGCGCCATCCACTCTTCCCCTCTCCCCTTGTGGGAGAGGGGAAGTATGCCCGTCGCGGCGTTGATTGCCTCCATGAATTGGGTAAGGTCCGCCCCGCCACCCGGCGCATCAGGAGAGTTACATGGCCGCGACGATTTTCGATTCCCACGTCTTCCGCAACGTCTTCACCACCGAGGCCATGCGGGAGGTGTTCTCCGACGAAAACCGGGTGCAGAAATATCTCGACTTCGAGGCGGCGCTGGCGAAGGCGCAGGCCAAGCTCGGCATCATCCCGCAAGAAGCCGCGACCGAGATCGTCAAGCACTGCGACGCCAAAGAATACGACATGGCGAAGCTCAAGGAAGCGACCGAGCGCATCGGCTATCCGGTGCTGCCGGTGGTGCAGCAGCTCGTCGGCCTGTGCAAGGACAAGCTCGGCGAATGGTCGCACTGGGGCGCCACCACGCAGGACATCACCGACACCGCCACCGTCCTGCAAATCCACGAAGCGCTGGCGCTGGTCGAGAAGGAAATCGACGGCATCTGCGACGCGCTGGCCGCGCTGGCGAAGAAATATCGCGACACGCCGATGGCCGGGCGCAGCAACCTGCAGCAGGCGGTGCCGATCACCTTCGGCTACAAGATGGCCACCATGCTGGCCGGCTTCGAGCGGCACAAGCAGCGGCTCAACGAATTGAAGCCGCGCGTGCTGGTGGGCGAGTTCGGCGGCGCCGCCGGCACGCTGTCGTCGCTCGGCAAGGAAGGCCTCAAGTGCCAGGAAGAGCTGATGAAGGAGCTCAAGCTCGGCCAGCCGGCGATTTCCTGGCACACCGTGCGCGACACCATCGCCGAGGTCGGTTGCTTCTTGGGGCTCGTCACCGGTTCGTGCGGCAAGATCGCCTTCGACGTGAAGCTCTTGATGCAGACCGAAGTCGAAGAAGTGCAGGAGCCGTTCCACCAGGGCCGCGGCTCATCCTCGACCATGCCGCAGAAGCGCAACCCGATCTCTTCCGTTTACATCACCGCGCAGACCGCGATGGTGAAGCAGCTCGTCGCCGCGCTGCTCGAAGCGATGATCGAGGACCACGAGCGCGCCACCGGCCCCTGGGAAATCGAATGGATTGCGCTGCCGGAAATCTTCCTGCTCACCGCCGGCGCGCTGGCGCAGACCCGCTTCGTGGTCGAGGGCATGCACGTCAACGAACAGAAGATGCGCGAGAACCTCTTCATCACCAACGGACTGCTGATGTCGGAGGCGGTGATGATGGGGCTGGGCGACAAGATGGGCCGCAACTACGCGCACGACGTAGTCTACGATGTCTGCCGCGAGGTGGTGAAGACCGGGCGGCCGCTGATCGATCTGCTCGCCGAGAACAAGGAAATCAGCCAGCATGCCGACCGCAAGGCGCTGGAAGCGATGGTCGATCCGGCGAACTATCTCGGCGTCGCGGGCGAAATGGTCGACCGCGTGTTGGCGATGCGCGGGAAGTAACTACGGCTTCGGCATCGTCCTCCAGATCGCCAGCGCCACAAACGCGCTGGCGGCGCCGATCAGCAGAAACAACACCGGAACCGTCACGCCGAACTTCTGCAACACCGCCACCAGGACGGTGGCGGCGGTCATGAAGGCGGCGTTGAGCACGTTGACCGCGGCAATGGTGCGGGCGCGGAAGGCGACGTCCGACCACGCTTGCACGGCGGCGAACGCCGGAACGATGAACAGGCCGCCGGCGACCGCCATGCCGAAAAGATCGATGGCCGCGCGCAGCCCCAGGCCCGAAGTCAGCACCACCCATGGCTCCTGCAGCGTTTGCGCCGCCGCCTTGCCGTAGCCGGCAAAGCCGAGATCAAACGCAAACAAAGCCAGCAGCGCGGCGCCGCCAAGCGTGGTCCTCAGCACGATGCGCCCGTGCGCGATGAACGCGGCAAGGCCCGAGCCGATGCCGACCGCGATCGAGAACAGCGCGAGACAGGCGGTGACGGCGTCTTCGTTGCCGCCGATCAGGTTCTTGATCAGCGGTGGCAGCAGCGACAGCACGACGATGCCGACCACCCAAAACCAGCTCGTCACCAGCGCGCCCCACCACAGCCGGCGGTCGCTGCGCAGATGGCGGAACGTGGCAAGCGTCGAACCGGCGATGTTGGCGCGCACTTTTAATTGCGGCGCGCCTTTCCCGGACGGCGGGATGAGAAGCGCGCTCAGCCAGCAGGCGAGTGCGAACGCCATCACCAGCGCGCCGAACAGAACGGTGTCGCCGCCGTCGCGGGCGGCGAGCCCGGCCGCGATGGTGCCGGTGAGGATGGCGATGAAGGTCGCGGCCTCGACCATCGCGTTGCCGGCGGGCAATTCCTCGCGCCGCAGATGGTCGGGCAGAATGCCGTATTTGACCGGGCCGAACAGCGCCGACATGACGCCGAAACCGGCGAGCGCGACGAACATGACGGCGATCGAATGGTGCTCGTAGCCGTAGACCGAGAGTCCGGCGATGAACATCTCGGTAAATTTCACGACCTGCGCCATGCGCGCCTTGTCGAAGCGGTCGGCGAGCTCGCCGGCGAGCCCCGACAGGAAGAAGAACGGCGCGATGAAAACGGCGCTCGCCAGCGTGATCAGCGCCTCGCTGTTGTCGCCCGCCATCTGGAACAGGATGAGGAAGACCAGCGCGGTCTTGAGGAAATTGTCGTTGAACGCCGCGAAGAACTGGCACCAGAACAAGGGCGCGAAGCGCCTCGACAGCATGAGCGGCGGCATGCGGTCTGCTTACTGCAATGTGCGGCCGAAGGGGAGCGCGTTCCACACCGGCCAGGACAATGTCTGAGGAAAAGCGCTGGTGCCGGCGGAGGGATTTGAACCCCCGACCCCCCGCTTACGAAGCGGATGCTCTACCGCTGAGCTACGCCGGCCAAGTTCTTATTTCATCGCGTTTCCGGACGGCGAACCGATCCCCACTTCGCCTGGAAACGCGTCTTGCGCGGGCCACTGATATAAGCGCGGGACGGCGATGGCAAGGTAAGGACGCTACCGGAACATCCGCCGGAAGCGGGACCAGGCGTCGCGCGGTTCGCTGGGCTGCGGTACCGGCTCGCCGGTCTCGGCGTCGCCGCCTTCGGGGCCGGGGTCGTCAGGGGCATGTACCAGCGGGATCACCGCCTCCGCCGGCTTAGCCTGCCGCGCGGGCCGGCCCGGTGGCGGGGGTACCGGCTCGGCAGGCTTTTCGGGGGCCGCGGCCGCCGGCTCTTGCTCAGATTCGGGCTTCACCTCCGATTGGGGCTCGGGTTCCGGCTTGGTCTCCGCTTCGGCCTCAGGCTCCGCCGCCGGCTGGGCGGTGGCCTCGGGCGCGGCGATCTCGGCCGGTTCGGATGGCTCTTGCGGCTCGGCCTCTGGCTCAGGCAGTGGCGGGGCGGGCGGCAGGGTGACCTCGACCACCGGCCGGCTGACCCCGATTTCGGCCAGCGGCACCCGCCACTCGAAGCCGTCCAGTCGGCCATTGGGCGATATCGGCAGCCAGCGGTCGGAGACCACACCGTCCGCCGTCCACACCGGGTCGCCGGAGGCGCGCATGGCGCGCCCCATCCATTCCCGCACCCGGCCGGTATCGCCGTGCTCGGCCTCCTCGATCTCGGCCATCAGGGTGGCGACGCGGCGGGTCGGTGCCGAGACGAAAGGTTCAAGTGCCGACCGGGCGGTGGCGAACTCGCGGGCATCGAGCGCGGCGCGAGCGACGGCGAGCGCGCCTTCGAGCTGACCGGGCACGGTTGCCGCAAGCTTCTGCATGCGCGCCAGCCGGTCGCGGGCGGAATCGCCAAGTCTCAGGTCGGCGTAAGCCTCGGCGATGTCGGGATGCGGATTGGCCCGCCACGCCGCTTCCAGGATGCGGCGGGCGCGGCGCTGCTCGCCGGCCTCCACCAGCCGCCGCCCGGCCATGGCCGCCGCCGGCACCAGATCGGGCGCGAGCTTGACCGCCTCCAGCGCCAGGTTGCGCGCGGTGTCGCGCTCGATATCGGCCAGCGCCAGGGCGCGGGCGGTCAGCAGCACCGCGCGCTTGCGGCGGTATTCTTCCTTCGGCAGACCGCCTTTCATGCGGTCGAGCGCGGCGAGCGCACCCGCCCAATCGTTGGCGGCGCAGCGGTCGTCCAGCACCGCTTGGCCGGCCCAAGTGAGCGTCGGCGCCGTCTTGGCGGCGATCTCGGCGGCACGACGCGCGCCATCGGCATCACCGCGGCGCTGCGCTTCGACATAAAGGCCACGCAAGCCGAGGAGCTTGGTGTCCTCATGCCGCGTCATGGCGCGGAAGGCGCGCTCGGCCGCGGGCCGGTCGCCGGCCATCTGCGCCGACTGCGCGCTGAGCAGCAGCGTGAGCGGCGCGCCTGGCGTCAATCGCGCCGCGTCGTCGGCCGCGCGGCGCGCCAGCTTCTGGTCGCCAGAGCCGATGGCGATCAGGCCGCGGCTCACCGCCTGGTAGCCCTTCATGGCGCGGCGGTGGCGGAAGAACATCGACATCTGCTCGGGCGAGCGCAGCACCGCGCGCACCAGCCAGATCACAAACATCAACACCAGCACCAGCACGATGAGGCCGAGCGCGGCGACCGTCAGCGACGTTTCGATGTGATAGCCGAGCCAGGTGACCGCGACATCGCCGGGGCGGTCGGCAACCCAGGCGAAGCCGAGCGCGAGCGCGGCCAGCACGATGAGGAAGAACACGACGCGGATCATGACGCCCTCATCCTTTGCCGAGCGCGCGCGCCGCGCTGGCGGCGAACGACTGCGCGGCGGCGAGCGCGGCCTGCCGCGCCTTCGCCCTGGCGATCCAGTCTTTGGCGGGCGCCCTCACCTTGTCCGGCAGCTTGGCGAGGTCGGCGAGCGCATTCGCGATGTCGGCATGCGCGGCTTCGGTTTCGATGCGCGCCAGCACATCGGACGGATTGCTGCCGGCAGGCGCTTCCACCGGCGTGATGCGCACCAGCTTGCTCGCATTGGCCGTGATCCGATCGAGGAAGCTGCCGGTGGCTTTCTGCGCACCCGCCGCCTTGCGCATGGTGGGAATCAGCTTGCTGAGTTCGTTGGCGAGCGCGGTCTTGCGGGACACGCCCTTGGCCGCGAAGACATCGAGCGGCGCCAGGGTTTTTGCGTCGGCGCCGAGCGATTTGGCCTGCGCCAGCTCGTCGGCATAAGGCGCGCCGCTGAAGACGGCGTTGCGCAACGCAGCCGCGCTCAAGGCAAGGCGGGCGGCGCGGGCGCCGGCGGCGGCATTGGCGATCTTGCCTTGCGCGCTCGTCACGTCACCGCGCACGGATTTGATCTCGCCCTCGATCTTGCTGCGCGCGTTCGCAAGCTCGGTTTCAAGCGCGGCGACTTTCTTCTGCAAGGCATCGAACGCGCCGGAGGCAACCGAGCTCGTTTGGCCCTGAGCGTTGGCGGCATTCTGCACATCCTGCTTCAGATCGTTGACTGCCTTTTCCGCTGCCGCCGCGCTTTGCTGCGCCTTGCCGGCGGTAGCCGCGATGCCGTCAGCCCGCTTGCCGAGCGCGCTCACCGCCTCGCTCAGCGACTTTACGGTACTGTCGAGCGCGGCCAGCCGTTGCGCCGCGACCTTGACGGTGGGCGGCAGGTTGCCGAGATCGCTCTCGATCTTGCTCACGCGCTGGGAGAGCGCGCCGACCGATTTTTCGAGCGTGGCGGTGTCGAACTTGGGCGCCGGCTGGTTCTTCAGCGCCTGCGCTTGTTTCTCAAGTGCCGCGATACGGGCAGGCAGATCGCTTTGGGTCATCGACGATGACGGGATGTACCCGCCATACCAGAGCCCGGCGCCAAGCGCGGCGACGATGAGCGCGCCAATGACGCCACCGGCCATCGCCGAACCGAAACCGCCACTCCGTGGTGGCGGCGGAGGAGGAGGCGGTGGCGGAGCCGCGCGCTCCGGCTCGGGCTGCGCCGGCTCGTCCGCCGGCGGCTCAGGCGCGGCGGCGGCAGCCGGCTCCGACGCTGGTTCGGCAGACGGTGTCTCGGTGGCCGGCGTCGGCTCGGACGGCGTATCAGCGGGCTGATCTGTCACTTCGGTGGCCTTGAGGTCGATGGTCGGCGCAGCGCGCTTGCGGCGGGGGCCGCCGCCCGGTGACTCCGGCGGTTTGCGCTGGTCTGCCATCAAGATTCCTCAAATTGAGCCCTAGGGCATAACGCAAATGGCGGCCTTGCGCCAAATCAACCCCGCGACACCGCAAAAAGTTCAATCAGCCCCGCCTCGGATGGGTGCTGCGCTACTGAAATATGCGCCGCACCCGCTTCCGCCAATGGCGCGGCGATCGCCCCCGACAGACAATAATGCCGCACCTTGAGCGCCGGACCCGCAAGCCCCGCGGCGCGCGCACCGGCAAGATAGTTCTCGGCGCTACGCTTGGAGAAGTGCAGCACGCCGTCGACCGCGCTCTTCGTTCAGCGCCGCGACGAGCGCGGGCGAATAGGGCGTGGTCACCGCGCGGTAAACGACACGCATTTCGGCGGCTAGCCCATGCGTCGCCAGTTCGTCGATCAAGTCGGCGGCGCGGTCCTGACCGGCGAGATAGAGGAGCGGCGCATGAGCGTCGGCATGGCGCTCGGCGATCAGCTTGACCAGATCGCGCACGTCGCCGCCGGCGGCAGTAACGTCGGTAAAGCCAGCCGCGCGCGCGGCCTCGGCGCTGCGGCGGCCGACGGCGTAGAGCGGCAATTTGAGCAAGGCTTCGCGCGCCGGATGATCGGCGATCGCAACCGGCGCGTTGGCGCTGGTGATGACGACCGCGCCCCAGATACCGGCGAGATCGGCGGACAGCAATTCGACTCGCATCAACGGCGCCAGCAGCACATCGTGGCCTTGCGCGCGCAATGCCGCGGCAGTGCGTTCGCTATCGGCCTGCGGGCGGGTGACAACCAATCGCATTGTTAGTTTTTCTCTTTGCGCATGATCTTATCCGAAAACCGGTTCCCACTTTTCGGGATCATGCGCTAGTCAAAAAACCTCGGTCCAGCGGTCTGCTTGAGCGCACGCCCCGCTTCGTCGCCGATCTTCTTGGCGTCGTCGCGGTGGCCGGCGCCGGAGATGTCATGCGCGGCGGCGCCGTCGGGGCGCGCGATTAAGCCGCGGAACTCGATCGAGTCGCCGCTCAGCACGGCATGGCCGGCGATCGGCGTCTTGCACGAGCCGTCGAGCGCGGCAAGGAACGCGCGCTCGCAGGCGACCGCGGTGAAGGTATCGTCGTGATTGATGCGGCCGAGCAGTTCGCGCACGCGTGCGTCGTCCTCGCGCGTCTCGATGCCGATGGCGCCCTGCGCCACCGCCGGCAGGAACTCCTGCTCGCTCATGATGTGGGTGGCGTGCTGTTCTAGGCCCAGCCGCTTCAGGCCGGCGAGCGCCAACAAAGTCGCGTCGACCTGGCCTTCGTCGAGCTTGCGCAATCGCGTCTCCACATTGCCGCGCAGCATCGCGACGTTGAGATCGGGCCGCATACGCTTGGCCACCGCCTGCCGGCGCAGCGAGGCGGTGCCGAGCGTCGCGCCCTGCGGCAGCTCGGCGAGCGTCTTCGCCTTTCGGCTGATGAACACGTCGCGCGGGTCTTCGCGTTCGAGACAGGCGGCGAACGCAAGGCCAGCTTGCGAAAAAGTCGGCATGTCCTTGCCCGAATGCACCGCGAGGTCGATGCGGCGGTCCAGCAGTGCCTCCTCGATCTCCTTGGTGAACAGACCCTTGCCGCCCTCATCCGCCAGCGGCCGGTCCTGGATAATGTCGCCGGAGGTACGGATGACGACGAGCTCGATCTGCGCCTCGTCGACGCCCGCGGCGGCGGCCAGCCGCGCACGCACGGTGCGCGCCTGCACCAGCGCCAAAGGGCTGCCGCGCGTGCCGATCCGCAGAGTTCGGTGGAGGGTCCAGTGGATTGCGCCATATATCCTCTCGATGCTACGGCACCTTTTAGTTCACCCTCCCCGGAAAAGGGAGGGTCGGAGACAGAAATGATCGTCCTCGGCATCGAAACCACCTGCGACGAGACCGCGGCCGCGGTGATCGAACGCGCCGGGGACGGCCGCGGGCGCATCCTCTCCAATGTGGTGCTGTCGCAGATCGAAGAGCACGCGGCTTTCGGCGGCGTGGTGCCGGAGATCGCCGCCCGCGCCCACGTGGAAGTGCTGGATACCATCATCGCGCAGGCCATGAAGGAAGCCGGCCTCGGCTTCGATGCCATCGACGGCGTCGCCGCTGCCGCCGGGCCGGGGCTGATCGGCGGCGTGATCGTGGGCTTGACCACCGCCAAGGCGATCGCATTGGTGAAGGACAAGCCGCTCATCGCGGTCAACCATCTGGAAGCGCACGCGCTCACCGCGCGGCTGACCGACGCAACCCCATTTCCCTATTGCCTGTTCCTCGCCTCCGGCGGCCACACCCAGATCCTCGCGGTGCGCGGCGTCGGCGACTATGTGCGGCTCGGCACCACGCAGGACGACGCCATCGGCGAAGCCTTCGACAAGACGGCAAAGCTCTTGGGGCTGGGCTATCCGGGCGGGCCGCTGGTGGAGCAGGAAGCCATGCGCGGCGACGCCCGCCGTTTCCCCCTGCCGCGGCCAATGCATGGACGGAAAGAGGCCGACTTCTCGCTTTCCGGCTTGAAGACCGCGCTGCGGCTCGAAGCCGAAGCCATCGCGCCGCTCTCGGACCGGGACGTCGCCGATCTTTGCGCCTCGTTCCAGCAGGCCATCGTCGACGTGGTACTCGATCGCCTGCGCGCCGGCCTCAAGATATTCCGCAGCCGCTTCGGCGCGCCCACCGCACTGGTGGCCGCCGGCGGCGTCGCCGCCAACCAGGCCATCCGCAACGTGTTGCAGCAACTGGCGAGCGAAGCCGGCACCGCGCTGGTGGCGCCGCCCGCGGCGCTGTGCACCGACAACGCCGCCATGATCGCCTGGGCCGGCGCCGAGCGGCTGGCGCTGGGCCTCACCGACACGCTCGATGTGGCGCCGCGCGCGCGCTGGCCGCTCGACGAAATCGCCGCCGCCAAGGGCGCGCTGATGCGCACGGCGGCGTATAAGTGAGCGCATGCCGATGAACCTTCAGACAATCTCCGTGCTCGGCGGCGGCGCCTGGGGAACGGCGCTGGCGCTGACGGCCGCGCGCGCGGGCCGCGCCGTGACGTTGTGGGAACACGATGCCGGTAATGCAGAGCACCTCGAAACCAAACGCGAGAGCCGTTTCCTGCCGGGCGTGAAACTGGAAACGTCGATCAAGGTGACGCGCAAACTCGACGATGCCGCGCACGCCGACGCCCTCCTGCTGGTGGTGCCGGCGCAGGTGCTGCGCAGCGTCGTCACGGCGATGGCGCCCGCGCTTGGCAAGGGCACGCCACTGGTCTCCTGCGCCAAGGGCATCGAGCACGGCACGCACAAATTCATGAGCGAGATCATCGCCGAGTGCGCGCCCAACGCCGTGGCGGGGGCTCTCTCCGGCCCGAGCTTCGCCGCCGACGTGGCGCGCGGATTGCCGACCGCGGTGACGCTGGCCGCCCCCGATGCAGGTCTGGCCACCGCGCTCTCGCACGCGATCAGCTCGGCGGCCTTCCGTCCTTATCACTCGACCGATGTGCGTGGCGTCGAGCTCGGCGGCGCCACCAAGAACGTGCTGGCTATCGCGTCCGGCATCGTGGCCGGCCGTGCGTTGGGCGCCAGCGCCGCCGCCGCGCTGATCACGCGCGGCTTCGCCGAGCTCACGCGCTTCGGCACGGCCTATGGCGCCAAAGTCGAGACCATGATGGGCCTGTCCGGTCTCGGCGATCTCATCCTCACGTGTTCCACGCCGCAATCGCGCAATTTCTCCTTCGGCGTCGCGCTGGGGAAAGGCGAACCCCCAAGCGGCAAGCTGGCGGAAGGCGTGTTCACCGCGCCGGTGCTGGAGGAGATGGCGCGCGCCAAGAACGTGGAGATGCCGATCGGCTTCGCCGTCGCCGACGTGCTCGCCAAGCGCATGACGTTGGACAAGGCAATCGAGTTGCTGCTGGCGCGGCCGATCAAAGCGGAAATTTGAAATGGCTTATTGGCTGATGAAATCGGAGCCCGATGCCTGGTCGTGGGACCAGCAGGTGAAAAAAGGCGCCAAGGGCGAGGCCTGGAGCGGCGTGCGCAATCACACCGCCAAGCTCAACCTCATGAAAATGAAGAAGGGCGACCGCGGCTTCTTCTATCACTCCAACATCGGCAAGGAGGTCGTCGGCATCGTGGAGATCATCCGCGAACACTATCACGACCCCACCGCCGAAGACGGCACGCCCTGGGTGGTGGTCGATGTGAAGGCCATTGAAGCCATGCCGAAACCGGTGACGCTCGCCGCCATCAAGACTGAGCCCAAGCTCAAGGACATGGCGCTCTTGAAGCAATCCCGCCTGTCGGTGCAGCCGGTGACTGACGCCGAATGGAAGCTCATCTGCAAGATGGGCGGGCTGTGACGCCAGGCATCGCGTTGATGCACGCGCGGTTATCCCTCCCCTGAAAGGGGAGGCATAGGCGGCCTCCGGCCGCCGTATTGAGCTCAAGAACGCCGATGCGAAGCATCGGCTATGCGGCGCAGCCGAGCGGGGTGGGGTCCCATCACCGCAGCACCCCCACGAAAGAAGCACAATCCGCGCCTTGTCCGGCCCCCGACCGCCGTCGCATAATGGGCGCAAGGGTGGAAACCCAATTTACCCCGCAATTACAGCGTGGGCAGGGAGGCAGATTCAGATGTCGGATAAAATCTACGACGTTCCCGCCGATTGGCAGAAGCGCGCCTATGCGGACGCCGCCAAATACGAGGAAATGTACGCGGCCTCGGTAAAGGACCCGGCCAAGTTCTGGGGCGGTGAGGCCAAGCGCATCGACTGGATCAAGCCCTTCACCAAGGTGAAGAACACCTCCTACGATCCGCACAACGTCTCGATCAAATGGTTCGAGGACGGCACGCTCAACGCCTGCTACAATTGCGTCGACCGCCATCTCGCCAAGCGCGGCGACCAGACGGCCCTCTTGTGGGAAGGCGACGATCCCAAGGTCGATAAGAAGCTCACCTACAAGGAGCTGCACGCCGAGGTCTGCCGCTTCGCCAACGTGCTGAAGGCGCGCGGCGTCAAGAAGGGCGACCGCGTCACCATCTATATGCCGATGATCCTGGAGGCGGCGGTCTCGATGCTCGCCTGCGCCCGCATCGGCGCCATTCATTCGGTGGTGTTCGGCGGCTTCTCGCCGGATTCGCTCGCCGGCCGCATCACCGACTGCACCTCGACCTGCGTCGTCACCGCCGACGAAGGCATCCGCGGCGGCCGCAAGATCCCGCTGAAGGCGAACACCGACGCCGCCTGCGACATCGCCAAGGGCATGGTCAAGACCGTGATCGTCGTGCGCCACACCGGCGCCAAGGTGGCCATGAAGGACGGCCGCGACGTCTATTACGACGAAGCCGCCAAGAGCGTGCCGGCCGACTGCCCCTGCGAGGAGATGAGCGCGGAGGATCCGCTGTTCATCCTCTACACGTCCGGTTCGACCGGCAAGCCGAAGGGCGTGCTGCACACGACCGGCGGCTACATGGTCTACACCTCGATCACGCACCAATACGTGTTCGACTATCACGACGGCGACATCTACTGGTGCACGGCCGACGTCGGCTGGGTCACCGGCCACAGCTACATCGTCTATGGGCCGCTCTCGAACGGCGCCATCAGCCTGATGTTCGAAGGCGTGCCGAACTATCCGACCACATCGCGCTTCTGGGAAGTGTGCGACAAGCACAAGGTCAACATCTGCTACACCGCGCCGACCGCCATCCGCGCGCTGATGCAGGGCGGCGACGAGCCGGTGAAGAAGACCTCGCGCAAATCGTTGCGCCTGCTCGGTACCGTCGGCGAGCCGATCAATCCGGAAGCCTGGGAATGGTACTATCGCGTTGTCGGCGACGAGCGCTGCCCGATCGTCGACACCTGGTGGCAGACCGAGACCGGCGGCATTCTGATCACGCCGCTGCCGGGCGCCACCAAACTGAAACCCGGCTCGGCCACGCGGCCGTTCTTCGGCGTGGTGCCGGAGATCGTCGACGCCGAGGGCCATGTGCAGAGCGGTGCCACCAGCGGCAATCTGTGCATCGCCGAACTCGTGGCCGGGCCAGATGCGCACGGTCTATGGCGATCACGATCGCTTCGTGCAGACCTACTTCTCAACCTATGTTGGCAAGTACTTCACCGGCGACGGCTGCCGCCGCGACGAGGACGGCTATTATTGGATCACCGGCCGCGTCGACGACGTGATCAACGTCGCCGGCCACCGCATGGGGACCGCCGAGGTGGAGAGCGCGCTGGTGGCGCATGAGAAAGTGTCGGAGGCCGCCGTGGTCGGCTATCCGCACGATATCAAGGGCCAGGGCATCTACGCCTACGTCACGTTGATGTCCGGCGTGCAGCCGACCGAAGAGTTGCGCAAGGAGCTGGTGCAGTGGGTTCGCAAGGAGATCGGCCCGATCGCCTCGCCCGACCTGATCCAGTTCGCGCCCGGCCTGCCGAAGACCCGCTCGGGCAAGATCATGCGCCGTATCCTGCGCAAGATCGCCGAGGACGAATACGGCAACCTGGGCGACACCTCGACGCTCGCCGACCCGGCGGTCGTCAACGATCTGGTCGACAACCGGCAGAACAAGAAGGCCGGCGCGGGGGCGTAAGTGCCCCTTTTTTGCCCTCTCCCCAGCCGCGGGGAGAGGGTCAATGGCCCATCTTTAGCCACCGTTTACGTTACCGCGAGCTTTCCCGGAAGCCTCGACCACGACGCATTATCATTGCGCCCATAGTTCAGTTGGGGCGTGTTTCTCATGGTGCTCGTGCTCAAGCGGACGGCACTCTTCGTTGCAATCGTATTGACCTGGGCGCTGCTCGCAGCCGCGCTGGCGCATGCGGCGCCGGGCGTCGTGCGTTTCCAGGGCTACGCGCCCGGCACCATCGTCGTGAAGACCCACGAACGGCATCTCTACTTCGTGCTCGATCCCTATCGCGCCCTGCGCTTTCCGGTTGGCGTGGGAAAACGCGGCATGCAGTGGACCGGCGTCGCGCGCGTGGAAGGCAAATTCGTGCGGCCGGCCTGGGCGCCGCCGCCGATGATCCGCCGCGAGAACCCGCGCCTGCCCAGGGTCATTCCCGGCGGCGCGCCGAACAATCCGATGGGCGTGGCGGCGCTCACGCTGCGCGGCGGCGAATACGCCATCCACGGCACCAACCGGCCGTCATCGGTCGGCAAGTTCATCTCGCATGGCTGCATCCGCATGTATAACCGCGACATCGTCCGGCTCTTCCGGATGGTCCAGGTCGGTACGCCGGTGATCGTCCAGCGATGATGTTCTTGCGGTTGTCCTGGTTTCGAACGGCGCTGGCCGCCGCTGCGCTGTTGGTATCGGCGGCGTTGCCGGCCAACGCCGGCCAGATGGTGCCGTTCCGCAGCGGCTATCAGCAAGGCTCCATCGTCATCGTCACCCACCGGCGCGAGCTTTATTACGTGCTTGGTGGCGGCCGCGCGATACGCTATCCGGTCGGTGTCGGCCGCGCTGGCATGGCCTGGCATGGCCATGCCTGGGTCGACCGCAAGCTGGTGCGGCCAGCGTGGCAGGCGCCGCCGTCGATCCGGCGCAACGCACCGGTCATTCCCGGCGGTTCGCCGCGTAATCCCATGGGCGCCGCGGTGCTCGGCCTCGACCGTGGCAACTACGCCATTCACGGCACCAACAATCCGTCGTCGGTCGGCAAGTTCGTCTCGCACGGCTGCATCCGCATGCACAACGCCGACATCGTCGACTTGTATCGGCGCGTCCGTTTGGGGACGGATGTGTACGTGTTGCGATGAGGTTCTGACCTAACCGCACCAGCTCCGACGCCGTCCGCCATGGTAGGCGCGCGCGAATCCGCCGGCGAGCATCGCGTCCGAGACGTCCTGCGTCGCCGCGGTCGACACCGACGCATCGACACGGCCGCCGTATTTGTCCTGGCCGACCTCAGCCACGCCGACATCGCCTTGGGCCAGAAGCCGCGCAAGCGCGTCGCGCGCGGCCATTGCCTGCGCGCGCTCGGCCTCGCAACGCGCACGCAGCTCCGGCGCGTCGATGCCGCGCAAGCGCACCCGCGTGGTCACGTCCATGCCCGGCCAGATGCGCACCCGCGCTTCGAAGGTGTCGCCGTCGATCACCCGCAGCACCTGCGCCGGATGGCCTCCGCGCAGACCCGTGCTGGTCTTGACCGCCGAGGCGGCGGCAACGAGCTCCGGCCCCGCGCGCACCGGCGCAATCAGAGCGCCCGCGCTCAAGCCGGCGGCGAATGCGGCGCCCGCCAGCAGCAACCCGCCGCCCTGCCGGACGCCGGCGAACGATCGTCGCGCAAAGAACATGATCCTAGGGATATAGGCGGGACGCGATTCTCGCAAGCACAATCTACGATTGTCTATATCGATCTTACAATCCACGGGCCGCGGCCCGGCCCCGCCCGGCCGCGCGTCGGTTTCGCCTGCCTAAACCTGTGAATCGAGACACTTTTTGCGCGGACCCTCGTGACAGGGCCACATTTCGTGGCAAAGGTCGGCCCATGGCGCGTGCCCGAACCTCCCCCCAGCCGGAAGTCCCGGGCCTCGCCGCCCGCCGGATTGCCGTGGACATCGTCGACGGGGTGTTGCGCCGCCGGCTGGCGCTCGACGAACAGCTTTCCGCCCACCCGGCCATCGCGGCGCTCGCCGACCGCGACCGCGCGCTGATGCGCCGGCTCACCGCCACCGTGCTGCGGCGGCTGGGTACGCTGCGCCACGCGCTGGGCGGTTTTCTCGAGCGCGGTTTTCCGGGCGACGCGCCGCGTTGCGAGACCATCCTGCTTGTCGGCGCGGCGCAGATCCTCTGGCTCGACGTGCCAGACCATGCCGCGGTCGACCTGTCGGTGCGGCTGGCGCAGGGCGACCGGCGCGCGGCGCGTTATGCCGGGCTGGTCAACGCCGTGCTGCGGCGGGTGGCACAGAATCGCGATGCATTGCTTGCGGACGAGACTCCACGCGACACCCCGGACTGGCTGCTCAAGCGCTGGACCGGCGCCTATGGCGCCGACACCGCCCGCGCCATCGCCACGGCCAACGGCCACGAGCCGGCGCTCGATCTCACGCCCAAGCAGGACGCCGCCTCCTGGGCCGAACGCCTGCGCGGGCGGGTGCTGCCGACCGGCACCGTCCGCACTTTGGCGCAAGGCTCGATCACCCTCCTGCCCGGCTTCACCGAAGGCGCCTGGTGGGTGCAGGACGCCGCCGCCGCCCTGCCGGCACGCTTGCTCGGCGACATACGCGGTCGTTCAGTGGCCGACCTGTGCGCGGCGCCGGGCGGCAAGACCGCGCAACTGGCAAATGCCGGTGCTCATGTCACCGCAGTCGACCGCTCGCCGGCCCGGCTCGCGCGCGTCGCCGAAAACCTCGCCCGGCTCGCGCTTCAAGCCGAAACCGTCGCCGCCGATGCGCTGGAGTGGCAACCGGAGTCGGCCAATGGCGGAGCGTTCGACGCGGTGCTGCTCGACGCGCCCTGCTCCTCGACCGGCACCATCCGCCGCCATCCCGATATTCCCTGGCTGAAGAGCGAGGCCGACATCACGGTGCTGACCTCGCTGCAACAGCGGCTGCTGGACCGCGCGGCGGCGCTGACCCGGCCGGGCGGGACGCTCGTCTATTGCGTCTGCTCGCTCGAACCCGAGGAAGGCGAACAGCAGGTCGAATCTCTCCTTGCGCGCGAGCCGCGCCTCAAGCGTCAACCGATTGCGGCCGACGAGGTCGGCGGCAGCGCCGAATTCGTGACCGCCAAGGGCGACCTGCGCACGCTGCCGCAATACTGGCCCGACCCAGACCCGCGCTGGGGCGGGCTCGACGGGTTCTACGCCGCCCGGCTCACCCGGGCCGCGGACTAATCCACGCTTAATCCCCTCTTGGACCCTGCATATTGGCCCTTTGGCAACCCTTCGCTATCGTGGGACAAGCGCCCGGGATTCGCACCTCGTGCCGCCGATTTGAAGTTCCTGCACCGCTTACCGCGATCTCTTTCAGGAATTTCAAATCGAAAGCGGCACGAGAACGATATTCCGACTAGTGCCCCTTTGCTTCCGAAGTTCCCGTCAGAGGATGCTGCTGTGTATCGCGAACTTCGGAAGCAAAGGGGCACTGGGCGCAGGGGACGGGCACATTGACGATGCGGGTTTCCGTCGCGGAGCGAGCCAGGCTCTCCGCGCTCATTGGGCGCCGCGCATTCCGCAGCCTGTTCGGCCGCCTCAATGCGCACCCGCTCACGCGTTGGCGCTTCGGCTCGGGCAAGACCGACCGCGTGGTGATCGCGCCGCAGGACCTGCGCACCGCCGACGCCACCCGCGCCAGCGAAATCTACAGCGGCCGCTTCGCCTTCGCCGGCAAGGTCGTGGTCTCCGACCGCCGCTCCCCGTTCGAAGTCACGCCGCCTTCCGACGAATGGGCGGTGGTGATGCTGAGCTTTTCCTGGCTGCGCCATCTGCGCGCCGCCGATTCCGCCATCACCCGCGCCAACGCGCGCGCGCTGATTGATGAATGGATCAACCTGCAGGGCGGCTGGCATTCGCTCGGCTGGCGGTCCGACATCCTGTCGCGCCGCGTCATCTGCTGGCTGAACCAGGCGCCCTTCGTGCTGCAGGACGCCGATGCCCGCTTCTACCGCCGCTTCATCCGCAGCCTGTCGCGGCAAGTGCGCTACCTGCGCAAGACTCTGAACGAAACACGCGACGGTTACCCGCGTTTGCAGGCGATGATGGCACTGACCTGCGCGTCGCTCTGCATCCAGGGCCAGTCGGGGCAGGTGCGCGGCAACGTGCGGCGGCTGAGCGAGGAACTGAACCGGCAGATATTGCCAGACGGCGGCCATGTCAGCCGCAATCCCGGCGTGATCATCGAGTTGCTCGCGGATCTCTTGCCGCTCAGGCAATTGTTTTCCGCGCGCCACCTGCAACCGCCGCAGCCGATGAACAACGCCATCGACCGCATGATGCCGATGCTGCGCTTCTTCCGCCACGCCGACGGTAACTTCGCGCAGTTCAACGGCATGGGACCGACGCCGGTCGACCTGCTCGCCACCGTGCTCGCCTATGACGACGCCCGCGGCACGCCGGTGTCGAACGCGCCGCATTCCGGCTATCAGCGCATCGACGCCGGCGACAGCGCCCTGGTGATGGACACCGGGCGGCCGCCGCCTTTGTCGGTGAGCCAGGAGGCGCACGCCGGCTGCCTCTCGTTCGAACTGTCGTGGCGCCAGCAACGGATGGTGGTCAATTGCGGCCTGCCGGCGGTGAACAAGGAGAACTGGCGCCAAGTGGCGCGGGCAACGCCGGCGCATTCGACCGTGACCTTCAACGAGACATCCTCGTGCCGATTCCTCGAAGCCATCCGCCTGCGCAAGCTGCTGTTCGGCATTCCCATTGTTGCCGGCCCGCGCCAAGTGCGGATGGAGCGTGGCACGCAGGCCGAGGGCGTGTGGCTGCGCGCTTCGCACGACGGCTACGTGCCCGAATTCTCCGTGGTGCACACCCGGGCGGTGCGCCTGAGCCAGGACGGGCGCATCCTCGATGGCGAGGACAGTTTCGCCGGCGTCGAGGGCCGGGCGCTGTCCACCCGCGCGCCTGACGAGTTCGCCATCCGCTTCCACCTGCATCCGGCGGTGAAGGCCAGCCGGCTCACGGACGGTTATGGCGTCATCCTGCTGCTGCCCGACCGCGAGGTGTGGACCTTCAACACCTTCGGCGACCCGGTGCAGCTCGAGGAAAGCGTGTTCCTGTCGGCGCCGGACGGGCCGCGCCGCACCACGCAGATCGTCATCTACGGCCGCGCCCGCGACCGTGGCAAGGTCCGCTGGTGCTTCCGCCATTCGCCGCCCTCGGCGCCCGGCGCTCGCCCCGACCGCGAGGCGGAGCCGGAATTGCCGCTATAGGGGGCCGCCCGCCCCGGACGCGATGCGAACTGCCTGTGGACGCGCAGGGCAGGTATCACGATGCTGAATACACTTCCGCCCCGCTCCTGTGTTAGCCCCTTGCCATGACCAGCCACCCCCGCCGCATCACCCGCGCCCTGCTGTCGGTCTCCGACAAGACCGGCCTCATCGACTTCGCCAAAGAGCTCGCCAGCTACGGCGTCGAGCTCGTCTCCACCGGCGGCACCGCCAAGGCACTGAAGGACGCCGGGCTTGCCGTCACCGACGTCTCGGCGCTGACCGGCTTTCCCGAAATGATGGACGGGCGCGTAAAGACGCTGCATCCGAAGGTGCACGGCGGGCTGCTGGCGATCCGCGCCAATGCCGAACACGCCAAGGCGATGCAGGAGCACGGCATCAAGCCGATCGACCTGCTGGTGGTGAACCTCTACCCGTTCGAGGCCACCGTCGCCAAGGGCGCGCCCTACGACGACTGCATCGAGAACATCGATATCGGCGGGCCGGCCATGATCCGCGCCGCCGCCAAGAACCACGCCGACGTCGCGGTGGTGGTGGAGCCGACCGATTACGAAAAGGTACTCGGCGAACTGGCGCAGCATGCCGGCATGCTCTCCTACGAATTGCGCCAGGCGCTCGCCGCCAAGGCCTATGCCCGCACCGCCGCGTACGATGCCGCGATCTCCAACTGGTTTGCCGACACGCTGCATGACGACGCGCCCGATTACCGTGCCTTTGGCGGCGAACTGATCCAGCCGCTGCGTTACGGCGAGAACCCGCACCAGAGCGCCGCATTTTACCGCACGCCGGGCGCGCGCTTCGGCGTCAGCACGGCGCGGCAGGTGCAGGGCAAGGAGCTGTCGTACAACAACATCAACGACACCGACGCGGCCTATGAATGCGTCGCCGAGTTCGATCCCAAGCGCACGCCGGCCTGCGTCATCGTCAAGCACGCCAACCCGTGCGGCGTGGCGGAAGGCGCCGACCTGATCGATGCCTACCGCAAGGCGCTCGCGTGCGATTCAACGTCTGCCTTTGGCGGCATCGTCGCGCTCAACCGGCCGCTCGACGCGGAAGCGGCGAAAGCCATTACCGAGATCTTCACCGAGGTGATCATCGCGCCCGACGCCAGCGAAGAAGCCATCGCCATCGTCGCCGCCAAGAAGAACCTGCGGCTGTTGCTCGCCGGCGGCCTGCCCGATCCGCGCGCGAAAGGCCTGACGGCGAAGACGGTTGCCTCCGGCCTGCTGGTGCAGTCGCGCGACAACGCCGTCATCGACGACATGGACTTGAAGACCGTGACCAAGCGGGCGCCGACTGACGCCGAGTTGGCCGACCTTCGTTTCGCCTTCCGCATCGCCAAGCACGTGAAGTCGAACACCATCATCTACGCCAAGGACCGCGCCACCGTGGGCATCGGCGCCGGGCAGATGAGCCGGGTCGATTCCGCGCGCATCGCCGCGCGCAAGGCCGAAGATGCCGCGCGCGAACTGAAGCTGGCCGAGCCATTGACCAAGGGCTCGGTGGTCGCCTCCGACGCGTTCTTCCCGTTCCCGGATGGTTTGCTGGTCGCGATCGAAGCCGGGGCCACCGCGGTGATCCAGCCCGGCGGCTCCATGCGCGACGCCGACGTCATCAAGGCGGCAGACGAGCACAACGTCGCCATGGTGTTCACCGGAACGCGGCATTTCAGGCATTGATCGATTGCCGTTCTGCATTCTCGGCGTCATGCCCGGGCTTGACCCGGGCATCCATGATGCCGTTCAGCACGTGATATCCGAATAGAGATCGCGCCACTGTGGATTGGCGGTGGAGACAAGATCGAGTTTCCACGCTCGCGACCAATGTTTGATGTTTTTCTCGCGCTGGATTGCGGTTTGCGGATCGTCGTAGCGCTCAAAATAGACCAATTGCTTTAGACCGTAACGTTTCGTGAAACCCGCCACCAAGCCTTCGCGGTGTTCGTGGATGCGGCGAACCAGGTCATTGGTCACGCCGACATAGAGCGTTCCACGCGGCTTGTTCGTGATAATATAAACAAAATAGCTCGCCACTATTTGCGCCTCATCATGGATTGCCGGGTCAAGCCCGGCAATGACCGCGCGGAGAGGCGCGTGCAAAAAACTACTGCTTCGCCAAATCCCCCAGCAGGCTCGCCGCCACCGACAGCTTCGACAGCGTGAGCCCGGAGCCGGCGATCTCGTGGATCGCGGTGCGAATGCGTTCGACGTCGGCCTGGCGCGGGCGCACCCATGCCTCCACCGCGCCGTCGCCGGCAATTCCATTCCCTTGACCGTTGCCAACCATGGCGGCCGTCAACCGGCGCTCGGCTTCGCCGATGGAGTCGAGCGCGCGGTCGAGCGCCAGGCGGTCGAAATAATCCGACACCGCGATCCCGGCCGCCGCGTGCGCCACGCGATCGAGTTGAAAGAAGCTTTCGTTGGCGAAGTAGGTGGCCGCCACCTCGCCCACCGGCTTGCCGGCGCGGTCGGCCACCGACACGATGTCAGGCGCGGGCTTGAGCGCACTCAGATTCGCCATGCGGCGCGCCAGCGGCTCCGGGACGCCCGCTCCGGTCAATTCGGTCAAGCGCTGCTGCCGCGCGGCGGCGGCATGCTTCGACAACACCGTATCGAGCACTGCCTCTACTTCGCCGATACCCTCGCGGTAGTGGCCGATGATGGCGTCGAGCCCTTCCGTCAAATCGACATTGCGCAGGAACCAGACCAGCCGGTCGAGCAGCAGATCCTGCGTCGCCGCATAAAGCGAAAGCTGAGTGTCCCCCGACACCTTGTTGTCGAGCCCGTCGATTTCGCCGTTGAGCTCGATCAGCCCGTAGCTGTTGCGCGCGGCGGCGAAGGCGGCGGAAATCGAGGCCACCGACGCGCCGGTCTGGTCGCCGATGCGCACGATCAATGTGGCGCCGCCGCGGTTGACCATGGAGTTGGTCAGTTGCGTCGCGATGATCTCGCGGCGCAGGCGGTGCGATTGCAGTGCCTCGGGGAATCGCTCCGACATTTCCTTGGGGAAATAGCGGTTGAGCTCGCGGCCGAGATAAGGGTCATCCGGCACCGTGCAGGCGAGTAGTTCGTTGTAGAGCGAGAGCTTGGCGTAGGCGAGCAGCACCGCCAGCTCCGGCCGGGTCAGCGGTTCGCCGCGCTTGCGGCGCTCGGCAAGCGCTATCTCGTCAGGCAAAAACTCGACCGCGCGGTCGAGCTCGCCGTGCATCTCCAAGGTCTGCATCAGGCGCTGCTGGAAGCCGAGAATCTCCAGCCCGCGCCGCTGTGCCAGCGACAGCGCCAAGGTCTGCTGGTAGTTGTTGCGCAGCACCAGCCGCGCCACCTCGTCGGTCATCTCGACCAGCAGCGCGTTGCGGGCATCAAGCGCCAGCGCGCCGGAGCGGATCAACGGGCTCAACGCCACCTTGATGTTGACCTCGACGTCGGAGGTGTTGACGCCGGCGGAATTGTCGATGGCGTCGGTATTGAGCCGGATGCCGGCAAACGCCGCCTCCACCCGTCCGCGCTGGGTCATGCCGAGATTGGCACCTTCGCCGACCACCTTGCAGCGAAGTTCGGCGCCGGTGACACGGATGGCATCGTTGGCGCGGTCGCCCACCGCTTCGTCACCTTCGGTCGCGGCTCGAATGTAGGTACCGATACCGCCGAAGAACAACAGGTCTGCCGGCGCCTTGAGAATCGCCTTCATCAATTGCTGCGGCGTCACGCGGTCGCCCACGCCCAGCAACGCGCATGCCTCCGGGCTGAGGTGAATCTCCTTCGACGAACGCGGATAGACGCCGCCGCCTTGCGAGATCAGCGATTTGTCGTAGTCCTGCCAGCTCGAGCGCGGCAGTTCGAACAGCCGCTTGCGCTCGGCAAAGCTCTTTGCCGGGTCGGGATCGGGATCGATGAAAATGTCGCGGTGGTCGAAGGCCGCCACCAGCTTGGTGGTGGTCTCGCGCAGCATGCCGTTGCCGAAGACGTCGCCCGACATGTCGCCGACGCCGACCGCGGTGAACGGCGTCTCGTGGATATTGATGTCCATCTCGCGGAAATGGCGTTTGACCGATTCCCAGGCGCCGCGCGCGGTGATGCCCATCACCTTGTGGTCGTAGCCGGCCGACCCGCCTGACGCGAACGCGTCGTCCAGCCAGAAGTCGTGGTCCTCGGAGATCCCGTTGGCGATGTCGGAGAAGGTGGCGGTGCCCTTGTCGGCGGCGACCACCAGATAGGGATCGTCGGGGCCGTGACGTACGACGTTTTCCGGCGGCACGATGCGGCCGTCCGCATCGATGTTATCGGTGATGTCGAGCAGCGTTGAGATGAACAGCTTGTAGGTGGCGACGCCTTCGGCCTGCACCACGTCGCGAGCGGCGCCTTTCGGCATCAGCTTGGGCACGAAGCCGCCCTTGGCGCCGACCGGCACGATCACCGCGTTCTTGACCTGCTGCGCCTTCACCAGGCCGAGGACCTCGGTGCGGAAGTCCTGCGGCCGGTCGGACCAGCGGATACCACCGCGCGCCACCTTGCCGAAACGCAGATGGATGCCCTCCACCCGCGGCGAATAGACGAAGATCTCGTAGAGCGGGCGCGGCAGCGGCATGGTGGTGAGCTTGCCGCTCTCGAACTTGACGGCAATCAGCGGCTTGGGCTGCCCGTCATCGCCCACCTGATAGAAATTGGTGCGCAGCGCCGACTGCACCGCATTGAGGAAGTGACGTAGGATGCGGTCTTCGTCCAGGCTTTCGACCGCCTGCAGCGCCTCCTCGATACGCACAACGATTTCCTGCTGCGTGCCGTCGCGGTTTTTTGCGGCTTCGACACGCGGGTCGAAGCGCGCGTGGAACAAATCGACGATCTCGCGGGCTATCCCTGCGTGTTTGACGAGCGTCGTCCACATGTAGTCCTGCGAGAACGGCAGGCGAACCTGACGCAGATAACGCGACAGCGTGCGGATCAGCGCCACGTCGCGCCACGGCATCCCGCCCACCAGGGTGAGCGCGTTGTATCCGTCGTTCTCGGCGGCACCCCGCATCACCATCAGGAAGGTGGCTTCGAGCGGCCCCTGTGTCGCCTGCAGGTCGATGGCCTCGCCGTCGCTGCGCGTGAGCAGCATGTCGTGGAACCAGACGCTGTGGCCGCCTTGCGGGGCGATGTGGTAGGTGCGCTCGTCCACCACCTTGAAGCCCATGTTCTCCAACACGGGCACGCGTTCCGACAGCGGCAGCGGCCGCTCCAGGCTCCATACCTTCAGGCCGGCGGTGCGCTGGTCTTCTTCCTGGCGGTGGCGGAAATCGACGCCGAGCGGCCGCTCGGCCGACAGGCCCTCGATGGTCTCGACGTCGACCGCGGCCACCGCCGGCGAATAAGCCTCATGGAAGCCTTCCGAAAACGCGCCGCAATAGCGCTTGAACAGGGCGCGCGCGGTCTCCGGCGGATGGCTGAGTTCGAGCGACTCGTACAGACCGTCGGTCCAGGTGCGGATGATGGACTCGATCTCGCGCTCCAACGTTGCGCGCGCGACCTCCGGCGTCGGCCCGCCCGAACGCCCGATGATGAAATGCACGCGCACCAGCGGCCCTTCCGGGAAGAACGGATAGAACGCCGACACCCGTCCGATGTAAGCTTGCGCCAGATACGCGCCGATCTTCACCCGCACCGCGCTGCCGTAGCGGTCGCGCGGTGCATAAACCAACACGGACACGAAACGATCGAAACGGTCGCGGCGCGCGAGCACGCGCACGCGCGGATGCTCGTCGAGATGCAGGATGGTCATGACGAAGCGGTAGAGCGTGTCTTCGTCGACCTGGAACAGCTCGTCGCGCGGGTAATGCTCCAGTACGTTCGCCAGCGCCTTGCCGGAATGGCTGTTGCCGGCAAAGCCGGCGCGCCGCTCGATGGCCGCGAGCTTGCGGCGCAGATAGGGAATGCCGTGGGCGGAGCGGGTGTAGGCCGTGGAGGTGAACAGGCCGACGAAGCGCTGCTCGCCGAGCAGATTGCCCTCGGCGTCGAAATGCTTGACGCCGATATAATCGAGATAGGCGCGCCGGTGCACGCGGGCGTGGATGTTGGCCTTGGCGATGATCAGCGGCCGCGGCTCCATCAGAAACGCCATGATCTCCGGCGTGAATTCCAGGTGTTCGTCGCCGCGCTTGAGCACCAGCAAATCGCGGTTGCGCATGATGCCGAGCGCGCTGTCGTAATCGGGCACCAGCTCGTGGCCGTCGAAGAGGTAATTGCGCACGCCGAGGAAGGTGAAATTGTCGGCCGCCAGCCATTGCAGGAACTGGATCGCCTCGGCGATTTCGTCCACCGGCAGCGGCGGCGGATTGGTCTTGATGTCGGCGACGATGGCGTTGACGCGCTCCAGCATCGGCCGCCAGTCCTGCACCGCCAGCCGCACCTCTTTCAGCACCAGCTCCAGCGCGCGGCAAAGCTCGGCGCAGACCGCCGGATCGGCGACGGTCTCGATGTGGGCGTGGATAAAGCTCTCGCGCGTATGGTTCGGCGCGTCGGCGCCACCGACCGCGACCAGTTTGTCGCCTTCGCGGCGCACGCCGAACACCGGATGCGCCGCCAGGTCCACCTCGAGCTTGCGCTCGGCCAGCTCGCCCATCACCGAATCGACCAGGAACGGCATGTCGTCGTTGACGACTTCGACGACCGTCACCTGCTTATGCTCGCCGGCCTCGTGCAGGCGCACCGTCTCGCAGCGGATTTTCGGCGTGCCGGGCGTGCGCACGCTGAGGAAATCGAAGGCGCGCTCGGCCAGCGCGGCAAGCTCGACGGGGTCGTAGCGCACCACGTCTTCCGGCACCGTGCGCTCATAAAGATGCACGACGAAACCCGCCGGGATGTCGGGACGGCGGCCATGCAGCGTGTCGCCGGCCTGCGCCAGGCTGGCGTGGGCCAAACCTTCTTCCTCGCTGTCTGGAAGTTCACCGGCCATGGGGGTCCTCGCACGCGGTCCTTGAGAAAATCGCCCGCGTGAGTGTTCACATTCCCCCCGCGCGCGTCGAGAGCAAGGCACTATTTGGTGACCAAGCTGTGACCGCGGGCGCGCGCACCGCGCCGTCGCATTGACGCTAAGACTCTGACTTGGCAGGCGAAAGCATGAAGGCGCCGGGATATCGCGGCAGTGCAGAACATTGTAGGCTGGGCGCGGGATGGAACAAGCAAGAGGCGCGTGCAGCCGATGCCCAAAGCAAGCCGTAAGACCAAGGCCGTCAAGGCCGCCGCCAAAGCCACCAGCAAATCGGCAAGCAAGCCGGCGCTGCGCAGTGAAGAGACTCGCAAAATCGTACCGGACGACCAGCCGGTCATCGCGCTCAACCTGCCACCGGCGGAACTGTCACCGGGCATGGCGCGCTATTTCGACAAATGTAACGAGAAGCTCGGCTTCGTGCCGAATGTGCTCCTGGCTTACGCCTTCGACATGGCAAAGCTGGAAAGCTTTGTCGCCATGTACAACGACCTGATGCTGGGGCCGAGCGGGTTGTCCAAGCTCGAGCGCGAGATGATCGCGGTCGCGGTGTCCTCGCACAATCGCTGCTACTATTGCCTCACGGCCCACGGCGCGGCGGTGCGGCAATATTCCGGCAATCCGCTGCTCGGTGAGCACATGGTGATGAACTACCGGGTCGCGCGGCTCGACAAGCGCCAGCGCGCCATGCTCGATTTTTCGGTCAAACTGACGGTGGAGCCCTGGGCGGTGGATGACGCCGACCGCGATGCGTTGCGTCATGTTGGATTCAGCGACCGCGACATCTGGGACATCGCGGCGGTCGTCGGCTTCTTCAACATGTCGAACCGGGTGGCGTCCGCCACCGACATGCGGCCGAACACGGTGTATCACGGGCAGGCGAGATAATTTCCCTCTCCCTGCCCGCGGGGAGAGGCGAAGAAAAAAGACATGCGTCGGTTCATTATCTCCCTCACTCTTATCTTCGTTGCACTGGGCGCCGCCCATGCGCAGACGGCGATCCCGCCCGCGCAAGTAGCGCTCGGCCGTCACGGCATGGTGGTGGCGCAAGAGAGCCGCGCGGCGCGCATCGGTGTCGACGTCCTCAAGCGCGGCGGCAACGCGGTCGACGCCGCGGTGGCGGTCGGCTTCGCGCTGGCCGTGACCTATCCGGTCGCCGGCAATCTTGGCGGCGGCGGCTTCATGGTCATCCATCTCGCCAAAAGCAACCGCAACACCGCCATCGATTATCGCGAAACCGCGCCGGCCGCTGCCAGCGAGACCATGTTTCTAGGGCCTGACGGCAAGCCCGATCCGGCGAAGTCGCGCCACTCGGGGCTTGCCATCGGCGTGCCCGGCACCGTCGCCGGGCTGGCGCTGGCGGAAAAGAAATACGGCTCCGGCAAGTTCACGCTGGCGGAATTGATCGCGCCGGCCATCAAGCTGGCGCAGGAGGGATTCCCGGTCGAGGACCATGTCGCCAACTCGCTGCCACGGATGAAGGAACGCCTGGGACGCTGGCCATCGTCGAAAGCGATCTTTTTCAAGGGCGATGAGCCGCTGCATGAAGGCGACCGGCTGGTGCAGCCCGACCTTGCCGGGACATTGCGGAGAATCGCGCAACACGGTCCCGACGCGTTTTATCGCGGCCGCATTGCCGAACAGATCGCCGCCGCCGTGCAACAGGCCGGCGGCGTCATGACCGCCGGCGACCTCGCGCATTACCGTGCCGTCGAGCGCGAGCCGCTGCACGGGACTTATCGCGGCAAGACGATCGTCTCCATGCCGCCGCCGTCGTCGGGCGGCGTCGCGTTGGTCGAGATGCTCAACATCCTGGAAGGTTTCGATCTCGCGAAGTTGGGCCGCACCGCGCCCGCGTTCCACGATCTGATCGAAGCCATGAAACGCGCCTATGCCGACCGCGCCGTTTATCTCGGCGATCCGGCCTTCGTCAAAATGCCGCTCGCGCGGCTCACGTCGAAACAATATGCCGCGCGCTTGCGCGCCACGATCACCGATAACGCGACGCCCGCCGCCGACATCCGCCCCGGCATGCCCGCCGGCAACGAAGGCCGCAACACCACGCACTACTCGGTCGTCGACCGCGCCGGCAATGCGGTGTCGAATACCTACACATTGAACTTCTCCTATGGCGTCGGCCTCGTCGCGGGCGGCACCGGTGTGCTGCTCAACAACGAGCTTGACGATTTCACCGCCAAGTCGGGCACCGCCAACGCCTACGGCCTGGTCGGCTACGACGCCAATCTGCCCGCGCCCGGCAAGCGCCCGCTGTCGTCGATGACCCCGACCATCGTGCTGAAGGACGGCAAGCCGTTCCTGGTCACCGGCTCGCCCGGCGGCAGCCGCATCATCACCGCGGTGCTGCAGGTGATCACCAACGTTATCGACTTTCACATGCCGGTCGCCGATGCAGTCAGCGCGCCGCGCCTGCACAACCAATGGCGGCCCGACAAGACCTTCGCCGAGCCGGGCTTCAAGCCCTCGGTCCTCGACGCGCTGAAGGCCCGCGGCCACACGATCGTGTCGACCGCGCCGCACACCGACGCCAACTCGATCGAAGTCACGGCCGATGGCTATGTGGGCGCCGCCGACCGCCGCACCCGCGGCGCGCTGGCGGTCGGGTATTGAGCAAAGGGTTCTTGATTTGAGCGACTCGGTTGAACGCGTGCGCGCGGCGCTTGTTGCGGCCGGCCACGCCGACACCATCACCATGTTCCCGGACGGCACGCGCACCGCGCAGGACGCCGCCAACGCCGTCGGCTGCACGGTGGCGCAGATCGCCAAGTCGATCGTGCTGCGCGCCGGCGAGCAAGCGGTGCTGGTGATCGCCTCCGGCGCCAACCGCGTCGATCTCGCCAAGATCGCCGACCGCCTCGGCCAGGCGGTGACGCCGGCGCCAGGTCGCTGGGTGCGCGACACCACCGGGTTCGCCATCGGCGGCGTCGCCCCTGTCGGCCACGGCAGCGGCCTACGCATCTTCATCGACGCCGACCTGATGGCGCTCGATCCCATCTGGGCCGCGGCCGGCTCGCCGCGCCATGTGTTCCAGACCACGCCGGCGGAACTGGTGCGCATGACCCGCGGGGAGATTGCGGACGTGAAGGAACGGTAGGCGCGCCGCAAACTCAGTCGTCGCCGAAATAGCCCTTGGCGGCGCCGCGGTGGCAGGCGACGCAATTGGCTTTGGAGCCGACGCGTGGATCCTTGAAAGCGCTCGGCCGCACCTCGCCGCGGTGCTCGCGGACCCACCACGGCATCTCGGTGATGCGCAGCGGCGTGTCGCTTGGCCTCACGCCGCGCAGGATCCGGCGATTTCCGTTGCCGGCATCGGCCGCATTGGCGACGAGATAGTCGGTGATGTGTTTGGCGGTCGCCGCATCGAGCGCGGCATTCTCACCGAAATGATCGTCCAGCCCGCCCATCAGCGCTCGCCACGAGCGCGCCGGCAACAGCGCCGGCGGGAAGGCCATATGGCAGGCGCTGCACTCCGTCAGCACCGTCTTGTCGCTGACCGGCCGCAGCGCGCCTTCGCCGTCCTTCGCCTTGGCGCCGGGACCGGCAAACAGGCCAGCGGCAAACACGGCGCCGGCAACCGCGAGCGCCGCACCGAATGGCCAAACCGGGAAAGACAGTCGCGCGATACGCATGGCGTATTCCTTTCTGCTGTTCGTTATTGGCTCGCCATGAAGGCGATGAAGTCGGCTTTCTCGGCGGCGGTGCAGACGCGCCCGAGTACGGTCTTGCAATTGCGGCCGAACCACTTCTCGACCTTGGCGGCATCGGTGAAGCGCGACGGGGTGACCGACACGGCCATGGGTTCGATCGGCTTGCCGGCGCGGGTGCGGCCGGTGTTGCGCGGGTTCTTTCCGTGGCAGGCGGTGCATGAACCAACGTTCGGTTTGCCGCCGCTATGCGTGGCAAAGAAGAAGGCTTTGCCGCGTGCCGCCGATGGTTGGCCGCCGGCCTTCGCGGCGTACCCGTCGAGGATGGCCTGCCGCGCGGGGCTGGCGGCGACCGCTACCGTTGCCGCCATGCCAAGCGCGGCCAGCACGATGGATAAGGATTTCAATTTCATGGTCTCGCCTCTGTAGGGATTTGGATATTGCCGGGATAGAAGCGCCCGCTGCGCGCGTCGGCATGACAGGCCACACAATTGCCGCGGCCGCCGACCGCCTTCGACGCGAACACCGCGTCGGCAATGTCGCCGTGGCGGCGGCGCCAGAACGGCGTCGCGGTGATGGTGAAAGGCTTTGCGGCATCCACGCGACGCAAGCGGTTGGCGGCCAGCGTGTCGGCGGTTTCCGCGGCGTTAGTGACAAGATAGTTGGTGATGCGCGCAGTGGCCGCCGCATCGAGGCTGGCGTCCTCGCCGAAATGATTGGCGAGATCAGCGGTCAACGCCGCCCACGAAGCTTTCGGCAACAGGCTCGGATGATAGGCCGTGTGGCAAGCACCGCATTCCGCGGCATAGACCGGATCGACCTTGGCCAGCGGAACGCCGAGCCCCGGCCATTGGCTCAGCATTGCAATCATTCCCGCAGTGGCAACGAAGACGATGGCAGCAACGGCAGCGGCCAGTCGCGGACGCGCCGCCGCCGGACGCGCGGGATGATCACCACGGCGGATTTGTTTGCGGCCGTCGAGCATGGCGCGCACCAAGTTCTCGCGCGTGCGCCGGCTTTCGAATACCGCGCCGGCGACATGCAGAACGATGAGGCCGACGAGGACATAGGCCAACGCCTCGTGCACTTCGCGCGCCTGTACGCCGGTTGCGAAAGTGGTGAGGAAAGCAAACGGTCCCGCCTTCTCGGCGCCGCCCAATGCAAGCGCGCCGCTCACCGCGATGGCGGCGATCACCGCGAGCAGCGCGAGGATCATGACGCCGCCAAGCGGATTGTGGCCGCGATGGCGGTGCGCGCGGCCGGTGAACAATACCCGCACGTGCGCCAAAGCCGTCGCCGGCGAGACGACGAAATCAGCAAAGCGGGCATGGGTCGATCCGAGGAAGCCCCAGACGAAGCGGCCGGCGACCAGCGCCGCCGCCGCCGCGCCGGCCCAGACATGGACGTCGATCCACGGCGCGCCGGCAAAAAAGCCGGTAACCGCCGCCAGCGCGATGGCCGCGACCAGCGACCAGTGGAAGCCGCGCACCACGCGATCCCAGACCACCACGCGCGCCGGCACTTCGGATTCGATCCGCGCCGGGGCGGCGGTGATGATGTCGTCGTTGCGCTGCCGGTCGAGCATGTCCCGCGCCACCTGCTGAAAGTGGCGCAAGGCTTACGCGGCAAGCGCTGACGGCAGGCTGACCGGCCTTGTCAGCGAGTTGTCAGCGAAATGTCAGCTTGGCGGAACGCGCGGAGGGGCCCAAAACGCAAAAAAGCCGCCGGTTGGCGGCGGCCATTTCGATCCCCCCTCTGGCGAGGGGGACTGGAGCGGGCGAAGGGATTCGAACCCTCGACCCCGACCTTGGCAAGGTCGTGCTCTACCCCTGAGCTACACCCGCATCCGATAGGTACTTAGGCCCAACCGGTTAAATTTCGATACCAGCCGGGCAAGGCCGTTCCTATAGCCACAAGGCCGGCCCTTTGGCAACTCGTCCGTCAGCGCCGGGAGCGATGGCGGTAAGTGCGCCGCGGATACCGCTCGACCGGCCCGCGCCAGTCCTGATTCGGCTCGCAAAAGCCGCGGTTTCCGGCGAGAACATGGGGTACACAGGCCTCGAAACTCCAATAGCTGCAATCCCTCACGACACCTTGCAAACCGACGCTCGCCACCGCGCACCAGGGGCGCTCCCCGTAGGCACTGGCGGAACTCGGACCAAGTGTCGCAACGCCGGTCAGGACGGCGGCAGCCAGCAGAATTCGCAACATGTCAGACCTCATTTCGTCCGGGGGATGATAATAACCTCGCTCCTGCATATAATGTTCCCTAGCCGTGCCCACACCCCCCACCAATTCCGCCGCCCAGACCCCCGACCGGCTTTTCGCCTTCCTCGACGGCCTCGGCATCGCCCACAAGACGGTGACGCACCCGCCGGTATTCACGGTCGAGGAGAGCCAGGCGCTGCGCGGCCAGCTCCCCGGCGGCCACACCAAGAACCTGTTCCTGCGCGACAAGAAGCAGGCACTATATTTGGTGGTGGCGTGCGAGGACGCCTTGATCGACCTCAAGGGCCTGCACCGGCTCCTGGGCGCCAGCGGCCGGTTTTCCTTCGGCTCCGCCGACCTGATGCGCGAAGTGCTGGGGGTGGAGCCCGGCTCGGTGACCCCCTTCGCGGCCATCAACGACACGGCGGGCCGCATCACCGTGGTGCTCGATGCCGACATGATGGAACACGAGACGTTGAACTATCACCCGCTCACCAACACCATGACGACGGCGATTTCACGCGACGATCTGGTCAAATTTCTCGAGGCCACCGGCCACCCGCCCCGCGTCGAGCGGGTCTCCGGCCCCCCACCGGAAGAAACCTGAACGATTGCAATCCCCTGCCGGATGACCATTTAATCGAGACGGAACCCTTAAAAAACCGCGCCCGCTGGCGCATGATCCCCTCTTCGTACCCGGATCATGCGCGTGTATTGCGGGCGGCAAAGGCGAGGACAGTATGCTGCAGAACGGCGGGGAATTGACGGCTGCGGCCGCTGACGTGGTGAAGGACGTCACCACCCAGAGCTTCATGAAGGACGTCATCGAGGAATCCAAGCAGCAGCCGGTGCTGGTGGATTTCTGGGCGCCCTGGTGCGGACCCTGCAAGCAGCTGACCCCCGTGCTGGAAAAGGTGGTGAAGGCGGCCAAGGGCAAGGTCAAGCTCACCAAGATGAACATCGACGAGCATCCGGCCATCCCCGGCCAGATGGGTATCCAGTCGATTCCCGCGGTGATCGCCTTTTCCAACGGCCAGCCGGTCGACGGCTTCATGGGCGCCCTGCCGGAGAGCCAGGTCGTCGAATTCCTCGAGCGCCTGACCAAAGGCAAGCTCGCCCCCGAGGAACAGAACCTGCTGGAGGTCGCCGACGCCGCCCTGGTCGAGGGCAAAGCGGCGGAGGCCGCCGAGGTCTACGCCCAGATCCTGGCGGGTGAGCCCGGCAACGTGCACGCGCTCGCCGGCCTTGCCCGCTGCTATGTCGAGACCGGCGCGCTCGAGCAGGCCAAGCAGACCCTGGCACTGGTGCCGGAAGCCAAGCAAAACGAGGCGTCGGTGGCCGCCGCCCGCGCCGCCCTGGAGATTGCCGAGCAGGCGCAGTCGGTCGGTCCGCTGGCCGAGCTGGAGCACAAGGTGCTCACCAATCCGGACGACCATCAGGCGCGCTTCGATCTCGCCACCGCGCTCAATGCCAACGGCCAGCGCGCGGAAGCGGTCGAGCAGCTGATGACGATCGTCAAGAAAGACCGCAAATGGAACGATGACGGCGCCCGCAAGCAGCTTGTTCAGTTCTTCGAAGCCTGGGGCTTCGACGACCCGGCGGCGGTGGAAGGCCGCAAGCGGCTGTCGTCGGTCTTGTTTTCGTGAGCCATTTTCCGCTCGTCCCCGCGCAAGCGGGGACCCAGATTGGATTCCCGCATAGGCGAGCGGACGCTCGCCGTTCGGCGAGCTATGCGCGGGAATGAGCGGAGAATGCTAGGCGCCGATGCTCGTTAGCATGAGGGCCAACGTATGCCGATGAACGCCCACTATCGCGGGCCGATCGATCTGCCCGAGGTGATCCCGGTGTTTCCCCTGCCGGGCGCGCTGCTGTTGCCGCGCGGGCAGATGCCGCTCAACATTTTCGAACCACGCTATCTCGCCATGGTCGACGATGCGTTGCGCGACGGCCACCGGCTGATCGGCATGATCCAGCCCGACGCCGTCCACGCCGATGACGCTGACACGCCGCCGCTGTTCACGATCGGTTGCGTCGGCCGCATCACCGAACTGGCCGAGAGCGGCGACGGCCGCTACCTGATCGAACTCACCGGCATCGCCCGCTTCCGCGTCGAAGAGGAACTGCGGGTCAAGACCGCCTACCGCCAATGCCGCGTCACCTACGCGCCGTTCGCCGACGACTTCGTGGCGCGCAAGGGCGAGAACGAAGTCGACCGCGAAGCGGTGCTGGCGGCGTTGCGCGATTTCCTCGAAGCGAACGATCTCAAGGCCGACTGGGAAGGCATCGAGAACGCGCCCAACGAGGCGCTGGTCAACGCGCTGTCGATGATGTCGCCTTACGGCGCGGCCGAAAAACAGGCGCTATTGGAAGCACCCGACCTGAAGACCCGCGCCGAAATCCTGGTCGCCATCACCGAGATCGAACTGGCCAAGAAAGACAGCGAAGGCGAACCGCAGTTGCAGTAGCTTTTTTCTATCGTCCCCGCGGAAGCGAGGCCGGGACGACAACGGCGGAAGCCATGCTATAATTCAACAAATTGCCGGGAACATCCGTTATGACCACGCCTCCCCCGCCCGAACGGCCCGCCAACAGCGTCGATCCCAAATTGTTGGAAATCCTGGTCTGCCCGCTCACCAAGAGCACGCTGGAATACGACGCCGAAAAGCAGGAGCTGATCTCGCGCAAGGCCAAGCTCGCCTATCCGATCCGCGACGGCATTCCGATCATGCTGCCGGAGGAAGCGCGCAAGCTTGAGTGAACTTCGAATTCGACCAGGAACATAGTGTACCGCGCAAGGAGAATACGGAATGATCAAAATCTGGGGCCGCAACACATCGTCCAATGTGCAAAAGGCGATGTGGGCGGTGGGCGAGCTCGGTCTCGAACACGAGCGTATCGACGTCGGCGGCGCATTCGGCAAGAACAAGGAGCCGGCCTACCTCGCGATGAACCCGAACGGCCTAGTGCCGACGCTGGAGGAAGAAGACGGCTTCCTGCTGTGGGAGTCCAATTCCATTGTGCGTTATCTCGCCGGCAAGCACGACAAGAAGGGCGTGCTGGAGCCGAAGGACGCCAAGCAACGCGCGCTCGCCAGCCAGTGGATGGACTGGCAGTTGTCGGTGGTGGGGCCCGCGATCACGCCGGCGTTCTGGGGACTGATCCGCACGCCAGCGGAAAAGCGCGACATGGCCGCGATCAAGACCGCGCAGGACAAGACCGCCGCCACCATGCAGATCATGGACGCGCAATTGGCGAAGACCAAGTTTCTCGCCGGTGACGCGTTCTCTTATGGCGACATCCCGGTCGGCGTCATGTGCTATCGCTATATGCAGCTCGTGCCGGATCGCCCGGCGACACCGCACCTCGATCGCTGGTACGCGGCCATCTCCGGCCGCAAGGCGTTCCAGGATCACGTCGGCAGTATTCCGTTGTCGTGAAGCCACGGTCTTTCCGCTGTCGTTGCCGGGCATAGCCGTTCGAAGAACGGCGTTCTTTCAGAACGCCTATGCCCCGGCAATCCATGAAGACCATCGATAGCGGAAGTCTTTCGTAGCACTGATGCTGGCTGCGACGCAGAATGGATGCCCGGGTCAAGCCCGGGCATGACGCCGAGTGCGCGGCAAACGCTGAATCTACAACGCCTCGCCCTTCATCAGCTTCGGCACCTCGCCGGTGAAGCCCGCGGCCTCGCGGATGAACACGTTCTTTAACGCCGGCATGCGCTCGACGAGACCTAAGCCCACATCGCGCATCAGCCGCAGCACGTCGGAGCGGTTGGAGAACAAGCGGTTCAGGCCGTCGGTGGCGACACCCATCATCGCGGTATCGAAGCGGCGCCAGCGCTGATAGCGCTCCAAGACGTCCGGCGCGCCGATGTCGAGGCCGAGCCGCGCGGCATCGGTGATCGCTTCCGCCAAGGCGGCGACGTCGCGCAGGCCCATGTTCAAGCCTTGCCCCGCGATGGGGTGAATGATGTGCGCGGCATCGCCCACCAGCGCCAGCCGCTCGGCGATGAACGAGCGCGCGGTAAACAGGCCGAGCGGAAACGCGCGGCGCGGCCCGATCACCTCGATGTCGCCGAGATGCAGGCCGAAGCGTTTCTCGAGTTCGTCGTGGAATTCATCGTCCGGCAACGCCACCATGCGTTCGGCCGCGCGCCGTTTCTCGGTCCACACGATCGACGCGCGTTTGCCGGTCAGCGGCAAAATCGCGAACGGCCCCGCCGGCAGGAAATGTTCTTCGGCGCGGCCTTCGTGGTCGCGCTCGTGGCCGACCGTGGTGACAATGGCCGACTGGTCGTAATCCCAGCCGTGCGTGGCGATGCCGGCCTGTTCGCGGATCGATGAGCGCGCGCCGTCGGCGCCGACCAGCAGGCGGGCCGAGAGCGTCTCGCCATCGGCGAGCGTGACCTCGATCGCATTCGGCACATGCTCGAAGCCGGTCACCGCGGTGGCGCGCAGATCGATGCCGAGCGCCTTGGCCTTGTCGACCAGCGCGTCGATCAGGAGCCGGTTCTCGATCATGTGCGCGAACGGCTCGCCCTCTTCCACCTCGCCGCCGAAGGTGAGGAAGGTCGGCCGCACCGCGTCGTCGAGCTTCGAGTCCGTCACCACCATATCGAGGATCGGCTGCGCTTGCGGCGCGACCGCATCCCAGACGCCGATGGCGTCGAACAACCGGCGCGCGGCGGCGGCGATGGCGGAAGCGCGCGGGTCCTTGGATTTCTCGTTTTTGAGCGTGGGGTCGGCGACGGCCACCGTGAAACCCGCGCCCAACGCCTCACGCAGCGCGATCGCCAGGGCCAGCCCGGCGAATCCCGCCCCGCCGATCACCACGTCGCGTTTTTTGGCCTTGTCCACCATCTCAAAACCCTTCCAGGGGCGCTTATAGCACTTGTTGGGGCCGCCGCCGCCACTCCCCGCCGGCGCGGGTGGTATGGCCAGCCCGACCTTGACTTGCCGGCACGCAGCGGCGTCATTGGCGGCAGCCTGCCACCGGAAATCCCGCTCAGGAACCGCCCAAGGATCGCTTAAAGTCGCCTAAGGATCGCTCAAGGATTGCCCATGTTCTCTGCCGTCAAGGATCTGCTTACCGTTCTCGACCTCGAGCCGCTCGACTTGAACTTGTTTCGCGGCATCTCGCCACAAACCGGTTGGCAGCGCGTCTATGGCGGCCAAGTGATCGCGCAGGCGCTGGTCGCCGCCATACGCACCGTCGACGCGGCCAGGCCGCCGCATTCCATGCACGCCTATTTCATCCTGCCGGGCGATCCCAAGGTGCCGATCATCTACGACGTCGATCGGGTCCGGGACGGCAAGAGCTTCACCACCCGCAGCGTGACCGCGCGCCAGCACGGCCATCCGATCTTTTCCATGTTGGTGTCCTTCCAGACCCATGAGGAAGGCCTCGATCATCAGGCCGAGATGCCGAAGGTCACGCCGCCCGAGGACCTGCCCGACGAATTGGAGATGCGTAAGAACCTGCTGTCGACCATGCCCGAGTCGGTGCGGCGGTATTACGAACGCGAGCGCCCCATCGAAATGCGGCCGGTCGAATTCGACCGCTATGCCGGCAAGAAATATCCCGACGGCGATTTTCATCTCTGGTTCCGCACCATTGGCCCGCTGCCCGACGACCTTGCGATTCATCAATGCGTGCTGGCCTATGCTTCCGATCTGACGCTGCTCGATGCGTCATTGATGCGTCACGGCCGCACGCTGTTCGAAAAGGAATTCATGGCGGCCAGCCTCGACCATGCACTGTGGCTGCACCGGCCCTTCCGCGCCGACGAGTGGCTGCTTTACGCGCAGGATTCGCCCAATCTGCACGGCTCGCGCGGCTTCTCGCGCGGCCTTATATTCACCCGTGACGGCACCCTGGTCGCCTCGGTTGCGCAGGAAGGCCTGGTGCGCCAACGGCGGGAGTAATCGTTCGCGGTGACACGTTTTCGCTCACCAACGCAAACGACGAACCTTGCGGCCATCGCGGGCATGGCGCTCGCGCTATCGCTGTTCCCGACGCTGTCATCGCTTGCCGCTTCCGGCAAACAGCCGGCACCGGCCGGCGCCTTTCACAACGCGCCGGGGCAGTACACCCGCTTCAGCGCGCGCGAGCTGGAGCGCGGCTTCCTCGCGCTTGCCTTCGGTTCCGACTTGCGCATCGGCGCCAAACCGCGCGGCGTGCGCCGCTTCGATCGTCCGATCCGCGTCGGCGTGACGGCCGGCGGCAGCGTCAACCGCGTGGCGGCGATGCAGCGCGTCATCGAAGAATACGCGCGCAAGGTGCCCGGCCTGCACTTGAGCTTGGCGTACGACCCAGCCGATGCCGACATCGACGTGCGGCTGATCGATGAAAAGGATTTCCGTTCGGCCCTGCGCGACGCCTTCGGCGCCAGGATCACCAAGACCTTCATCGCGCGCACAGACCCGCAATGCATGACCTCGGTGAAGTCCGACAGCGACGGCGTCATCGTGCACTCGGTCTCGTTTATCATTGTCGACCAGGGCAAGGACGTGTTTCTCGATTGCGCCTATCACGAGCTGCTGCACGCCTTCGGCCTGTCCAACCACGACCAGCGCAACCCGTGGACCACGCTCAACCAGAACCGCATGGTCGGCTACCTGACCGTGTATGACCGCGCCCTGCTCACGCTCCTGTACGACCCGCGCATCGAGCCCGGCATGACCCGCCGCCGCGTGCGCCGCGCGCTGCCGCGGCTGATCCACAGCTTGGGGCTTTCGGCCATCGGCCATGGCCGATAAGGCAGTATTACTGACCTAAAATGCCTACAATTGCGGCGTCTGCCTGTGGGCGCGGCGACTTGGCCGCTTAATTTGTAGCCCGCTTGACTTTAGAGTAGGCACAAGCAGCCCGTGCCGGCTTTGGCCGGGGCGGGCTTTCCGTCTTGTCCAGGCGCCGCGGCAGCGACGCCATTTCCCGCCGGGGGAAGGAAATCATGAAGCTCGTCATCGCCGTCATCAAACCATTCAAGCTCGACGAGGTGCGCGACGCCCTCACCCGCATCGGCGTCCAGGGCATGACCGTGGCCGAGGTCAAAGGCTACGGCCGCCAGAAGGGGCACATGGAAATCTATCGCGGCGCCGAATACGCCGTGAACTTCCTGCCCAAGGTGCGCATGGAGATCGCGGTCGACAGCGCGCGCCTCGACCAGGTCGTGGATGCCATCGCCGGCGCCGCCAAGACCGGGCAGATCGGCGACGGCAAGATCTTCGTGACGCCGATCGAGCAAGCCGTGCGTATCCGCACCGGCGAGACCGACACCGCCGCGCTTTAGCACGTCTCGCCGTCGCCCTGCGACGGCCGATCGTTTTTTTGAAGCGCGCTCCGCGCGCGCCTTCAGATGATCAAGAGACCTCTTCGTTCAAACTATCTCGATTTCAAAATTCCTGCTGGGGGGATCATGAAATGAAAATGGCGCATCAACGCCTCGTCACCGCTATCGCGGCGGTCACTGCAACACTGACCGTCACGCCGGCATTCGCGCAAGCCGGCAAGATCGATCCGGCCGACACCGCCTGGATGATGGCCGCCACCGGCCTGGTGTTGATGATGACCATTCCCGGCCTCGCGTTGTTTTACGCCGGCATGGTGCGCAAGAAGAACGTGCTCGCCACCATGGCTCAGTGTCTGGCGGCCACCTTCCTGATCTCGATCCTGTGGGTGTTTGTCGGCTATTCGCTCAGCTTCACCGGCGACGGCGCTTACATCGGTACGCTATCGCGGGTTTTCCTGCGCGGCATGACGATCAACAGCGTGTCGCCGCTCGCCAGCACCATCCCCGAAAGCCTGTTCATGATCTACCAGATGACCTTCGCGGTCATCACCGTTGCGCTCGTTGCCGGTTCGGTGGCGGACCGCATGCGCTTCTCGGCGTTCCTCTTGTTCGCGACGTTGTGGCTGTTGTTCGTCTATGTGCCGCTGGCGCATTGGGTGTGGGGCGGCGGCTTTCTCGCCCGCGACGGCGTCATCGATTTCGCCGGCGGCCTGGTCGTGCACTTGAGCGCCGGCACCGGCGGCCTGGTCGCGGCCATGGTGATCGGCAAGCGCCACGGCTACGGCCATGAAAACCTGTCGCCGTTCGATCTCACCATGGCGGTGATCGGCACCGGCCTGTTGTGGGTCGGCTGGTTCGGATTCAACGGCGGCTCCGCGCTCGCCGCCAACGGACGCGCGGTGTCGGCCATCGTCACCACCCATCTCGCGGCCAGCGCCGGCGCCTTCACCTGGATGGCGCTGGAGTGGTGGACACGCGGCAAGCCGTCGGTGCTCGGCATGATCTCCGGCGCGATCGCGGGGCTCGGCACCGTTACGCCGGCGTCGGGTTTCGTATTGCCGATCGAAGGCGTGCTGATCGGCGTCATCGCCGGCGGCATCTGCTTCTGGGCCTGCACCTGGCTCAAAACCAAATGCGGCTACGACGACTCGCTCGACGTATTCGGCGTGCACGGCATCGGCGGCCTCACCGGCACGCTGCTCGCGGGCGTCCTGGCGGTGGGCGCGGTGTCGGCGAGCGCGGGCGACCCGAACGGCGTCCGCGGCCTGCTCGAGGGCAACCCGCAGCAGCTCTTGGCGCAGGCCTACGGCGTCCTGGTCACCCTGGTGTGGACCGGCGGGCTCACCTTCGTGATCCTCAAGGTCGTCGGCGCCTTGGTCCCGCTCCGGGTCCGCCACGAGGACGAGATCATGGGTCTCGACGTCAGCCAGCACGGCGAGGCGCTGCAGTAGAGCGCGATTTCAGCCCCGCCGGCAGCCGCCGGCACTCGTTGGCGGCCGGCGGGGCACCCCACAATCCCTGGTTCACTTGTCTGATTAATTTTTGTGCAGGCCGCTCCGGCATCGGTGGTTTTTTGAGCATGGACCCGGGACGGTATTCGGGTGAGGCCGGCGTCCACCAAATTTTGCCCATCGAATCAGCAGCCTAGCGGCCCGCCGGCCATCTGGCACGGTGTTTGATTCCCTAACGGCGGCCATGCTCGCAAAAGCGACTTTGCGCGCATGGCTCAGTGACCCGCCCGCACTGCGTGAATGTAAAAACGGGCCCAAGCGGGGATCGAATCCATGAAAATCGTCATGGCCATTATTAAACCCTTCAAGCTCGACGAGGTCCGCGATGCCCTGACCTCCATCGGAGTGCAGGGACTGACTGTTACCGAGGTCAAAGGTTACGGGCGTCAAAAGGGCCACACGGAAATCTACCGTGGTGCCGAATACGCGGTGAGCTTCCTGCCGAAGATCAAGGTGGAAGTGGCCGTGTCCACGGACCAGGTCGACAAGGTCGTTAGCGCCATCACGGGGGCCGCGAAGACCGGTCAGATCGGCGACGGCAAAATCTTCGTCTTCGGCTTGGATCACGCCGTGCGCATCCGCACCGGCGAGACCGATGCCGCGGCATTGTGATGACCCGCAGCGCAAACGATACGCACAGGAGTTAAAGACCATGACGTTGAAGAAATTTTCGCGTGCGGGGCTATTAGCGCTTGCCGCACTTGCGATTGGCCTGACGTTCGCCGACAGCGCGTTCGCGCAGGAAGCGGCCAAGCCGAAGCTCGACACTGGCAACACCGCCTGGATGCTCACCTCCACCGCCCTGGTGCTGCTGATGACCATCCCCGGCCTGGCGCTGTTCTACGGCGGCATGGTCCGCAAGAAGAACGTGCTGGCGACCGTGATGCAGAGCTTCGCCATCACCTGCCTGATCACGGTGATCTGGATGATCCTCGGCTACTCGCTGGCGTTTAAGGACGGCGGCGGCATGAACGCCTATGTCGGCGGCCTGCAGAGCTTCTTCCTCAAGGGCATGACCGGCAACTCGCTGAGCGGCACGATCCCCGAAACGGTCTTCATGGTCTTCCAGATGACCTTCGCGATCATCACCCCGGCGCTGATCTGTGGCGCTTTTGCCGACCGCATGAAATTCTCCGCCATGCTTTGGTTCATGGGGCTTTGGAGCATCATCGTCTACAGCCCGATCTGCCATTGGGTGTGGGGCGGCGGCTTCCTCGGCGGCCTTGGCGTCAAGGATTTCGCTGGCGGCACGGTGGTCCACATCAACGCCGGTGTCGCGGGCCTCGTCTGCGCCCTCGTCCTCGGCAAGCGTGAGGGCTTCGGCACCGAGAACATGGCGCCGCACAACCTGGTCTACAGCCTCATCGGCGCCTCGCTGCTGTGGGTCGGCTGGTTCGGCTTCAACGCCGGTTCCGAGCTTGCTGCCGACGGCACCGCCGGCATGGCCATGGCCGTCACCCAGATCGCGACGGCGGCTGCAGCTCTGGCCTGGATGTTCTACGAGTGGATCGGCCGCGGTACGCCGAGCGTTCTCGGCATCATCTCCGGTGCCGTCGCCGGTCTCGTCGCCATCACCCCGGCCTCGGGCTTCGTCGGCCCGACGGGTGCGCTGATCATCGGCATCGCCGCCGGCGTCATCTGCGCCTGGGCCGCGACCACGCTCAAGCCGAAGCTTGGCTATGACGACTCGCTGGATGCCTTCGGGGTCCACGGCGTCGGCGGCTTTGTCGGCGCCATTCTGACCGGCGTCTTCATCAGCAGCAGCTTCGGCGGCGTCGGCCTCGACAAGGGCGTGACCATGGGCCACCAGGTCTGGATCCAGTTCCTGGGCACGCTGGCCACCATCATCTGGTCCGGTGTCGCGAGCTTCGTCATCCTCAAGGTGATCGATGCCACGATCGGCCTGCGCGTCAGCAAGCAGGTCGAGATCGAGGGCCTCGATATCAACCTGCACGGCGAGGTCGTTCCGTAAGAACCGCGACACCGAGCATGATCCCGCACGGGATGATGCGCACAAGCTAGCGGTAGGGGCGGAAACCCGGCACTGTCCCTCCCGTTGAGGCCCCGGTTCGAAAGGACCGGGGCCTCTCTTATTGGGGCGCGCGCGTGACGACGCAGCCGTGCCGCGCGAGAAAAGCAAAGCCCTTATCGGTCGTCTTCACCCGCACGCCATCGCCCGAGCACTCGCGCACGACAAAACCGCGGTCGACCGCTTCTTCCCACACCGGCAGCCGCGGGCAGGAGGTACGCCAAGCGTCCATCGTTTGCCGATAGCTGCGCGGCTCCTTCGCGATCCATTCCAGAAGATCGAGCACCAGGCTATCGAGGCCTTCATCCACCACGGGCGGCATCACAGCACCCTCCACATCAAAGGCGCGATCAGCAGGTAACTGCCCTGCAGCACGTAATAGCCGCAGATCGAATTGATGATGCGGCCCGCCCAGGTTCGAAACTGGCTGTCGGTCATCGCCTCGAGGAAACGCCGCGCCACGGTGGTGCCGGCCACCGTCGCGGCGATCGCGATCGCCATCATGTTCACGTCGATGGTGGCGGCCTGCGCGATCATGCCGCCGAAATAGACCAGCTTGGCGGCGTGGCCGAACACCTGGCACAAGGCCTTGGTTGCGACCATCTCGCGCCGGTCGAGGCGGCCGCCGAGAAAGAACGAGTCGACCATCGGCCCGGCGACACCGGTGAGCAAAATCAGCGTCATGCAGATCATGCCGTACGCGACGCCATGACCGAGCCGTTCGGGGTCGGGCTTGAACTGCGCCGGCAGCAAGCGCACGGCGAACGGCGTCGCGCCCAGCATGAGCATGGCCACCGCCTTGTCCGGCACGTAGCGAAACAGCGACCACCCTGCCATCGCGAGGCCGCAGCCGAGCAGATACCCGGCCGCGGCGCCGAGCCGGATGTAGCGCCACCACAACAACCCGCGCCAGACGTTCGAGGCCATCTGCGTCACCGCATGCAGCGCCATGGCGGCGGGCAAGGGCAGGATCGCCAGCAGGATCCCGATCAGGATCATGCCGCCGGCCATGCCGAAGACCCCGGACAGAAAGGCCGTCACGAACATCGACAGCCCGATCGCGATCATCAGAACGGTGGTCATGCGGCGCACCTCCGGGCCGCTTAGGTGCGCCCCTTGCCCCCGGCCGGCAAACAGAGTTATCTGAGCATGAGGCTCAGTTTTCTTGATGCTTGCTGGAGGATACGACCCTGCGCAGGCTACCTTTCTTGAATGGAATCAAAGCATTCGAAGCTGCGGCACGCAGCGGCAGCTTCGCCGCAGCCGCACAAGAGCTGAACGTCACGCCGGCCGCCATCAGCCGCATGGTGCGGCTCCTGGAAGACCGCCTGGCGCTGCCCCTGTTCCGGCGCAGGCCCAACGGTCTCGAGCTGACGCCCGCCGGCCACGCCTACCAGGCCGGACTCACGCCGATCTTCGATGCGCTTGCGAACCTCACCGCCCAGGTCACCGCGCTCGCCAATCCGCGCGTACTGACGGTCGGCGTCGGGCCGACCTTCGCCATCCGCTGGCTCATTCCGCGGCTGGCGTCGTTTCAGGAACTTGAACCGGATACCGACGTCCGCATCACCACCGGCGGCGCGGCCGCGCCGTTTGCCGACGACTGGACCTGCGGCATCAAGCTCGGCAGTGGCGCGTGGCCGGAGCTTGCGGCCGAGCCGCTGTTCGCAGCCGATCTCGTGCCGGTTTGTTCGCCGGGGCTCGCCGAAACCCTTGAGAATCCGGCCGATTTGAAACACGCGACGCTGCTGCGCGTGACCCATGCGCTCGACGATTGGCCGCGCTGGCTGAAGGCGGCTGGCGTCGCTGGCGCGGCGCTGTCAGGCCCGCAGTTCGAGTATTACGGCCAGGCGCAGCAAGCCGCCGCCGACGGCGTGGGTGTTGCCATGGGCATCCGGCCCTATATCGACGACGACCTCGCGGCCAAGCGCCTGGTGACGCCCTTCGCGCTCACGGTGCCGAAGGGCGAGGCCTGGTACCTCGTCTACAAGCCGGCGCGGCGGGAGGAGCCGGCTTTTGCCGCCTTCCGCCACTGGCTGATCGACGCCACGCAAGACGGCAGAGGGATGCAAATGCCGGAATCGGACCACTAGTGCCCGGCTTCCGAAGGCCGTGAATGCGAAGGCGGCAAGCGGTGCAGGAATATTTATTCGGCGGCACCGGGCACCGATGGTTAATCGGGTCTTAACCTCGCCGTCTCTAAGGTAACCGACCCCTTGTGCCGCGGGCCGAAACCCTGCGGCGCATCCGCTTTCCTACGGGGACCGGCTTTTCGGGAAAAGAGCAGGCGCCAGCGAAACTTAATCGCAATGTCCACGACCTCAGCAAAGCGCCCGTCTGCCGCCCCCACCCCCCCGGGGGTCGAATCCCGCTCGCCTTTCGTGCGGCTGACCGACCTGATCGCCGGCATCGCGCCCGGCCAGCCCATGATCAACCTCTCGGTCGGCGAGCCGCAGCATCCGATCCCGCCCTTCGTCGGCCCGGTGCTGGCGGAGCATCTCAACGACTTCGGCCGCTATCCGCCCAACAAGGGCATCGAGCCGTTCCGCCAGGCCGTCGCGCAATGGCTCGGCCGCCGCTATCCGCTGCCGCGTCCGGTGGATCCGGACAGCGAAGTGCTGGTGCTCAATGGCACCCGTGAAGGCTTGTTTCTCGCCGCGATTGCCGCGCAGCGCTGGGTGCCCCCGCGCGTCGGCCAACCGGCGATGCTGATCCCCAATCCGTTCTATGCCGCTTATGCGGCGGGCGCGCTCGCGGCCCATTGCGAGCCGGTCTATCTGCCGGCGACGCGCGAAAGCGCATTCCTGCCCGACCTCGACGCGCTCGACGAAACGCTGCTCAAGCGTACCGTCGTCTTCTACCTCGCCTCGCCGTCGAACCCGCAAGGCGCGGTGGCGGACCGCGCCTATCTCGACAAGCTCACCGCGCTGGCGCGGCGCTACGGCTTTCTCGTCTTTGCCGACGAGTGCTATTGTGAGATCTACAGCGAGCACGCGCCGTCGGGCATGCTGGAAGCGTCCGCGCCCGACTTCGACAACGTGATCGTATTCCATTCGCTGTCGAAGCGCTCGAACCTGCCGGGCCTGCGCGTCGGCTTTGCCGCCGGCGACAAGAATTTCCTCGCCGCCTTTCTCGAACTGCGCAACGTCGCGGCGCCGCAGGTGCCGGTGCCGGCGCAGCACGTCGCGGTCGCCGCCTATAGCGACGAAAGCCACGTCGAAGAGAACCGCCGGCTCTACAATGCAAAGTTCGATCTCGCCGACCAGATCATCGGCAACCGCTACGGCTACGAGCGGCCGGCGGGCGGCTTCTTTCTCTGGCTCGACGTTTCCGCTCATGGCGGCAGCGAAGCCGTGACCAAGAAGCTGTGGGCTGAGGCCGGCGTGCGCGTGGTGCCCGGGCGCTATCTCGCGCGCAATCAGGCCGATGGCTCCAATCCCGGCGCGGACTACATCCGCGTCGCCATGGTGCAGGACAAGACCGCGACGGCGGAGGCGCTGCATCGTCTCGTCGCGTTGTTAGAGAATAGAGGTGTTAATGCCGGCTACGGATCGCAGCGTCGACGCCGTTGCTTTCATCACCGACCATGCCCGCGATTTCCTGCGGCGGCGGTTGCGCGAGCTCGCCGGCATTTCATTGCTGACCGTCGCGCTGCTCGGTGCGATCGCGCTCGCCACCTGGTCGGTGCAGGATCCCTCGCTCAGCCACGCGACCCAAAAGCCGATCCACAATCTGCTCGGCTATCCCGGCGCGATCTTCTCCGACCTGGCCATGCAATTGCTGGGCTTGGCCAGCGTGCTGCTGCTGGCGCCGGAGGCGCTGCTCGGCTGGCGGCTGTTGTCGCACCGGCCGCTCGGCGCGAAATGGCGCGGCCTGGTGTGGATCGCGGTCACGCTGCTGGCCGCCGGCTTCATCTCCACGCTGCCGCGCATCGGATCCTGGCCGCTGCCGACCGGCCTCGGCGGCGTCTGCGGCGATGCGCTGTTGCGCGTCCCGGCCCTGCTCTTCGGCTGGCCGCTCGGCGGTCTCGCGCTGCTCGTCAGCGGCTTCGTCCTGTTCGTCGCCACGGCCATCGCGCTCGTGCTCGCCACCGGCTGGCATTGGCGTCGCGCCGCGGCGGAAGAGGACGAGGCGGAAGAGGAAGAAGAGCCTGAAGAGGACGAGGAAGACGACGAAGAGAGGGACCGCGCCAATCCCTGGCTCGGCTTTGTGGTGCACGCGCTGTTGAGCTGGAAGGCGCGCCTCGTGCGCTTCATCCACCGCCCGCGGGACACCGCGCCGCGCGTCAAAGCGCCGGCGCCGGGCAAACGCGTCGAGCCGCGCTTCGAAGGCGGCGCCGGCGCGCCGCAACTCGTGCCTGAGCAATTCGAAGATAACGAGGAAGAATACGAAGACGAGGAGGAGGACGCCGCGCCCGCGCCGCGCCGCCGTGCTGCCGCGCCAAAAGCGCCGGCCCGCCGCTCCGGCAGTGGCTTCACGTTGCCCTCGCTCAACCTGCTTAAGCGCGGCCAAGGCCTCCGACCGCACCACCCTGTCGAAGGAGGCCGCTCGAGACCAACGCCCAGTCGCTCGAAACCGTGCTGCAGGATTTCGGCGTGCGCGGCGAGATCATCAACGCCCGCCCCGGCCCGGTGGTCACGCTGTACGAACTGGAGCCGGCGCCCGGCATCAAGTCGTCGCGCGTTATCGGGCTCGCCGACGATATCGCCCGCTCCATGAGCGCGGTGTCGGCGCGCGTCGCGGTCGTGTCGGGCCGCAACGCCATCGGCATCGAACTGCCCAACCCGACGCGCGAGAAAGTGGTCTTGCGCGAGCTGCTTGTCCGGCAAGGACTACAACGAGCACACCGCCAAGCTGCCGCTCTGCCTCGGCAAGACCATCGGCGGCGAGTCGGTGATCGTCGACCTCGCGCGCATGCCGCATCTGCTGATCGCCGGCACCACCGGCTCCGGCAAATCGGTCGCCATCAACACCATGATCCTGTCGCTGGTCTACCGGCTATCGCCGCAGCAGTGCCGGCTGATCATGGTCGATCCCAAGATGCTCGAGCTCTCCGTCTATGACGGCATCCCGCATCTGCTCACGCCCGTCGTCACCGATCCGAAGAAGGCGGTGGTCGCGCTCAAATGGGCGGTGCGCGAGATGGAAGAGCGCTACAAGAAGATGTCGAAGCTCGGCGTGCGCAACATCGAGGGCTACAATGCAGCGCCTTGCCGAAGCGAAAGCGAAAGGCGAGATGCTCACCCGCACCGTGCACACCGGCTACGACAAGGAATCCGGCGAAGCGATCTACGAGAAGGAGGAGCTCGACCTCGAGCCGCTGCCCTTCGTGGTGGTGATCGTCGACGAGATGGCCGACCTGATGATGGTCGCCGGCAAGGACATCGAAGGCGCCATCCAGCGCCTGGCGCAGATGGCGCGCGCCGCCGGCATCCACTGCATCCTGGCGACGCAGCGTCCCTCGGTCGACGTCATCACCGGCACCATCAAGGCCAACTTCCCGACCCGCATCTCCTTCCAGGTCACCTCCAAGATCGACAGCCGCACCATCCTGGGCGAGCATGGGCGCCGAGCAGCTGCTCGGCCAGGGCGACATGCTCTACATGGCCGGCGGCGGCCGCATCAGCCGCGTGCACGGGCCGTTCGTTTCCGACGACGAGGTCGAGAAGGTGGTGCGCCATCTGAAGTCGCAAGGCCAGCCGGACTATCTGGAAGAGGTCACCGCCTCCGAGGAAGAGCTGACCGGCGAGGACGGCGCCGTGTTCGATGCCACCGGCATGGGCATGGCCGAAGGCGGCGATCTCTTACCAGCAGGCCGTCGCCATCGTGAAGCGCGACCGCAAGGCCTCCACCTCCTACATCCAGCGCCGGCTGCAGATCGGCTATAACCGCGCCGCCACCATATGGAGCGCATGGAACAGGAAGGCATCGTCGGCCAGCCCAACCATGCCGGCAAACGCGAGATCCTGATCCAAGAAGAGGGGCAGGATCGCTATTGAGAATCGCGCTCTCCGCGTTTAAGCCGGAGTGCATGGCTCCGAAAATTATTGTCCCCGGCTTGATCGGGGATGGATGTCGGTTTTCGGACAAGGTCATGCGCAAGGAAGAAGGTCGTCAGAATCGCTGGAGTCGCGAAATAGCCACACCCGGCCCCTATATGGCCCGGGGTTACAGGGGACGCGAGGCGGAGATCGTGATGGCGGGACACCACAAGGCGCGAAACGGCCGCACGCTGGCTTTGGCCGCACTGCTGGCCTGCCTCACCGCCGCCCCGGCGCTGGCGGCAAGCTCCATGTTGCAGAACGTGCCGCTGCCGCGGCCGCGCCCGCCACAACACGCATCTCACCACCGGCGCGCTCGGCGCGCGTCTCGCCGCCGTCCCGGCGCGCGCATGGCACGCACGCGCGCAGGCACCGTCGCCGCATGGGCAGATCACGCCCGCTGCGGCGCAGCAGGCGCCGAACCCGGTCTCCAATCCCTTCGCCGCCCTGCTCGGCAGCACCGGCAGCACCACCGCGCTCGACCCCAAGCAGCGCGCCATCATCCAGAAGGTCGACAATTATCTGTCCAGCGTGCTGACGCTGGAGGGCAATTTCGTCCAGGTCGGACCCGAACGGCAGCCGCAGCAAGGGCGACTTCTATCATCTCCAAGCCGGGCAAGATGCGCTTCGAATACGATCCGCCGAGCCCGACCGAGATCATCGCCGACGGCCAATCCGTGGTGGTGCGCGACCGCAATCTGGCGACCCAGGACGTCTACCCGCTGTCGCAGACGCCGCTGCGCTTCCTGCTCGCCGACCACGTCAATCTGATGAAGGACACCAATCTGGTCGCGGTCTATGCCGACGACGTGTTCATCACCGTGGTGGTCGAGGAGAAGAACGGCCTCGTCGGCACCAGCCGGCTGATGATCATGTTCTCCGCCAAGGACATGCAGCTCAAGCAGTGGACCGTGACCGACCCGCAGGGCTACGACACCACCGTGGCGGTCTACAATCTCGATCCCAACACCAAGCCCGACCCCAGCCTGTTCCGCATCGACTACACGCGCTACCCGAATTCTTCTACCGCCAATTAACCGCTCGAAGCGGCGTCCCAACGTCGCCGCTCGGCGGCGGAACGGGACCGCGTCCTTTCATCGCTACGCCCGATGATCGCCGGACAAGGTGTGGATAGCGGGCGCCCCGCTTCCCCGGGGCACGATGGATGACTATGTTGCATCCATGCCTCTCACCGTCACCACCTGGAATATCAATTCCGTCCGCCTGCGCATCGACCTGGTCGCCAAGTTCCTCAAGAGCGCGCGCCCCGACGTGCTCTGCCTGCAGGAAACCAAGTGCCCGGACGACGCCTTCCCGCTCAAGCGCTTCAAGCGCCTGGGCTACGAGTACGCCGCGCTCAACGGCCAGAAGGGCTATCACGGCGTCGCCATTCTCTCGCGCGTGCCGTTCGAGAAGACGTCGATCGAGAATTTCTGCGGCAAGACCGACTGCCGCCACGTCTCGGTGGTGCTGGGCGAGCGCGCCGGCCTGAAGGACCCGATCACGCTGCATAATTTCTACGTGCCGGCCGGCGGCGACGAGCCCGACCCGGAGGTGAACGAGAAGTTCGAGCACAAGCTTTCCTTCCTCGACGAGATGCGCGCGCACAAAGCGCCTGCGGCCGAAGAAGAACCAGCGCGCCATTCTCGTCGGCGATCTCAACGTGGCGCCGCTCGAGCACGACGTCTGGAGCCACAAGCAGATGCTCAAGGTGGTCTCGCACACGCCGATCGAATGCGAGAAGCTCACCGCCGCGCGTGAAGCCGGCGGTTGGATCGATTCCATGCGCGTGCTCACGCCCGAGCCGGAGAAGCTGTTCACCTGGTGGAGCTATCGCGCCATGGGCAACTGGCGCGAGGCAAACCGCGGCCGCCGGCTCGATCACGTCTGGACCTCGGACGCGCTCGCCGACCGCGTGTCCAGAATCAAAATCGCCAAGGATTACCGCGGCGCCGAGCGCCCCTCCGACCACGTACCGGTGACGACAAGGTTCGAACTCTGACTTGTGTCCCGGGCGCGGCCCAGCACGCCAGTGATGCGCCGCAGACCCCGGACCCGGTTGGCTCAATAAGAAAATAAGAAAGCTGGGTCCCGGATCAGCGGAGCACCGCATAGCGTGTCGAAGACGCGCGTAAACGCGCTTATGCGCGCCGCACGGCATCCGGGACACGTGCGGCAGCATTATTTCTTTGCGCCCCGCTCCAGCTTCTGCTGCACGCTGGTAAGTTCTTGCGTCCAACTGTCGACCCGTCCGGCCATCTCGTCGCGCAACCGCAGAGCGGCCGCCGGATAACCTTCCAGCATCTTGCGGAACAGGCCGCGCGAAATGCGGACCAGCACCGTCGGCTCCCGGGCGATCGCGGTCACCGGGCTGATGGTGTCGGTGAGCAACGCCAGTTCGCCCAGCAGCGTGCCGGGTCCGACGGTGTATTCGTGCCCTTGCGCGCCCTCCGGCTCCACCACCATCGAGCCTTCCTGCACGATGTAGCCGCCGTCGGCGAGCTCGCCGGCATAGATACAGCACCGCGCCGCTTTGCAGATGGCGCGTCTCCGCGCCGATCGCCAGCACGCGCAAGGCCTGCTTGCCCAGCACCGCGAGGGTCGGCACCTGTTCGAAAAAGGCGATGTCGTCTTCGAGACCCATATCGTTCACGTCATCCCGGCTTCGCCCGGCCGCGCGCATGTCCCGGAATGACGAGAATAAGGGCTCACGGCACCAGCTTGTAGCCGCCGGCTTCCGTCACCAGGATTGCGGGCGCGGCGGCATCCTTCTCCACTTTCTGCCGCAGCCGGTAGATATGCGTTTCCAGCGTATGGGTAGTGACGCCGGAATTGTAGCCCCACACTTCCTGCAGCAGCGTCTCGCGTGACACCGGCTTTTGCCCGGCGCGGTAGAGATAGCGCAGGATGGCGGTTTCCTTCTCGGTCAGGCGCACCTTGGTGCCCTTGGGCGTGAGCAGCACCTTGGATGACGGCCGGAAGGTATAGGGCCCGATGGTGAAGACCGCATCCTCGCTCGCCTCGTGCTGACGAAGCTGGGCGCGGATGCGCGCCAGCAGCACCGCGAAGCGGAACGGCTTGATGACATAGTCGTTGGCGCCGGATTCGAGGCCGAGGATGGTGTCGCTGTCGGTGTCATGCCCGGTCAGCATGATGATCGGCGCCTTGAAGCCATTCTTGCGCAGGATGCGCACGACCTCGCGCCCGTCGACGTCGGGCAGGCCGACATCCATGATCACCAGGTCGATCTGGCCGCTTTTGGCCTCCTGCACCGCCTTGGTGCCGCTGTCGACGGCGATAGCCTCGAATTCCTCATGCAGCGCCAGCTGCTCGACCAGCGCCTCGCGCAGCTCGGTGTCGTCGTCGACGATCAGGATGGTCCGCTTGTTGGACATGACTTCCAGGGCCCCCCTAGTGTCCCGTTTCCGACGTTCGTATCCCGTTGCCGCACACTTTTCTACGAACGTCGGAACCGAAGGGACACTAGCAAATATCTGATTCTAGTGCGGCTTTGGATTTGACGTTCCGCCAAAGAGCGTGCCGCGCTTGGTAGCGGAACGTCAAATCCGCCGCACTAATGGGCGGCCGGCGCGCCCACATTCGGCAATGGGGCCGAAGTAGAGCATTCAGGGCTGAAAGAGCAAGCGCGAACTGATATTTAGGCCACAACCGCCGTGCCGGCAGAACGGCAGATCAGAATTCGGCAGCGAATGAAAAAACGCACTCTCGCCAGTATCTTGGTACGCCCGCGCCCCGGGCGGCCGACGCAGGGCTGGCTCACCGCCGGCGCGCTCACGCTGCCGGTGGCGCTCGGCCGCGCCGGCATCAAGGCCAACAAGTTCGAGGGCGACGGCGCCACCCCGCGCGGCACCTTCCGGCTGGTCCGGCTGTGGTGGCGCGCCGACCGCCATCCTCGGCCATTGACCGCCTTGCCGGTGCGGGCGATCCGCCTCGACGACGGCTGGTGCGAGGACCCCGCCGACCGCAACTACAACAGGCCGGTCAAGGTACCGGCTGGGTCAATGGCCGACCGCCTCACCCGCGCCGACCACCTCTACGATTTCATCATCGAGCTCGACCACAATACCCGCCCGCGGGTAGCCGGCCGCGGCAGCGCGGTCTTCATCCATGCCGCCCGGCCGGGCTTCGCGCCGACTGCCGGCTGCGTTGCGCTCAAGCTGCCGGCTTTGCGCCGGCTCATTGCGCAGCTTGGGCCGCACACGCGCCTTAGGACTGAATAAATTGCTAAATCGCGATGTGTTGGCAGTGATGTGTTAAGCATCACCGGAATCGGTTCGCGATCGTAACCGGCGCATTAACATACCCACTTCATATTCAGCATATTAGATCTCGAGGCCCGGTTGGTGCGTTTTGGCTCATCAACGCGCCTTGGCCCAGCAATAAGAAACTCCGCGACAGGAGCAAATGATGAACGGTCCACCCGCAACAGCCAGCGCCGCACCGGCTGCCAGCGCCGCCCCCGTGCACGCCAGCGCCGAGCAGATCGGCCGCGTGTCCGAAGTCGGCGGCGCGCAGGCGACTGTTGAGCTCAATTCGCGCGGGGTTACAGGTGAGCAGCCGACGGTCGGCAAGTTCATGGGGCTCACCGGCGGCAAGGGCCTGATCATCGGTCTGATCACCGAGGTAGCCGAAGAGGCGCTGGGCGGTTCAGGCCTCAGCCAAAATTACCGCAAGCTGGCGCGGATCGATCTGATCGGCGAGATCCAATACGAAGCCGGCGCCGCGCATCGATTCCAGCGCGGCATCACCGAATACCCGAACATCGGCGACAGCGCCAAGCTGCTCGGCGATGCCGAACTCTCCATGATCTACGGCGCCGCCGACGGCGACCACGCCCATATCGGCAATCTGCAGCAAAACCCCGACATCGGGGTGCACATCGACATCGACCATCTGGTGAGCCGCCATTTTGCCGTGCTCGGCGCAACCGGCGTCGGCAAGTCGAGCGGCGTTGCCATCATCCTGCAGCAGATCCTTGCCGCGCGGCCGAACCTGCGCATCTTCCTGGTCGACCCGCACAACGAATACAGCCCTTGCTTCGGCGACAAGGCGCAGGTGCTGACGCCGCGAAACCTGCGGCTACCGTTCTGGCTGTTCAATTTCGAGGAAATCGTCGACGTCTTCTTCGGCGGCCGCCCCGGCGTCGACGAAGAAATCGAAATTCTCGGTGAGGTCATCCCGCTCGCGAAGTCGGCTTATCTGCAATACAAGGCCGGCCCCGCCAGCCCGCTCTCCAAGCGGAACGACCCGCGCGACGCCGGCTTCACCGCCGACACGCCGGTGCCCTACCGCATCGAGGACCTGATCAATCTGCTCGACGAGCGCATGGGCAAGCTGGAGAACCGCACCTCGCGCATTATCTATCATAAGCTGATCGCGCGCATTCAGACCTTCCGCAATCATCCGCGCTACGCGTTCATGTTCGAGAACGCGAACATCGGCGGCGACACCATGGCGGAGACGCTCAGCCATCTGTTCCGGCTGCCGCCGCAGGGCGTGCCGATGACCATCCTGCAGCTCGCCGGCTTCCCGGCCGAGGTGATCGACTCGGTGGTCTCGGTGCTCTGCCGCATGGCCTTCGACTTCGGCCTGTGGAGCGACGGCGTCGCGCCGCTATTGTTCGTCTGCGAGGAGGCGCACCGCTATGCGCCGGCCGACAAGAAGATCGGCTTCGGCCCGACCAAGCGCGCGCTCTCGCGCATCGCCAAGGAAGGCCGCAAGTACGGCGTGTTCCTCGGCCTGGTGACGCAGCGGCCGGCCGAGATCGACCCGACCATCATCTCGCAGTGCTCGACCTTCTTCGTCATGCGGCTGGCCAACGACCGCGACCAGTAGCTGATCCGCTCGGCGGTGTCGGACGCGGCGGCCAACCTGCTGTCGTTCATTCCCTCGCTCGGCACCCGCGAGGTGTTCACCTTCGGCTCCGGCGTGGCGATGCCGACGCGCATGCGCTTCAAGGAATTGCCGCCGGAAGTGCGGCCGAACAGCGAGGCCGCCGGCAATACCCGCTCCGATGCCGGCAACAGCCTCGAACGCGAGCTGATCGGCTCGGTGATCGAGCGCTGGCGCTCCGCTTCGATGAGCCAGCGCAACGACGAATTGACGGCCGACTTCAGCGGCCTGGAAGCGCCGCCGTTGCAGCCTGCTCCACCGGCGCAGCCCGCGCCGGCGGCCCCGGCCGCACCTGCCGCGGCACCGCGCGCGCCACACGCGCCGTATCCACCGCAGGCGCCCCGGGCGCCCCAGGCGGTACCGCCCTCACCGCGCGGCGAGGCGCTCCGCTCCAGCCTGTTGCGCAAACCGCTCGACGCCAGTCTTGGGGCCGGCGCGCCCGCAGCACCGGCGCCTGCGCCCGAGGCCCGCACCGGCGCCGGCCGCCGCTCCCGGCGGCGCGCCGCAGAACCTCAGCCCACCCGGCTTTCCGCCGCGGTATCGATAACGTCTGGTCATTCCGGGGCGCGAGCGCAGCGAGCGAACCCGGAATGACGACTTGTTATTTCCGTCCCACCAAATCGATCAGCGCCGACAGGCCGCCGTGGCCGGGGCCTTCATCGATCTCGGCGTCGTATTCGCGCACTTCGATCGAGGAGAAATCGGCGAACGCCTTCTCCAACAGTTCGCGCGTATAGAGATTTTCCAGCTTGCCCGGGCCGCCGGTCTTGTATTCAAGCTGCTTGGGTCCGTAGCCCTCGAGCAGCAGCAGCCCGCCCGGCTTCAGCGCCTTCTTGATGCCGGCGAAGATCTTGTCGCGCCCTGCCGGCCCGACGAACTGGAAGAAGATCGCCGCCACCACGTCGAAGGCGTCCGCCGGCCAATCCCAATTGATGAATGTCGACCTGTTCGACACGCAGCGTCACGCCGCGCTCGGCCGCGAGCTTGCGCGCCTTCTCCTGCGCCAGCGGCGAGAAATCGACCGACAGCACGTCGAGCCCCTGCTCGGCCATGAACACGCCGTTGCGGCCTTCGCCGTCGGCGATCGCCAAGCGCCTTCTCGCCCTTGCGCAAGAGATGCGCGTGGCGTTTGAGAAACTCGTTCGGCGCGGTGCCGAACAGATAGCCGGGCGCGGCGAAACGTGTCTGCCAGCGCTCGAACTCAGGATTACTCATACTCTCTCTTCCTTTCAGACCTGCTTCTCTCGCTCGCCGAAGATCGCGCTGCCGACGCGCACATGGGTGGCGCCGAGCTGGATCGCAGTGGCGAAGTCCGCGCTCATGCCCATCGACAACAGCTTCAGGCCGTTGCGCTTGGCGATCTTGGCGGTGAGCGCGAAATGCGGACCGGGCGCCTCCTCGAACGGCGGAATGCACATCAGCCCGGCGATCTCCAGACCATAAGTGTCGCGGCAAGCGGTCAGGAACAGGTCGGCGTCCTGCGGCAGGACGCCGGCCTTCTGCGGCTCGGCGCCGGTGTTGATCTCGACGAACAACAGCGGCTTGCGGTCCTGCCTGCTCGATCTCTTTCGCCAGCGCCGCGCACAGGCTGGGCCGGTCGACGGAATGAATGGCGTCGAACAGCGCCACCGCCTCCTTGGCCTTGTTGGATTGCAGCGGCCCGATCAGATGCAGCGACAGGCCGGGATGCTTCTCCAGCAGCGGCGGCCATTTCGCCTTGGCCTCCTGCACGCGGTTCTCGCCGAACACGCGCTGGCCGGCGGCGATCACCGGCTCGATTCTGTCGGCGCCATGGGTCTTCGACACCGCGATCAGCGTCACCTCGGCGGGATCGCGCGAGGCGTCGCGGCAGGCGCGCGCGATTTCGGCGCGGACGGTTTCGAGGCCGGGGGCGGAAGTCGCTTCCATGGCGTGCCAGATATCAGCTTGTCGCGGTTTACGAAAGCGCGCCAGGGCAAAGCCGCCCGGCGCTAGCCGCGCGGCTCGACCTTCACGCCGTCATGCACGCGGTCGCTCGGGTGCAGGATGACCTGCTCGCCGACCTTCAGGCCCTTGACCACCCGCGCGGCGTGCAGATTGCGTTCGGCGATGGTGACCAGGCGGCGCTCGGCGCGGCCGTCCGCCACCAGGAACACCGCCCAATTGTCGCCCTCGCGGAACAAGGCGCCCAGCGGCACCTGCAACGCGTCGTCGCTGCGCCAGATCACCACCCGGGCGATGACGCGATAGCCGTGGCCGAGCTGCTGCCATTCGGACGGCGGCCCGGTGAAATCCAGGATCACCTTGACCCGCTGCTCCTCGATGCCGAGCGCGGAAACCTTGGTGAAGCCGGTCGGCTCGATGCGGCGGACCTTGGCGGTGAGATCCTTGTCACCGCCCCAGCTTTCGATGCGCGCCACATCACCCGGCTTGATGCGCACCGCGTCGCGCGACAGGAAGTCGACGACGATCTCGAGGTCGTGCGGATCGCCGATCTCGAGCAGCGGTGCGCCCGCCTGCACCACCTGCTCGCTTTCCGCGACGATCTTGAGAACGCTGCCGTCGACCGGCGCATAGACCTGGATGCAGCAGTTCGCCGATTGCGCATCGCGGTTAATCTCGCCCGGCTGGATCTGGCGCGCCTTGGCGCTTTCCAGTTCGCGGCGGCGCACCTCCAGCGTCGCCACCGCACTGGCAACGGCGGCTTCAGCCGAATCGACGTCGAGCTTGGCCTTCTCCAGGGCGCGCGCGGAAATCGTCTTGGTCGCGGCGAGCTTCTCGGCGCGGGTCAGGTCGTTGCGCGCGAATTCGAGCTGCGACTTGGCCTCCTTGATCTTCGCTTCCGCCAGGTTCACCGCGGCCTGCGCCGCCTGCACCGCGGCCTGGTTCACGCGCTGGGAGCGCACATCGAGGAACGTCGGTTCGGTCGGCTCGATGGCCGCGACCAGCGTCTTGTTCGCCGTCACCTTGTCGCCGACCTCGCGCGGCGCGCGCAGCATCTTGCCGCCGATCGGCGCCGACACCGTATAGACCTCGCGGATGCGGGTGATGCCTTCGTCCTCGACGGTGACCTCAAGCGGTCCGCGCTTGATGGCCGCCATGTCGACCGGCACCGGTTGCGGCAATAGCGCCCAGACGATCAGGGCAGCGATCCCCAATCCGATCAACACGACAATGCTGCGCCTTGCGACCTTGCCGAACAAAAGTCTACTCCCGCGTCTTGAGCACTTCGATGAGATCGAGGCGATCGATACGCCGGCGCACGACCAGACCTGAAATCAACGCCGAGCCGAGCACGATCAAGCTTGCCCAGCCATAGACCGACCGGTCCACCACCAGCGGCACACGATACAATTCGCTGTCGAACCCTTGCACCATCGCCCAGGCGAAGAAATAACCGATCGCCCAGCCGAGCGGCTGCGCCAGGATCGCCAGCACCGCCAGCTCGCCCAGCAGGATCGCCGACACCTCGCCCTTGTGGAAGCCGAGCACGCGCAGGCTCGCCAGTTCGCGGCCCTGCTCCGACAGCGAGATGCGGGCGAAATTATAGACGACGCCGAAGGCGATGATCATGCCGAGCGTCACATAGACGGTGACCATGACCAGGAGATTCTCCGCCAGGGTCTGCCGGAAGTTTTGCAGCGTGGCGCGTTGCAGCGCAATGAAATTCGCCACCGGCGTGGCCTTGAGGCGGCGATACAGCGCATCCTGGCGGCCGGTGTCGAAAAGCAGATGCACGCCGCTGATGATCTGCCCCTCGCGCATCAGCCGGTTGAGCGCGGGCAGCGCCATATAGGCGTTGAGGCCGAGATAGCCCTCGATGATGCCGGTCACCGGCAGCCGCACCCGGCGCCGGTTGCGCTCCAGCAACTCCACCTCGACCATGTCGCCGACCTTGGCGTGCAGGATCTTCGCCAGCACGTCGCTCAACGCGATGCCGCTTTCCGGCAGCTTCACCGGCTTCAGGCCGGGGCCGAGCACGCTGGTGAGATTGGCATCCGCCGGCTTGCCGGTGATGGCGATGCGCCGTTCATAGGGGCCGAAACGGATGCGCACCGGCACCGAGCGATAGGGCTCCGCCGCCATCACCCCGGGCAAAGACAGGACGTCAAAGTAAGCCGACAGCGTCCGCTCGTGCGCGAAGCTGATGGTGGCGTCCTGCCGGTCGGAGCGGTTGTAGGTGACGTCGATCATGAATTCGACGGAGCCGAAGGACCACATCGAGCCGACCAACACCGAGACCGCCAGCGCGATGCCGAGCACGCTGCTCAGCGTGCGCAACGGCCAGCGCATGAGATGGCGCGCCACCATGGTGAGCGACTGCGGAATATTGAGCACGGCATAGAACGCCTCCGGCAGCAGCCGGCGGTAGATCACCGGCGCCGGCGGCGACATCGCCACCGCCGGCGGCAACGTCACCACGTCGCGCACCGCGCGCAGCGCCCCCACCGCCGCGGCGGCAAGCGTGACGCCGGCCGCGATCACATAGACCGCCGGGTCGAGCCGGAAGACCAGGAAGGGAAAGTGATAGAACTCGGCATAGAGCCGCGTCATGCCGAAGCCGAGCCAGGTGCCGGCGGCCATCCCGATGGCGATACCGACGACCGCGATCGCCAGCGCGAATTGCAGGTAATGCCAGCCCACCGCGACGCCGCTGTAGCCGAGCGCCTTCAACAGCCCGATATGCTCGCGCTCCAGCAGGATCAGCCGCGACAGCGTCATGTTGACCAGGAACGCCGCCACCAGCAGAAACACCGGCGGCAGGATGCGACTCATCGCCTTGAGCTGCGACAACTCGGCGTCAAGGAAGGCGTGCGAAGTCTGGTCGCGGCGGCCGTGCGCGCCGAGTCCCCCGTAGCGGGTCAGAATCCCGTCGAGCCGTTCGATCACCTCCGCTTCCGACGCGGCGCGCGTGAGCTTGAGGTGCACGCTGGAGAAGGCGCCGGTGAGGTCGTAGGCCGCGGCCAGCGCTTTTTCGCGCATCCACACGATGCCGTAGCGCCGGTCGTCCGGAATCAGACCATAAGGCCCGAGCGAGTAGATGAATTCCGGCGACAACGCCGTGCCGACGATGCGCAGGGTGCGCTTGCGGCCGTTGAGAATGGCCTGGAAGGTCGAGCCGATGCCGAAATGGTTGGCCTTGGCGAAGGGCTCGCTCACCACGACTTCATGCTCGTCGCCCGGCAGCGGCAATCGCCCGCTGCGCATGTACAAGAGATTGAGCTTCTGGTCGCGCAGGTCGGGGATCGACACGAACATGGCCGAGGCCGGCTCGGGCACGTCGGGCAAATCGAGCAGGGCGATCTTGGCGATGCGCGTTTCCACCGAGGCGACGCCGGGGATGCGTGCGATCTCGTCCTCGACCACCTTGGGCGCGCGCGTCAGATCGGCGAACACGTCGGCGAAGCGGTTGCGCTCGTAGTAGGCCGCGCGCGTCTCCGACAACGACTGATAAGCGCCGATGCCGAGAATGAGCGTCGATGCGCCGGCCGCCAGCACCAGCGCAATGGCCAGCGCCTGCGGCCACAGCCGGATGAGGTCGCGCAACAATTTTCGATGCAGCGCGGTCATGATCTCACCAACTGATCGCTGACGCCGGCTTGCGCTCGGCGATAATGTTGGAAGACATGATGCGGCCGTCGCCGAAATGAACGACGCGATGGGCGATGTCCTGGATCGCCACGTTGTGGGTGATGATCAGCGTGGTGGCGCCGAGCTGCTCGTTGACCTGCGTGAGCGCTTCCAGCACCAGCACGCCGGTCTTGGAATCGAGCGCGCCGGTCGGCTCGTCGCACAGCAGCACCTGCGGCCGCTTGGCGATGGCGCGCGCGATCGCCACGCGCTGCTGCTCGCCGCCGGAAAGCTGCGCCGGGAAATGATTCATGCGCTCCTGCGAGGCCCACGATGGCGAGCGCCTCTTCCGGCTTCATCGGATCGCGCGCGATTTCGGTCACCAGCGCCACGTTCTCGCGCGCGGTCAGGCTCGGCACCAGGTTGTAGAACTGGAACACGAAGCCGACGTGGTCGCGGCGGTAGAGGGTGAGCGCGCGGTCGTCGAATTTGCTCAGCTCATGGTCGGTGAACCAGACCTCGCCGGAGGTGGCGCGGTCGAGCCCGCCGATGATGTTGAGGAAGGTCGACTTGCCCGAGCCCGACGGCCCCAGCAGCACGACGAACTCGCCGGCCGCGGCCTCGAAATCGACCCCGCGCAGCGCCTGCACCTTGATGTCGCCGGTGACGTAGACCTTGGTCAGGTCCTTGGTGCGGAAGACGGTCTCTGGATCGGCGGAAGCTGGCAGTGCTTGGGTCATGAGGCCCCGTATGTCGAGCGGCCGCAGCATAATAGCCGGACCAGCCGCGCTGTCTTTTGCGCTGGCTCAACGCGCGACTGAGAGTTTGGTTGACCGTTGGGGCCTTCCCGCCTCCAGGCCTCAAACCGCCGGCAATTGACCGCCGAATTGCGAAAAGACTGCGCCGGAGCAGCTTCCTGCTCCGGCGCGGCCGATTCCTGCGTTCTCGCTGCGGGCCGCGCCCGCCGCCTTACGCCGCCGAAGCGACCCGAGCGACTTCCGATGATTCGTCATCGATCCGGAAGAAGCTCACCTGGTTCTTCATGGCCTGCGCCTGGTCCTCCAGGGCCTTGGCCGCCGCCGCATTCTGTTCGACCAGCGCCGAATTCTGCTGCGTGACCTCGTCCATCTGGGTCAGGGCCTTGTTGACCTCCTCGATGCCGACAGCCTGCTCTTCGCTGCCGTTGGCGATCTCGTTGACGATGTCCGCGACGCGCTTGATCGAGTCCACGATTTCGCCAAGGGAGGTACCCGCCTTGTTGACCAGTGCCGCGCCCTCTTTCACTTGACCCGAGCTTCCGACGATCAAATCCTTGATGTCTTTCGCCGCCTGCGAGCAACGTTGCGCGAGGCTGCGCACCTCTTGCGCCACCACGGCAAAGCCGCGCCCCGCTTCGCCCGCGCGCGCGGCTTCCACGGCCGCGTTGAGCGCCAGCAGATTGGTCTGGCGGGCGATCTCGTCGATCACGCTGATGATCTCGGAGATGTCGTTCGAAGACTCTTCGATTCGCGTCATCGCGCTGACGGCCTCTGTCACCACTTCACCGCTCTTGTCGGCGACGCCGCGGGTGTTGCCGGTAAACTCATTGGCTTGCTTGGCATTTTCCGCATTCTTCTTCACGGTCGCCGCGATTTCTTCCATTGACGCAGACGTTTCCTCGACGTTTGCAGCCTGCTCCTCGGTGCGCTGCGACAGATTGGTCGTGCTGTCGGAAATTTCCGCCGCCGTACTCGCCACTTCACGCGTGGCAATTGTTATTGCCCGGATCGTCTCTTGCAGCTGCGCGAGCGTGGCGTTGAAGTCGTCGCGAATCTTTTTGTAGGCGTCGGTGAAATTATCACCCAAGCGGTAGGTCAGATCACCCGCGGCAAGCTTGCCGAGTCCCTCCGCCAGGGCATTCACGACCTGGGCCTGTTCCTCGGCGATCTTGGCCTGGATTTGGGCTTGCTCTTCGGCCGCCTTGGCCTTCATTGCTTCCTGCTGGCGACGTTCCTCTTCCGCCTGCTGGCGGCGTTCCTCGTCCGCCTTGGCCTGCGCCTCCGCGTTCCGCCGCTTCTCCTCTTCGGACAGCACGCGCTGCTCTTCGGATTCCTTCTGAAGACGAATCTTCTCGATGGCGGCATCCCGGAACACAAGGACCGCGCGTGCCATCGTGCCGATCTCGTCGCCGCGCTCGGCTCCCGGCACATCGACGTCGTTGTTGCCCTGTGCCAGATCGCCCATGGTCGAAACCAATTGCGTGATCGGGCGCGTGATCGACAACGCGATGATGACCGTCAGCCCGCCCGTGACCACGAGCAACCCGACAAACAGAATCAGCACGTTGCGGAAACCGGCGCTCGCCTCGTCGGTGATCGAACTGACGACGCTCAGAAAATCCTTCGCCATCCGATCTTCGATCGTCTTGAGCACATTGATGTAATCCGTTGAGGCATTAAACCATTGCGGGCCGGTGACACCGCCGGTGGTATTGGCAAATGGCGCTTTGACCGCAATTTCTTCCATGCGCATGAATTCGTCGACGACCGGGCCCTTCAGAGTCTGCGCTATAAAATCATTTTCTTCCTGTGATGCATTGCGCGTGAGAAGCGCCGCCTGAGCCTCACCCAGGTCGCGGGAACGCAGAAAATTCCGATAGATGCCCGGCGAAAATTGACCGGCCCCGAAACCAGCGGCACCCATCGCACGCTCCTGGCCAGCATATTCCTTACGCCGGACCAGAGCGTTCCACGCCGTGGCTTTTTGTGCGATGCGGCCGTCGTCGGTCATGCCGCCGAGGTCGTCGATAAGGCCGATAAGTTTCGAGATGGCCGACGTGTAAAGTTTTGCCGCCTGCGGGGTAGTCAACTTACCGCCGTCGATGCCGCTGCGGTTGTCGCCGAGGCCGGCGAGCTTCGTTTGGATGTCGCTTATGTCGCTCGCGAATTTTGTACCGGCAACGTCCTTGCCAAGGCCGGCCATACTCTTTTGCCAGGCGCTGAGCGCGGTATCGGTCACCGGCCGTTGGTTGCGCATGGTGTCGCCGAATGCGCGGCCTTTGGAGTTGATGAAGCCCGCCGAGGCGCCACGCTCGATCTGAAGTTGATGAACCAAAGCCGTGATTGTCGGAGCGGCTCTGGCGATCGTCGCAATATGCGCGCTTTGCGAGGAAATCGCCCGTTTGCCCAGGAGGTCCATGCCGGCGAAAACCGAAAAGGCGATCAGCGGCAGCAGGCAAGCGATCGCAATCCGAACGGGAATGGACAGAGAGCTCAATATCGCGATCGATGGGATCGAGAAGCGCGGCTGCTTGGACTTATTGCGCTTGGAGACAGGAGCTGCGGCGACGATTTCGTTCGCGGCTTGGGCGGAATCAGACATGTCGTCCCCCTACATTTTCGGAGAAGTAATCGTTTCGACCGGCAGCGATTCCAGGTTGCGGTTGCCCATGAATCCCTGCGGCTTGATCACTGCATGTCGTTGTTCTCGTCGCCCAACGACCATTCAAACCAACCCGCACGTCGCGTACGGCGTTTCAAACGAGATGTTCGAATGCGGTCATTTCCGAAATCAAAAATGGGGTACAATGATTTTCGGCAAGTTAACCAAAGAGCCTTTCCGTGCAGCGGTGGAATAACAATGTAGATTATGGAGTTGCTTGACCGGCATCGAAGCGACCACTGAATGCTGAGAAATCTCAACGCGTTTGACGCCGCGGCGTCTGAGGTCTGCGGCGCAACAAGACGAGAAATTTTATTCTCCGCCAACTCAACGCGTTCTTTTGCTACGCAAAGAATTCAGTGCCCTCGCACGACGAACACCGCTTTTGAATCGACAGCGCACGTCGATGACGTGTGATGCGAACAAAATGCGGTCCATCAATTGATCTTTGCGGCAGGACGACTTGTCATTGATCAAGAGTGACGCTTGCCGAAGTGACACTTGCGGCGGCCAAGGCCTTCTTGGGCCAACCGCGCCCATCCGCCGTTCGGGTATCGGCGCGCGCTGAGTCGCGCCGGGCGGGCGGCCGGAGGGGCGCCCCATTGACCCCTACCCCCTTCCCTGTCATCTCCCGGGCCTCTAGAAAGACCCGCAAATGACCGCCGAATCGAGCAAGAACGAGCGCCCGGAGCGCTATAACGCCCGCGTGGCCGAGCCCCGCTGGCAGAAGGCCTGGGACGAGCAGGGCATTTTCGCCACCGCGAACGACGACCCCAAGCCCAAATACTACGTCCTGGAGATGTTCCCCTACCCGTCCGGGCCGCATCCACATGGGGCACGTGCGCAACTACGCCATGGGCGACGTGGTCGCCCGCTATAAGCGCGCCGCCGGCCACGCCGTGCTCCACCCCATGGGCTGGGACGCCTTCGGCATGCCGGCCGAGAACGCGGCCATGGCGCAGAAGGTCCACCCCAAGGCCTGGACCTACGACAACATCGCGGCGATGAAGAAGCAGCTGCAGTCCATGGGGCTGTCGCTCGACTGGGCGCGCGAGGTCGCGACCTGCGACCCGGCTTATTACAAGCACCAGCAGAAGATGTTCCTCGACTTCCTGAAGGCGGGGCTGGTGAAGCGCGAATACCGCAAGGTGAACTGGGACCCGGTCGACCAGACCGTGCTCGCCAACGAGCAGGTGATCGACGGCCGCGGCTGGCGCTCGGGCGCGCTGGTCGAGCAGCGCGACCTGCACCAGTGGGTGTTCAAGATTTCCGATTACGCCGAAGAGCTGCTTGGAAGCGATCGACACGCTCGACCGCTGGCCGGAGAAAGTCCGGCTGATGCAGAAGAACTGGATCGGCCGCTCGGAAGGCCTGCTGGTTCGTTTCGCGCTCGATCCGAAGACGACGCCCGGCGGCGAAAGCGAACTGGAGATCTTCACCACGCGGCCGGACACTTTGTTCGGCGCCAAGTTCATGGCGCTGTCGCCGGATCATCCGCTGGCGGCGGCGGTGGCGAAGAACAATCCCGATCTCGCCAAGTTCATCGAAGACTGCCATCACATGGGCACGTCGCAGGAAGCCATCGACACCGCCGAGAAGATGGGCTTCGACACCGGCATCAAGGCGGTGCATCCGTTCGACCCGTCGTGGACGCTGCCGGTCTATGTCGCCAACTTCATTCTGATGGACTACGGCACCGGCGCCATCTTCGGCTGCCCGGCGCACGACCAGCGCGACCTGGACTTCGTCAACAAGTACGGTCTCGGCAACGTGCCGGTGGTGTGCCCGGAAGGCCAGGACCCGGCCACCTTCGTCATCACCACCGAGGCCTATGACGGCGACGGCCGCATGATCAATTCGCGTTTCCTCGATGGCATGACCATCGTTGAAGCGAAGAACGAGGTGGCGAAACGCCTTGAAAAGGAAACGCGCGGCAACCAGCCCGTGGCGCAGCGGCAGGTGAATTATCGCCTGCGCGACTGGGGCATTTCGCGCCAGCGCTATTGGGGCTGTCCGATCCCGATCATCCACTGCGACACGTGCGGCGCGGTGCCGGTCCCGGACAACGAGTTGCCGGTGACGCTGCCGGAGGATGTCTCGTTCGACAAGCCGGGCAATCCGCTCGACCATCACGCCACGTGGAAGAACGTCAAGTGTCCCTCGTGCGGCGGCGACGCGCGGCGCGAGACCGACACCATGGACACCTTCGTCGACTCGTCCTGGTACTTCATCCGCTTCACCGATCCGTGGAACGAGAAAGCGCCCACCACGCCGAAGGTCGCCAATGCCTGGATGCCGGTCGATCAATATATCGGCGGCATCGAGCACGCGATCCTGCATCTGCTCTATTCGCGCTTCTTCACCCGCGCCATGAAGAAGACCGGCCACGTCAATCTCGACGAGCCGTTCGCGGGTCTCTTCACCCAAGGCATGGTGGTGCACGAGACCTACCAAAGAAGAACGGCGAGTGGGTCATGCCGGCGGAGTGACCATCGTCGAGCGAGGGCGACGCGCGCAAGGCCGACGCTCACCGCCACCGGCTCGAAGCCGAGTCGAGATCGGCGCCATCGAGAAGATGTCGAAGTCGAAGAAGAACACGATCGACCCCGACGACATCATCGAAACTTTCGGCGCCGACACCGCACGCTGGTTCATGCTGTCCGACTCGCCGCCTGAGCGTGACGTGATCTGGTCGGAGGAAGGCGTGCAAGGCGCCTCCCGCTTCGTGCAGCGGCTGTGGCGGCTGGTCGGCGAGATCGCCGATGTCCGCGCGCCGGCCGCGCGCCCCACGGCGTTCGGTGCGCAAGCGCAAAATGTCCGCAAGGCGGCCCACCGCGCGCTCGCCAACGTCTCCGAGGACATCGAGAAGCTGCGCTTCAACCGCTGCGTCGCCCACATCTACGAATGCGCCAACGCGCTCTCCGACGCCATCGGCTCCGCCGAAACCGCCCCCTCGCCCGATTTCGCCTGGGCCCTGCGGGAGGCCGGCGACATCCTGGTGCGGCTGTTCCATCCGATGATGCCGCACCTGGCGGAAGAATGCTGGGCGGCGCTCGGCCACGCGAGCCTGGTCTCCACCGAGGCCTGGCCGGCGGTCGAGGCCGACCTGCTGGTCGAGACCACCATCACGCTCCCCGTGCAGATCAACGGCAAAAAGCGCGCCGACGTCACCGTGGCCCGGGACGCGGAAAAATCGGACATTGAGGCTGCCGTTTTGGCGCTCGATGCGGTAAAACGAGCCTTGGACGGCAAGAGCCCGAAAAAGGTCATCGTCGTCCCGCAGAGGATCGTGAATGTCGTGGCCTGAAAACTCCGCCCGCCGGCGCTTCCTGCGCCTGGCCGGCGCCATGGCGCTGGCCGGTCTCACCGCCGGTTGCTTCCAGCCGCTCTATGGCGACCGCTCGATCGGCGCCAGTTCCGACGTCCGCGGCAAGCTCGCCAGCGTCGACGTGCCGCCAATCAATACGCCGAACGGCACCGCGCTGGCCCGCATCAGCGTGCACCTGCGCAACCAGCTCATCTTCGCGCTCACCGGCGGGGGGGCCGCCCTCAGCCCCGCTTACGAGCTCAAGATTATCGTGACGGCCTCGCAGAAGCAGGTCATCGTCGACATCAACAGCGGGCGGCCGGAGGTGTTGAATTACGGCCTTGTTGCCAGCTACACGATGACCGAAATCGCCACCGGCAAGCGGGTTCTCAATTCGACCGCGACGGCGCAGGTGTCCTACAACGTCCCGGGCCAGGAGCAGCGCTTCGCCGGCGCGCGCGGCCTACGCGACGCCGAGAACCGCGCCGCCGACGTGCTCGCCCGCGCCATCAACACCCGCCTCGCGTCTTATTTCGTGGCGGGGACTTAAAGTCTCGCGACGGCGGAGCGCCCATGACCGCCATCAAAGCCGCCGACATCGACCGCTTCATCGCCCGGCCCGATCCGGCGCAGCCGATCGTGCTGGTCTACGGCCCCGACGCCGGACTGGTGCGCGAGCGCGTCGATGCGCTGGTGCGCGCGTCGGTCGACGACGTCAACGATCCGTTCGCGCTCGCCCGCCTCGAGCCGGAAGATCTTTCCGGCAACCCGGCGCGGCTCGTCGAAGAAGCCCACACCGTGCCGCTGTTCGGCGGCCGCCGCGCGGTCTGGGTCAAGGCCGGCACGCGCAATATCGCGCCCGCGGTCGAAGCGGTAATCGCGGCGCCGTCCGACGAATGCCGCGTCATCATCGAAGCCGGCGATCTGAAGAAAAGCTCGCCGCTGCGCGCGGCCTGCGAGAAGGCCAAGGTCGCCGCCGCGCTGCCTTGCTATGTCGACAACGAGCGCGCCCTTGCCGGCCTCATCGATTTGGAAATGCGCGAAGCGAACTTGACCATCGCGCCGGATGCCCGCGCTGCGCTGCAGTCACTGCTCGGCGGCGACCGCCTCGCCTCGCGCAACGAGATCCGCAAGCTGGCCCTCTATGCGCGCGGGCAGGAACGCGTCGAGCTTGCCGACGTGCTGGCGGTGGTGGCGGACGCTTCCGCGCTGGCGCTCGACGGGGTGCTCGATGCCGCCTTTGCCGGCCGCACCGGCGACACCGAAGCCGAATTCGGCAAGGCGCGCGCCGGCGGCTCTTCGCCGGCGGCCATCGTCTCGGCGGCGATCCGCCAGGTCGCCAATCTGCACAAGATGCGGCTGGCGGTCGATGCCGGCGATCAGGTCGAGTTCGCCATGAAGCGCGGCACGCCGCCGGTGCATTTCACGCGTGCCGACCGCGTCGGCGCCGCGCTGCGCGCCTGGTCGGCCCCGCGCCTCACGCGCGCCATGCAGCAGCTGGCGGAAGCTTCCCTCGAAGCGCGCCGCAATCCGGCGCTGGCCGAAACGATCGCGCAGCGCACGCTGCTGTCGATTGCGGTGAGTGCACGGCGAAGGGACGGTTAGCCCTCAACCGTTCGGCATACTCACTTCCCCTCTCCCACAAGGGGAGAGGGTAAGAGAGCCCGCGGCAACGGCAGTAGTTAAACCAGCATCTGATACGTATGCGGCCGCCAGCGGTAACCGTCCGGAGTCTTGTCGACATAACCGAGGCCCGGGTATGGCATGTGATAGCCGGCGACCAACAAGCCTTCTTTCGACACCATCTCGAGAATGCGCTTGCGCGTCGCCGCCGCCTTCGCCTTGTCGTCGTCGACGTCGAGCTCGATATCCGGCCGCTGGATCGCGACCACGTAGTGGTTGCAGGTGTCGGCCCAGTTCAGCATGCGCTTGCCTTCGCTCTCGATCATGAAAGCCATCAGGCCCGGCGAATGTCCTGCGGCGTCCACCGCGGTGATGCCCGGCACCACAACGTCGCCCGGCTTGATCATGGTGGCCTGGTTGGCGAGCGGCGCCGCGTACTTCATGTAGAGCACGCGGTTGAACTTGCGCGCCTCGCGCACGTTCTCGCCCTTGTTCCAGAAATCGTATTCCGCCGCGCCGAACACGTAGCGCGCGTTGGGGAACACCGGCTTGCCGCCCGCGACCAATCCGCCGATGTGGTCGGGATGGCCGTGGGTGAGCACGACCACGTCGACGTCTTCCGGCTTGTAACCGATCTCGCCCATGCGCGCGACCAGCTGGCCGGGCGGCAAGCGGCCCTTAAGCTGCTCGTTCTCCTGGCTGAGCACGCCGTTGCCGGTGTCGAACAGCACCAGCTCCTTGCCGGTGTTGACCAGCATGGGCGTGAACGGATGCCAATACTTGTCGTCGCTGATGCCGTTGGCTTTGGCCAGCGCCTTGACCTCGTCCGCGTGGGCTTCACCGCCGAAGCTGGGCGTGAGCCCCGGGCGGATGACAAAGCTGTCCATGATGGTGGTGACCTCGAAGCCGCCGAGCTTGAAGCGGTAGGTGGTCGGCAGCGTTTCGCCGTGCATTTTTGCGGGCACCGGGATCCTCCCTTATTTGTTTAGCGCGTTCGGAGGGTTGCTTAGCAGCGAACGGGCCCCGCAATCCAGCGCAAGTTCTCATCAATCGGGGCGGCGGAATTTCACGATGTCGTGCCACTCGCCATTCCGGCGCGCGGTCTGCCCAAATTGGCACGATCTGACGAAGGCTATCAGCCGTCATCGCCGGGTTTGACCCGGCGATCTCGCTTAGGGGCGCACTGCCTTGCCTCAAGCGGGGCGTGCGGGACAAGCCCGCGCATGACAGTGGATGCATGGTGCGCTTCTCTGGGGAGGCCGGTAGCCCGCATGCAGAGAAGCGAAATGCGGGGCCGATGTTGCGGTTGCCATAACCATCCCGGATGTCGCTTCGCTCTATCCGGGCTACGCTTGCTGAGCCTTCGATATCGGTCGTTTGGTGGACGTCGGTTGTTATGTCCTGGCGACCTTCCTGCAAGATGGCTAACCTATGGTCCCTCCGCCGCCGTGTCATCGGTCTGAGGATTTCGACGCGGACATATTGAAGGGACCATTATGAAATTCGCGCAAGCAGCACTTGCCAGCCTCATCATCATTTCATGTGGCGCAGCCGTAGCCCGTGATTATTCCACCGTCGCTCCGCCAAGCGCAGGACCGCACGGCCCGATGAGTTCGGCAGACCACAATCGTGATGGCACGGTCACGCATGCCGAGTGGGAGGATTTCCTGCGCGATGGACCTTATCGCCGCTATGGATTTTTGAATTATTTCGACATGCTGGACGTCAACTCCGACGGTTTTCTCGATGCCGCGGAGCGCGCTCGTGCCAAACCCTCCGACACATACGATGATGTGGATTTCAACCGCGACGGGCTGGTTAGCCGCGCCGAAGCAGAGCGGCAGGTGGCTGGCCGGCTTTATCGCAAGCTTCCCGGCGAAGAGTTTTTTGACCTGCTTGATCTAAACAGCGACGATCAAATCACACCCGATGAAATTGCGGTGGCGCATAAAAAGGGCCTACTGCCAGATAGGTAGGGGATAGCGCTTTTTAACGGCAGTGCGCCTTGCGCGGAGGGGAAGGCATATCGACTGCTGAGAATTCCAATTGCCAAAAGGCTCCAAGTTTCCTGACACATGTATTCGGTCATACGTGTCGCATCGGGTTATCCCGATTTAATGCCTTGGGTCCCGGCTTACGCGGGGACGAACGGTCAAGAGTACTTTTGCCTCGTTGGATCAGACTCTAGGGTCAGCTTTCCAACTTCCGCAACACCGCGTCCAGCTGATCCAAGATCCTTGTACTTGATCTGCAGCGTGCCGCCCTCGCCGCGGTGTGTCGACGCGTCACCTTCAAACCCAGCGCATCCGACAGCCGCCGCTCCAGCGCGACGGGTGTCGGCATCCTTGCCCGCCTTGGCCTTGCGCGGCTTCTTGCCTTCCGGCACGTCCATGGCGTGGCGCTCGCGGTCGGCGCGCAGCTCGTCCTCGAGCTGGCGCACGCTCATGTCGAGCTCCATCGCCCGCCAGGCGATCTGCTCGGCATCGGGCACGCCGACCAGCAGCCGCGCATGGCCGGCCGACAATTTGCCGGAGCGCACGAAATGCTGCACCGGCTCCGCCAGCTTCAACAGCCGCAGCATGTTGGCCACATGCGGCCGGCTCTTGCCGACGATCTTGGCGACCTCGCTCCTGGGTGTGGTGGAACTGCTCGATCAGCGCGGCGTAGCCGGCCGCCTCCTCCATCGCATTGAGGTCGGCGCGCTGCACGTTCTCGATGATGGCGAATTCGAGCGACTGCGCGTCGGTCGCGTCGACGATGGCGATCGGCACGTCGTGCAGGCCGGCGCTGCTGCGCCGCGCGCCAGCGCCGCTCGCCGGCGATGATCTCGTAGCCGTCGCCGTCGCTCGGGCCACGCGCACCACGATCGGCTGGATGATGCCGCGCTCCTTGATCGACTCGGCGAGCTCGTCGAGCTCGGCTGTCGGTGAAGGTGCGGCGCGGATTGCGCGGATTCGGCGTCAGGCTTTCGATCGGCGCCCGCCGCGGCCTGCGCGCCGCTTTCGGTCGTCGGCGCTTTCCTCGCCGACGTCGCCGATCAGCGCGGCCAGGCCGCGTCCCAATCGCTTGTGCTCCGCCATCGCCGCCGCTCCTGACTGTCTTGCCACGCCTGCCTCTATGTCGTTTGCGTTGTTTGTCACTGTCATGGCCGGGTTGTCCCGGCCATCTAGCGCTTGCCGCTCTGAGATGGTGCCGGGCCAAGCCCGACGCATGACGACTAGCCCGCCTTCAATTCCTTCTCGCGCTGGATGATCTCGGTGGCGAGCCGCAAATAAGCTTCGCTGCCGACGCACTTCAAATCATAGACCAGCACCGGCTTGCCGTAGGACGGCGCTTCCGAGATGCGCACGTTGCGCGGGATCACGGTGTCGTAGACCTTCGGCCCCATGAATTCGCGCACGTCGGCGACCACCTGGTTCGACAGGTTGTTGCGCGAGTCGAACATGGTCAGCACGATGCCGTGGATCGACAGCTTCGGATTGAGATTGGTCTTCACCTGCTCGACGGTCTTGAGCAGTTGCGACAGACCTTCGAGCGCGAAGAACTCGCATTGCAGCGGCACCAGGATCGAGTCGGCCGCCGCCATGGCGTTGACGGTGAGCAGGTTGAGCGAGGGCGGGCAGTCGACCAGCACGTAGGTGAAGTCGTAGGCGCGCTCGCCGGCGTTGAGCGCGTTGAAGCGCGTTGCGCAGGCGGAAGGCGCGGTCGCGCTCGTGGCCGATCTCGAGCTCGAGGCCGGAGAGATCGATGCGTCGAGGGCGCGATGAAGAGCTGCGGCACCGCGGTCGGCAGCACCGCCTCGCGCATCGGCCGGCGTCGCCGGTGAGCACGTCGTAGGTCGAGGTGCGGCGCGCCTTGCGGTCGATGCCGAGGCCGGTGGAGGCGTTGCCCTGCGGGTCGAGGTCGACGATCAGCACGTGCTCGCCGATGGCGGCGAGCGCGGTGCCGAGATTGATGGCGGTGGTGGTCTTGCCGACGCCGCCCTTCTGGTTGGCGATCGCCAGCACGCGCGGCGGCCGCGACGGCTCGGGCCGCGGCGCCGGCTTGTCGAAGGGGACGACATCGGCTTCGGGGCCGTTTTCAACCGGAGCGGGTGGCGCGGTTGTATGGTTGTCGATCATGGTTTGTCCACGTGGTTGCCCGGCGCCAGGCGAGGATCGGTCGGCGGCGGGCTCATGCCCTTATACGAGGCTTGAGGCTGCGGATCACGACGATGCAGCCGGTGGGGCTCGTCTTGCTGGGCACAGTTGAGACCTCAAGTGTCCAATATTTAGCGGCCTCGGTCAATTCAGCATCTACATCTTGGCCCTTTGGGAACAGGCCAATGGCCCCCTTGGCGATGAGGGGAAAGGCTTGATCGCACAAGGTTTTCAGCGGCGCCAAGGCGCGCGCCGTGACCACGTCGGCAGCGCCTCCCAGCTTTCCCCAAAATTCTCCACACGCTGAGCGTGGACCTGTGCAGGGAGGTGGAGAAGACGGATCGCCTCGCGCAGGAAGGCGGCCTTTTTGCCATTGCTTTCAACGAGATGAACCTGCGCGCCGGGCGTTTCGGCAAGCGCGCAGGCGATCGGGATGGCCGGAAAGCCGCCGCCCGAGCCGAAGTCGACCCAGACTTTGGCACCGGGGATAACGTCCAGGAGCTGCAGCGAGTCGGCGATGTGCCGGGTCCAGATTTCAGGGACCGTCGACGGCGCGATCAGATTTATCCTCGCCTGCCATTCCAACAGCAGCGCGACGAACCGGTCCAGCCGCTCAGTTGTTTCACGTGAAACGGGGATAAGCCGTAAGGCCTCGGCACGATCGTCGACTGAGATCGATGGCGCCCTGCCCGGCTTTGCTCACGCGCGCTTCGCCGCCTTATGCCGCCCTTTCTTGACGTGGGCGACGATGAGCGTGAGCGCCGCCGGCGTCATGCCATCGATCTTGCCGGCATGGCCGATGGTGCGCGGCCGATGGCGGGCGAGCTTCTGCTTCATCTCGTTGGAGAGCCCCGGCAGCGCCGCATAGTCGAGATCGTCCGGCAGCGCAAAGCTCTCATCGCGCCGATAGGCCGCCACATCCGCCATCTGGCGGGAGAGATAGACGTCGTATTTGGCGTCGATCTCGAGCTGCTCAGCCGATCTTGGGCGCGAGCTCCCCGAATTGCGGCCAGATCCGCGCCAGGTCCGATAGGCCGATGTTCGGATAGCGACAGCAGCTCGAAGGCCGTGCGGCGCTGGCCGTCCTTGTTCAGGGTCAGGCCGTGGCGCCCGCCTCTTTCGGCGAGACCGACACGGATTTCGCAAGATTCCGCGCAGCATTGAGCGCAGCATTCTTGGCGCGGTGGAATTCCGCGCGTTTCGCCCCCACACAGCCGATGGCGATGCCCTTATCGGTCAGCCGCTGGTCGGCATTGTCGGCGCGGAGCTGCAGCCGATATTCGGCCCGCGAGGTGAACATGCGATAGGGCTCGCTGACACCCCGGGTCACCAGGTCGTCGATCATGACCCCGAGATAGGCCTCGGCGCGGTCGAAGGTGATCCCCGCCCCGCCTCCGGCCAGCGCCGCGGCGTTCAGACCGGCCAAAAGCCCCTGTGCCGCAGCCTCTTCATAGCCCGTGGTGCCGTTGATCTGGCCGGCCAGGAAGAGGCCCTTCAGACGGCGGGTCTCCAGGGTCGGGTTCAGCTCGCGCGGATCGACGTAGTCGTATTCGATGGCGTAGCCGGGCCGCACGAATTCGGCCTTCTCCAGCCCCGGAATGGTCGCGACCAAGGCGTGCTGGACCTCCTCCGGCAGCGAGGTGGAGATGCCGTTCGGATAGACGGTCGTGTCTTCAAGGCCTTCCGGCTCCAGGAAGATCTGATGGCCGTCGCGCTCGCCGAATTTGACGATCTTATCCTCGATGGAGGGACAATAGCGCGGGCCGGTGCTGGCGATCTGGCCGGAATACATGGGCGAGCGGTGGACATTCGCCCGGATGATGTCGTGGGTGGCCGGCGGTGGTGCGGGTGATGCCGCATTGGATCTGCGGGTTGGAAATCCGCTCGGTGAGCACCGAAAACGGCTCCGGCGGATCGTCGCCGGGCTGCATTTCCAGGGCGCTCCAATCGATGGTGCGGCCATCGAGCCGGGGCGGGGTGCCGGTCTTCAGCCGCCCGAGGGCAAATCCAGCCGTTTCCAGGGTCCTGGAAAGGCCCATGGCCGGGGCTTCACCCACGCGGCCGGCCGGAATTTGGGTCTCACCGATATGGATGAGGCCCCTCAGGAACGTCCCCGTGGTCAGAACCACGGCCCCGGCGGGGATTTCGCGGCCATCGGCCAGTCTAACCCCACAAACCCGGCCTTCCTTCAGAATGAGGTCATCCGCCTCGGCCTCAATGACCTCGAGACCGGAAATTCCCCGTAGCTCGGCCTGCATCGCGGCGGCATAGAGCTGACGATCGGCCTGAGCCCGCGGCCCACGGACAGCCGGGCCCTTGCGGCGGTTCAGGACGCGAAACTGGATGCCGCCGGCATCCGCCACCCGGCCCATGAGCCCATCCAGGGCATCGACCTCGCGGACCAGATGCCCCTTGCCGAGCCCCCCGATGGCGGGATTGCAGGACATGGCTCCGACGGTGGCGAAGCGATGGGTCACGAGCGCGGTCCGCGCGCCCATGCGGGCGCTGGCGGCCGCGGCCTCACAGCCGGCGTGGCCGCCACCGATCACGATGACGTCGTAGGTCGTGCGCATCCTGGCCCTCAGATAGCGGCCTTGTAGCGGGAATTGAGGGTCCGGACCAAGGAAAAGGCAAGCGGGGAACGGGGATAAGTGTTTCACGTGAAACTTATCCCCGCTTCGGCGGCGGGGATAAGCTACGCGGCGCCCCCAGAAATCCCGGTAATCACTTCCCGATGCAGAAATCGCGGAAAATGACGTCCAGAATGTCCTCGACGTCGACCCGGCCCGTGAGGCGGCCAAGGGCGTGGGCGGCCACCCGCAGCTCTTCGGCCAACAGGTCCTCGCGGCCGGCCAGATCCGGGGCCAGAGCGCGTTTCAGGGCGGCGAGGGCGTCCTGCAGGGCCCGGCGGTGGCGCTCGCGGGTGACCAGGGCCGATTCCGCCCCCGCCAGAAAAGCCTCCGCCTGGTGCATCAGCGCCAGCAACAGCGCGTCAAACCCCTCGCCGGAAGCCGCCGAAATAATGAATTTATCTTCATTTAATCCGAACCCAGATTCATTACTATGCGTTAACCCCTGATTAACCACGTTTGTTAAAGAATCATTAGATCGACCATGAGATTCATTTCTACCCGAGGCACCGGCACGGGATTCACTCTTTAAACGGCCACCGGCGCCCGATTCATTCCTTCTCCCTGGGCCCTTAACCAGGTCAATCTTGTTGCGAACCAGCCAAATTGCCGGTCCGGGGTCCAATTCGTCGCCCCGTTCTGCGCGTTCTGGCCCGCAAAGCCCCGCCGCGGCCGTCGCCTCGCTGAAATTAGCCTCGCCGTCTTTGGCGCTCGCATCCACCACCCAAAGCACCAGGTCGGCCGCCGCCGCCCGGGCGCGGGCGCGCCGCACGCCCTCCATCTCAACCGGATCGCCGGTCTCGCGCATGCCGGCGGTGTCGAGCAGGGTCACCGGCCAGCCCTGAAGATCGAGATGCACCTCGATCACGTCGCGGGTGGTGCCGGCCTGGGGCGAGACGATCGCCGCCTCGCGCCGGGCGATGCGGTTGAGCAGGGTCGATTTGCCGGCATTCGGCGGCCCGGCGATCGCCACCACCAGCCCTTCACGCAGCCGCTCGCCGCGGCGGCCGTCGGCCAACGCGGCCTCGATCTCGGCGCGCGAGCTCGCCCGCGATAGCCAACGCCGGGGCCACCAGGTCCTCCGGCACGTCGGCCTCGTCGGAAAAATCGATGCGCGCCTCCACCAGCGCCAGCGCCTGGATCAGCTTCCGCCGCCAGTCCTCGGCCCGGCCCCCGAGCGCGCCCTTCATCTGCCGGAACGCCTGGCGGCGCTGGCCTTCCGTCTCGGCGGCAACCAGGTCGGCCAGCCCCTCGACCGCGGTGAGGTCGAGCTTGCCGTTCTCGAAGGCGCGGCGGGTGAACTCGCCGGCCTCGGCCGGGCGCAGACCCTTAACCTGGCCCAGCGCCTCCAGCGTCGCCGCGATCACCGCGCGGCCGCCGTGCAGCTGCAATTCGGCGGTGTCCTCGCCGGTCTCGCTGTTGGGGCCGGGGAAGAAGAGGGCCAGCGCCTCGTCGATGATTTCACCCGACTGCGGGTCGCGCACGCGCGCCAGCCCCGCCTTGCGCGGCGCGGGGATTTTCACACCGAGCGCCGTCAACGCATCGCCGGCACGCGGGCCCGAAATACGAACGACCGCGATCGCCGCCGGCGGACGGCCGGAGGAGAGGGCGAAGATGGTGTCATGGATAGGGTCGGACATCGCGGCGCAGGTGAGCGCCGCGGGCAGGGCGGGTCAAGAGTACGGCTTCATTAGTCATTAATTGCCGCGCCAGCCGCCCGCAGATTGTGCTACCGCCTGTCGCCGAAGCCGCCACCGGCATCCCGCAATAATCACGACTCTCGGAGGACCCCCATGAAAGCCATCCTGCTCACCGGACACGGCGGAACGGACAAGCTCCAGTATGGCGAGGCGCCGGATCCGGTGGCCGGGCCGGGCGAGGTCGTGGTCGACGTTCACGCCGCCAGCATCAACGGCGCCGATCCGAAAGTGCGCCGTCGGCCATTACCAGGGAAAGCTCACGTTCCCTCACATCCTCGGCCGCGATTTTTCCGGCGTGGTCAGCGCGCTCGGCGCCGGCGTCAGCGATCTCAAAGTCGGCGACGCGGTGTTCGGCGTCCTCGACGCCGGCCACGAGGGCACCTATGCCGAAAAGCTCGCCATCAAGGCCGCGATCATCGCCAAGAAGCCGGACAGCCTGAGCCACGCGGAAGCCGCCGCGCTCAGCCTCATCAGCCTCACCGCGCTCACGGCCATCGAAGACACGGCGAAGCTGAAAGCCGGCGAGACCATCCTGATCCAGGGCGGCGCCGGCGGCGTCGCCGGCTTTGCCATCGAGCTCGCCAAGCATCTCGGCGCCACCGTCATCACCACGACCAGCGCGCGCAATCTTGATTATGTCCGCGGACTCGGCGCCGACCGTGTGATCGATTACAACAAAGAGGATTTCACGACGCTCGGCCCGATCTGCGACGTGGTGTTCGACACCGTCGGCGGCGACGTGCGCCCGGGCTGTTACAAGGTGCTCAAGCCCGGCGGCCGGCTGGTGTGGATCTCGCCGACGCCCGAAGGCTTCCAGGTGCCGCGCGACGACGTGCAAACCTTGCGGCCCAACGTCAAACGCGACCGCGCCCATCTCGAGCGCATGCTGGAGCTGCTCGCTGCCGGCGCCGTGCATGCGCCGGAGATCACCCACTACAAGCTCGCCGATGCCGCCAAAGCGCACGAAGTCAGCGAAGGACGCCATCTGCGCGGCAAGCTGATTCTGGACGTGCGGTAGCTTTCATCTCAGCGGCATAAACTATTTCCCGTCATGCCCGCGCTTGCCGCGGGCATCCAGGTCTCCAGGCCTTGCGACATCAAAGCCGTCGATGGCCGGGTCATAGGCGCGCGAGGCACGCCGTCCTTCGGACGGCTATGCCCGGCCATGACAGCCGGACGATTTGAGCGTTATCATCAGCCTCAAACCGGGAGGGCATGCCCATGTCAAAAGCCAAGCTCATCGTTGCGCTGGCGTTCCTGCTCGGCACGCTCGGCGCTGCGCACGCCGCAGACGATCTCGCGCAGGCCTACAAGATCATCGCGTCGAAGAAATTCGTCGACCTCACCCACAGCTTCTCGCCGACGACGCCGGTGTGGTCGGGCTTCGGCCAGGCGACATTCACGCCGGCCTACGATCCGAAAACGAAACGGCCCTACACCATCAAGCAGGACGGCTTCCACACCACCTACTACAACATGGTCGGACAATACGGCACGCATGTCGATCCGCCGGCGCATTTCGCCGAAGGCGGCAAGACCATGGATCAGATCCCGCTCAAGCAGATGATCCTGCCGCTGATCGTGCTCGACGACACGCCGTATCTCGGCAAGGATCCCAACCACGCCTTCTCGGTCGCCGACCTGATGGCCTGGGAGAAGAAGCATGGCAAAGTGCCGGCCGGTTCGTTCGTCGCGCTGCGCACCGACATGTACAAGGACTGGACCAAGAACCCCGAGCACTTCAAGCGCGCGCCGTTTCCGGCCTGGGCCTTCGAGACCATCAAATTCCTCTACGAGCAGCGCGGCGTGACCGCGACCGGCCACGAGGCCATGGACACCGACACCACCGACAAGATGGATTCGGAGACCTTCATCCTGCAGCACGGCCACTATCAGATCGAGGTGATGGCCAATCTCGACAAAGTGCCGGAAACCGGCGCGCTGATCGTGGTGACATGGCCGAAGGTGAAAAACGGCCTCGGCTTCCCGGCACGGGCGTTTGCCATTTTGCCGTAACGGCAAACCGCGCCACAGAACGAGATGCCGCGTCCAAAAAAATTGGCCGGCACCTTCGTGCCGGCCAAGTGAACAGCCCCGTGTTGGAGATCGTTACGGCCCGCTGCTCGCCACGGCGACCGCCGGCGTGGCGCCGAGCGGACCGGGCGTCCAGTTCGAACCGAGGAGCGGCGTCACCAGCACGCCATCGAGCACGCCAAGCCGCAGCGACGGATCGAAGTAGTGCATGGTCTGCTGACTGAAATCGATCACACGCCCGGGCCGCAGCGGACCGACGTCGTTGATCTTGACGATGGCGCGCTTGCCGTTCAGTTCCACCAGCGCGAACGACGGCTTGTAAAGCCGGCCGTAGCGCACGCCGGCAAACTTATCCCGCAGGTCGATCTGGATCGCCGCCGTCCACGCAATCGGATTGTAGAGCTCGCCCGACGCGGTCTGGGCGCCGCCGGCATCATTGTCGTCCTCGTCATACGGATTGTACGTCGACGCCGTGCCGAGGATGACCTCGCCGGTTCTCAACGCCGGCCGATCGACCGGCGCCATGCCGACCTCCGTCAACAGGCTCATCGTCTCGCTCACGCTTGCCACGACCGCGTGGGGCAAGCTCCCGGTCGTCAAGGGCGCATCCGCGGCCGGCACGGCCACATCCGCAAAGCGCGGCCAAGCCTGCTGCCTGGCGTGCAGCACATCCAAGAAGCCCGGGCACGCATCGAACATCCCGCCCGTGTAGCAAGCGGCTTGTGACGCGACGGCTTCGGCCAATGCGCGGCCCACAAATGTCCGTTCAATCGACGGCGCCGGAACCGGCGGCTCGATCAGCTTCGAGATAACATCGTAACGACTCAAAAATGAGTTCTTGCTGAATCCTTGCCGTGATCGTGGAGTAATTCTTTAAGGGTAAAACCACGGAATTTTCGGCCGGACTGTAGCTGACGAGCTGAACCGGGCTGGCCCGACTGATGTCAACGTTGCCGCCAACGATGACCGCGGACAACGCCGCGGCCAGCGAATAAGCCAACAAACCACGGCCGCTTGATACCAGGCCCCTGCCAGCATTTTCGCACTTCGGTCGAACGCCTACTTCTGTACGCATTTGACACGCCCCGAATGTTATTGTTGTTCGGGACGATGCTCACACGCTGCGCGATAAGACCCCGTGAAAACACGTAGTGAAAATCGCGTTTAGTCCTAGCCATCACGGTTACCGGTTCTTTAGGCGTGTTGCTCAACGAAAACTTGCGGCCAACGACACGGCCCGCGCGTCAAGACCTGCGAAACCATGATGCGCGCGCGCCTTGCACGGCTTGCCGGTGTTGCTGCCGCCATCGAGCCAGACCACACGCGCCTTACCGCGCGCCCATTTGATGAAAGGCGCGACGCCGGGCGGAAGCGTCACGTGGCAACTGTCACGACGATGATGGATGACCAAGGTGCGCGGCGGCGGCGGGCAAGATGGCGCATACCGAGGGCGACGGCCGCGGCCAACTGCGGGACCTTGCGCATGGCATCGACCTTCGGGATGACGTCGGCGGCCATGATAGCACCGCCCCGAACGGGCGCCCCGGCGTTTCATGCAACCCCGATCCGGGTTAGGCTCCCGCCATGACCTCCAGCGAAAACCCAACGCACACCAATCGTCTCGCCGGCGCCACGTCGCCGTATCTGCTGCAGCACCAGCACAATCCGGTGGACTGGTGGCAGTGGGGCCCGGAGGCCCTGGCGACCGCCAAGCGCGCGAACAAGCCGATCCTGCTCTCGGTCGGCTACGCGGCGTGCCACTGGTGCCACGTGATGGCGCACGAGTCGTTCGAGGACGAGGCCACCGCCAAGGTGATGAACGAGCTGTTCGTCAACATCAAAGTCGACCGCGAGGAGCGGCCGGACATCGACCAGATCTACATGCAGGCGCTGCACCTGATGGGCGAACACGGCGGCTGGCCGATGACGATGTTTCTCACGCCGACGGGTGAGCCGGTGTGGGGCGGCACCTATTTCCCGAAGGACTCGCGCTACGGGCGGCCGGCCTTTGTCGACGTGCTGCGCGAGGTGGCGCGCCTCTTCAAGGAAGAGCCCGCCAAGATCGAGCAGAACCGGGCGGCGCTGCTGGCGCAACTGGCCGAGAAGGCGCGGCCGCAGGGCAAGGTGACCATCGGCCTCAAGGAGCTCGACGGCGCCGCCAAGCAGATCGGCAACGCCTTCGACACGGTGCACGGGGGCTTCGGGCGGCGCGCCCAAATTCCCGCAGCCGATGATCCTCGAGTTCCTGTGGCGGGCGGGTCTGCGCACCGGCGACCCGCTGTTCTTCCAGACCGTGGAGCACAGCCTCGTCCACATGTGCGAGGGCGGCATCTACGACCATCTGGGCGGCGGCTTCTCGCGCTACTCCGTCGATGAAAAGTGGCTGGTGCCGCATTTCGAGAAGATGCTCTACGACAACGCCCAGCTGCTGGAGCTGCTGGCGCTGGCCTGGCAGCGCAGCGGGGCGGGGCTGTTCGCCGCGCGCGCGCGCGAGACGGTGGAATGGCTGCAGCGCGAGATGGTGACCCCGGAGGGGGCGTTTTCCGCCTCGCTCGATGCGGATTCGGAAGGCGAGGAGGGCAAGTTCTACGTCTGGTCGCTGGCCGAGATCGAAGCCGTGCTGGGGCCGGATGCCGCCGATTTTGCAGTGCAATATGACGTGACCCCCGAAGGCAACTTCGAAGGTCACAATATCCTCAATCGACTCAAGCACTTACCGCGCAGCATGAGCGAGGGCGGAAGCGGTGCCGCCGCCGCAGCATTGCCGCCCGACAGCCGCAGCACGGTTTTCCATGTTGCGCGGTAAGTTATTGAAAGAACGAGAGAAACGAATCAGGCCCGGACTCGACGACAAGGTGCTGGCGGACTGGAACGGGCTGATGATTGCGGCCCTGGTCAATGCCAGCATTATCCTGGACGAGCCGTCCTGGCTCGCCATGGCGCGGCGCGCCTTCGATTTCATTGCGCAGCAAATGACCCGCGGCGATCGCTTCGGGCATTCCTGGCGGGAGGGGCAGTTGCTGCTGCCGGGGCTGGCCTCCGACTACGCCGCCATGATCCGGGCGGCGCTGGCGCTCTGACGAAGCCACCGGCGAGCGCGCGTTGCTCGACCAGGCGCTGGCCTGGCAGCACCAGCTCGACGCCCATTACGCCGACCCCGATAGCGGCGCCTACTACCTCACCGCCGACGATGCCGGCGACCTGGTGGTGCGCCCGCATTCGACCGTCCGACGACGCCATGCCCAACGCCAATTCCGTGGCGGCCGGCAACCTGGTGCGGCTGGCCGCGCTCACCGGCGACGATCGATGGCGCGAGAAGGCGGACCGGCTGATCGAGGGCATCATCTCGGCGCAGCCGCGCAACCTGTTCGCCCATGTGGCGCTGCTCAACGCGCTCGACTTGCGGCTGCGCGCGGCCGAGATCGTCGCCACCGGCCCGGACGCGGAAGCTTTCGCGCAAGCCGCGCTCAAGCTGCCGTACCCCGACCGCATTGTGCTGCGCGCGCCCAACGCCGAGGCTTTGCCGGCGTCGCACCCGGCGCAGGAGAAGCTGAAAGCGACGCGCGGCAGCGCCGCCTTCGTCTGCGTGGGCGAGACCTGCTCGCTGCCGGTGAGCGAAGCGGGACAAATTGCGGAAGCAGTCGCCGCCATGCGGGGCGGCTGACGCTATCCCGCCTTGCGCAGTTCCCCAGGCGCGCGCCGGAGCCAGGGGCTCCATGGCTCGGGCGCGATCAGACGATCGCTGATCCACACCGGCTGGATGACATTCTTCGCGTCGAGGCGGCCGATCACCGCCGGCTTGTGCAAATGCTGGTTCTCGGCGTCGAGCAGCACGTCAAAGCCCGATGGCGCGCGCAAGCGCCGGCCGGCAAGCGCGCGGCGCACCGCCTGCGTCTCGGTGGTGTTGGCTTGCGCCACGGCTTCCGCCCACATCTTGAAGCCGATCCAGCTCGCCTCCATGGGATCGTTGGTCATCGCATCGGGGTCGCCGGTGAAAGCGCGCCATTCCGATACGAAGGCGCGGTTTTCCGGCGACTCGATGGTGTTGAGATAATTCCACGCCACCATATGGCCGATCATCTTGCGCTCGGCCAGCGCCGGCAATTCGGCTTCGCCGAGCGACAGGCTCATCACCGGCAGACCTTCGGCATCGAGCCCCTGCGCGGCCCGCTCGCGGAAGAAGTGCACACTGGCATCGCCGGTCAGCGTGGCGATGATGACGCCGTCGCGGCCGGCGAACCTGCGAATGCGGTCCACGGTGCCGGCCCAGGAACGCTCGCCGAACGGCGTATAGAGCTCGTCTACCGCGTCACCGCCGATGCCCTTGGCCGCGAGATAATTGCGGATGATGGCGTTGGTGGTGCGCGGATAAACGAAATCGGTGCCGAGCAGGAAGAAGCGACGCCGGCCCATGCCGAGCAGATAATCGACCGCCGGCAGCGCCTGCTGCGCCGGCGTGGCGCCGGTGTAGATCACGTGCGGCGACTGCTCTTCGCCCTCATATTGGCTCGGATAGAACAACAGGCCATCGTGCCGCTCGAGCACCGGCAGCACACGCTTGCGCGACGCCGACGTCCAGCAGCCGAAGATCGCGGCGACGCGATGCTCGCCGAGCAGCGCCTCGGCCTGCGCGGCATAGGCTTCCGGATCGGAGCGCGGATCCATGATCGCGGCTTCCACCGGACGGCCAAGCAGACCGCCGGCGCGGTTGAGCTGCTCGATCATCATGACCAACAATTGTTGCAGCGGCCGTTCGCTGGTCGTCAGCGTTCCCGACAGCGAATGCAGGATGCCGACCTTGATGGAGCCGTGATCGAGATCGGCAAAATAGCGGCTGACCGAACCGGTCAGCGATTGCGCCCGTGTGATCAGGTCGTCGGCTGTCGCCAGCACGGCGTCGCCGGCGTGCGACACATCGGTCACCACGGCGCGGATGCCGGGCAACGCCTCGCTCACGGTGGTGGCGACCTTGGTCGCCTCGCTGCCGATGAAATCGAGCTGGCCGATCTGCTGCTCCATGATGCGGGTGATGCGCTCATTGACTTCGCCCATGTCGGCGACGCTGCGGCCGACCGCGTCGATGGCTTCGCCGGTGCCCCGCACCGCCTCCTGGATGTCGTGAATTTGCGCACTCACCTCGTTGGTGGCCTGGCCGGTACGGCGTGCAAGTTCCTTCACTTCCGCCGCCACCACGGAAAAGCCGCGCCCGGCCTCACCCGCACGCGCCGCTTCGATGGTGGCGTTGAGCGCGAGCAGCGAGGTCTGCTCGGCGATGGCGTTGATCATCTTGATCACTTCCTCGATGCGGCCGGCGGCGAGGCCCAGCGTTTGCATCGTCTCCTCGGCGCGGGCGAGCTCGGCGGCGGTGCGCTGACTGGCGGCGTGCGCCTCATCAACCTGCTTGCCGGAGTTGATCGCCAGCGTCTGCACGTCGATCGCGGCCGACGCCATGGCGGCGACGTCTTCGGCGGCCTGCTCGGCGGCGTTCGAGGACATCGCCACCTGCTGCGCCATCAGCCGGTTGCTTTCGGCTAGCTCGGCGGCGGTGCCGCGGATGCGCTCGCCGGCGCTGGTGAAGGCGTTGACCACCTCGTCGATGCCGCGGCGAAAATTGCCGGTGAAGAACGTGCGGCTGGCGTGATGGAGCCGCGCCTCGGTTTCGCGCCGGCGCTGATCGACAGCCAGCGTGTCAGCCTCGATCAGCGCGCCGCGGATAACCTCGGCGGTCTGGCCGAAGTCCTGCAGCGCGCCGTCGCCGATCAGCTCGGGCAGGTTGAGATAGCGGTCGCCGGCGGCAATCTTGCTGATGGAAGCGATGATGTGCGCGAGTCGCGCCTCGGCGAAAGCACCGACAAGGGCGGCACCGCCGGCGCCGACGACAAAGGCCAGTACCAAGGAGTGGAATAGCTCCAGACTCAGTGCAGCCGCCACGGCGACAATAAAGGTGGGCGCCGCAATCCACAGAGCGGGAAGCGGGATTCGTCGTCGATTTTTCGGGGGCATTGCAAGCTCGCGAAGAAATTCCAGCGCGCAAATTCACCCGAATGTGGTTTCTAAACGGTTTCATCGCCGCGAACAGCGCGCATCAATTGTCAGCAAAAGCGCTCAAAGTTTGAGCGGCGGACAGCATTAGTATGCAAGGACGCCAAGCTACACGTCTTGGCTTCTCTGAACGGCAAATGCCCGCGCGTTACGCCCTGATCCCTCGCCAGTCGAGCGCATCGGCTTCTTCCTTGATCCAGCGCCGAAAGCTCTCAGCGGCTGGCGTTGGTTTGCGACCTTTCGCCCACACCAGACTGAACGTGCGACCGGCGGGCAGCGCGAACCTCACCGGGATGATCAGCCGTCCGTTGCGCAACTCTTCATAGGCTAGAATATCGTGGGACAGCAAAACGCCCGCACCTTCGCCGGCGGCATCGAGCGCGTGATCCGCGCTGTTGAAGCGGAGGCCACGCCTGAGATCGACATCATCGACCCCGGTGGCTTTGAACCACTTGTCCCAACTCGGACTCGCGCCGCGCGCCGCGAGCGACTCGTCGTGGATCAACGGCAACCGCGCCAGCGCTTGCGCGTCTTTCACCGGACCGAATTTCTCGAGCAGGCGCGGACTGCAAACCGGGATGTAGGTTATGTCGACAAGTTTCTCGAACTCCAGCGCGGAGTTGGGCGCGGGATCGACCGGCATATTGCGGACCGCGAGGTCGATGCCATCCGTTGCGAAATTCGCGTTGGCGGACGTCGACGAGATACGCACGTCGATATCGGGATAAGCGGCGCCGAAACGGTATAGCCGCGGCGCCAGCCATTTCGCGGTCAGACCTGGGGACGTGCTGACGACCAGGATGTGCGCCGCATGCGCGGTATCGAGACTGGCGACCGCCTCGCGAATATGCCCGAAGCCTGTCTGCAAACCGGGATAGAGCTGCTTGCCCGCGCTGGTGAGCGCGATCGCCCGCACCCGCCGCTCGAACAACTTGACCCCAAGGAAATCCTCCAGGCCTCGGATCTGATGGCTGAGCGCGCCCGGCGTGACGTGCAATTCGGCTGCTGCCTGCGTGAGGCTCAAGTGACGCGCAGCCGCCTCGAAGGCGCGCAGGGCCGAGAGTGGGGGCATCGCGGTATGCATGAGATTTACTCAACTATCGGCTGAGAGCTTATCCTTTGTCAATGGGCCACAAATGGCAAATCTTGCCGCCTATGAATGAGGCTTTCTCAACAGTTGGCAAGCTTCCAACCAAGCCTCCAATCCGGAGATCGACCATGGCCTATGTTGCTCGCCACACTGATTTTCAAATCGATGTCTTGCCCGCCCGCACGCGCGCCAACGTGTTTCCACGCGAAGTGGGAACCGGTTCGTCGTTCGGAACCGCGAAAAAGCAAACTGCCGCGAAGCGCAGGGGACTCCTGCGTCGGTTGTTCGACAAGATCATGGACAATCGCCAACTGAGCGCGAATCGCGACATCGAAGCCTTCCTCGCCCGGCGCGGCCACCGCCTGACCGACAGCATCGAACGCGACCTCAACGACCATCTGTTCAACGGCGGCTGGCACGCGCGGCGGTAGCGTCCCGATTCAGTCAGCCCAAAGCGCCAGACCCGTTCGTCCCCGCAGAAGCGGGGACCCAGGGCCAAAGAACTGGATTCCCGCTTGCGCGGGAATGAACGGAAATCGGTTCAGCTCCGACAATTCAAACTCTAAGCGAAAGCCAATTGTCTCCCCACAAAAAAGAGCGCCCGCTTGAAGCGGGCGCTCTCTCGTTTTTCGCGTACCGGGCGTCGTTAGGTATTCATCGACTCGAAGAACTCGCTGTTGGTCTTGGTGTTGCGGAGCTTGTCCAACAGGAAGTCGATGGCGTCCATCGTGCCCATCGGATTGAGGATGCGGCGCAGGACGTACATCTTCTTGAGCACCGCCGGCTCGGTGAGCAGCTCTTCCTTGCGGGTGCCCGAGCGGGTGATGTCGATGGCCGGGAAGGTGCGCTTGTCGGCCACCTTGCGGTCGAGAATGAGCTCGGAGTTGCCGGTGCCCTTGAACTCTTCGAAGATCACCTCGTCCATGCGGCTGCCGGTGTCGATCAGCGCGGTGGCGATGATGGTGAGCGAGCCGCCCTCTTCGATGTTACGCGCGGCGCCGAAGAAGCGCTTCGGCCGCTGCAGGGCGTTGGCGTCGACACCGCCGGTCAGCACCTTGCCGGACGACGGCACCACGGTGTTGTAGGCGCGGCCGAGGCGGGTGATCGAGTCGAGCAGGATCACCACGTCGCGCTGATGCTCGACCAGGCGTTTGGCCTTTTCGATCACCATTTCGGCCACCTGCACGTGGCGCGAGGCCGGCTCGTCGAAGGTCGAGGACACCACCTCGCCCTTCACCGAACGCTGCATATCGGTGACTTCTTCCGGCCGCTCGTCGATGAGCAGCACGATCAGATAGCACTCGGGATGATTGGCGGTGATGGCATGGGCGATGTTCTGCAGCAGCACCGTCTTACCGGTGCGCGGCGGCGACACGATCAGCGCGCGCTGGCCCTTGCCGATGGGCGCCACGATGTCGATGACCCGCGCCGAGTAGTCCTTCTTGGTCGGGTCGTCGTGTTCCATGTGCAGCCGCTGCTCGGGATACAGCGGCGTCAGGTTGTCGAAATTGATCTTATGGCGCGTCTTCTCAGGGTCCTCGAAATTGATCGTGTTGACCTTGAGCAGCGCGAAATAGCGCTCGCCTTCCTTCGGCGAACGGATGTGACCCTCGACGGTATCGCCGGTACGCAGCGCGAAGCGGCGAATCTGCGAGGGTGAGACATAGATATCGTCGGGGCCGGACAGGTAGTTGGATTCCGGCGAGCGCAAGAAGCCGAAGCCGTCGGATAGTACCTCGACGACACCCTCGCCGATGATGTCGACCTCCTGGGTCGCGAGCTGCTTCAGGATGGCGAACATCAGCTCCTGCTTGCGCAGGGTGCTGGCATTTTCGACCTGGTGCTCTTCGGCGAAAGCGAGAAGTTCGGCAGGCGTCTTGGCCTTGAGGTCTTGGAGTTTCATTTCCCGCATGCGGGTATGGTCCTAGTGGAGAGAAACCGGCGGCATCTTCAGGAGAAAATGGAAGTGCGACGCGGATTCAGTAGACGGATAGGGATCGCAGGTCAGGAATGGACGGCGCTTTGGGAAGGCATCCCGGGGCCCGATGTGCGACCGGCCCGAACGCGAGGGGAGCCGGAACGCGAACACATCCGCCTGCGTTCGGTGGGATTAGTTGCAAGATAAGCGGAGCCGGTGCTTCGCGCAAGAGGGCGCTAAGAACAGACCCAGAAAGAGGTTAATCACCCTTTCTGGCCGGAATGTGAAGCGGCCGCCTCACAGCGGTTTGACCACCGCCAGGATCACGATGGCGATCAGCAGAATCGTCGGTATCTCATTGGCAATACGATAGAATTTCGGCGAGCGCGGGTTGCGGTCGAAGTGGAAATCGCGCGCCCAGTGGCTGAACAGGCCGTGCAGGATGGTCATGATCAGCACCAGGGCGAACTTGACATGGAACCAGCCGGCGCCCAGCCACTGGCCCTGCAGCACCAGGGTGATTCCAAGCAGCCAGGTCACGATCATCGCCGGGGTCATGATGTAGCGCAGCAGCCGGTGCTCCATGACCTTGAAGGTCTCGGAGGCCTCGGAGCCGGGCTTGGCGGACGCGTGATAGACGAACAACCGCGGCAGATAGAGCATGCCGGCCATCCAGGCGATGACCGCGATGAGATGGAAGGCTTTGATCCAGAGGTACATGGCGGCGGTTATCCTCGCACGCGTTTGAGCATCCGTTCCACATGCGCAATCGGGGTCTGCGGCAAAATACCATGGCCGAGATTGAAAATGTGCGGCCCACCGCCAAAGGCCTCAAGCACGGCATCGACCTCGCGGTCGAGCGCGTCACCACCGGCCAGCAGGATTTGCGGATCGACATTGCCCTGCACCGGCACGCGCGACTGAATCTGTTCGCGGGCGAACGTGCGGTCGATCTCGCTCTCGAGACTGACGGCATCGACGCCGGTCTCTGCCACATAATGCGGAATGTTCGGACCGGCGCCGCGGGGAAATCCGATTACCTTGGTCCCGGGCTTCTTCTCGCGCAGTCTTGCCACCAGTTTCTTGGTCGGCTGTACACACCAGCGTTCGAAGTCTTCCGCCGGCAATGAGCCCGCCCATGTGTCGAAGATCTGCACCACCTCGACGCCGGCCTCCAATTGCCGCGCCAAATAGCCGACCGAAGCCTCGACGAGGCAATCGACGAGATACTGGAAAGCCGCCGGATCGCGCGCCGCCAGCGCCTTTGCGGGCGCCTGATCAGGCGTGCCACGGCCGGCCACCATATAGGTCGCCACCGTCCACGGCGCGCCGCAAAAGCCGATGAAGGTGGTTTCGCTCGGCAATTCGGCTTTGACACGGCGCACGGTCTCGTAGATCGGCGATAAGACTTTATCGTCGGCCTGCGCGCGTAACGCCATCACATCGCGCGATTCATTCAACGGTTCGAGCCGCGGCCCTTCGCCTTCGGCAAACCAGAGCTTGCGGCCGAGCGCGAGCGGTACCACCAGGATGTCGGAAAACAGGATCGCCGCGTCGAAGCCGAAGCGCCGCACCGGCTGCAAGGTTACTTCTGCGGCAAGTTCTGGATTGAAACACAGGTCGAGAAACCCGCCCGCTTTAGCGCGCACCTCACGGTATTCAGGCAGATAACGGCCCGCCTGGCGCATCATCCAGACCGGCGGAATCCTTTGCCGCTCACCGGCCAGCACGCGGAGCAAAGGTTTTATCCCCGGCCTCTCGTCTTGCACGCTTGCTTCCATAAAGACTCTTCTAAGACTCTTTGTAGTGGTTACTGGACCGTTAATTAAACTCATGCCTTTGCTCACGCAGTCTGTCCACTGCCGGTCCGGGCTCAATTCAGAATCGCAACGTTCTCCTCGCCGCAACGCTCCACAACAAGGTCCCATGGTCGCCGGAGATTTCGAGGCTTATCCCCGCTCCTCCCCAGGTCCGCGTCCACAGCTTGGATTCGCTCCCCGATTCCAGCCGAAAGGGCATCTCGTAGGCGCCTTTGTGGACGAATGTTGGACTTTGCGCCATTGATGGCTTGCCGAGGGGGTGAAGCCGTGGCTTCCTCCCACTCCATCCACAGGTCCTCCCCCCGCTGTCCCTATGGTCAATACCGGTTATTTCCATCTCCATCTCGTTTCCGACGCCACCGGTGAAACTCTGATCACGGTCGCGCGGGCGGCGGCCGCGCAATATTCCAACGTGTCGCCGGTCGAGCACCTCTATCCCATGGTGCGTTCCAGGAAGCAGCTCGACCGGGTGCTGTCGGAGATCGGCGAATCCCCCGGGCTGGTTCTTTATACGCTGCTGGAAGAGGAACTGATCCAGCTCCTGGAGCACAAATGCCGGGATCTCGGGCTGCCCTGCATGTCGGTGCTGGGGCCGATCCTAAGGCTGTTCGAGTCCTATCTCGGCGCCGAGACCATCCACCGCGCTGGCGCCCAGCACGTGCTCAATGCGGAATATTTCCAGCGTATCGAGGCGCTGAATTACTCGATGATGCATGACGACGGCCAGCACGTGGACGGCCTGGAAGACGCCGATGTGGTGCTGGTCGGCGTCTCGCGCACCTCGAAGACGCCGACCTCGATCTATCTCGCCAACCGCGGCATCAAGACCGGCAATGTGCCGCTGGTGCCGAATGTACCGCTGGCGCCGCAAGTGGAAAAATTATCCCGGCCATTGGTCGTCGGCCTGTACGCGAGCCCGGAACGCATCGTGCAGATCCGCGAAAATCGTTTGCTTGGGCTCAAGGCGCTTCGCGAAGACGATCAGTATATCGACAAGGACGCGGTGGCCGAGGAAGTGGCTTATTCGCGCCGCTTGTGCACGCGTAACAACTGGCCGTCGATTGACGTGACACGGCGCTCGATCGAGGAAACCGCCTCGGCGGTAATGAAGCTGTTGACCGAGCGCCGGCGCGCGCCGGCAACATAGATCATGCCGCTTTGGCTCGCCAATCAACCGTTGGTGCTGGCGTCACGCAGCGATGTGCGCGGCAAGATGCTGGCGGCGGCGGGCCTCTGGTTCGAGATCAGGCCGGCCGAGCTCGACGAACGCGCCATTGAATTGGAGGCGGGTAACCCCGAGCCGATCGCGGCGGCGCAACTGCTGGCGCGCGCCAAGGCGAGTGCCGTGGCGGCGAAACAACCCGGGCAGCTCGTGCTCGGTGCCGACCAGACGCTGGCGTGCGGCACCGAACGCTTCAGCAAGCCGTCCGACCGCGCCGCCGCCGCCGAGCAGTTGCGCCGTCTGCGCGGCAGCAGCCATGAACTGCATTCGGCGATCGCATTGGTGCGCGACGGCGAGGTGATATTCGAACATATCGACAGCGCGCGGCTGACCATGCGCGATTTCGGCGACGATTTCATCGACGACCTATCTCGATGCCGCCGGGAGCGCCGCCTCGGCTAGCGTCGGCGGCTATCAGCTCGAAGGCATCGGCGTGCATCTGTTCGAGCGCGTTGAGGGCGACTATTTCACCATTCTCGGCCTGCCGTTGCTGCCGCTGCTCGCCTACCTGCGGCAGAACGGCTGGGTGGCGGGGTAGCGCATGATCCCGAAAAGCATGTCCTCGTCCCCCATTGGAGATGGGAACCGGTTTTTGGATAAGATCATGCGCAAACCAAAAAATGGGTTTTCATGTTCATCCTCGGTCTGACCGGCTCGCTCGGTATGGGGAAATCCACCACGGCGACGATGTTCGCCGAGGAAGGCGTGCCCGTGCATGACGCCGACGCTGCGGTGCACCGGCTCTATGCCGGCGAGGCCACACCGCTGATCGAACAGGCGTTTCCGGGAACAACGGTGGACGGCGAGGTCGACCGCGAAAAGCTCGGTAAAGCGGTGCTGGGCGATGCCGCGGCAATCAAGAAACTCGAGCAGATCGTGCATCCGCTGGTGCACAAGGCGGAGCAGCGGTTCTTGCGCGAAGCCGAGCAAAACGGCGCCAAGGTGGCGGTGCTCGATATTCCGCTGTTGTTCGAGACCGGCGGCGACAAGCGCTGCGACGCCGTGGTGGTGGTATCGGCGCCGGCGGAAATGCAGCGTGAGCGCGCTTTCGAGCGGCCGGGCATGACGGAAGCCAAGTTTCAGGCGCTCTTGGCCAAGCAAATGCCCGACGCGGAAAAACGGGCGCGCGCCGATTTCATAGTGGATAGCGGGAAAGGCTTTGACGCCGCGCGGGCGCAGGTGCGTGAAATTCTCAAGCGCGCCGCTACAATGCCGAAGCGACAGCACTGAGTCGCGCCCCGCGGCACGAAGGTACCATGCGCGAAATCGTCCTCGATACCGAAACCACCGGGCTCGATCCCAACCAGGGGCATCGGTTGGTCGAGGTCGGTTGCGTCGAACTGCTCAATCGCATCCCGACGGGCGCCACCTTCCACGCCTATCTCAATCCCGAACGCGATATGCCGGCGGAAGCCTTCGCCATTCACGGGCTCTCGGCCGAGTTCCTCAAGGACCAGCCGCTGTTCGCCGACGTCGCCGACGACTTTCTCGCCTTCATCGGCGACGACCCGCTGGTGATTCATAATGCCGGTTTCGATTACGGCTTTCTGTGCGCCGAGCTCAAGCGCATTGAACGCGCGCTGATCACGCGCGAGCGACTGGTCGACACACTCGCGCTGGCGCGGCGCAAGCATTCGGCCGGGCCCTACAATCTCGACGCGCTGTGCGCGCGCTACGGCATCGACAATTCACGCCGCACCAAGCACGGCGCGCTGCTCGATGCCGAAATCCTGGCCGAGGTTTATCTTGAACTTATCGGCGGCCGGCAGGCTTCGCTCGGTCTTGCCGAGCATACCAATGGTCACCGCAACACGTCCGGGGGTGTTGCGGCGGTGCGCCAGCGGCCGGCCGCGCTGACGCCGCGCGTCAGCGAGGACGACCGCGTCGCCCATCGCGCGTTTGTCGCAACCTTGGGCGAAAACGCGCTGTGGCTGAAGTACCGGGAAAACGACGCGCAGTAACAGCTCGCGATCACACCACCGGCTGGTCGGACGGCTGCATCTGATCCATACGCTGGCGATAGAGCGCAACGAAATCGACGGGGTCGAGCAAGAGCGGCGGGAAGCCGCCATTGCGAACGGTCGCGGCGATGATCTCACGCGCAAACGGGAACAATAGGCGCGGGCATTCGATCAGCACGACCGCCTGCAGGCTCTCCTGCGGCACGCCCTGAATGCGAAACACGCCGGCGAAGTCGAGCTCGAAGTTGAACAGCAGCTGGTCGCCGGTTTCCGCCTTGCCTTCGAGCTTGAGCGAGACCTCGATGTCGGTGTCCGACAGCGGCGTGGCATCGACGTTGATCTGAATGCCGATCTGCGGCTGCTGCTGGACTTGCAGCGACTGTGGCGCGTTCGGGTTCTCGAACGACAGGTCCTTGATGTATTGCGCCACCACGTTGAGTTGCGGGCCTTGATCCTGGCCTTGGCCCGGCGCCGCGGCTTCGGGCCCTTGGCCGCCATTGGTTGTCGTCATGAATTTCCCTCCGCGCGGCGAAGCGCCTTTTGCCCGATCGGGTCAGGCCCGGTTCATTGATCCAGCGTGTGTGCGCACCCTTGCTTTGGAAGGCGCCGGTTGCCGCCCCGGGAGACCGGGCTGGCGCTTTCGGCAGCCCAAGCGGGCGCGCCGGTTGGCTAACATGGCGCTCAAGGCGGAACAAGAACGCCCGGGCGCGGGGGCACTAGTCGTCGCGGCGGGGCCGGTCGTGGTGGGGCAGCGAGGGGTCGGGCACCTGGTGCCACTGCTCGGGCTCGAGGTCGACCACGCCATCCGGCGAGCGGGCAGGGGCCCCGCGTCGAAGCGCCGCGCCGAGCGGCACGAGCAATAGCAAGGCGCCAATGGCGTCGGTGATAAACCCCGGAATTAAAAGGAGAAATCCGGCCAGGAGGACGAGCGAGCCGGTGCCGTCGGCCTGCAGGGCATTGATATTGCCGCCGCCCAGCGCCACCCGCATACGGGCGATATGGTTACCGCCGGCGTGACGCAGCAGGACCCCCCCGGCAAGCGAGGTCGCCACCACCAAAAGCAGCGCCCAGGCAAAGCCGATGGTGGCGGTTACCGCGACAAAAGCCGCCAGTTCGGCGAAAGGCAGCGCCAAAATCGCCAGCAGCACCCATTTTGCCACATTCATAATGGCTCTCTTCTCCCACACCGGCCGTGTTGGCGTGAGCGTCCCGATCGTTTACAGTTTGTCCCAGAGCCCAAATAGCGCCGGATTCGGCGTGCGGCCTATGGAACGGGGCGATTACCAGCTTAGATAGGTACGGTGGACGCGCCCGCCATGCCGTCGAACCGGCGACGGGCCCGAACCCGATCCGCCACGGCTGCCGAAAGCATGCAAGACGTGTTCGATATCTACACCATCATCTTCCTCGCGCTCGCAGTGTTCATTTTTCTGCGGCTGCGTAGCGTTCTGGGCCAGCGTACCGGCCGCGAGCGGCCGCCTTACGATCCCTATTCCACGCGTAAGCCGGGACAGCCGGCGACGGAAAAGGTGATCCCGCTGCCGAACCGCAACGCCGAAGCCGCCGCCGCCCAGCCGGCCGAACCGGTGCCGGCAGGCGAACGCTGGAAAGGCGTGGCCGCGCCCGACTCGCCCGTGGCCGCCGGTCTCGACGCCATCGCGGCGGCCGATTCGAGTTTCGACGCCAAGAGCTTCATCGCCGGCGCGCGCGGCGCTTATGAGATGATCGTCAATGCCTATGCCGAGGGCGACCGCCGCACGCTCAAGTCGCTGCTGTCGCGCGAAGTCTACGAGGGCTTCGAAGGCGCGATCACCGAGCGTGAGAAGCGCGGCGAGACGGTCGAGAGCCATTTCGTGTCGATTGACGAAGCCGAAGTCACCGGCGCCGAATTGCGCCAGCGTACCGCGCAAGTGACGCTGCGTTTCCTCTCAAAGCTGATCACCGCCACCCGCGACAAAGAGGGCAAGGTGATCGACGGCAACGCCGAGAAGGTCAGCGACGTCACCGACATCTGGACGTTCGCCCGCGAGGTGAACTCGCGCGATCCGAACTGGAAGCTGGTAGCCACTGAAGCCGGACAATGAACGCATGCAGGCGGCCGATCTCCGCTCCGCTGTTCGATTCGGGTTTCATTTTCAGCGCTTGAGCGCCGGCCTTGTCGCGACCGTAGCGGCGGCTTCGGTTGCGCTGACGATGGCCACGCCAGCGGCGGCCGCGAAAAAGAAACACCATCACAGAATCCATCATTCCCTGCTGAAGCTGCGTCACGCGCAGGTGACGCCCATGAGCTTTACAGCGCTCAACGGCTGGAGCGACGACGACCAGGCCGCGGCCTTCAAATCGTTCCTGAAGAGCTGCGACGCCATTCGCCACGCCACGCCGCACATGCTTCGCCGGGCGAGGCCGGTCTATCGTGGCCTCTACAAGGTGTGTCAGCGCGCGCTTGCCGCCGGAACGCTCGACCGCGAAGCGGCGCGCAAGTTCTTCGAGGACAATTTCAAGCCGGTGCGCATCGCGCCGGCCGGCGATACCCAGGGCTTCTACACCGGCTATTACGAAGTCGAGTTTGCCGGCTCGCGTTCCCGCAGCGACGAGTTCACGGTGCCGTTGTATCGCGTGCCGAAGAAGTGGGCCGGCCGCAGCACGGTCTTCGGCCAATATAGCCGCGCCAAAATTGAAGATGGCGCGCTTGCCGGCAAAGGCCTCGAAATCTGCTGGATCAAGGATCCGGTCGATGCGTTCTTTGCGCAGATTCAGGGTTCGGCGCGGGTCAAGCTCGACACCGGCAAGGTGTTGCGGCTCAACTACGTCGCCAGCAACGGCAAGCCCTATTATCCAGTCGGCCGGGATCTCATCAAGCGCGGCATCATTGCGCGCGAAGACATGACGATGGACCGCATCCGCGACTGGATGGAGGCGAACCCCGAGGAAGGCAAGAAATTACGGCGCAAAAACCGGTCTTACGTGTTCTTCACGGATACCGGTCTGGAGGCGCATGATGACATCGAGGGCGCGCAAGGGGTGCCGCTGACGCCGCTGCGCTCGCTGGCCGTGGACAAGCGCATCCACGTCTACGGCACGCCAATCTGGGTCGAGGCCGAATTGCCGATCACCAGTGAAGTGCCGGATACGCCGTTCAATCGTCTGCTGATCGCGCAGGACACCGGCTCGGCCATCGTCGGGCCGGCGCGCGCGGACATCTATTTCGGGCACGGCAATGGCGTCAATCATATCGCCGGCCGCATCAAGCAGCATGGCCGTTTCGTGATGCTGGTGCCGCGCGACCTGGGCGTGAAGGGCGATATCGATATTCCACTGCCGCGGCCGAAGCCGCCGGCGCTTGCGCCGGATGAAGCAACGACGTTGGCCGCCGCCAAGAAGGCGACGCCGCTACCGAAAGCCAAGCCGCAGGTTCTGGAATGAGCGCGCGCGACCGTCGGCGCGTGCTGAGCCGCGATGAACGGGTGCTGTGGCGGACGGTGACGCAATCCATCGCGCCCTTGCGCGACGCGCCGGTTGTTGCGGCCGAAGCGGAAGAATCGGTGGAAACCGTCGCGCCGCCGGACAAGCCGCGGCGGGTGAAGAAATCGACGCCGGCGCCTTCGAGCACACCGAAAATGCCGCCGGCGCCGCCGCCGGCCGCGCCGCCTTTGGCGCCGCTCGGCCGCCGCATGCGCCAGCGCGTCGCGCGTGGCCGCGAGGCGATCGACGCCCGCTTCGACCTGCATGGGCTGACGCAAAGCGAGGCGCATGCCGCGTTGCTGCATTTCCTGCGCACGGCGAGCGCGCGCGGGCATCGTCTGGTGCTGGTGATCACCGGCAAGGGCCGGCGTAACGGCGAAGGCGGCGTGCTGCGCCGGCAGGTGCCGCAGTGGCTGGCGCTGCCCGAGTTCCGCAGCTTTGTGGTCGGCTTCGAGGATGCCCATATCGCCCATGGCGGCGAGGGCGCGCTTTATGTGAGACTGCGCAAATCACAGAGCCGCTGAGTTTCCATGAGTTGGAGGTGCGGACATGGCCAGCAAGCCGAAAACCGGGAAACCGAAGCCGGAATTCAAAGAGTACAAGCCGACCAAGAAAGAGCGCGAGCACGATCTTGAGGAAGGCCTGGAGGACACGTTCCCGGCGTCCGATCCGGTGGCGGTGACGGAACCGGCGCCCGACGACGACGACAAGAAGTGAGCGCCGGGCATTGCCCCGCACAAACGCCTTGCGCGATCACGCATGGCATTGCTTCGTAGGAGACGACCTCATGACGCGGCTGACCGCTTTCATCTTTGCTCTTGCTGTAAGCTTGAACGCCGGCGCGGCCATGGCGCAGTCGGACATGAAACCGACCGCGCCGGCAAAGATGATGCCGCCGGGCGAAAAGGCGCGCATGGAGGCCTGTCAGAAGAAGGCGGCGCAGCAGAACATCAAGATGGACGACCGCGCCAAGTTCGTCATGGACTGCATGAAGGAAATGGCGAAGTAGCGCTTCGTCATCCGGCGCGCCCGGGCGGGACCGCCGCCGCCCCGGCCGGGGGTCTGGAAAATCATTAGATATCAAAGGTTAAGCGGTTTGCGGAGTGCCCCGCCGGGCGCTTGGAGAAACCCGTGCCTCTGGCGGCTCAGAGGATGAAGCGCGAGAGGTCGGCGTTCTTGGCCAAGTCGCCGACGTTCTTCTGCACATAGTCGCCGTCGATCTTCACCGTCTCGCCATTGCGGTCGGGGGCGGCGAACGAGATGTCGTCGAGCACCCGCTCCATCACCGTCTGGAGGCGGCGGGCGCCGATGTTTTCGACACTCGAATTGACCGACACCGCGATGTCGGCAATGGCGTCGATGGCGTCCTCGGTGATGTCGAGGGTGACGCCTTCGGTGCCCATCAACGCGACGTATTGCTTGATGAGAGACGCTTCCGGCTCGGTCAGGATGCGGCGCATGTCGTCGCGGCTGAGCGCTTGCAGCTCGACGCGGATCGGCAGCCGGCCCTGCAATTCCGGCAACAGGTCCGACGGCTTGGAAATGTGGAAGGCGCCGGAAGCGATGAACAGGATATGGTCGGTCTTCACCGGCCCGTGCTTGGTGGCGACGGTGGTGCCTTCGATCAGCGGCAGCAGATCGCGCTGCACGCCTTCGCGCGAGACATCGGCGCCGCCGCGGCCTTCGCGCGCGCAGATCTTGTCGATTTCGTCGAGAAACACGATTCCGTTCTGCTCGACCGAGCGGATGGCGTCCTGGGTCAGCGCGTCGTCGTCGAGCAGCTTGTCCGATTCTTCGTTGACCAGGATATCGTGGGAATCCTTCACACTGACGCGCCGCGTCTTGGTGCGGCCGCCGCCCATCTTGCCGAAGATATCGCCGATCGAGATGGCGCCCATCTGCGCGCCCGGCATGCCGGGAATTTCGAACATCGGCATGCCGCCGCCACCGGCCTGCACTTCGATCTCGATTTCCTTGTCATCGAGCTCGCCGGTGCGCAGCTTCTTGCGGAAGCTCTCGCGCGTCGATGGGCCGGAGCCGGGGCCGACGAGGGCATCGATCACGCGCTCTTCGGCGGCCATTTCGGCCTTTGCCTGCACGTCTTTTCGGCTTTTTTCGCGGGTGAGCGCGATGCCGATTTCGACCAGATCGCGCACGATCTGCTCGACGTCGCGGCCGACATAGCCGACCTCGGTGAATTTGGTCGCTTCCACCTTGAGGAAGGGCGCGCCGGCGAGCCGCGCCAGACGGCGCGAAATCTCGGTCTTGCCGACGCCGGTGGGGCCGATCATCAAAATGTTCTTGGGCAGCACTTCCTCGCGCAGCTTGTCGTCGAGCTGCAGCCGGCGCCAGCGGTTACGCAGCGCGATAGCAACCGCGCGCTTGGCGTCGTTCTGGCCGACGATATAGCGGTCGAGTTCGGAAACGATTTCGCGGGGGGAGAAGTCGGTCAATTGCTTACTCGATTACGTGTTGAGCGACTCGATGGTCAGGTTGCGGTTGGTGTAGACGCAAATCTCCGCGGCGATGTCGAGCGCCTTGCGCACGATCGCCTCGGCATCCATGTCGCTGTCGAGCAGCGCGCGCGCGGCGGCGAGCGCGTAATTGCCGCCCGAGCCGATGCCCATGACATTGTGTTCCGGTTCCAGCACGTCGCCAGTGCCGGTGAGCACCAGCGTCACCTGGGCGTCGGCGACGATCATCATCGCTTCCAGCCGGCGCAAATAGCGGTCGGTGCGCCAGTCCTTGGCGAGCTCGACCGCCGCGCGCATGAGCTGGCCCGGATACTGTTCGAGCTTGGATTCCAGCCGCTCGAACAGCGTGAAGGCATCGGCGGTGGCACCGGCAAAGCCGCCGATGACGTCACCCTTACCAAGCCGGCGGACCTTCTTGGCGTTACCCTTGATGATGGTCTGGCCGATGGAGACCTGGCCGTCGCCGCCAATGACCACCATGCCGCCCTTGCGGACGGTGAGGATGGTGGTGCCGTGCCAAGTGGGAGAGGTGGAGGAAGGTTCGTTCATCGACGCGCCCATGAAACTTGCCGGGGCTGATGTAGGCCTGGACCGGCGGCATTGCAAATCCGGTCCGCCGGCTCGACGCCACCCGAGCGACCCGGTTCACGGTAGCCGTGATGCGACGATGGGCGCTAGGGACGCCGCGGCGATCTGGTTCCCCGCCTCGCTCACGTGGGTCGTATCCTGAAAGATCGCCCCCTGCGTTCGATCGAAAATCCTGGTGAGATCGATGACGTGGCCGGACGGGCCGCTCGCAAGCGCGGCTTCGTACATGCGTACAGTCAGCTCGCCAAAGCGCGGATAGACGCGTCTGAAGACGCGCGCCATCTCGGCATCTACGCCGGATGCCGCCTTGCGTTGTAGCAGCATCGGCTGCAGCGCGAAGTCGCACCGTAGCTCCGTCTGACGGCAATATTCGTACGCAGCCATCATGTCCCGGCGTAACGAGTTGTTCTTCAGAGCCGGGGCTACCACATTGGTGTCAAGCCATTGCAGCGTTTGCAGCGACGGCTCGCTGTGCACGACCTGGAAGCGCTGCGCCGCTTTGATCAGCTCGAAAGTTGCCAACTCAGCGCTCCACGGGCCGCTGCGCGTGCGGGCATTTTCCAGATAGGCGTAGGTTACGTTGTTGGCGCCAGTATAGAACAGAACCTGATCGATCGAATAGGTTCTGCGAAAGTGTTTGAGCAGAGCCAGCTCACCCTTCAGCGTGGCGCCCTCGATACCGAAATTGTAGACCGATACATTCCGATGGCCCGTGCGATGTAGAATGGCTTGCAGTTGCACCGGAATGGTATCGGCATCCCGCACCCGCCAGCCCCAGACTGCTGAGCCGCCAGTGACGGCAATGCGCCATTCGCCCGCTTTCCGTGGCGCCGGCAGCGCGGTGCGTAACCCGAGCCTGTTGAGCGTGATGCCGTCGCCATGCCAGGGCCGATAAAGGCGCAGGCCACTGGTTTGATAGTAGCGGGCGTCGCTCAACAGGTAGCCGGGCCACGGGCCCTTGCGCGTGAGCACCGACGAGTCCGAGAGCGGCGCGATGCGGTCGGCCAGACGAATGGAGATCGCGAAGAGTTCGGCGCCGGCGAGCAGGACGAAGGGGAAAGCCCAGGCGATGGCATAAAAGCCAATGCGGCGCGGTTTGTCGCGCGATAGCACCGTTACAATGACAATCACGAGAAAGGCGTCGAAGGTCCAGCTCGCTACATTGACGCGGAGGCTCAAGTCGTGCCGCCCGGTGGCGAACTCGATGCCGATCGGACTGATGACGGCGGCAATTGCGGCAAGCGCCGCTGCGAGGGCCCAATCGGATAGTCTGCCGACGCGCTTTTTCATGTGCTGGTTCATTTGACAAGCCCACGCCGGCGCAATTCCACTGCCATCACATCGGAGACGATCTTGCTGCCGGCGATGCCGAAACGGCCGCTGCAATCCGCCGGGTTGATGTAGAGGATGCAATAGCTGCGCTGGCCAGAAAGGCGGCAGCAAGCGCGCGCGGCCAGCCACGCGATGAGGCGCCATGGACGATCGGCAGCAATGCGACCAGGATGAAAAAGACAACAAAAACGAGCCCGAACGCGCGGTCCAAGCTTTGGCGAACTTTCCGGTGCGATATCATGGGCTCGTTGGCTGCCATGACTACTCGACTAAATAATGCAATAGCTTGAAGTACCACCTGGGCGGGAGTCAACCCGCGTGGGTGGAGTCAGGCCTTGAGCGATGTCCGGTTGGCGAAGGTCGCTCATCGCGCCGGCACCTGCCCCCCGCCTGGCGCCGACTGTGGCAAATCCGCCGGACCCCTGATAAAAGGCGCGCGGATCAAGGGGTTCGCGGCTCCAAAGGCCGCCCAAAGGAGCGCCCATGTCTCCTGGCAATATGTCGACCGGCACCATGCGCACCGGCAAAGTGACGCGCAAGACCAAGGAAACCGACGTGGCGGTCGAAGTCGATCTCGACGGCGCTCGGCCGATCGCAGGTTGCAACCGGCATCGGGTTCCTCGACCACATGCTGGACCTGCTGGCGCGCCACTCCCGCATCGACATCACGGTCAAGGCCAAGGGCGACCTGCATATCGACCACCACCACACCACCGAGGACGTCGGCATCGCGCTCGGCCAGGCGGTGAAACAGGCGCTCGGCGACATGAAGGGCATCACCCGTTATGCCGATGTGCATGTGCCCATGGACGAGGCGTTGACGCGCGTGGCGCTCGATATCTCGGGGCGGCCGTTCCTGGTGTTCAATGCCGAGTTCGTGCGCGACAAGGTCGGCACTTTCGATACCGAATTGGTGCAGGAATGGTTCCAGGCTTTCGCCATGAACGCCGGCATCACCTTGCATGTCGCTTGCCTGTACGGGACCAACGACCACCATATCGCCGAGTCGTGCTTCAAGGCGCTGGCGCGCGCGCTGCGGGCGGCGGTCAGCATCGACCCGCGCGCCAAGGATGAAGTGCCGTCGACCAAGGGCTCGCTGGGCGGGTAAACACAACGGCGTCATTCCGGAAGCCGAGCGAAGCGAGGCTATCCGGAATCGCATAATCCCGGCGCTGAAGTGAACTAAAGAGACAGGGGTTATGGGTTCCGGGTTCGCGATCTTCGATCGCGCCCCGGAATGACCAGATATGTTGGCAAGAGTAATCCAATGCCCACCTACACCGTGCACGAACCGCCGCCACGCAAAGGCCGAAGCGCCGATCCCGAGCGCTTCCTGTTCGTGCGTGACGGGTTCCATTTCTGGGCGTTCGTGCTGGCGCCGCTGTGGTTGTTGGCGCGGCGGCTGTGGCTTGCCTTTGTGCTCTATGTGATCGTCATGGTCGTGGTCGAAGGCGCGCTGACGTTCTTCGGCGTTCCGGGTACGGCAAAGACGATCGCCGGTTTGTTGATCGCGCTGCTGGTCGGCCTCGAAGCCGGAAACCTGCGGCGCTGGAAACTCGATCGCCGCGGCTGGAAGATGCTTGGCTTCGTCGTCGGCGACGATCTCGAAGACGCCGAACACCGCTTTTATGGCGAATGGGCAACGCGCAAGCCGGACATTGCCGCGCCGCCGCCGGCGGCCGAGTTCGACCTACAGTTTGCCGACGCGGCGCGGCACGCCGACCGGTGACGACGTCATCGGGCTGTTCCCCGAGCCGGGGAACGCGCCATGAGCGTCGCTATTGTCGACTATGGCTCCGGCAATTTGCACTCGGCGGCCAAGGCCTTCGAGCGGGCCGGGCGCGAGAGCAACCACAACCAGGCGATCCACGTCACCAGCGATCCCGACCAGGTGGCGCGCGCTTCGCGCGTCGTGCTGCCGGGCGTCGGCGCCTTCGCCGATTGCCGGCGCGGCCTCGACGAGATCGACGGCATGGTGGAAGCGCTCAATGAGAACGTGCTCCAGCGCGGCGCGCCGTTCTTCGGCATCTGCGTTGGCATGCAGTTGATGGCGGAACGCGGGCTCGAATATCAGGTGACGCCGGGCCTGGGTTGGATCGCGGGCGAAGTGGACCGCATTACGCCGGACGATGCGTCGCTGAAGATCCCGCACATGGGCTGGAACACGCTCAACATGCTGGCGCCGCATCCGCTGCTCGCCGATCTCGCGCTCGGGCCCGACGGCCTGCACGCTTATTTCGTGCACTCATATCACCTGAAGCCGACCAAACGCGGCGAACTGGTGGCGCAGGCCGACTACGGCGGCCCGCTCACGGCCATCGTCGGGCGCGACAACATGGTGGGCACGCAATTCCACCCGGAGAAGAGCCAGCGGCTCGGGCTGGCGCTGATTGCGAATTTCTTGAGGTGGACGCCGTGATCCTGTTTCCCGCCATCGACCTGAAGGAAGGTCTTGCCGTTCGCCTGGAGCAGGGCGACATGGCGCGCGCGACCGTGTTTCACCGCGATCCCGCCGCGCAAGCCAGCGCCTTCGAAGCCCAAGGCTTCGAATATCTGCACATTGTCGATCTCGACGGCGCCTTCGCCGGCAAGCCGGTGAATGCGGCGGCCGTCGACCGCATCCTGGAAAACGTCAACCTCCCGGTGCAGCTCGGCGGCGGCGTCCGCGATATGGCGACCGTCGAAGGCTGGCTTGCCAAGGGCGTGACGCGCGTCATCATCGGCACCGCGGCGGTGCGCGATCCCGAGCTTGTGAAGCAGGCCGCGCGCCGTTTCCCCAACCAGGTGGCGGTCGGGCTCGATGCGCGCGATGGCAAGGTGGCGGTGGAAGGCTGGGCGGAAGCCTCGGAATTGTCGGCGCTCGACATCGCGAAGCGTTTCGAGGACGCCGGTGTCGCTGCCATCATCTACACCGACATCTCGCGCGACGGCATGTTGAAGGGCCTGAACCTGGACGCCACCATCGCGCTCGCCGACGCGATTTCGATTCCGGTAATCGCGTCCGGCGGCCTGGCATCGATCGACGACATCAAGGCAATGCTGGAGCCGCGCGCCGCCAGGCTGGAAGGCGCCATCGCCGGCCGCGCGCTCTATGACGGGCGGCTCGACGCCGCCGAAGCGCTGACGCTGATCCGGCAATCGCGCGGCGCGGCGCGCACGGGCAGCCGCGGATAGCGCAAGAGAGCAAGGGGCGCGATGATCAAGCGGCTGATGGTGGTGGCGCTGGCGCTGATCGTGCTGTTCGGCGCGGCACCGATCGTGGCGGTCCTTGCCGCGGCGGCCATCGCCGGTGCGCTCGGCTGCACGCTCAACGAGGGCGCCGCGCACGCCTGTCTGCTGTTCGGCCGCAACATCGGCGGAATGCTATATGTGATGTTCACCAGCCATTGGTTCGCGATGATGACGATTCCAGTGGCGGTGATGGTGCTGGTTGTCTGGGGCATCGTCGCGCTGATATTGGTGCTGCTGCATCGCCGGCGCCGGCGGCAAGTCGTCTAGAAAGAACGAGATGTTCAAAGTTCGCGTCATTCCCTGTCTCGACGTCAAAGACGGCCGCGTGGTCAAGGGCGTCAACTTCGTCGACCTGCGCGATGCCGGCGATCCGGTGGAGGCGGCGATTGCTTATGACGCCGCCGGCGCCGATGAGCTTACCTTCCTCGACATCACGGCGAGCCACGAAAACCGCGACACCATCTTCGATGTGGTCACCCGCACGGCGGAAGCCTGCTTCATGCCGCTGACCGTCGGCGGCGGCGTGCGCACGGTGGACGACATCCGCAAGCTGCTCACCTGCGGCGCCGACAAGGTATCGATCAACACCGCGGCGGTGGCGCGGCGCGAGTTCGTGAAAGAGGCGGCGGAGAAGTTCGGCGACCAGTGCATCGTGGTGGCGATCGACGCCAAGAAGGTGTCGAAGCCGGACGAGCCGGAGCGCTGGGAGATCTTCACTCACGGCGGGCGCAAACCCACCGGCCTCGATGCGGTCCATTATGCCCGCGAAGTGGTGGCGCTCGGCGCCGGCGAAATCCTGCTCACCTCGATGGACCGCGACGGCACCAAGAGCGGTTTCGACATCGCGCTCACGCGCGCGGTGGCCGATGCGGTGCCGGTGCCGGTCATCGCCTCCGGCGGGGTCGGCACGCTCCAGCACATGGTCGAGGGCATTCGCGACGGCCATGCCACCGCGGTGCTGGCGGCCTCGATCTTCCATTTCGGCCAGCATTCGGTGCGCGAGGCCAAGGAATACATGGCGAAAGCGGGTCTGCCGATGCGGCTGGACCCCTGATTTGGGGGCATTGCGGGCTCGCGGATGGCGCGGACCCGGAATGACGCGGGCGGCCAGGGGTGCTAAACCCCCGCCGCGAAGGAACGCAGATAATGAGCCAATTCACCCTGTCCGACCTCGAAAAACGGGTGCAGGAGCGCGCCCAGCGAAGCGCGGCGGAATCCTATACCCGCGCGCTGATCGACAAGGGCGTCGCCCATTGCGCCAAGAAGCTGGGCGAGGAGGCCTTCGAGACGGCGATCGCCGCGGTGCAGGAAGACAAAGGCCGGCTGGTCTCGGAGACCGCCGATTTGCTCTATCACCTGCTGGTGCTGCTCGAGGCGCGCGGCGTGACACTGGCCGAGGTCGAAGCGGAACTCGCCAAGCGCACCGCGCAGAGCGGCCATGAGGAGAAAGCCAAGCGCGGCTGAGTGAAAATGGAACAGCGTACCGAAGAAATCATCTCGGCTTACCGCACGTTCTCACGCGCGGACTGGGCCGAGTTGCGCGAAGACACGCCGATGACGCTGACCCCGGAAGAGGTCACGCGGCTGCGCTCGTTGCATGACCGGCTCGACATGCGCGAGGTGGAAGAGATCTATCTGCCGCTGTCGCGCCTGTTGTCCATGTACGTGGCGGCAACGCAGCGGCTGTTCGTCGCGCAGGAACGCTTCCTCGGCACCGAGGACGTCAAGATGCCCTACGTCATCGGCGTCGCCGGCTCCGTGGCGGTGGGCAAGTCGACCACCGCGCGCGTGCTGCAGGCGCTGTTGGCGCGTTGGCCGAACGTGCCCAAGGTCGATCTCATTACGACCGACGGCTTCCTCTATCCGAACGCCGTCCTCGAACGCGAAGGCCTGATGGAAAAGAAGGGCTTTCCGGAAAGCTACGACCTGCCGGCGCTATTGCGCTTTCTTACCGAGGTGAAAGCGGGCAAGCGGCCGGCGCGGGCGCCGATCTATTCGCATCTGATCTACGACGTCATCCCTAACCAGTGGGCCGAAGTCGACCGGCCGGACATCCTTATCGTCGAAGGCTTGAACGTGTTGCAGACCGGGCGCCTGCCGAAGGACGGCAAGGCGATCCCCTTCGTGTCGGATTTCTTCGACTTCTCGGTTTACCTCGACGCCGACGAGGACGTGCTGAAGTCCTGGTATGTCGACCGTTTTCTGACCCTGCGCGGCACCGCCTTCCGCGATCCGAAATCATACTTCCATCGCTATTCGAATCTGTCGGACGAGGAAGCGGTGGAGACGGCGTCCGGCATCTGGGAGCGCATCAATCTCGTGAACCTGCACGAGAACATTCTGCCGACGCGCCAGCGCTCCGATCTGATTTTGAAGAAGAGCGAAAGCCACATGGTCGAGCAGGTGTCGCTGAGGAAGCTGTAAACCTGCTCGAGCGCGAAGTGTCTACGCCGCGCGGCGGCTCAAGTCGAAATGCTCGAGATAGCGCGCGCTGATGGCCGACACCGGCAATACGATCAAGACGTCAGTGGTGCCGAACTCGTAGTCGACCACCGCGCCGTCGCCGATGTGGGCGCCGAGCCGCAAGTAACCCTTGATCAACGGCGGTAGCAGGCGCAGCGCGGCCTTCGGGTCGATCGCCTCTTTCGACAGCCGGTTCATCTCGACATAGCGCTCGGGCAGCGCGCGGGCGCGCCATTCCTGCGGCGCGCGCGCATAGTGGTGCAGGAACGACAATGGCAGCGCGAGCTGCTTGGGCTCGGTGCCGTCGAGGCTGGCGCAGCCGATCATCACTTCGCAGCGGTTCTGCAACAGATAAGCGTGGATGCCGTGCCAGAGCAACTCGACGGTGCGCTTGTTGCGGTAGGGCGCCAGCACGCAGGAGCGGCCGAGCTCGAGGAATTGCAGGTTGTGGTGGCGCGCGAGCAGGTTGCCGATGTCGAATTCGCCGGCGGTGTAGAAGCCGCCGTGGTCTTCCGCCAGCGGTTGCCGCAGCAGCCGGTAGGTGCCGACCACCGCCGGCTTGCCGGCGTGGGTGTCGCGGGCGGCATGGTCGAGCACCAGCAGGTGGTCGCAGATCGGGTCGTAGCCGTCGACGTCGCGGCGGGCGACCAGCCGGCCCGGATTCGGGATGGCTGAGCCCTCCTGGTAGAACACCCGATAGCGCAGCTTCTGGGCCTGGCGGACCTCGGCCGCGGTCTGCGCCAGCCGCACCTCCAGGGAACCGAGGCGGCCGAGGCTTTCCGAGGGCCGGTGGGCGCGCGCCGCCCAAGCCTGCAAGCCTCCGTAAGCCTGCAACGAGGAGATCAGGCCCTGCTTGCCGGTTCCGGTCGGGCTCGTCCGGAAACGCTCCAGCAGGCGACGCGGCGGGTCGTAGGGCGGACGGCTTGGCATGGAATTCCGGGTCCTTTGGGGGCGGATAGGGGCAATAGGCCGAGAGATTCAGGCCGCGAATCAGTGATCTATTGCCGATGGCATCCCTACACCATGGGCCCGATACGGAATTATGACAACGCGGGAAAGCCCGCCTCAAGCCGCGGTCTCGGGGGCCGTGGACAGCTGCGGAAGAGCGGAAATCGCCTCGGCCAGCCGCTCGCGGGCGAGCGGCTTGACCAGCAGCCCCCCCATGCCGGCGGCGAGGCAGGCGCCGCGGTCGTCCTCGGAGGCGTTGGCGGTGAGCGCCAGCATCGGGGTCGGCCCTTGGCCGACCTCCTCGGCTTCGGCCGCCCGGATGCGGCGGGCGGCTTCGAGGCCGTCCATGCCCGGCATCTGGACGTCCATCAACACCAGATCGAAAGGTTGGCCGGCCGCGCGCGCCGCGCGCCAGGCCGCGACCGCGGATTCGCCGTCGCCGGCGATCGTCGGCCGGTGGCCGAGCCGGGTCAACAGCGCGCGGGCCAGCAGCGCGTTGATCTCGTTGTCCTCGGCGACCAGGATCGCGAGCGGCTTTTCGGGCGCTTCTTCGAGGCGGTCGGCGTCCGCCTCGGGCGCCAGCGGCGGCGACAGTTCGAAACGGTCATCACCGAGGCAGGCGGCGAGCGAGACCGTGCGCACCGGTTTGACCAGGTAGCCGGTGTAGCCGGCGGCTTTCAGCGACGGCAGCTCGTGGCGGTCGCCCGGCGCGATCATGACGATGCGGCGCGGCACGCTTTCGGTCGCGGGCGCAAGCGCCAAGGCGAGCGCAACGTCGACCAGCACCGCATCGCGAGGGTGCGCGGCAAGCCGCGCCAGGGCGGCGCGCGCGTCGTGCGCGACATTGACGTTGGCGCCCCAGCTGCCGAGGCGGCGCGCCAGCAGGGACGCCTCGACCTCCGATGGCGAGACGATCAGCATCGACATGGTGCCGAGATCGGGCGCCGCGAAGGGACGCTCGTTGTCGCCGGCGGCTGCCAGCGGCACGGTGAAGCTGAAGTCGGCGCCAATACCGGGCTCGCTCTCGACCGCGATCGTTCCGCCCATGCGCTCGACGATGCGCTTGGAGATGGCGAGCCCCAGTCCGGTCCCGCCGAATTTGCGGGTGGAAGAGCCGTCGGCCTGTTCGAAATCGCGGAAGATACGCGCCTGATCTTCCGGGGCGATGCCGACGCCGGTATCGCGTACCGAAAAACGGATGGCGTCCTCGATTTCGTCCGGCTCGACGATGACGGCGACGCCGCCGTGTTCGGTGAACTTGATGGCGTTGCCGGCGAGATTGAGCAGCACCTGGCGCAAGCGCGCAACATCGCCGGTGAGCCTCGCCGGCAGCCGGTCGTCGACGAATGAAGCGATCTCGATGCCCTTGGCTTGCGCGCGCGGCGCCAGCAGCTCGACGGTTTCCTCGACCAAAGGAAGAAGCGCGAAGGCGCGCGGTTCGAGATCGAGCTTACCGGCTTCGATCTTGGAAAAGTCGAGGATCTCCTCGATCAGCGCCAACAGCGTTTCGCCCGAGGTTTTCGCGGCCTTGACGTAAGTGAGCTGCTCGGGCGTGAGCGAGGTGTCGAGCAAGAGGTCCGCCATGCCGAGCAGGCCGTTGAGCGGCGTGCGGATCTCGTGGCTGACGGTGGCAAGGAAACGCGATTTGGCACGGTTGGCGGCTTCGGCCTGATCACGCGCAAGTTCGAGGGCCTGCTCGGCTTCGACGCGGCCGGTAACGTCGCGGCCGACGCCCTGCACCTCGCTGCCGTTCTCGGTGCGCACCGCCACTTCGCGCCAGGCGATCCAGCGCGCGCCGGCGCCGCTTTCGATTCTTTGGTCGTGGATGCGCGTGCCGTCTGCGAGCACCGTCACCGCGCCCTGTTCGCGCACCGGCAGATCGCTCGTCTTGCCGATCAGCGTGTCGCGTTTGCGGCCGGCGAGCGCGTAGAACGCGTCGTTGGCGTAGGTGATGCGGCCCTGGCCGTCGCGCCGCACGATGAGGTCGCCCTGCGCGTCCAACAGGCTGCGCGCGCGCTCTTCGGCTTCGCGCAGCTCCCAGTGATCGTCAGACAATTCCTCCACCTGCGCTTCCAGCTTGCGCACCTTGCGCCGCAGGGCGCGGCGGCGGATGAGCAGATAGGCGATCACCGCACAAGCCACGGCGAACAACGTGGCGACGCCGATGGCATAAGCGTTGGGATCGTAGGTGGACGCCTGCACGCGGTTGCCGGCGAGGAAACCGATAATGGCCGAGACCACCGACAGCGTGATCACCACCGAGCGGCCGAATAGCACCAGCGCGGCGCGGTTGCGCGCGCGGTTGCGTTGAACGGTGGCAATGGATTTCGCTTGTCTGCGCATGATTCCCCATGCCCGCCGCCGACGCGGCGGCGTCCGCCTGGCTTGACCCGAATTTGGCGCGCGCTTTGTTGCTAATCCATTCTACGAGCGCGTGCGGCCGGCGCTTGCGCACCGGCATGGTGAAGGCGGGGTTAATAGCGGGCGCTAGCGCAGGATCCCGAAAAAGCCTGTCCCCGACTTGATCGGGGATCGGAACCGGTCTTCGGATAGGATCAAACGCAAACCTAGTCGCGGGCGGCGAGCTTGGGCGCACGCGCGTCCTGCCGCATCACGGCAAACAACGCGGCGGCGTCCTGCGGCGTGTAATGCGCCGAACGCACATAGATCTTGTAGGGCGCGGATTTGTCGGACAGCACCACCGTCAGGTCCGGCTTGGCGGCATCGGCGTCGAGCCGGATGTTCTTGACGGCGCCGATGCTGCGACATGCCGCGGTGCTGTCGCCGTCGTCGACCAGCACGAAATTGGCGGCTGCCGGGTCGTTCACAAGCTGTATGCGCAGGTTGGGGTGTGCCGCGGTCTTGTTGACACGCACGGTGACGTTAGCATTTTCGGCGCCGGCGATGCGGTAGGCGTGGGTGCCGGCGACGAAACAAGGTTTTGGCGTGGACGTGAAAAACGAAAGGGCTGCGATGGCGGCGATGGGCGCGACGACCGCCCATCCCAGCAGCGAAACGAGACGCCTGCGCGTCATGGTCAACTCCCCGGGTCCCCTGCGCGAAGGATTGCGCGCGTCGCGAGGCTAGGGCCGGTATGCTTAATCGACTGTTAAAGCGGTGATGGCGACCGGGCGCCGCAGGCTTGCGGCAAGCGTTCAGGCCGCCCGCCGCACTTCGTCGGTGAGCGCGCGGTAGGACAGCGCTTCGGCGAGATGCACGCGGCCGACTTTGTCCGCGCCGTCGAGATCGGCCAGCGTGCGGGCGACGCGCAGGACGCGGTGATAGCCGCGCGCGGAGAGCTGCATGGCGTCGGCGGCGTCGCGCAGCAATGACAGCCCGGCGCCGTCGCAACGCGCGACTTCCTCCAGCACGGGACCTGCGGCTTGCGCATTGGTGCGCACGGCGTCGAGGCCCATGGCGGCGTAGCGTTCGAGCTGCACGTCGCGGGCGCGCGCGACCCGCGCGGCGACTTCGCGGCTGCCTTCGCTAGGCGCGGGCAGGATGAGATCGGACGCGGTCACCGCCGGCACCTCGATGTGCAGGTCGATACGGTCGATGAGCGGGCCCGACAGCTTCGCCTGATAATCGGCCGCGCAGCGCGTGTTGGCGCCGCGCCGGCAGATGTAGCCGGGATCGCTGGCGCGCCCGCACCGGCAGGGATTCATGGCGGCCACCAGCATGAAGCGCGCCGGATAGGTGATGCGGTGGTTGGCGCGGGCGATCGCCACTTCCCCGCTTTCCAGCGGCTGGCGCAATGAATCGAGCACCTGGCCGGCGAACTCGGGCAGTTCGTCGAGAAACAGGACGCCGTTATGGCTAAGCGAAATTTCGCCCGGCCGCGCCCGCAAGCCGCCGCCGACCAGCGCCGGCATGGACGCGGAATGATGGGGCGAACGGAAGGGGCGGCGGTTGGTGAGCGCGCCGCCTTCGATCTCGCCGGCGACCGAGGCGATCATCGAGACTTCCAGCAATTCGGCCGGCGTCAGCGGCGGCAGGATGGAGGGCAGGCGCGACGCCAGCATCGACTTGCCGGCGCCGGGCGGGCCGACCATCAGCAGGTTATGGCCGCCGGCCGCGGCGACCTCGAGCGCGCGCTTGGCGCTCTCCTGGCCTTTGATGTCGGCGAGATCGAGCGGCGTGCCCTCGAGCTCACGGATTTTAGGGGTCGGGCGCGAAAGCACCTGCGTGCCGCGGAAATGGTTGGCGAGCTGGATGAGCGAGCCGGCGGCGACGATCTCGATCTCGGGGCTCGCCCAGGCGGCTTCCGCCCCGCAAGGCGCCGGGCAGATCAGCCCCTGGCCACGCGCATTGGCGCCGATCGCGGCCGGCAGAACGCCGGCGACCGCGGTGATGGAGCCGTCGAGGCTGAGCTCACCCAACACCGTGAAGCCGGCGATGGCGTCCGATGGAATGGCGCCGATCGCCGCCATCAGGCCGAGCGCGATGGGCAGGTCGTAGTGGCTGCCTTCCTTCGGCAGGTCGGCGGGGGCGAGATTGACGGTGATGCGGCGCGCCGGCAGCGCCAGGCCGGAGGCGATCAACGCCGCGCGCACCCGCTCTTTCGCCTCCGACACCGCCTTGTCGGGCAGGCCGACGATGTTGAAGGCCGGCAGGCCGGGCGCGACCTGCACCTGCACGTCGACCGCGCGGGCCTCGATGCCCTCGAAAGCGACCGTCGCGACGCGCTGAACCATGACTTGCCCCCGGACGTGGGTTTGCAACCCAGGGCAGCAGAATACCTAAATCCGGAGTTACGAACAAGAACATTTGCAGAACAAATCGATTCGGGGTAAGATATTTTTAACGGCCCGCGCCCGTGAGCGCATGCGGCGGCGCGGGGGGAGGTTTCCGATGATCGACGCGATGACGGTTGCGCAGGAACTCGAACAGGCCCGTTCGATCCGCCAGGCGGCGGAGGCGGCCTGCAGCGATGTCGAGGAACTGCTGGGAGAAATGCAGCGCGGGCCGGCGATCTGGCAGCGGCTGGCGCTGACCGAAGGCGCCGATGAGCTGCGGCTGGTGGTGGAAGTTCCACCGGCACTGTCCGCGCCGATGGCGCTCGCGGCCTGAGGGCCGGTTGCGTTGGTTGGCGACGCCGTCCGGTGGCGACCGGTCGATGGACCGCGGCGGTTATTGACGACGACTCGATGTCGTCCGATTTTCGATGTCGTCCGGTTTCATTTCGAGCGAGTCGATTGAGCGAGTCGTGCGCGCATCGCCGACCCATACGACTCGTTCCTGCAATCTGTATTTGTATTTTTGAATCGAACAATCGTTCGATTGCGTGCTTGCGCGCGATGATGTGCTGCGACCGGTATTGAGGTATCGGCCGTTCGCATTAACCAAATGCGGCTGCGTCACCATCAAGATAAGTGCGAATTTCGGTGATGTTAACGCATGGCGGGTACTAATACGCCGCTCGAAAAAGTGGCGCCGCCATGAACGTCATCAAGTTGAAGATACATGCGCTCCAATCGGAGATCCTGGAGGCCATCGCACTCGGTCAGCCGTTCGAGGTGGTCGCCGATCTCTTGTGCCGCCGTGTCGAGGAGATGGCGCCGGCGGCGACCTGCTCGATTCTACGCATTGTCGACGGACGGCTGAAACCCGTCGCCGCGCCAAGCCTGCCACAACATTATTCGGATGCGCTCGACGGCGTCGAAATCGGAGCCGCCGTCGGCTCTTGCGGTACCGCCGCCTATCGCGTCGAGCCGGTCATCGTCACCGATATTGCGGCCGATCCCTTGTGGGTGCCCTATAAGAACCTCGCGTTGCCGCTCGGGTTGAAGGCGTGCTGGTCGAGCCCGATCAAGGCCGGCGACGGACACGTCATCGCGACCTTCGCTTTCTATTACCGCAAGAAGCGTGGACCGACCGCGCTCGAACGGCGCATCGTCGACGCTTGCGTTCATCTCTGCGCGATCGCGATCGAACACGACCAGGTGCAGAAGCGAAATTACCAACTCGCCTACTACGATCAGTTGACCGGCCTGCCGAACCGGCGCTGCTTCGACGAGATCATCACCAGCCGCGTGCAGGAAAAAGCACCACGCTTCGGGCTCATCCTGGTCGACATCGACAATCTCAAGATCGTCAACGATACCATGGGCCACGTGGTCGGTGACGGCTTCATCTGCGAAGTGGCCAGGCGGTTCAAGGAGATCGATCCGCCGCCGCCGGCCTGCCGTCTGGGCGGCGACGAATTCGCGGTGTTCGCCGACGGCTACGACGATCCGGAGGCGCTGCGCGTGCTGGCCGAGCAGATCGGCGCGGTGATGAAGAAGCCGTTCGAATGCAACGGCAACATGGTCGTCCCGCGGGTCACCATGGGCGGCGTGCTCTACGGCAACGACGGCACCAGCGCTTCCGAGCTGCGCCAGAACGCGGACTTCGCCCTGTACCACGCGAAGGAGACCAACCGCGGCGGTTATGTGCGGTTCGGGCCGGGCTTAAGGACGTCGATCGGTCAACGCGCTGCGGCGATCAAGACGCTCGAACTCGCGCTCGACGAAAACCGCCTCCTCACCTACTACCAACCGATCTTTCATATGGAGGCCGACAAGATCGTCGGCATGGAAGCGCTGGCGCGGATCCGCACCCCCGACGGAAAAATCGTTACCGCCGGCGAGTTCCGGGCGGCATTTTCCGATTCGAACGTGGCGTGCCGCACGACCGACCGCATGTTCGCGCAGGTCGCGCACGATCTTCGTTCTTGGCTGGACGCCGGAATTGCCGCTCCGCACGTCGGCGTCAACCTGTCGTCCGCCGACTTCCAACGCGACGACCTGGAATGGCGGCTGTCCCAGCATTTCGACCGGGAAGGCGTGCCGCTTAAGTACCTCTTGCTGGAGGTCACGGAGACCGTCCTCATGGGCGGCCCCAACGACAATGCCGTGCGCGCGATCAAACACTTGAGGAAACGGGGCACGGTGGTCGCGCTCGACGACTTCGGAACCGGTTTTGCCTCCTTGACGCATCTGCTGACCTTTCCGGTCGACATCATCAAGATCGACAAGTCGTTCATCGACCGCTTGTTGTCCGATCGCGGCAGCCAGTTCATCGTCGAGGCGCTGATCGACCTGTCGCGCAAGCTGAACTTGCGGCTTGTCGCGGAGGGGATCGAGACCGAAGAGCAGTCCGTTCGGCTGCGCGAGCTCGGCTGCGGAGTCGGGCAGGGTTTCTATTTCTCCCGCCCGCTCGATTACGCCGCTGTCACGCGACTCCTGCGCGAACGCGCCCAAACGCCCGCCGACGTTGCCCAATTCGCGCCCAAGCAGCGTAGCGCGTAAGGCATAGCTGCGCCGTCAGCCCCGCCGCTTCGCCTCGATCTTGTCCCACACCAGCGCGGCGATGTCGGCGCCGCCGAGATTCTTGATGGCGCGAATCCCCGTGGGAGACGTGACGTTGATCTCGGTGAGATTGCCGTCGATCACGTCGATGCCGACCAGCAACAGTCCGCGCTCGCGCAAAGTGGGCCCGATGGTCTCGCAGATTTCGCGCTCGCGGGCACTGAGCTTGGTGTCCGCCGGCGATCCGCCGCGCACCATGTTGGAGCGCAGGTCGTCGGCCGCCGGAATGCGGTTGACCGCGCCGGCATATTCGCCGTCGACCAGGATGATGCGTTTGTCGCCGTGCTTGATGTTGGGTAGGAACGCCTGCACCACCCATTGCTCGCGGAAGACGTTGGCGAACATATCGTAGAGCGAGCCGAAATTGAGATCGTCGTGCGTGAGGCGGAACACGGCGCCGCCGCCGTGGCCATAGAGCGGCTTCATCACGATGTCGCCGTGCTTGGCGCGGAACGCCTTGATCTCTTCCAGGTCGCGCGTGATCAGCGTCGGCGGCATGAGCTGCGGAAACTCGGTGACCATCACCTTCTCCGGCGCGTTGCGCACGCTCGCCGGATCGTTGACCACCAGCGTCTTGGGATGGATGCGCTCGAGCAGGTGGGTGCTGGTGATATAGGCGAGATCGAACGGCGGGTCTTGGCGCAGCAGCACCACGTCGAATTCGGTAAGCCTCACCCGCCGCGGCTCCTGCAACGTGAAGTGATCGCCCGCCACGTCGCGCACGCGCAAACCCTGCACGCTGGCGAACACCTCCCCGTCGAGCAGCGCCAGCCGGTCCGGGGTGTAATAGCTCAGCCGATGGTCGCGCTTCTCAGCCTCCAGCAACATCGCGAAGGTGGAATCGCCCTTGATGTTAATCCGCTCGATCGGGTCCATCTGGACCGCAACGTTCAGGGTCATGGCCGCCATGCCTAAGGAAGTTTTAAGGAAAACAGAGCATTAACGTTTCTCGCGCACACTCGCCGCGCGGGGCCCCGGTGTCGCAGGGGTGAGGGTACTTTCTTGACTTTGCCGAAGCTTTCGATTGCCGCCAAGCTCTATGCCATCTTTGCGCTGCTGGCCACCGCCACCGCGGTCTTGGTGCTGATCGGCTTCGGCCATATGCACGACATGTCTGGCAGCATGGGCGCCATGGGCCAGGATCGGCCTTACGGCTGGACCGTGTGGCTTTATCTCGCCCTCGCGTCGATCACGGCGTTTGGCGCCGCCGCCGGCATGGTCCTGATCCGCCGTTCCGTGGCCGAGCCGCTCGCCGCCATCACCCGGGTCACTGAGCAGGTGGCCGCAGGGGACACCGCACTGCAAATCCCGTTCAGCGAGCGTGGCGATGAGATCGGCGCGCTGGCGCGCTCGATCAGCGTGTTCCAGCAGGCGATGCAGCACGTCAAAGAGCTCAGCCAAAGGATCGTTGAGGATTCCGAGGCGCAAAAGCTCGGCCAGTCACGGATGTCAAACGAGATTACACGCTTTTCCGCTGAGGTCGAGGAGACGTTGGTGGCGCTCGGCCGCATCACCGACCAGATGCTGGCGGCCTCGGGCCAGCTCACGGGCGTCGCCGACGAGGCTGCGTCGAAGACGACGCTGGCGGCGAGCGCGTCGAGTGAAGCATCGAGCAATGTGCGCGACATCGCGTCGGCCGCCGACGAGCTCTCGGCCTCGGTCAACGAAATCGACCGCCAGGTCGCGCAGTCCAATACGATCGCCAGCAAGGCGGTAAGCGAAGCCACCCGCACCAATACCGCGGTCAAGGAACTGGACGAGGCGGCTGGGCGCATCGGCGACGTGGTCAGGCTCATCACCGATATCGCCGAGCAGACCAACCTGTTGGCACTCAATGCGACCATCGAGGCGGCGCGCGCTGGTGAAGCCGGCCGCGGGTTCGCGGTGGTTGCAGGCGAAGTGAAGGCGCTCGCCGGCCAGACCAGCCGCGCCACCGAAGAGATCGCCACGCAGATCGCCGGCATGCAGCGCGCCACCGAGCGCTCGATCGAGGCCATCACGTCGATCGAAACGATCATCCGCGAGATCGGCGATATCAGCGGCGCCATCGCCGCGGCGGTCACCCAACAAGGCGCGGCTACGCAAGAAATCGCGCGCAGCGTCGAGATCGCAGCCCAGCGCACCAAGGAGACCGCCGACGAGGTCAATCTGGTGGGCGCTGCGACCGACGGCACCCGCGACAGCGCCGGCGCGGTGAAGGACGTGGCCGAAGAACTCGGCACCGTCGCCGCGCGCATCCGCGGCCAGGTCGACGAGTTTTTCGAGCGGCTGAGCGCTTAGCGCAGCCTCGTGTCGCGGGCGCAGCGCCATAGCGCGTCGAAGACGCGCGTGAACGCGCTTATTTAGGGTGAAACGGCACGCTGCAGACCCGGGACCTCGGTTGCAAAGAGAAGAAGCTGGACCCCGGATCAGCAGTGCAATACTTCGCTAACGCTCGCATTGCGCAGCATCCGGGGCACGATCCCCTCACATTTCGAACGCGCCCGGAATGTGCCGCGGCATCTTGCCGGGCACGACCAGAATGACGTCGAAGCGGAAGTCGCGCAGGCTGCCGCTGCCGAACGCCGCCAGCCAGGCTTCCGCCGCGGCGGCGATGCGCTGCTGCTGACGCGGGCTGATCGATTCCGCCGCCGTATCGAAATCAGTGCGCGCCTTCACCTCGACGAAGATCAGCAACTGTTTGCGCCGTGCGACGATGTCGATCTCGCCGGCCGGGCTGCGCCAGCGCCGCGCCAGGATGCGGAATCCTTTGGCGACCAGGAGCGCGGCGGCGCGGCTTTCGGCGGAAATGCCGACGCGAAAAGCGGCTTGCCGTTCCGGCCGCGGCGGTGGTTTGCCGAGCGCCGACGGTTTGGGCCGCGGCGGTTTCGGTTCATCGCCCGCCATTGCCGGCCTCTTTGCTCAGGTCGAGCGCGCGCTGGTAGACCTCGCGGCGCGGCCGCCCGGTGGCGAGCGCCACCTCGGCGACTGCATCCTTGACCGATACGCGCGCGAGCGCGTTGCGCAACAACGCATCAACCTCGTCGTCTGCCGCCTCCTCTTCAATCGGCGGCGCCACCACGATCACGATCTCGCCGCGCGTCTCGGCGCCTTGCGCGTAATCCTGCGCGAGCGTGTCGAGGTCGCCTCGCCGCACTTCCTCGTGCAGCTTGGTGAGCTCGCGGCAGACCGCGCCCGTGCGTGTTCCCAACCCGGCGGCGAGATCGGAAAGTGTTGCCGCGAGCCGCGGCCCGCTCTCGTAGAACACCAATGTTGCGGGAGTGGCGGCGAGGAGGGCGATGCGTTTCTGCCGCGCCGCTTGCTTGGGCGGCAGGAAGCCTTCGAACAGAAAGCGGTCGGTCGGTAGGCCGGCGACCGACAGCGCCGCCAGCAGCGCGGAGGCGCCCGGCAAGGCCGTGACCAGGTGTCCGGCCTCGCGGGCTTCGCGCGCCAGCTTGTAGCCGGGATCGGAAATCAGCGGCGTGCCGGCGTCGGACACCAGCGCCACCGCCTGGCCGGCGGCCAGGCGTGCCAACAGCTTCGGCCGCGCCTCGGCGGCATTGTGCTCGTGATAGGCGGTGAGCGGGGTGGCGATGCCATAGCGCTCAGTCAGCCGGCGGGTGACGCGGGTGTCCTCGCAGGCGATGACGTCGGCGCCGGCCAGCAGCTCCAGCGCGCGCAGACTGAGGTCGCCCAGATTGCCGATCGGGGTCGCGACCAGATAGAGCCCGGGCGCCGGTCTCGGCGCTTCGATGGTGGCGCCGAGCGCCGCATAGCGGCGCGGCGGCGTTTCGGTCTCGGAACCTTTGGCCCTGGTCATGATGCGCAGTCTAACCAAGGGTCCCGATGCGCGCTATCCTTGCGGGAAATTCCCTTTCTTTTTCATTGCCTTAACTTTTGGAGGACATTATGCGAAAGTATGGTTACGAAAGCCCTGGGCTCGTTACCCGGGGAGCGGCCGTTTTCAGTGATGACGCCGCGGAGCGATGAGGGATTGCTGATGCGTGGATTGCGCGGCCTTACCGCGGCAATGTGTGTCGCCGCCGCAGCGGCGTTCTTGTCGTCTTGCTCCAGCACGCAGTTCAATCAGATCGGTACCGGAACGCCAACCGCGGCGCCGGCACCGCAGGCCACGATCGGCACCGGGCAGATCCGCGTCGGGCTGATCCTGCCGCTATCGGCGCAGGGCAACGCGGGTGTCGCCGCGCAGTCGATGAAGAACGCCGCGCAGATGGCGCTCGACGAATTCAAGAACCCCAACATTCAGTTGCTGGTGAAGGATGACGCCGGCAATCCACAGTCGGCGCAGGCCGCCGCCCAGCAGGCGATAAGCGAGGGCGCGGAAATCATCGTCGGCCCGCTGTTCGCGCAAGCGGTCCGCGCGGTGGGGTCGGTCGCGCGGCCGCGCAACGTTCCGGTGATCGCCTTTTCAACCGACGCCAGCGTGGCCGGCCCCGGCGTCTATCTGTTGAGCTTCCTGCCCGAGACCGACGTCAAGCGCATCGTCGATTATCAGATTTCGCGCGGCAAGCGTTCGTTCGCGGCGCTGTTGCCGGACAACGCCTACGGCTCGGTGGTGCAGGCGGCGTTCCAGCAGGAAGTATCGCGGCGCGGCGGCCGCATCCTGGCAATCGAGAAATATCCGCTGGATCCGTCGGGACTCGCGCAGTCGGTGCACCGGGTGGCGCAGGTGGCGCACCGGGTCGACAGCATTTTCATTCCGGACAACGGCGATACCGCCATGAAGGTGGTGGCCGCGCTCGCGGCCGATCACGTCAATCTCCGGCGCGTACAGTTGCTCGGCACCGGGCTGTGGGGCGACAGTCAGGTCTTCGCCGATCCGCACATGCAAGGCGGTCTCTATGCGGCGGCGGCATCGGGCGGCTTCCGCAAATTCTCGGCGCGTTATCGCGCCCGCTTCGGCCAGAATCCGGTGCGCACCGCGTCGCTCGCCTATGATGCGGTGGCGTTGATCGCCGCGCTGGTGAAGACGCAAGGCGCGCAGCGCTTCAGCACGCAGATCCTGACCAACCCTTCCGGTTTTTCGGGCAATGACGGCATCTTCCGCTTCCGTCGCAACGGCACCAACGACCGCGGTCTTGCGGTGCTGCGGGTAACGTCGAGCGGCGGCCAGGTGGTGAGCCCGGCGCCGCGTTCGTTCCGGCCGGGGACGTAAGACTAGGCGGCTAGATCGGCGACCACCGCATCGAGCACGGGGAAGCCGCTTTGCGTCACCCGCAGGCGGCCGGCGCTCGTGGTTTCCACCGCGCCTTCCTCGCGCAGGATGGCGACGCGCTTGGGATCGATCTCGCGCCCGCATAGCGAGGTGTAGCGTTCGGGCTCGATGCCTTCCGCGAGCCGCAGGCCCATCAGCAGGAATTCGTCAGCCGCTTCACCGGGCGTGAGCTTTTCATCGACAATGAGCCCGGTGCCGTTTCCCTCGACCCGCATCAGCCAGCTTTCGGGACGCTTCTCGGTTTCGGTGGCTTGGCGGCGGCCGTCAAGCGTGAGCCTTCCATGGGCGCCGGGGCCGATGCCGGCATAATCGTGGCCGCGCCAATAGACGAGGTTGTGCCGGCACTCGGCGCCGGGCCGCGCATGATTGGAAATCTCGTAAGCCGGCAACCCGGCCTCGGCGCAAACGCTTTGCGTCAGATCGTAGAGGTCGCGCCCAAGATCCTCGTCCGGCACGATCAGCTTGCCGGCCTTGGCGAGGCCGAAGAACGGCGTGTCCGGCTCGATGGTCAATTGATAGAGCGAGAGATGTTCGGCCGCCTCGGCGATGGCGCGCTTGAGTTCGGCTTCCCACGATTGAAGCGTCTGCCGCGGGCGCGCATAAATGAGATCGAACGAATAACGATCGAAGATCGAGCGCGCGACGGCGACGGCGTCGAGCGCTTCCTGCGCGGTATGCAGGCGGCCGAGCTCTTTGAGCACAGCGTCGTCGAGCGACTGCACGCCGAGCGAAACGCGGTTGACGCCGGCGGTCCGATAGCCGCGGAAGCGCGTGGCTTCGACGCTCGACGGATTGGCTTCCAGCGTCACCTCGACGTCGGGCGCGACGCTCCAGTGTTTGGCGATGGCGTCGAGCACCGCCTGCACCGACGACGGCTGCATCAGCGAGGGCGTGCCGCCGCCGAAGAAGATGGTCGAAACGGTGCGGCCGGGCACGCGCGCGGCGGTGGCGGCGATCTCGGTCTCGATGGCGCGTACGAAACGCGCTTCATCGATTCCGCCATGGCGGACGTGGCTGTTGAAGTCGCAATAGGGACACTTCGACAGGCAGAACGGCCAATGCACATAGACGGCAAAAGGCGGGTCGGCGAAGGGCGCAAGGTTCGTGGTTAATGACATGTTAAACAGTATGACTGCGTCGCGCGCAGGCGGCCAGGGTGAAAGCGTGTTCCCGCCAGAGAGTTGATTAAAATTGTAACGATCGCCCGGAACCGCAAGGGCGGTACTACTTGAGGCAGGCCTCCGCCAGCTTCACGAAGGCGCGGGCGCGGTGGGAAAGCCCTTTGCCCTTGGGCGGCAGGCCGTGTTTTTCGTCGGCGCCCATCTCGCCGAAGGTGACGTCGAAACCGTCGGGGCGGAACAACGGGTCGTAGCCAAAACCCTTATCGCCGCGTGGCGGCCAGGCCACCACGCCGTCGATGCGGCCTTCGAACTCCTCCACATGGCCGTCGGGCCAGGCCAGACACAGCGCGGCGATGAAGTACGCGCGCCGCTGTTCCGGCGACTTGGCGCCGCGTTCGATGAGCAGCGTCTGGATGCGATTCATGGCGGCGCGGAAATCCTTGTCCGGCCCGGCCCAGCGCGCCGAATGAATGCCGGGCTCGCCGCCGAGCGCCTCGACCACCAAACCTGAAGTCATCGGCGAAGGCCGGCTTGCCGGTGGCTTTGGCCGCGGCCTGCGCCTTGATGCGCGCAGTTGGCGGCGAACGTCGTGCCGGTTTCTTCCGGCTCGGCGAGGCCGAGCTCGCCGGCCGATTGCGCTTCGATACCGAAGGGCGCGAGCAGCTCACGCATCTCGCGCAGCTTGCCGGGATTATGGGTGGCGATGACAACCGGGCCGGTGAGCTTTCGTGCCACGTGTACTTACGCCACCGCCAGCTTCTGCAAATCCACCAGCTTGCCGATGCCTTTGCGGGCCAGCCCTAAGCAGCGCCATGAACTGATCTTCGCTGAAGGCGATCTTCTCGGCGGTGGCTTGGATTTCCACGATATTGCCGTCGCCGGTCATGACGAAATTGGCGTCGGTCTCGGCTTCCGAATCCTCGGCGTAATCGAGATCGAGCACCGCGGTGTTCTTGTAGACGCCGCATGACACCGCCGCGATGTGGTCGCGCAGCACCTCGCCGTTCTTGAACATGTCGCGCGCCTTCATCCAGGTCAGGCAATCGGACAGCGCCACCCAGGCGCCGGTGATCGAGGCGGTGCGGGTGCCCCCGTCGGCCTGGATCACGTCGCAGTCGATGGTGATCTGCCGCTCGCCCAACGCAGCCAAGTCGACCACCGCGCGCAAGGAACGGCCGATCAGGCGCTGGATCTCGACCGTGCGGCCGCCCTGCTTGCCGGCCGAGGCCTCGCGGCGGGTGCGCTCGGAGGTGGCGCGCGGCAGCATGCCGTATTCTGCGGTGACCCAGCCGCGCCCCTGGCCCTTGAGCCAGGGCGGCAGCCGCTCTTCCAGGCTGGCGGTGACCAGCACGTGGGTATCGCCAAATTTCACGAAACAGGAGCCCTCGGCGTACTTCACCACCCCGCGCTCGAGCGAAACCGGGCGCAATTCATCGACTTCTCGGCGGCTTGGCCGCATCGGGCGTCTTCCTTCCCATCAGGGCCGGCGCGTCCCGGCGCGCGGCCATGTCCCATTGAGGACGGCCACCATACCCATACGCCCGGCTTGAACAAGACCGGGGAATGGTCAAATGTCGCTCGGGTCTCAAGGAGTTAGACAGGTGGCCTCGCACGACATCCCGATCGGTTCAGCCCAGGTCAGCCTGGCGGCGCTCAACGAGCGCTCGCGCGAGATATTCCGCCAGCTCGTGGAGAGCTATCTGGCGACCGGCGAGCCCGTGGGCTCGCGCAATCTCGCCCGCATCCTGCCCATTCCGCTGTCGCCGGCCTCGGTGCGCAACGTGATGTCGGACCTGGAGCATCTCGGCCTGATCTATGCCCCGCACACGTCGGCCGGCCGCTTGCCGACCGAACTGGGTCTGCGCTTCTTTGTCGACGCGCTGATGGAGATCGGCGACCTCACCGAAGAGGACCGCCGCTCGATCGAGGCGCAGGTCGCCGGCGCCGGCAGCAGTCAATCTTTGGAGTCGATCCTCACCGACGCCTCGCAGATGCTGTCGGGCCTGACCCGCTCGGCGTCGATCGTGCTCACCACCAAGAGCAACGTGCGGCTCAAGCACATCGAATTCGTGCGGCTGGAGCCGGAGCGCGCGCTCGCCGTGTTGGTGGGCGAGGACGGTCAGGTGGAAAACCGCGTGCTCAATATCCCCGCCGGTTTGCCGAGCAACATCCTGGTTGAGGCGGGCAACTTCCTGAACGCGCGCATCCGCGGCAAGACGCTGGCCGAGCTGCGCAACGAGATGGAAAACGCGGTGCAGGAAAGCCAGGCCGAGATCGACCAGCTCACCCAGAAGATCATATCGGCGGGGCTGGCGAGCTGGTCGGGCGGCGAAAGCGAGGACCGCCAATTGATCGTGCGCGGCCATGCCAACCTGCTCGAGGACCTGCACGCGCTCGACGACCTGGAGCGCGTGCGCTCGCTGTTCGACGCGCTGGAGACCAAGCGCGGGGTGATCGACCTGCTCGGCCGCGCCGAGCGCGGCGAGGGGGTGCGCATCTTCATCGGCTCGGAGAACAAGCTGTTTTCGCTCTCCGGCTCGTCCACCATCATCGCGCCCTATCGCGACACCAAAGGCAGCATCGTCGGCGTGCTCGGGGTGATCGGACCGACCCGGCTCAATTACGCCCGGGTGATCCCGATGGTGGATTATACCGCCCGGGTGGTGAGCCGGCTTCTGTCCGGTTGAGCTTGATTTTTGGCGCTGGAGCCCTGATATGCGGGGCATCCGGAACAATTTTGGGGATTAATTGACGATGACGGACCCGACCGCGCGTAAGGCCGAGGATCAGGCCGCAGAGGCCGAAGCCGCCGCGGAGGCGCAGAACGCGTCCGCCGGGGCCGATCCGCAGCCCGCGGCCAAGCCCGGTGACACGCCCGCCGACCCGCTCGCCGAGGCCAAGCGCGAAGCCGCCGACTATCGCGACAAGCTGCTGCGCACGCTGGCCGAGATGGAGAATCTGCGCAAACGCACCGAGCGCGAGATCGCCGACGCGCGCGCCTATGGTATCTCCGGCTTTGCCCGCGACGTGCTGGCTGTCGCCGACAACATGCATCGCGCGCTGGAGATGATCGACCCCGCGTTACGCGAGAGCGCCGACGCCAAGGTGAAGAGCCTGGTCGAAGGCGTGGAGCTGACCGAGCGTGAGCTTCTCAAGACGCTGGAAAAGCACGGCGTGAAGAAGTTCTCGCCCGAGGGCCAGAAGTTCGATCCCAACGTGCATCAGGCGATGTTCGAGATGGAGCATGCCGAACTGCCGCCCGGCCACGTCGCGCAGGTGATGCAGGCCGGCTACATGATCGGCGAGCGCGTGCTGCGCCCGGCCATGGTCGGCGTCAGCAAGGCGCCGCCGAAACCGGGGCCGGCGTCGGCCAATGACAATCCGGGCGCCGACCGGCGCGAACTGAGCGCACGCATTCCGGAATAGTACCTGTGCGTTTTTGTCGCGACGATGCGGAAGCACCGTCGCGACATTTTCTTTTGTGAAAGACAAATCTACGCGCGTCGTTACGTCATTCGCGTTGGCGAACGCGGTCAGCGCGTTAGATGCGATCTCTTCATTGGAATAATTTGAAGGGGCGGTCACACGCCTCGTCCAGCGCGACAATCTCACATTGGACTAATTATAAGCTATTGATTTTGCTGGATTTTATCGTTGACGGCGGTGCTCCTCCCGACAAATGTCGCGGCAACATTCCTGTGCCCTTGGGGAGACCAAAATGCGTTCAATCGAGATCAAGACGACTGGCCTGCGCGACGTGGCGCGCGCGGCGATGCTGTGCGGCGCGTTGTTTGCGTTCGCCGCGACAAGCGCGGCGACAAGCGCGGCGCGCGCCGACGCGCTCAGCGAGGGCGCCGCGCACTACAAGCCATTTGCCGTCGAGCACATCGGCAAGGCGATCGCCGGCGCCAAGGAGTTGCAGGCGGCGGTGAAGGCGGGCGACGTCAAGAAGGCGCAGGCCGCCTGGATCAAGTCGCGCAAGGGCTGGGAAGCGATCGAGCCGATCACCGGCGAATTTTCGGCGACTCGACGAGGTCGATCGACGCCTGGCCGGACGCCAAGCAGGGCTATCACGCGATCGAGGCGGCGTTGTTCGCCGGCAAGCTCGACGGAGCTCGACAAGCCGGTCGATGCGTTGGTCGCCAATCTGACCAAGTTCGAGAAGCAGCGTGAGCGCGAAGGACTTCCAGTTCAGCCCGCAGGGCCTGCTCAACGGCACCACCAACCTTGCCTACGAGGTCGGCGAAGAACAAGTCCAAGGGCGGCGAGTCGCCCTATGCCGGCACCTCGCTCATCGACATGCAGGAAAACGTCGAGGGCATCGAAGCGGTCTACAAGCTGGTGTTCGAGAGAGCTCTGAAGCAAGGCCGATCCCAAGCTCGCCGAGATCATCGATGACAAGATCGATGAGCGTCGAGAAGCTGGTGAGGGTGAAGGACCTCAAGAGCCTCGACCAGCCGGCCGTGCACAAGGCGGGCGAGGAGCTGGCGGTGCTGCTGCAGAGCGCCGCGCCCAAGCTGGGGCTGAAGACGTTCAAGGTCGGCGACGAATAGCAAGCCGAACGACGTTCCGAACATCGTTGTTGATGATCAACCGCCAGCTTGGGTGAGCGATATGGCTGCGTGCACATACGGATTGCTGAACAAGAAGGCCTGGGCGGGAGCGGGCTTTGCGGCCCTGCTCCTGCTGGGCGCAAGCCCGGCCGGGGCCACGCCGGTCACCAGCCGGGAGGCGCTGCTGCCGATCGGCAGCGAACTGAACGAGGAGCAGCTCAACCAGCCGACCGAGCTGTTCAACTTCGAGCCCGCCGGCGGCAAGCGCTCCTATCTGTTCAATCTCGGCGACATGCTGTTCTCGTCGCCGGCGATCTTCGGCGGGCCTGCGCGCAAGGCCGGCATGAGCTGCAACACCTGCCATCAGCAGGGCGCCGGCAACGCCAAGCTCTATGTGCCAGGGCTGTCGACACGGCCGGGCAACTTCGACACCACCGGCGCGCTGTTCAATCCCAAGACCGATAACGGCGTGCTCGACGCGGTGACGCCGCCGAGCCTGCGCGGCGCCAAATATCTCGCGCCTTACGGCCACGACGGCCGCTACGGCTCGCTGCGCCTGTTCATCCGCAACGTCATCGTCAACGAGTTTGCCGGGGCGGAGCCGTCACCACAGGTGCTCGATGCGCTGGTGACCTACATCCGGGAAATCTCGTTCCTGCCTAATGCCAAGCTGGCTTCCGGCCGTCTCACCGACAAAGCCTCGGACGCGGCGCGCCGCGGCGAGGCGCTGTTCAACAAGCCGTTCCGCACCAACGCGGCGATGAGCTGCGCGAGCTGCCATCAGCCGACCAGCGCCTTCGTCGATCATCGCGTGCACGACGTCGGCACCGGCGGCTTGTTCAAGACGCCGACGCTGATCAACGCCGATTTCAACGCGCCCTATTTCCACGACGGGCGCTACGACAGCTACGACCAGGTGGTCGATTATTTCGATCGCCATTTCGATCTCGGCCTCAAGTCCGGCGAGCGAAGCCGATCTGGTCGCCTATCTCAACGCGGTGGGCGACGCCGAGGTGCCCCATCACGCCCAACACCGTGCAATTGGAGCTCGACGAGCTTGCCGCCTTCGCCAGCGTGCTGGATACCGCCATCCCCGCCCACGACAAGGACGTGATCGCGCTTGCCGTCGAGTCGGTCGGCCACGAATGGCGCGAGCTCGGCGAGAACTTCCCCGAGCGCTCCGACACCAGCGTCCATGGCGGTGTGGCCGAGCGGCTCAAGGCGCGCGGCGCGGTGCGCGGCCTGGTGTTGAGCCTGCGTCGCGTCGCCATGGCGGCGGAGCGCGATGACTTCGCCGACGCGGCGCAAGCCTACGCCGACTACCGGCAATTGGCGGCCGCCGCGGCGCCCAAACTGAAGGTGGCGGAGCGGTGGTCGCTGTTCAATCCGGCGGTGCGGGAGGCGCATTTCCGCGCACTCCGGCAACTGGCGGCTTTGGCGCAGTGACGGCCGGACGATTGAAATGACGTACAATAACAAGGGGCTTTTCATGCGGTTCAATGCCTTTCGCCACAACGACCGTGGTTCGACGATGCGGCGGTGGTGTGTGATCATGGCGCTAGCGATGGCTTTCGGTGGCGCGGGCGCCGCGCAGGCCGCCGACGTGCCGACCAAAGCCGCCAAAGCGCCGCCTGCGCCGCAGTCGATCTGGGAACGGGACAAGCTGACCGGCGACTGGGGCGGCGTCCGCACCGACCTGAGCAACAAGGGCATCGATATCACGCTCGACTACGTCGCCGAGACCTTCGCCGTGCTGTCGGGCGGGCTCGAGCGGCGCGCGAGCTACGAGGGCCGGCTCGAATTCTCCGTCGATGCCAATCTGGAGAAGCTGATCGGCTGGAGCGGCGCCAGCACCCACGTCACCGTGTTCCAGATCCACAACGAAGGCCGTAACGCCGCCGATATCGCCGGCAGTATCGCCGATCCCAGCAACATCGATGCGCTGCCGACCACGCGGCTGTTCACCGCCTGGTTCCAGCAGGATTTCAATTCAGTCGCTTCGTTGCGCATCGGCCAGCTTGCGGCCGATGACGAATTCTTCACCAGCGACACCGCCGGCGGCCTGCTCAACGGCACGTTCGGTTGGGGCAACAACCTCGCCGCCAATATGACCAACGGCGGGCCGGCTTATCCGCTCGCCACGCCCGGCGCGCGTCTGCAGGTTATGCCGGTCGAGAATCTCACCTTCCTGGCCGGGGTGTTCTCGGGCGATCCCGCCGGCGCCAACTGCAACGACGACGCGCAGAAGTGCAACCGGCACGGCACCACCTTCAGCTTCTCCGGTGGTTCGATGTGGATCGGCGAGGCGCAATACGCGGTCAACCAGGGCAAACAGGCGATGGGCCTGCCTGGCGTTTATAAGGTCGGCGCCTGGTATCAGACCGCGGATTTCGCCGACCAGCGTTACGGCGTCGACGGCACCGGCGCGGTCGTGTTGCTGTCGGATCCGACGGTGGTCGACCCGCTCAATCACAGCGGCAACTGGGGCATCTACGGCGTCGCCGACCAGATGGTCTGGCGCAATGGCGACCGCAGCGTGAACCTGTTCCTGCGCGGCGGCTATTCACCGGCCGACCGCAATATGATCTCCTGGTACTTCGACGGCGGCGCCGGCTTCAAGGGTATCGTCCCCAGCCGGGCCGACGACACGCTCACCGTCGGCGTGTCCTATGCCAAGATCAGCGACGATGCCGTCGCCGCGGACACGGACGCCGGCAATGTGGCGCGCGACCACGAGTTGCTGTTCGAAGTCAGTTATGCCGCGCAGATCGCGCCCTGGTGGGTCGTGCAGCCGGACCTGCAATACATCGTGCATCCGAACGGCGGGCAAAATCCGAACGACGCGACGCAAGGTTTCGACCATGCCTTCCTGGCGGGCGTGCGCAGTACGATCAGCTTCTAGCGTTCTGATGAATATTTGAAATGCAATGGCCGGGTGACAGCCCGGCCATTGTCGTTTGCCATCTTCGTTCTTGGGGCAGCGGAAATCTTAGCGCGAGGCGACGCCGTCGCGCACGGCGCGGAAGCGGTTGAACACCTTGTCCCAGTCGCCCTTGGGCGCGACGCCGATAACCCGCATGTAGGCGCTGGTGCCGAAGCGCAGCCATTGCACCACGGTCACCGCTTGGCCGGACGGGTCTTGTGCCGTGGCGCGCAGTTCATAGGCGGGCGCACGGCCGATGCGGATGGTGTCAGCCGAAGTCACCTTTAAGTCGTTCAGGGGGCTGCTGCGCAGCATGTCGCGGGCGAATTTTCCGCGCAGCTCCGATTCGCGCGGACCGCCGCGTCCGACCGAGACGATGACATAAGGCTGTTTGGTGCCGCTAACTTTGTCGCTTGGCCCGTCGGTGAGAATGGCGCCGCCCGGGATCACCCGGTCGACGCGGAAGCCGGCGAGATCCTTGAGTTCGAACGGCAGCAGGCTGAGCAGTTCCTTGGTCGGGGTCGGGCGGAAGTCGATGCTCGCCAGCATCTTGCGCACCACCGCATCGGAATAGACCTGGCGCGCGGTGTCCGGCACGTCGACGCGGATCAGGCTGGTGAGGGCGGAACCCTTGTCGCTGCCTTTCGGCTTGGCCATCAGAAACCAGCGGTACAGGTCGTGATCCTTGACCTTGGTTTGGCCGCTGATCAGGTAGCCGCTGCCGCCGGCGACCGCGAAATCCACCTTGCTGACGTTGGTCATGCCCTGGGTCTGCTTGTCGAAGCCGGCCTGCATGAGATTGTCATAGGCCTGGCCCGGCAGCTCAAAGATGGCGACCACCACGCGATGTTCGGGGTCTTCAAAGCCGGGGATACGATGGCTCACCACCAGCCCGGGCGGCGGCTCGAGCCCGACCCTGAGGCCGGTCGGAAAGACGGGTGCCGCCGATGCCGCGGGCGCGCCCAGCGAAAGGGCGGCCAATGCCGCCAACAGGGGGATGAGCAATCGATGGAGCATGGGATTCGTCTTTTGTCCTTAACCATCCCTGGCGGGACCGGAACCGGGCTTGCCCGCGCGGAGTGGCAGTCCAACATGGGTTTGCGACCTGACTGCGGCAGGTCAGCCCCCTGGGCTACCTCGCGATTTCGTGAGCGTCTGACTTGCGAGCCATGGCGGCCCTCCTATATGAGCCTTTGAGCCGCGAAACGCGGTA
>CAWHJZ010000012.1:0-50073 GCA_963829785.1 uncultured Pseudomonadota bacterium | reverse complement strand
AGATGGCGGCCGACAACAAGATGCTTGGCAATTTCGATCTGGTCGGCATTCCGCCGGCGCCGCGCGGCGTGCCGCAGGTCGAGGTCACCTTCGACATCGACGCCAACGGCATCGTCAACGTGTCGGCCAAGGACAAGGCCACCGGCAAGGAGCAGCAGATCCGCATCCAGGCCTCGGGCGGTCTGTCGGAAGCCGACATCGAAAAGATGGTGAAGGACGCCGAAAGCCACGCCGAAGAGGACAAGAAGCGCAAGGCGGCGGTGGAAGCCAAGAACCACGCCGAGGCGCTGGTGCACTCGACCGAGAAGGCGCTCGCCGAGCATGGCGACAAGGTCAGCGAGACCGAGCGCAGCGCGATCGAGAACGCCATGTCGGACCTCAAGGAAGCGCTCAAGGGCGACGACGCCGACGCCATCCAGGCCAAGGCCAATGCGCTGGCGCAGGCGTCCATGAAGCTCGGCGAAGCCATGTACAAGCAGCAGCAGGAAGGCGCTGCCGCGGGCGGTGCCGACGAAGGCGGCGCGGCCGAGGAGAACAAGGAAGACGTTGTCGACGCCGAATTCACCGAAGTCGACGACGACAAGAACGACAAGAAGTCCGCCTAAGCGTAGGGCGCCGGCTTATGCTCAGGCAAAGTGCCGGCTTGGAATTATCGCCCCCGGGTTTCACCCGGGGGTCCATCTTTCGCTCGTAAGATGGATGGCCGGGGTAAAGCCCGGCCATGACCGTGTGGGGGACGCGAGGTTCGAAGCGGCATGTCCAAGCGCGACTACTATGAAGTCCTGGGTGTTACCCGTGAGTGCACCGAGGTCGACCTGAAGGCGGCCTTCCGCAAGCTCGCCATGCAGCATCATCCGGATCGCAATCCCGGCGACACCGAGTGCGAGCACAAGTTCAAGGAAATCAACGAGGCCTATGACGTCCTGAAGGACGGCGACAAGCGCGCCGCCTATGACCGTTTCGGCCACGCCGCCTTCGAGCAAGGCGGCATGGGTGCCGGCGGCGCCGGCTTCGGCGCCGATTTCGGCACCACCTTTGCCGATATCTTCGAAGGCATCTTCGGCATGGGCGGCGGGCGCGGCGGCGGTGGCCGCGCGTCGGGCCGCGAGCGCGGCTCGGACCTGCGCTACAACATGGAGATCGATCTCGAAGAGGCGTTCGAGGGCAAGACCGCGGAGCTGCGGCTGCCGACCTCGGTGACCTGCGAGGTCTGTTCCGGCACCGGCGCCAAGGCCGGCACCAAGCCGAAGACCTGCTCGACCTGCGGCGGCGCCGGCCGCGTACGTCATGCGCAGGGCTTCTTCACGCTCGAACGCACGTGTCCGGCCTGCCAGGGCCGCGGCCAGATGATCGAGGACCCCTGCCCGAGCTGCTCGGGCGCCGGCCGGGTCACACGCGAGCGCACGCTCTCGGTCAACATCCCGCCCGGTGTCGAGGACGGCACCCGCATTCGGCTGTCAGGCGAGGGTGAGGCCGGCCTGCGTGGCGGACCGCCGGGGGACCTCTATATTTTCCTCTCGCTCATCCCGCATGAATTCTTCCAGCGCGACGGCGCCGATCTGCATTGCCGGGTGCCGATCTCGATGGTGACCGCGGCGCTGGGTGGCGAATTCGAAGTGCCGGCGATCGACGGCAGCAAGGCGCGGGTGAAAGTGCCCTCCGGCACGCAGACCGGCCGCCGCTTCCGTCTCTCCGGCAAAGGTATGCCGGTACTGAGATCGAAGCAGACCGGCGACATGTACGTGCAGGTCGCGGTGGAAACCCCGCAGAATCTGACCAAGCGCCAGCGCGAGCTGCTCGCCGAATTTGAGAATCTGTCGTCCGATAATACCCAACCGGAGTCGGTCGGTTTCTTCAGCCGCGTCAAAGAATTCCTCGACGGTTTGGGTGCGCGTGGCAGCCATACCGGCTAATCTCTTGACCCCCTGCCCACCGCTCTATACCGGTGGGACTCGCGGCGGGCGTCGCCGCCCGTTGGCATGACCCCTCGATGACCTCACAGATAGCCGCCACCAAAAAGCCCCTGCGTCTCGATGACGAGATGCAGTTCATCCGCTCGTGGATCGAAAAGCCGCTGCGCACCGGCGCGGTGATGCCCTCGAGCAAGGCGCTGGCGCGCACCATGGCGCGCTATGTCGATCCGCTGGGCACGGGGCCTGTTATCGAGCTCGGGCCGGGCACCGGTCCGGTGACCGAAGCGCTGGTCGCCCATGGCGTCGATCCGGCCCGGCTGGTGCTGGTCGAATACAACCTGGATTTCTGCCGGCTGCTGGGCAAACGCTATCCGACGGCGACCGTCGTGCAGGGCGACGCCTACCGGCTGCGCCGCCTGGTGCAGGACGTGCTGCGGGAACCGGCCGCCGCGGTGGTCTCCAGCCTGCCGCTGCTGACCAAGCCGCCGCGCACGCGGCTGCGGCTCACCGCCGACGTGATGGCGCTGACCATGCCGAACGCCCCGTTCGTGCAATTCACCTACGGCATGCTGCCGCCGATCCCGAAGACGCTCACCGGCATCAAGGCCGAGGCGTCCAACGTGATCTGGATGAACCTGCCGCCGGCGCGGGTGTGGGTCTATCGCGGCGAGCGGTGAAGGCCGGGGGCCCTCCTGGCCCCGGCATGACGACCGCAAGCGGGGCATGCTAAGCCAAGGCGGAATTTGACGGAGCCGCCGATGCCCGCGCCCAAAATCCTCGTCTTTGCCGGCTCGACCCGCACCGGCTCCTACAACACCAAGCTGGCGGCGCTGGCGGCCAAGGAATTGACGCTGGCCGACGTCGACGTCACCCGCATTTCGCTCGCCGACTATCCGTTGCCGATCTACGACGCCGACCTGGACGCGCGCACCGGCCAACCCGCCAACGCGCTCCGGCTCAAGCAGATGATCATGGCGCACCATGGCGTGTTCATCGCCAGCGCCGAATACTCGGCCTCGGTGACGCCGCTTCTCAAGAACGCCATCGACTGGGTCTCGCGCGTGCGCGAGAAGGGCGATCCGACCTATGCCGCCTTCAAGAACCGCGTCTTCGCCATTGGCTCCGCCACCACCGGCCCCTCCGGCGGCCAGCGCTCGCTGATCGCGCTGCGCCAGATCCTCGAGCTCGGCTGCGGCGCGCTGGTCATTCCCGAGCAGGTGTCGATCCCGAGCGCGGCGCAGGCGTTCGACGAGATGGACAACATCATCGACACCGGCATCAACAATTACTTCCGCGCCGAGCTCGACCGTCTGGTCGAAGTGGCACGGCTGATGATGTGAGGACCGGTACGTGACACTGGACGCGCGCGAACGGCTGATCGTCGCCCTCGATGTGCCCTCGGTAGCGGAAGCCGAAGCTATGGTGGCGCGGCTCGGCGAGACCGTGTGCTTCTACAAGATCGGCTATCAGCTTGCTTTCGCCGGCGGCCTGCCGTTCGCGGCCGGATTGATCGCGGCCGGCAAGCAGGTGTTCCTCGATCTCAAGCTGCACGACATCGGCAACACGGTGCAGAAGGGCGTCGAGAGCGTCGCCGGCCTCGGCGCCACCTTTCTCACCGTGCACGGCTTTCCGCAGACCATGAAGGCGGCGGTGGAGGGCAAACGCGGCTCGAGCCTGCGCATCCTCGCGGTCACGGTGCTGACCTCCTATGACGACAGCGATCTCGCGGCCGCCGGTTACGACATGACCGTGGGCGAGTTGGCGGCGGCGCGCGCGCAGCAGGCGCGCGACATCGGCGTCGACGGGCTGATCTGCTCGGCGGAGGAAGCGGCGACGCTGCGCGACATCGCCGGGCCCGGCCTGGTGCTGGTGACGCCGGGCATTCGGCCGGCGGGCAGCGCCACCGGAGACCAGAAGCGGGTGATGACGCCGGCGCGCGCGATCGAAGCCGGCGCCGATTATCTGGTGGTCGGCCGTCCGGTGGTGGCGGCGGACGATCCGCAGCGCGCGGCGGAGCGAATCGTCAGCGAGATCGCGCAGGCGACCGGGGCGTAGAAAACGGGAGGGCGTGAATGGCGAAGGGTTATTGGATCGCGCGCGTCGACGTGCACAACGAGGATGGCTACAAGCCCTACGCGGTGGCCAATGCGGCAATCTTCAAGAAATTCGGCGGCCGGTTCGTGGTGCGCGCCGGCAGGTTCACCAGCCCGGAAGGCAAGAGCCGTTCCCGCAACGTGGTGATCGAGTTTCCCGACTACGATACGGCGCTCGCCTGCTACAATTCGCCGGAATATCAGGAAAACCTCAAAGTGCGGCTGCCGCACTCGGACATCGACCTCATCGTCATCGAAGGCTACGACGGCCCGCAGCCGTAGTGGCTTTTCTGAGCCATCACGCTATACCGACGCCGGAAATCCGGGAGTTCACGAAATGGCCGAGATGCGATTGATCGTTGCCGGGGCCGGCGGACGCATGGGGCGCACGCTGGTGAAGGCGATCGCCGACCACAAGGACCTGAAGCTTGCCGGCGCGCTGGAAGGTGCCGGCTCGCCGCTGATCGGCCAGGACGCCGGCGTCCTGGCGGGCATCGGCGAGAACGGTATCAAGCTGAGCAGTGACGCGGCAGCGCTGATGGCCAAGGCCGACGGCATCATCGATTTCACCGTACCGGCGGCGACGGTGGCGTTCGCCGATCTGGCCGCGCAGAACGGCAAGGTGCACGTCATCGGCACCACGGGCCTGAGCGCCGACGACGAGGCCAAGATCAAGGAAGCGGCGGCCAAGGCCGTCATCGTCAAGTCCGGCAACATGAGCCTCGGCGTCAATCTGCTCGCCGCGTTGACCAAGCGGGTCGCCGCGACGCTCGACGACTCTTTCGACATCGAGATCGTCGAGATGCATCACAACAAAAAGGTCGACGCGCCCTCCGGCACCGCGCTGCTGTTGGGCCAAGCGGCCGCGCAAGGCCGCGGCATCGATCTGGCGCAGCATTCGGAGCGCGGGCGCGACGGCCACACCGGCGCGCGCAACGCAGGCGACATCGGTTTCGCGGCGCTGCGCGGCGGCACGGTGGTGGGCGATCACACGGTGATGTTCGCCGGTCCGGCCGAGCGCATCGAGCTCACCCACAAGGCCGAGGACCGCATGATCTTCGCCAGCGGCGCGCTGCACGCGGCGTTGTGGGCGCGCGGCCAGAAGCCCGGGCTTTATTCGATGATGGACGTGCTGGGGCTGGCGGATTTCTAGCGCGCGCAGCCGCCAATTCTCCGCCCCGTTCGATGCGGAACGAAACCGTCAGGAGCAACGCGCGAAGTGATCGCTCAGCGCGGCAACCAACTCGACCGGCTTTTCCTCCGGCGGGAAATGGGCACAGTCGCGAATTGACAGCATGTCGAGTTTGTCCGCCAGCGGCTCGAACGCGCCGCGCATCGTCTCGCCGAGCCACAGCGCGCCCCCGACCGCTAGCACCGGCACGCGAAGTTTGCTTGCCGCCAGCGCGCGATTTTGCGCGCCGGATTCGAAGATGGTTCGATAGTACTTGAGCGCTTCGATAAATGCTCCGGGGCGCGAATAAAGGCGCACATATTCGGCTGCGGCCTCCGGAGAGATCGCACCCGGCCGCGCGACGCGATGGCGGAATATCCAGCTCAAGATGACATCTTCGCGTCCCGCGGTCAGTTCCTCCGGCAGTTCCGGCAGAAAATTGAAGGCGAAATGCCAGGTCTTTTTCGCCTGCTCGGCCGTGAAGGCGTAGGCGCCGCCCGGCGAGATGCCGGGCACAAGCGCTTCCATCAGGGTTACGCCGCGCAACGTGCCGGGGTATCGCGCCGCGTAAGTGTAGCCGATCCAGCAGCCGATATCGTGCCCAACAAAATGAAAGCGCGGCAGACCAAGCTTTTGCACCAACTCGTGAAACAGCGCGGCGATGCTTTGCATGTCGTAGCGCGATGTCGGATGCGAAAGTCCGAGCGCCGGCGGCTCCACCGCGATCACGCGATAATCGGGAGCGAGGAGCGGAATGACCTTTTCCCATGCTATCGCTGATTCAGGCCAGCCCGATACAAGCAACACTGGATCGCCGCTGCCGGTCTCGTAACACTGTAGTTGCGTGTCGCCGACGGCGATCATGGCCGCTTGCGTGTCTGCGAAAGCCATTCCGGTCCCCTACGCTTTAGTCCTGCCGTGGCAAATACGCGTCCGACCATTTCAGCATCACGTTGAAGCTGATGCTGATGCGCGGCGTCTCGCTCAGGTTCGGATGCACGAAGTGGGTCATGAACGCCGGCCACAATAAAATATCGCCCGGCACCGGCTGCACCGTGTGCTCGGGGTTGACGTAGGGGTCGCCGCGGATCGCGCCCATGTTCACCGCCGGCCCGCGCGGGTCGTAGAAGGTGATGCAGCCCGGCCGCACGTCCTTGCGGCTGCGCAGCGGCGCGCGGTCGGTCGGCACCTGCACGTAATAGGTGCCCGACAGATAGCAGTGCGGATGATTGTGCGGGTCGTGATAGTCGCCCAGCCGGTTGACGTTGGCCCAGCCGTGCACCGTCCAGTCGACCTGGTAGGCGATGCCGATCTGGCGGAAATACTCCATCACCGTGCGGTTGATGCAGTCGCGCAGCCACTGTATCGCCGGATGGTCGGCGACCAAGAGGTTGTCGGCGCGGTAGTCGGTGGTGAGCGCGGTGTTGCCGGCCTCCAGCTCGAGGATGAATTCGCTGAGCGCCTGGTTGGCGATCTCGGCGCCCGGCAGGGTCCGCCGCAGCATGACGGTCGGCCACAGCCGCTCGACGCCGTCGTTGTTCTGGTCGGCCACGCTTTCCTCCCCGGGGACATCTTGCTTGCGCATAATTTCCCCCGAAAACCGGTTCCCATCCCCGATCGAGTCGGAGACAGGCCCTTTCGGGATTATGCGCTGACCGGGCTTGACCCGGAACGCTATCTGCTCTGAAAGATGGAGCGCCGGAGGAGGTCCGGCAATGACCAATTTCAAAGGGCTTTGAAATGAGCGACCGCCTGCTTGTGCTCGTCCGCCACGGTCAGAGCGACTGGAACCTGAAGAACCTGTTTACCGGCTGGCGCGACGTGGACCTCAGCCCGAAGGGCGTGGAGGAGGCGCAGGACGCCGGCCGCAAGCTGAAGGCCCAGGGTCTCACGTTCGACATCGCCTATACCTCGGCGCTCAAGCGCGCCCAGCGCACCCTCGACATCATGCTGGAGGAAATGGGCCAGACCGGCATTCCGGTCACCAAGGACCAGGCCTTGAACGAGCGCGATTACGGCGACCTCTCCGGCCTCAACAAGGACGACGCGCGCAAGAAGTGGGGCGAGGAGCAGGTGCACATCTGGCGCCGCTCCTATGACGTCGCGCCGCCCGGCGGCGAGAGCTTGCGCGACACCGCGGCGCGCGTGCTGCCGTACTACGTGCAGGAGATCCTGCCGGCGGTGCTGCGCGGCCAGCGGGTGCTGGTGTCGGCGCACGGCAATTCGTTGCGCGCGCTGGTGATGGTGCTCGACCGGCTTTCGCCGGAAGGCATCGTCAAGCGCGAGATCGCCACCGGCGTGCCGATGATCTACCGGCTCAACGCGGATTCGACGGTGGCGTCGAAGCTGGACTTGGCGGCGTAACTTTAAGCCGCCACCACACCGGCTTCCCAGCCGAGCATGGCGCGCTTGCGGGTGAGGCCCCAGTGATAGCCGGTGATGTCGCCGCTTTTTCCCACGACGCGATGGCACGGCACCACGAAGCAGATCGGGTTCTTGCCGACGGCGGCGCCGACCGCGCGCGCGGCTTTCGGATTGCCGGCTTGTCTGGCGAGATCGGAATAGGTGGTGAGCTTGCCCATCGGAATGGTGAGCAACTTCTCCCAGACGCGCACTTCGAAATCGGTGCCGATCAGCACGACGCGCAGCGGCTGTTCCGGCTGCCACAGCTTGGTATCGAAGATGCGGCGCGCGGTCGGCGCGGTGGCGGCGGCGTCTTCGACGTAGCGCGCCTTCGGCCAGCGCGATTTCATGTCGCGCAGCGCCGCCTTTTCCTTGCCGGCATCGGCGAGCGCGAGACCGGCGAGGCCGCGCGGCGTCGTCATCACCAGCGCGGTGCCGAACGGTGAGGGGTGGAAGCCGTAGGTGACGGTCAGCCCTTCGCCGCCCGCCTTCCATTCGCCCGGCGACATCGCCTCGTGGGTGACGAAGAGATCGTGCAGGCGGCCGGGGCCGGAGAGGCCGACCTCGTAAGCGGTGTCGAGCACGCTCGCCGACGAGCGCAGCAAGTCGCGCGCGCTATGGAGCGTGAGCGCCTGCAGGAAGGCTTTCGGCGTCAGCCCGCACCAGCGCCGGAACAGATGATGCAGATCGGTTGCGCTGACGCCGGCGGCTTCGGCGATGGTTTCGATTTCCGGCTGGGCGCGCCAGTTGCCGCGGATATGGGCGATGGCGCGGCGCACCACGTCGTAGTCGGCGGCCGCGGTGGCGAGCGTGGCGAGGTTGGGCATGCGGGCGGCCGGAATGGTCTGGTGCGAGGGTCATGGTCATGACGCCGATTTAAGACGGGCTTGAAGCCGTAGCCACCCGATTTCTGGCGACCCTCCGGGGAGGGGTTACGGCACCACCGTCCGCGTCACCCCGCGCTTGGCCTCGGCGATGGCGTTGCCGAGCGCCTTGGCGAAGCTCGCCTTCTCGTCGGGCCCGAGGAAGCCGGCGATGGTCAATTGCTTGCCGCGCGAGACCAGGAACAGGCGCTCGATGCCGTATTCCTCGTGCACCACCTTGTCGAGCCGGACCCAGAGCGGGTTGAGCACCCATTCGCGCACCGCGCCGAGATGGCTGACCTTGCGCACGGTGAGCGCGACCGGCGTCACCTTGACCTCCTCATAGGCGGCGGCGCGCCGGTAATTGACCTTGAAAGCCCAGTACAACAGCAGCACGTCGAGCCCCAGGAAGCCGATCACCGGCCAGGCGCCCGCCAGCATGCAGGCGAGGCCCGCCACGAAGCTGAGCAGGCCGTAAGCCCCCATCAGCAGGAAGAAGCCGGTGGCGCTCAGCGAGCGGTGCGGCGTGATCACCGCGGAAAAGATGGTGGGTTCGAGTTCGTCGTCGTTGTCGGCGGTCATGGCGGTCAGTATACCCGAAATCATGGCGAAAATGGCGACCCGCAAGAAACACAGCAAGAAATCGGCCAAATTGCCGGCCCGCAAGGCGAAAGGCCGGAAGACCGCGCCCAAGATGCGCTCGCAGGCCAAACTCAAGGCCAAAGCCAAGGTCAAATCCGCGCCCAAGCGGGCCAAGGTCAACGCAAAGCCCGATTCCAAGGCGGCCTCCGGTGCTTTGCCGACGTGGACAACCGCGGAAATCACCGAGGTCTTCCGCCGCCTGCGCGACCTCAAGCCGGAGCCGCAGACCGAGCTTCGCTACGTCAACCCGTACACGCTCTTGGTGGCGGTGGTGCTGTCGGCGCAGGCGACCGATGCCGGCGTCAACAAGGCGACGCCCGGCCTGTTCGCCGCCGCCGACACGCCGGCCAAGATGGCGGCGCTGGGCGAGGATACGGTGCGCGACCTGATCAAGACCATCGGCCTCTACCGCAACAAGGCCAAGAACGTGGTGGCGCTGTCGCAGATCTTGGTGGCCGAGCATGGCGGGGAAGTGCCGCGCTCGCGCGAGGCGCTGGAGGCGCTGCCGGGTGTCGGGCGCAAGACCGCCAACGTGGTGCTCAACGTTGCATTCGGCGAGCCGACCATCGCGGTCGACACCCACATCTTCCGCGTCGGCAACCGCACCGGCATCGCGCCCGGCAAGACGCCGCTCGAAGTGGAACAGAAGCTGGAGCAGGTGGTGCCGGCGGAGTTCAAGCGCCATGCGCACCATTGGCTCATCTTGCACGGGCGCTACACCTGCGTCGCCCGCAAGCCTTTGTGCGAGCGATGTGTGATCGCCGACTTGTGCAAATGGCCGGAGAAGACCGTGGCGGCGTAGCCCGCCTTATCGCGGCTCGATCAGCTCCGCACGTTTGTCGCTCATGCGCTTGTGGATGTGCACCATGAACGCCATGGCGAAGATCGGTGTCGCCAGGTTGACGATCGGGATCGACACGAACACCGCGATCACCATGCCGGCGAGGAAGACGTAAGCCGCGTTGGCCTTGCGCATGGCTTTCGCCTCATAGACCGGGCGGAAGCGCATGGCGGCGAGCTCGAAATATTCGCGGCCGAGCAGATACGAGTTCGCCAGGAACAGAATCACGATGCCGAAGCCGGCGAACAGCACGAACGGCAGCGCGAAGAAATAGACCAGCAGCGACAGAAAGGCGATCTTGATGCCTTCGATGAGGCCGCGCAGCAGCGGCAGCGCTCGGCCGGCCGGTTCCGCCGGGTAGTATTCGGTTTCGACGGCTTCGGCGGTTTCGTCGACGAAGAAGCTGCCGACGAAGGCCGTGACCGCCGGCATCAGGAACAGCGCGCCGGTGATGACACCGAGGCCGGCCATGAACGACAGGATCCAGGCGATCGACGACCACAGGGCATGTGGCGCGAAGCCGGTGCTTTGTTCGGCCCAGGTCGCGCCGTTGTCGGCGAGCGACGCCAGCAGGCGTTGCAGCGCGATGCCGGCAATGACGATCAGCGCCAGCGCCAGACCGACGGCCTTCAGCAGCACGCCGCGCAAGGCGGGCGTGAGCATCTGGGCGAGTGCTTTGGCGGTGGCGTCGAACATGGAAGAGACAGGTAAGGCGGGGCGAGGGGGAGGGCAAGGGTGTTGCGGCAGGCATTGAGCCGTCATCGCCGGCCTTGACCCGGCGATCTCGATTAGGGGCGCAGTGCCTTCCTAAGCGGGATGGCCGGGTCAAGCCCGGCCATGACAACTCAGCAGATTGTCACACGGGTGTCCTATCCCGCCGGCGCCAGGGCGTCCTCGTCCTCGGCCGGCAGCGGCACCAGCGGCGCACCGTCGGCGTCGGCGGTGTCGAGATCGGCCCAGGCCACGGCCTTGTAGTCAAAGCCGCGCAGAAGCGTCGGCTTGACCACCTCGAAATAGGGCGAGATGTCGAAATCGCGTGGCGCGTAGAGCGAGGAGTGGCGGATCTCCAGAATTTCCTGCCGCGCGTCTTCGTTCTCGGTCAGGATCACTTTGGGCAGGATTGGATAGCGCACATTCTCGAACGCCTGCGCGATCAGCGCGGAGCAGATGATGCGGGTCGGGTGGCCGGAGCCGAGCGCGATCATGCGCCGCCGCCAATGCCGCGGTATCGGCAGCGGGATCAGATAGCGCATCAGGTCGATGATGTTCTTGAGATCGTAGTCGAAGCCGATGCGCTCGGCGGCGTAAGTGCACACGCGCGCGCAGTCCTCGTCGGTAAGCCCGGTCGGCCGGCAGATGCGGGTGTGAAAGAGCTCATATTTCGACAACGGCACCGCCATCACGCCCTGGCCGATATTGGCCTCCACCAGCACCAGCGGCTCGCCGTCCGCCGTGACGCGGTCGCCGATCGGTCCGGTATAAAGTGCGGCGTGTGACCAAGTCGATTGGGTGAGATATTTGATGACGCCGGATATGTGGTTGCTGCCTTCGACCAGCAGCACGTCGCCGGGCTTGAGCGTCGCGCGCAATAGATCGGCGTCAGTCGGTGTGAACGGCTGGTAGCCATGCTCCGACTCTTCCAGATATCGGGCAAGCACGCGCCCGACGTGTTCGGCCATCCACCCCATAGTGTTTTGGTCCGTGGCGTCCGTCCTGGACGCCGAATGTGACGCTTTCCTCCGGCGCGCGGTCGCGTCGCCCGCGCGTCTTTGGAAAACGAATGTAGTGAAGACTCATTGCAAATTGGTTCATTGACGAGAACGTCGCGGTTACGGACTATGAACCATGAAAGGCCGCGTCATTCCGGGACCGGGGCGTCGGGATGACCAAAAGCAGCAAGGAATTGGACACCATGTCGGCAGCCAAACCCAAGACGCGACCTAAGGCGCTGATCGCCTGGTCGAGCGGCAAGGATTCGGCCTGGGCGCTGCATGAAGCGCGCAAAAGCGGCGACTACGACATCGTCGGCGCGCTCACCACCGTGACCGACAGCTTCGCGCGGGTCAGCATGCACGGCGTGCGCGAGGAATTGCTGTTGGCGCAGATCGCGGCCGCCGGATTGGAGCCGACTATCGTGCGCATTCCCTATCCGTGCCCGAACGAGGTCTACGAACGCGAAATGGCCAAGGCGATGGAAGCCGCCAAGGCGCGCGGCATCACCCACATTATCTTCGGCGATTTGTATCTGGAAGACATCCGCGCCTATCGCGAGGAGAAGCTCAAAGGGACCGGCATTACGCCGGTGTTTCCGATCTGGCTGAAGCCCACCGCGGAGCTGGCGCGTGAGATGATCGAGGCGGGCGTCGAGGCCCATCTTGCCGTGGTCGACCTGAAGAAGTTGCCGGCGTCATTTGCCGGCCGCCGCTTCGAAACGGGATTGCTCGATGACCTGCCCGCCGGCACCGATCCGTGCGGCGAGAACGGCGAATTCCATTCGTTCGTCTCGGCCGGGCCGATGTTGTCGCGCAAGATCAAGGTCAGCGTCGGCGAGACGGTGGAGCGGGACGGCTTCGCGTTCGCGGATTTGCTGGCGGGGTAGGTTGGTTTATCGCTGGCGCGCGGCAGACTCGTTTCCCTCTCCCACAAGGGGAGAGGGGAAGAGCGCAAGCGGCGATGCCTGCGCCTAACCTCTGAGCACCCCACCCGTACGCTTCGTGACCTCGCCGACGATCTTCGCCGCCAGCGCGTCGATCTCCTCGTCGGTCATGGTCTTCTCGCGCGGCTGCAAGGTGACGGCGATCGCCACCGACTTCTTGTCGGGATCGATGCCCTTGCCCTCGTAGACGTCGAAGACGCTGACATTGCTGATGAGCTTCTTGTCGACGCCCTGCGCCGCCCGCACGATGTCGGCGGCTTTCACGTCGCGCCCGACAACGAAGGCGAAGTCGCGTTCCACCGGTTGGAATGCTGACAAGTCGAGCAAGGGCTTCGCGCGCGTCGGCTTGGCCTTGGGTTCGGGGATGGTCTCGAGCAACACTTCGAATCCGACCAACGGCCCCTCGGCGCCGAGTGCGGCCAGCACGCGCGGGTGTAGCTCGCCGAAATGGCCGATGACGTTCTTCGGCCCCATCTGGATGGTGCCGCTGCGCCCCGGGTGCAGCCACGACGGTCCGCCCGGCACGATCTGCAGCGCCTGCATGGGCGCGCCGGCGGCCGCCAGCACCGCCAAGGCATCGGCCTTGGCGTCGAACGTATCGACCGGCTTGTTGGCGCTGTCCCAATGGCGGCCGACGCTCTCGGGCTTGGCGAGCGCGCGGCGCAGGCCCGTGGCCGCGGTGAACTGATCTTCCGGCTTATCGCCGCGGAACACCTGGCCGACCTCGAACAGGCCGACATTGGGGAAACCGCGGTCGGCGTTGCGCTGCGCCGAGGTGACTAGGCCGGGCACCAGGCTCGGCCGCATGTCGGAGAGCTCGGCCGCGATCGGATTGGCAAGGCCGAGCTCAGGCTGGCCGCCGCCGAACAGTTCGGCCTCGCGCTTGGAGATGAACGACCAGGTCACCGCTTCGGTGAGCCCGCGCGCGGCGAGCGCGCGCTTGGCCTTGCGGGTGCGCACCTGGATCGGCGTCAGCACCGGTTTGCGCGCATCGTCACCGCGCGGGAACGGCGTCGACGGCACTTTGTCGACGCCGACGATTCGCACGATCTCTTCCACGATGTCGGCGCGGCCGTGCACGTCCGGCCGCCACGACGGCACCGCAATCTTGACCCGCTCGCCCTGGCCGGCGGCGAAGAAGCCGAGCTTCTCCAAGACGCGCCGCACGTCGGCAAGCGATTGCTTGAGGCCGGCGAGCCGCGGCAGCTCGCTGAGCGGGAAATCGATGATCTTGTCTTCCTTAGGCGCCGGGTTGCCCGCGACCACCATCTCCGACGGCTCGCCGCCGCAGAGGTCGAGCACCATCTGGGTCGCCAGTTCGAGGCCGGGGACCATGAAATTGGGATCGACGCCGCGCTCGAAGCGATAGCGCGCGTCGGAATTGATGCCGAGCTTGCGGCCGGTCTGCGCGATGTTGAACTCGTCCCACAGCGCCGACTCGATCAGCACGTCGGTGGTGTTGGCGTCGCAGCCGGATTCCTCGCCGCCCATGATGCCGGACAGCGACTCGACGCTCTTCTCGTCGGCGATGACGCAGACGCCCTGGTCGAGCGTGTAAGTGCGCCCGTCGAGCGCCAGCAGTTGCTCGCCGTTCTGCGCGCGGCGGACGGTGAGGTTGCCTTTGACCTTGCCGGCGTCGAACACGTGCAGCGGGCGGCCGCGGTCGTAGGTGATGAAGTTGGTGATGTCGACCAGCGCGTTGATGGGCCGCAGGCCGATGGCCGTCAGTCGCTTCTGCAGCCAGTCCGGCGATGGGCCGTTCTTGACGCCGCGTACCAGGCGCAAGCCGAAAGCGGGGCAGAGCTCCGGCGCGTCAATCGTCACCTTCACCGGGCACGGGAAGGTGCCGGCGACGCGCTTGGGCGCGTTCTCCTTGTAGTCGCCGATGTAAGTGGCGCCGAGATCGCGCGCGATGCCGTTGACGCCGGTGCAGTCGGAGCGGTTGGGCGTCAGGTTGATCTCGATCACCGGATCGCCCAGCCCCGCCCATTCGGCGTAAGCCTGGCCCACCGGCGCGTCGGCCGGCAGTTCGATGATGCCGTCATGGTCCTCGGAAATGAGCAACTCGGCGCCCGAGCACAGCATGCCGTGGCTTTCGACGCCGCGGATGGTGCCGACCGAGAGCGTCAGGTTCTTGCCGGGAATGAAAGTGCCCGCCGGCGAGAACACGCCCTTCATGCCGGTCTTGGCATTGGGCGCGCCGCACACGACCTGGATCGGCTTTTCACCTTTTGCCACCTGGCCGATATCGACCATGCACACGCGCAGGCGATCCGCGTTGGGGTGCTTCTCGGCCGAGATCACGTCGGCGATGACGAACGGCTTCAAGAGCGCCGCCTTGTCCTCGACGTTCTCGACCTCGAGCCCGATCATGGTGAGCTTGTCGACGATCTCGTCGAGCGACGCCGTGGTGTCGAAATGGTCTTTCAGCCAGGAGAGGGTGAACTTCATGGGCGGCTACCAGAAATACATCGCGGGCAGCGAGATCAGGAGACAAATGGTGATGACAGTCGCGATGCGGACGCAAAGAATGTAAAGCTCGCGCCGCAACAGGATTTCGTGGCGCAATTCGGCGTCCACGCTGCTCGCTTTTTCATGCGACCGGGGAAGATTGAACAAGTTGAGGCAGCGCAAGCAGCCGACGGCGAGCAGGAGATAAACCGCGATTTCGGCGACGATGATGCCTTGCTCGAAACCGTGGTTCGCGACCACGGGGGCGACGAGACCAAGCGCGGCGATCATCATGGAGACGTGCGTGAGCAGGCCGGTGGCTTTGGCGTCGATGTTTTGCATCGACGTCATGATGGATTCCGGGATCCTCTCCTGTTCACCGCGAATGCGCTCGAAATATTCGCTTTTGGCCAAATCGTCCCAACCGCGGGTCAGCGCGTTGAGCAAAGGGCGATCGAACCACCATGCCATGGCGTTGCTCTCCGCAAGAGTCACGCGCTCAATCCTCCCGCCAGCGTCGGGAAGTCGAGCGGGCGGAAACCGTAGTGGTTGAGCCAGCGCACGTCGGCCTCGAAGAAGGCGCGCAGGTCGTGCATGCCGTATTTCAGCATGGCGATGCGGTCGATGCCCATGCCCCAGGCGAAGCCCTGGTACTCGTCGGGGTCGAGGCCGCAGTTGCGCAGCACGTTCGGATGCACCATGCCGCAGCCGAGAATCTCCAGCCAGTCCTCGCCTTCGCCGAAGCGGATCTCGTCCTTGCCGCGCTTGCACTGCACGTCGACTTCCAGCGACGGCTCGGTGAAGGGGAAGAAGGACGGGCGGAAGCGCATCTTGAGATGGTCGACCTCGAAGAACGCTTTGAAGAATTCCTGCAGGATCCACTTCAGGTGGCCGAGATGCGAGGTCTTGTCGATCACCAGCCCCTCGACCTGATGGAACATCGGCGTATGGGTCTGGTCGCTATCGCTGCGATAGGTGCGGCCCGGGCAGATGACGCGGATCGGCGGCTTCTGGCTGAGCATGGTGCGCACCTGCACCGGCGAGGTGTGGGTGCGCAGCAGCAGCCGCGAGCCGTCGGCCTTTTGCGGGAAATAGAAAGTGTCGTGCATGTCCCGGGCCGGATGGCCTTCCGGGAAATTCAGCTTGGTGAAGTTGTAGTCGTCGGTCTCGATGTCGGGACCTTCCGCCACCGCGAAGCCCATGTCGGCGAAGATGGCGGTGATCTCGTCGATCACCTGGCTGATCGGATGCACGCGGCCGGTCTCGGCCGGCGGCTCGCGCACCGGCAGGGTGACGTCGATCGCTTCGGTGTTGAGGCGGGCATCGAGCGCGGCGGCGGCAAGCGCGTCCTTGCGCGCGGCGATGGCCGTGCCGACGCGGTCCTTCAAGCCGTTGATCGCGGGCCCTTGCACCTTGCGCTCGTCCGGGGTCATCGACCCCAGCGTTTTCAAGAGCGCCGACACCGAGCCGCTCTTGCCGAGCGCAGCCACGCGCACCGTCTCCAGCGCCGCTTCGTCTTGAGCGGCGCTCACGGCGGCGAGCAATTCGGTTTCAAGCTTGGCGATGTCGGACATGGGACCCCAGCAACCGGCTTTGGCTGGTCATGGCCGGGCTTGTCCCGGCCATCCACGTCTTAGCAAGAGGAAGGCGTGGATGCCCGGCACAAGGCCGGGCATGACAACGACTTAGGCTTTGGCCGCTTCGGCTGGAGCCGGCAGTGCGGACTTGGCCTTCTCGACGATCACCTGGAACGCCGCCGGCTCGTGGATGGCGAGATCGGACAGCACCTTGCGGTCGACCTCGACGCCGGCCTTGGCCAGCCCGTCGATAAACTTCGAGTAGTTGAGGCCGAACGGGCGCACCGCGGCGTTCAGGCGCTGGATCCAGAGCGCGCGGAAGGTGCGCTTGCGGCGCTTGCGGTCGCGGAAGGCGTATTGGTTGGCCTTCTCCACCGCCTGCTTGGCGACGCGGATGGTGTTCTTGCGGCGGCCGTAATAGCCCTTGGCGGCCTTGTAGACTTTCTTGTGCTTGGCGTGGGCGGTGACGCCACGTTTGACGCGGGCCATGGGGAAACTCCTATCAGTCTAGGCAAACGGGATAAGCGACGGGGAAATCCGGATCAGCCGTTCGGCATCCAGTATTTCTTGATGTTGTCGCCGTCGGTCTTGAACAGCACCGCGGTGCCGCGATGCTCGCGGATGGTCTTGGTGGTCCGCTTGATCATGCCGTGGCGTTTGCCGGACTGCTGGTATTTCACCTTGCCAGTACCGGTAATCTTGAAGCGCTTTTTAGCGCCCGACTTGGTCTTCATCTTGGGCATTTTGCTCTCCATGACGGCCCATGGGCGGTAAGCCCGTTCGGCCGAAATAAAGCCCGCGCGAAGCCCTTGAGGCCTCGGGAGCCGGTGCTCGGAATTGAGCGAAGATCGCCGCCACGGCAGCCCTTTAGCCGGGCGACGAGCGGGCGGGTTATGGCAGAGCCGTGGGCGGTTTTCAACAGGCGCGAACGAAACTGTCCGAGGCCGCGGCCCGGGGTTTCTTCCGGCCGTTTCAATGTAAAACGTAAAACGGGCTCGGATCGACTGATTTCGTAGGAAGTTCCAGGCACTTAGCAAGTCTTCGCAGTTGCGAAATAGGCTCTCAGGACCTATATAAAGCCTACAAGCAACAACATGGGCCTAGAAGAATCCGCCGACTGCGCGGAGAAGGGACGCTGTTCTATGAATAAACCGCTAAGTTTTGCTGAGATTAACCAGGCGAAAGTCGATTTTTCCAACCTGTATACTTCAAAAGACCCTCGCAATTACTTTAAGCACTTGGGGCAGCTCGACTACATCATCCCGCATCTGGCCCAGCCGGTCTTTGCCCAGCTCATCCGCGCCCGCCAGGAGGTGCAGGACAAGCCGGTCACCGTGCTCGACATCGGCTGCTCCTACGGCCTCAACGGCGCGCTGATGAAGTACGCCCTCGATTACGAGGCGCTGCGCCAGCGCTACACGGCGCCCACCCTGCAGTCGCTCGGCAGCGACGAACTGCTCGCCCTCGACCGCAACTTCTACCGCGCCTGGCCGCGCAACGAGGTGCGGGTGATCGGCCTCGACATCTCCGAGAACGCGGTGCGTTACGGGGAGGCCTGCGGCATGCTCGACCGCGGCCTCGCCATCGACCTGGAAAGCCGCGACCCCACGGCCGAGGAGGCGGCGCTGCTCGCCGACGTCGACATCATCATTTCCACCGGCTGCATCGGTTACGTGTCCGCCAAGACCTTCGAGCGCGTGTTGAAGGCCATCCGCCCCGGCCATGCGCCGTGGGTTGCGTCCTTCGTCTTGCGCATGTTTCCGTTCAACGACATTGCCACGACGCTTGCGCAATACGGGCTGGTCACCGAGCGCTATGAAGGCGCGACCTTCGTGCAGCGCCGGTTTGCGGACCGTGAGGAAATGGAAGGCGCCATCCGGGCGGTGGAGGCGCGCGGGCGCGACTCCGGCGGCCTCGAGACCGAGGGCTGCTATCACGCCGAGCTGTTCCTATCCCGCCCGCAGGCGGAGATCGTGCGTCAGCCGATCCAGAAGCTGATTTCGGTGGTCAGCGGCGCCGACAAGCTGTGGAACGTGGGCGCCAATGTGCTCGGCAGCTTCGGCCCGACCGCGCGCCGGCGCGCTCGCGCCGAGCAGCGCAGAGTTGTTGAAAAGCTGGCGTCGTAAGGCACTTTATCGCCTGAACCACGGGGCCGTTCTGCCATAACAAAACGCGCCGCCCGCGGATCAAGCGGACGGCGCGTTGCGATTCGAAAACGTCAATTTATGGGCTGGCGGCGACGCCTCAGCGCGGGGCCAGGATCATGATCATCTGCCGGCCTTCGTAGCGTGGCTCGGATTCGACCTTGGCGATGCGCTCGACATCGTCTTTGACGCGATTGAGCAGCTTGGTGCCGAGCTCCTGGTGCGCCATCTCGCGGCCACGGAAGCGCAAGGTGACCTTGACCTTGTCGCCTTCCTCGAAGAAGCGCCTCATCGATCGCATCTTCACGTCGTAGTCGTGGTCGTCGATCATCGGCCGGAGCTTGATCTCCTTGACCTCCACGACTTTCTGTTTCTTGCGAGCCTCGGCCGCCTTCTTCTGCGCCTGGAATTTGTACTTGCCGTAATCCAGGATCTTGCAGACGGGCGGATTGGAATTAGGGGCGATCTCCACCAGATCGAGCCCCGCCGCCTGGGCGAGCCCCAGGGCGGTTTCGATGTCGACGGCGCCTTTGTTGTCGCCGGTTGTATCGATCAGCTGTACCTCGCGGGAGCGGATCTCCTCGTTGATGCGCGGGCCTTCCTTTTGGACGGGCAGCGCGGCTTTCATCGGACGACGAATGGCTGGGCTCTCCTCATGTTGTTGAACGGAATACGACGGCTTCCCGCCGGCGTCTTGCGCCCGTCGGGATGACGAAAGATTGGTAGAAACGGCGAATAAGTCAACGCGGTTCCCGCGGATTGCCGATAAAATTGCCGGGAACTTGGGGTCAAAGTGTTCAAATAGTTCAGTTTTGCCTCGTCTGGGCAAGCGGCACGGACGCTCTTTCGCCCCCGCCGCTGGCGCCATAGACCTGCAGAGCCTGGGCGGCGACGGTGTCACCGTCGAAATGGTCGAGCACCCAGGCCCGGCCGCGGGTGCCCATGGCGCGGCGGGTCGGCTCCGGCATGGAGAACAGCCGCAGCAAGGTGCCGGCCAGCGCCGCGTCGTCACCGGCGGGAAACCTTAAGCCCGTGATCCGGCTTTCCGGTACCGCCGGCGGGCTCAGGACCACCTCGGGCCCGGCGCCGAGATCGGACACGATCACAGGCCGGCCCATCGCCTGCGCCTCCAGGATGGCCCGCTGTACGCCCTCCGGCTGCACCGCCGCCGACACCACCACGGAAGCCGCGGCGTAGGCGGCCGGCATGTCGGCGGCCGCCGCCGACATGCGCACCACGTCCATGCCGTCGGTGGCGAGCACCAGGTCCCACAGTTCGCCGGTGTAATGGGTGCGGCCGTGGTCCTCGCCGACGAACACGCAGAGGAAGTCCTTCAGCCCCATCTCCTTGAGCCGGCGCACCGCACGCACCACCACGTGATGGCCCTTGCGGCGCACGATACGGCCGGTGATCAGGATCACCTTGGTGTCGCGCGTGACGCCCCAGGCGTGGCGCACCGCCTCCACGCGCTCGCGGGTCATCGTCGCCGGATCGAAGCGGTCGAAGTCGATGCTGTTCGGCACCACCGCGATGCGCTGCCAGGGCGTGCCGTAACGGTCGTGGATGAGCTGGGCGATCTGTTCGCTCACCGCCACCACGCGATCGCCGCGCGTCATGATGCCGTTGTAAAGGTGCTTGAACAGGTTCTGCTCGCGATAGCCCTTGTACCAGCTGGTGATGAAGCGAACGCCGCGAAAGCGTGCCGCCAGATAGGCGCTCCAGGCCGCGGAGCGGCCGAGCGCATGGATGGCGTCGCACTGGTGCTCGCGCACGAGCCGCATCAGCACCGCCATGTTGCGCAGCATGACGGCCGGATTGGTGCTGGCGACGTCGAGCGGCACGAATGTGCCGCCGGCTGAGGTCACCTGGGCGACCAGCCGGCCGGGTCGCGAGACCACCACCGCATGATGGCCGCCGCCGGTGAGCGCGCGCGTGAGTTCGACGGCGCCAGCGTCGGCGGCGCCGCTGTCGAGGCTGGGCACGACGATGAGAATGGTCAGCGGGTCGTGCGCGGCGCCGTTGCGCGCGCGGGGTGTTGTCTCGGTGGGGTAGTTGTCGACGGCCGAGGTCTCGGCCGCGGGCAAACTCGACATGACGTCACGACCTTGCGAACCAACGGACCCGGCATTGCGCCGGTCGTAATCGGCAAACTTTGCGCCGACATTGCGGCATAACGACGATGGTTTTGCCGCACGGCCGCCCGACTAGGCAAGCGCGAAAACACAAGAGCAGCAGGGCTTTTCAGGCGTCGCGGGACAACAATGACGTGTAGACCCCGCGGATCGCCTCGGCAACGCTCTGAGGCGAAAACATAAATTCAGCAAACTGGCGGGCGCGGGCGCCGAGCGCCTCGTACGCGGTCTCGTTGAGCTTGAGCGCCGCCGTCACCGCGCGCGCAATCTGGCCGGCGTGTCCCGGCCGCACGATCCAGCCGGTGCGCAAATCGTCGCGCATGCGCGGCGGGCACAGCACGTTCTCCGGCAACATGCCGATGGTCGTGGTCACCACCGGCCGGCCCATGGCCTGGGCTTCCGACACCGCGCGGCCGGAAAGTGGCGGCTCGAGCGACGGCACCACCACAACGTCGGCGGCGCCGAGGGCTGCCGGCATGTCGGGACAATGACCGACGAAGCGGCATAGCGTATCGACGCCATGCGCGGCGGCGCGCTGGCGCAAGGCTTTCAAATAGCGCGGCTGGCCGCGGTCGTCGCCGGCGAAGACGAAGGCGATGTTGCGCTCGCCATTGGCGACGATGAAGCGCGCGGCGTCGATCACGCTCATCTGCCCATTCCAGGGTGCGACGCGGCCCGGCACCAGCACGATGCGGAATTCCGGCAGCACGCCCCAGGCGCGGCGCAAGGCGCCGATGCGGTCGCCGCTCACCGCGGCCGGGCTGAATGTCTCGGTGTCGACCGCCCGCGGGATCACGGTGATACGCTCGGGCGCGATCTTGTAGCGCTCGATCATGGCGCGCGCGATGTAGGTCGAGGGCGCGATCACCCGGTCGCCACGGGTGAGCGAGGCGCGGAAGGCGTTGCCGGCAAATGAATGCGGCGACAGCCGGTCGGGAAACGAGGTGACCAGATAAACCGGCTGCTGCTGGCTCACGGCTTTGAGGGCGCTCCAGGCCGCGGCGGCGCTGTGGGCATGGACGATGTCGATGCGCTCGCTGGAAATCAGGTCGCCGATGGCGCTGGCATTGCGGGCGATGCGCAGCGGATTGAGGCTGTCCACGGCCATCGGCAGCCATTCGCCGCCGAAGGTGCGCAATTCGCCGACCAGCGGGCCGCCGTCGCCGGCCACCAGGGCGCGGGCGCCGGATTGCAGCAGGGTCAGCGCGATATCGGCCACCGCATGGCCGGCGGGATCGTCCGACAGGGCCGGCACCAGCTGCAGGATGGTGGCGCCGGCAAGCGAGCGCGGGCGCGCCCGCCCGGCCGGGATCGGGGCGGCAGTGGGCGTTTCTTGCGCCCCCTTGCGTCGGGGCCCCGCTTGCGGCGAGAAGGGTTGGCGGCCGCTCTCCACCCTGGCCGCCGCCGCCATCCTGCCCGAAGCCCGCATGAGCAATCCCCGCCTCACATCCCTGGTTGTCGAATCACCCCCACCTGCACGGACCATCGCCGTGCGCGTGCGCGAGGGCAAGAGTCATGAGGCTCCCGGGGTGTTCTGGCTGGGCGGCTTCAAGTCCGACATGAAGGGCACCAAGGCCGAGGCGCTCGATGCCTGGGCGCAGGCCCAAGGGCGCGCTTGCGTGCGCTTCGATTATTCCGGCCATGGCGAATCCGGCGGCGAGTTCACCGACGGCACCATCGGCCGCTGGCTTCAGGAAAGCCTCGCGGTGTACCTCGAATTCGCCAAAGGCCCGCAGGTGGTGGTCGGCTCATCCATGGGTGGCTGGCTGGCGCTGCTGCTGGCCCGGGCGCTGTTGGGCAACAAGCAGGCCGCGCCGATGGCAGGCATCGTGTTGATCGCGCCGGCGGTCGACTTCACCGAAGAGCTGATGTGGAAGCGCTTTACGCCCGCGATCAAGAAGGAGATCGAGGACAAGGGCCAGTGGATGCGGCCGTCGGAATACGGCGAGCTGGCCTATCCGATCACCAAGGGGCTGATCGAGGACGGCCGCCAGCACCTGATGATGCACGGGCTGATCGAATGCCGCTGCCCGGTGCACATCTTGCAGGGCGTGCAAGACCCGGACGTGCCGTGGGAGCACGCGGTCGAACTGGTGTCGCGCTTCTCGCGCGACGACGTGGTGCTGACGCTGATCAAGGACGGCGATCACCGGCTGTCGCGTGCGGAGGACATCGAGCGGCTGATGGCGGCGGTGGCGGAGTTTTGAGACGCTACGCGAGCGCCGCGCGCCACTCTTCTTTCACGGATGCATCATTTTCATTCTGCCGTTCCGCCAGCGCGGCAACCTCGGCGCGCGATAACAACTGCGACAGCGCCCACACTGCGGCGCCACGCACCAGCGGCGACGGATCGTCCAGCAGGCGCCTGGCTTCTTCCGACAGCGACACGTCGTTCGAATTGCCGATGGCGATAAGCACATTTCGGATAAACCGATCGCGGCCAGTGCGCTTGACCGGGCTCTTGGTGAACAACGCGCGGAATTGCGCATCGTCGAGTCGCGCCAGCTCCGCCAGCTTGGGCGCACGCAAGGTCTCGCGCGATGCGAGCTTGGCTTCGCGGCCGGCTTGCGCGAACTTGTTCCACGGGCACACGGCCAGACAATCGTCGCAGCCATAGATGCGGTTACCCATGAGTGGCCGCAGCTCACGCGGGATCGAACCCTTGTGCTCGATGGTCAGATACGAAATGCAGCGCCGCGCATCGAGCCGATAGGGCGCAGGAAACGCCGCGGTCGGACAGACATCGAGACAGGCGCGGCACGAGCCGCAGTTGTCGGGCTCGGGCTCGTCGACGGCCAAGTCGAGCGTGGTGAAGATCGCGCCGAGAAACAGCCAAGACCCATATTGGCGAGAAACTAAATTTGTGTGCTTGCCCTGCCAGCCGAGGCCTGCAGCTTCGGCGAGCGGCTTTTCCATCACCGCCGCGGTATCGACGAACACCTTGACGTCGCCGCCGGCTTGAGCGGTGAGCCAGCGCGCCAGTTCCTTCAAGCGTTTCTTGATCAGATCGTGATAGTCATCGCCTTGCGCATAGACCGAAATCGCGGCGCGGTCTTTCCGCGCGAGCACCGCGAGCGGATCGTGGTCGGGCCCGTAGTTCAGCCCCAGCATGATCACCGAGCGCACGTCGGGCCACAGCGCGGTGGGTGCGCCGCGCCGTTCGGCGGTCGCCTTCAGCCAGTCCATGTCGCCGTGCATGCCGTCTTGCAGGAACTGTTCGAGCCGCGCCTTGGCCTGCGGCACGGCGTCAGGGCGCGTCACGCCGGTCACCGCAAAGCCGAGCGCCTGCGCTTCTTCGATCAGCGCGGCTTTGAGGTCGGCGGGCGTGTTCAGAAGTCGAGATCGGCGTAATGCGCCGCCGGCGGCACGCCGGCCTGGGTCTCGGCCAGGATCGGACGGAACGAGGGCCGCGACTTCAGGCGCGCGTACCAGTGTTTGGCGGCTTCGTCTTCGCTCCACGGGACCTCGCCCAGGTAATCGACGACCGACAGATGCGCCGCGGCGGCGAGATCGGCGAGCGTCAGCCGGTCGCCGGCGAGCCAGTCGCGCGTGCGCACCAGCCAGCCGATATAGGCCATATGATAGCGGATATTGTGGCGCGCGGCGCGCAGCGCGTCGGTGTCGGGCGGGCCGCCGCCCTGGTCCTTAGTCATGTAGCGCTTGAATACGCGCTCGGTCACCAGCGGCTGGCTGACCTCGTCGTGGAACTTGTCGTTGAACCAGCTCGCCAGCCGCCGCACCTCGACCCGCTGGCCCGGCCGCGGCGGCATCAGGCCGTTGGTGCCGTGCTCGGCGGAACGGGTCTCCTCCAGATATTCGGCGATGATGGTGGCGCCCGGGATCGCCGGCTCACCCTCGGCTACCGCCACGGGGATTTCGCCGGCCGGATTGAGCAGCAGAAATTCCTCGCGCCGCTCCCAGAAACGCTCCTCCACCAGGCGCATCTCCACGCCGTATTCGCCCAGGATCAGGCGGACATAGCGCGAGCGCGGACAGAGCGGATGATGGAACAGTGTCAGCATGAGTACCCGGCGTTTAAGCCATTTTCGCTGATTAGGCGTAAATCGGTTGCCGCACTATCGAAATCCACCCCTTCGCGCAACTTGCCCACTGCGAGTTACCGGGTTTTAAGTTGTCCGGCTCATTGAGTTACGTCAAAAGCGGTCACCCGCCCGATTCTCGCCGCGGTTCGCATGCAGCCGCCGACCAGGAGCTTTAGTCCCAAACATGGCGATCGATACCATGCAGATGGTGGGCCTTGCCCTGACCGCAGCCCCCGTCGATCTGGTCAAGGCCGCCGTGCTCGGCGTGGTCGAGGGGCTGACCGAATTCTTGCCCGTGTCCTCCACCGGCCATCTGCTGCTGATGGAGCACGTGCTCGGTTGGGGCGGCGACGACTTCGGTAAATCGTTCACCGTGCTGATCCAGCTCGGCGCCATCCTGGCGCTGCTGACCATCTATTTTGGCCGGCTGTGGGGGCTCGCCACCCATATGTTCACGAGCTGGCCGGCGGCGCGTTTCGTCATCGGCGTCCTGCTGGCGTTCCTGCCCGCGGCGGTCGTCGGCGCGTTCGCCTACCACACCATCAAGACCTATCTGTTCGACGTGCGCGTGGTGTGCATCTCGCTGATCGTCGGCGGTTTCATCCTGCTCTGGATCGAGCGGTTGGACCTGAAACCGCGCTATCGCGACTCGCAGGATTTCCCGCTGCATATGTATTTCATCATCGGCATCTTTCAGTGCTTCTCGATGATCCCCGGCGTGTCGCGCGCCGGCGCGACCATCGTCGGCGCCATGCTCTACGGCGCCGACCGCCGCTCGGCGGCGGAGTTCTCGTTCTGGCTGGCGATGCCGACCATGGTCGGCGCTTTTGCGTTCGAGGTGTTCAAGAATCGCAGCGAGCTCGCCAACGCCGATCTCACCGCGATCGCGGTCGGCTTCTTGTTTTCGTTCATCTTCGGCTGGATCGTGGTGAAGACGTTCTTGGGCTACGTGCAGCGCCACTCGTTCGACTTGTTCGCGTGGTGGCGAATCCTGCTCGGTACCTTCGGCATCTTCGCGCTGTATTTCTTTTGAGCGCTCAGGCCGCGTGGCTGCGGAACTGGCCGGTCTTGCGGAAGCGCCAGAGATAAGACGGTACGATCGTCTCGATCGGCTCCGGCTCGATGCCGAACGCCGCCAGCGTGCGGCCTTCCGTCTTGGCCTGGTCGGACACCACATTGTCGACCTTGAGCAGTTCGACCTGGTCGGGTGTGAGCAACGGCTTCGGCATGAATTGCAAGAACATTGCTTTGAGCGAGGCGGCAAAGAACGGCACCGGCACCAACAGCCGTTTGCGCTCGATGGTCTTGAGCACGAACTGCATCAGCTCCTTGAAGGTGTGCACGTCCGGCCCGCCCAGTTCGTAGATCGTGCCATTGCGCACCTTGCCGTCGACCGCGTCGGCGATGGCCGCGGCGACGTCGCCGACGAACACCGGCTGGAAGCGGGTATGGCCGCCGCCGATCAGCGGCAGCGCCGGTGACATCCTGGCGAGCGCCGCGAAGCGGTTGAAGAAATCGTCTTCCGGTCCGAACAGGATCGACGGGCGCATGATGGTGGCCGTCGGCTGCGCGGCCATCACCAGCCGTTCGGCCTCTGCCTTGGAGCGGGCATAGTGGCTGGGCGAGTCGGCGTCGGCGCCGATGGCGGAGACGTGCACCATGCGCGCGCCGTGCGCCGCGGCGGCCAACGCCACCTGTTCGGCGCCCACCGTGTGCACGGCGTCGAAACGCTGCCGGCTGCGCTCGAACAGAATGCCGACCAGGTTGATCAGGACATGGGAGTCGCGGGCGGCGGCGGCGACCGACGCGGCGTTGCGGATATTCGCCTGCACCGCATGGATTTGGCCGACCTTGCCAAGCGGCTGCAGGTGGCCTGCGAGTTCGGGCCGGCGCACCGCCACCCGGATGCGGTAGTCGCGCCGGGCCAGCGCCCGCACCACGTGGCGGCCGAGGAATCCGGAGCCGCCATAGACGGTGACGAGGGTCTCGGAAGGGCTTCTGACGGTCATTTTCCGCGTCCCGCGGCAGGAAAGGGGGGTGTCCGGCGACTTACAGGATCGGCCGGGACCTGTACAGGGGCGGCGGCGCCTCGTCCCGCGTCAATTGACAAGCGGAAAGCGGCTCAATACCTAGTCGCGACGTGCCCAGGTGGCGGAATTGGTAGACGCGCTGGCTTCAGGTGCCAGTGGCTGAAAGGTCGTGAAGGTTCGAGTCCTTTCCTGGGCACCACCTTGCAGCGCATGATCCCGAAAAGTTGGGTTTCGGATAAGGTCATGCGCTCCTAACCGAAGGCCTCAATGACCATCCGTCTGCACCGAGGCGATTTGCCCGACCTTTCCGCCTACAAGGGCGCGGTCGCCATCGACACCGAGACCATGGGGCTCGATCCGCAGCGCGACCGCTTGTGCGTGGTGCAGCTCTCCCCCGGCGACGGTTCCGCCGACGTGGTGCAAATCGCCGCCGGCCAGACTCACGCCCCCAATATCGAGCGCCTGCTCGCCGACCGGAAGGTCCTCAAGCTCTTCCATTACGGCCGTTTCGACATCGGCATGCTGTACAAGGCCTTTGGCGTCATGGCCGAACCGGTCTATTGCACCAAGATCGCGTCGCGGCTCGCGCGCACCTATACCGACCGGCACGGGCTAAAAGACCTGGCGCGTGAGTTGCTCGGCGTCGACCTGTCGAAGCAGCAGCAGTCCTCCGATTGGGGCGCCGACGAACTGAGTGACGCCCAGGTGTCCTATGCGGCCACCGACGTCCTGCATCTGCACGCGCTGAAGGAGCGGCTCGACGCCATGCTGGCGCGTGAGGGGCGGGGCGAGTTGGCGGAAGCCTGCTACCGTTTCCTGCCCGACCGGGTCAGGCTCGACCTCGCCGGCTGGGCGGGCCAGGATATCTTTTCGCACTCGGTCTAAGGTATTGTATTAGAGTTGTTTTTGGCCGACGCGCCGCGGCCTTGCGACGCCGGATTGCCGCGGGCGGGCCATATTCGTGCGTCACGTTGTATGAGTGATGCGCGTAGCGTGACCTCCGCCATCGAACCGCAATGGAACCCGAGTGTCCGCCTTGGCATGAACCGCGTGATCGCAGCCAGAACCGACCCGCAGACCGCGCGCTCCTATTGGACCATGAACCGGAGCGACGCCGCGCGCGCTTTCAGCGCCGCGCGCCGCCACAGCCGGGTCGTCCGCATTCTGCGCGTCGCGCTGCCGCTCGCGGTCGTGCTCGTCTTCGCCGTGATCACGCTGATGACCTATTTCAATCCGCTGCGCAGTTTGACCGGGTTGCCGGCCAGCGTTGACAACATGGTCGTGCACGGCAGCAAGATCACCATGGAGCAACCGAAGCTTTCCGGTTTCACGCGCGACTCACGCGCCTACAACCTGACCGCTGATTCGGCGGCGCAGGATCTGACCAAGCCGGATATCATGGAGCTGAGCAATATCAGCGCTCAGGTCGAGATGAAGGACAAGAGCAAGGTGCACATGTCGGCGCTGCAAGGCACCTACAACAGCAAGAGCGAGATGCTCAAGCTCAAGAACGACATCCGGCTCAGCTCGAACAGCGGCTATACCGGCCGGCTGAGCGAGGCGACCGTCGACATCAAGAAAGGCGATGTGTCGTCCGATCATCCGGTGCGGATAAATATGTTGCAAGGCACGCTCGATGCGAACCGGTTGCGGATCACCGAATCCGGCGACCTGATTCTGTTCGACCGCGGCGTGAACATGATAATGACGCTCAACAAGAACGACCTGGCCAAGGCCCCCACTCCCGGTCCGGCCAAGCCTGCGGCCGCCAACGGAGCGCAATGATCGTGCTTGCTCGATTTTGCCGGATAATTCTGATCGCATTCGCGGCGCTGGCGCTGACCGGCGCCGCCATGGCGGCGCCGCGCAACGCGCCGCGCGCCGCGGCCAAGCCGGCGCCGAACGGGCCGCCGAATGCGCTGCAAGGTTTTTCACAGAACCGCGATCAGCCGGTGCACATCAAGGCCGCCAAGCTGGAGGTGCGCGACAAGCAGCAGATCGCGACCTTCAGCGGCGACGTGCGCGTCAAGCAGGGCGACACCGACATGCGTTGCCGCATCCTCAAAGTGTACTACGAGCGCGAAAAAGACGACGGCAAGCCAAGGCAAGACCAAGACGATCAAAGCCGCGACGCCCGGGCCGGGCGGTGCGCAGAAGATCAAGCGTCTAGAAGCGATCGGCAGTGTGGTGGTGACCCAGAAGGACCAGACCGCGAGCGGCAAGCTCGGTATTTTCGACATGAAGTCCAACACGGTCACGCTGACCGGCGACGTGGTGATGACCCAAGGCCAGAACGTGCTGCGCGGCGACAAACTGGTGGTCAATCTGACCACCGGCGTGTCGCGGGTGGAATCGGGCAAGGGCGGTAGCGGCCGGGTCGAAGGCCTGTTCATGCCGAGCGGGGAAGGACAGGGCGGCAACTCGCCGTTGGGGCCGCTTCATTGAGTGGGGGCAAACGCGCGCTTTGGTGGCAGGGGCGCTCCGCCGCGGCGGGGAATCGGCTAGTATCCGGCCGTTCCACGGCGGCGGATGACCGCCAAAATGGGACCAAGCTCCGCGAGGCCATCGGGTGAACATCCTCACGCTGTTCCGGCGCCAATTGCAGCGGCCGCGCATGGCACCGGCCGTGGCGCGCCAGCAAAAGCCCGTGGCGCCTCATGCGCCGGCCCAGGCACCGACGCACGCCCTGGCCCAGGCGCCGGCGGCGCGTCAGGCCACCGCCGGGCAACAGACGGCGGCCCGGCCGCGGCGCGACGGCGACGGACGCCAAGGTGTGCGTCACGCCTATCTCGCGACCCATGGCGTCGAGAAAAGCTTCGGCGCCCGCAAGGTGGTGAAAGGTGTCACGCTCTACGTGCGGCGTGGCGAGGCGGTCGGCCTGCTGGGTCCCAACGGCGCCGGCAAGACCACCGTGTTCTACATGATCACAGGCTTGATCAACGCCGACCGCGGCCGCATCGAGCTCGACGGCTACGACGTTACCGCGCTGCCGATGTATCAGCGCGCCCGGCTCGGCATCGGCTATCTGCCGCAGGAGGCCTCGATCTTCCGCGGCCTCAACGTTGAGGAAAACATCCGCGCCGTGCTCGAAGTGGTCGAGCCCGATCGCCGCCGGCGCGAGGCCGATCTCAACGCCCTGCTCGAGGAATTCAACATCGCGCGCCTGCGCAAGACGCCAACCATCGCGCTCTCCGGCGGCGAACGCCGCCGCGTCGAGATCGCCCGCGCGCTGGCGACGCGGCCGAGCTACATGCTGCTCGACGAGCCTTTCGCCGGCATCGATCCGATCGCGGTCGGCGACATCCAGGCGCTGGTCCGCCATTTGACCAACCGCGGTATCGGGGTGCTGATCACCGACCACAATGTGCGTGAAACCCTGGGCCTCACCGACCGCGCCTACATCATCTACTCGGGCGAAGTGTTGATGGAGGGCCGCGCCGACGACATCGTCAACAATCCCGACGTGCGCCGGCTCTATCTGGGCGAAGAGTTCAAACTCTGAGGCGCCTAGGCGATTAAGATCGCGGCAGCAAGCGAGCACTGCTTAAAATTTACGCAATGCTGCGCTGCGGAATCGCATACCGCAGCCCGCAAGAACCTGTTATAAAGAATTTGAAGCAAGAATCGGACCAGTTTCCGCCGGGAAACCTCTATGGCGCTGTCGCAACGACTCGAGTTCCGCCAGACCCAAGCGCTGGTGATGACGCCGCAGCTGATGCAGGCCATCAAGCTGCTGCAGCTCTCGAGTCTTGATCTCGCGGCCTATGTCGAAACCGAATTGGAGAAGAACCCGCTGCTTGAGCGCGGCAGCGACGACGACGACGGGCCATCCGCCGCGGAGCGCGACGAGGGCGCCTCCGAGGCGACCGCCGAGGGCGGTGACGGTGGTGACGGCGACGACGCCGGCGGCAGCGCGGACTGGATGGGCGAGGAGCACTTCGAGGGCAGCCGCAGCTCCATGGAGCAGGCGCTCGGCACGGAACTCGAAAACGTGTTCCCCGACGACGGCGCCGAAAAGAGAGCGCCGGCCGAAGCGCCGCCCCCGAGCTATTCGGAGTGGTCGGGCACCGGCGCCGGCGGTGGCGACGATTACAATCTGGAAGCCTTCGTCACGGCCGAGGCCACGCTTGCCGATCATCTCGCCGAGCAGATGTCGCTGTCGATCCTCGATCCGGTGCGGCGCATGATCGGGCAATACCTCATCGACATGGTGGACGAGGCCGGTTACCTCGCCGGCGATCTCGAGAGCGTGGCCGAAAAGCTCAGCGCGCCGCTCGCCGAGGTCGAGGCCGTGCTGGCCATTTTGCAGACCTTCGATCCGGCCGGCGTCTGCGCGCGCAATCTCACCGAATGCCTGGCAATCCAGTTGAAGGAGCGCGACCGCTTCGATCCGGCCATGGAGGCGCTGGTCGGCCATCTCGATCTGTTGGCCAAGCGCGATTTCGCCGCGCTGCGGCGCATCACCGGCGTCAACGACGAGGATCTCGCCGACATGATCGTCGAGATCCGCAATCTCAATCCCAAGCCCGGCACCGCCTTCGGCTCCACCATGGTTCAGCCGATCGTGCCCGACGTGTTCGTGCGGGCCGCGCCCGACGGCACCTGGCAGGTGGAGCTCAATTCCGACACCTTGCCAAAGGTGCTGATCAATCAACGCTATTATACACAGGTGGCGAAGGGCACGCGCAGCGACAAGGACAAGACCTACATCGCCGACTGCCTGCAGACCGCCACCTGGCTGGTGCGCGCGCTCGACCAGCGCGCCAAGACCATCCTGAAAGTGTCCGGCGAGATCGTGCGCCAGCAGGACGCGTTCTTTGCGAAGGGCGTGCAGCATCTGCGCCCGCTCAATCTGAAAACCGTCGCCGACGCCATCGGCATGCACGAATCGACGGTGTCGCGTGTCACCGCCAACAAATACATGGCGACCAGCCGCGGCATTTTCGAATTGAAATACTTTTTTACCTCATCGATCGCCTCCGCCGACGGCGGCGAGGCGCATTCGGCCGAAGCGGTGCGTCACCGCATTCGCCAGTTGATCGACAGCGAAACCGCGGCCGATGTGTTCTCCGACGACAATATCGTCGACCGGCTGCGCGAGGCCGGCATCGACATCGCGCGCCGCACGGTCGCAAAATACCGCGAAGCCATGCGCATTCCCTCCTCGGTGCAGCGCCGGCGCGAGAAGCAGGCCGCGGCGGCATCCTGAAGCGGCGGCGCGGCGAATCGCTCAGCCGTTAAAACCCTGCGCGCCCACGAACTTTTCGGAAACCGATCTGCTATTTTTCGAATCGTGCGTCCCCGTCGCGCATTGACCTTTGTCACAGCGCTCCTAAGCTGAACGCGTTTTATCCGGGGGCGGAATGGCGCGGCTTCGGTTGCGCCCAACAGGAGGCACCCAATGCCTTTGCGCGTTTCGGGCAAGAACATCAGCGTCGGCGCGGCTTTGCGGGAGCGCATCACCGCGCGGGTCGAGGATGCAACTGCAAAATACTTCCGCGGCGGCTATTCGGGGCACGCCATTGTCGGCCGGGACGGCTTCGGGTTTCGCACCGAATGCGTTTTGCACCTCGACTCAGGCGCTCAGCTCGAAGCCGAGGGAAAGGCCGGCGATGCCTATGAAAGCGCCGATCAGGCGGCGGTTCGCATCGAAAAACGGCTGCGACGCTACAAACGCCGCCGAAAGGACCATCAGGCCCTTCGTGCCGGCCGTTAACTTTTACAAATGCAAGAAAAATCGGCACGTCATCCACGGCATCCACCATTGACGGGGCGGCGCACCGCTCTTATGGTCCGCGGCCTTCACCACCCCTTGCACCGCGCCGCGTTATTTTCCGATCATTGGACATGTCCATGACGCTCACCGATCTCGTCGCGCCCAACGCGATCATTCCGGCGCTCAAGGTCAACGGCAAGAAGCAGGCGATTCAAGAACTCGCTGCACGCGCCGCCGCGCTCACCGGGCAGAATGAGCGTGCGATTCTCGAGATCCTGCTTCAGCGCGAGAAACTCGGCTCCACCGCCGTCGGCAACGGCGTCGCCATTCCGCACGGCAAGTTGCCGAAGCTCGGACGTCTGTTCGGTCTGTTCGCGCGGCTGGAGCGGCCGATCGATTTCGAGGCGCTCGACAGCCAGCCGGTCGATTTGATCTTCCTGCTGTTGGCGCCGGAGGCCGCCGGCGCGGATCATCTGAAGGCGCTGGCGCGCGTGGCGCGTCTGCTGCGCGACCCGGAAATCGAGCGCAAGCTGCGCGAATTGAGCGACGCCGACGCGCTATATGCCGTGCTGGCGATGCCGCCGGAAAGCAGCGCGGCGTAAAGGCTTCCTTCCAAGAGCATTTCCGTTGTCATGGCCGGGCGTAGCCGTTCGGAGAACGGCGTTCTTTCAGAACGCCTATGTCCCGGCCATCTCGCTTAGGAACGCATAGTGCCTTCCTAAGCGAGATCACCGGGTCACGGCGCTTTCGCGCCGGCCCGGTGATGACAAGCGAATTGGATTTAGCTGGCTGCCGCGTGCCTCAGTGCACGCTCACCGTCTCGAGTTCCTGGCTCCAGGCGTTGGCGACCGCGGCTTCGCGCGTGTCGGTCAGCATGATCGGCGTGCCGTCGGCCGCGTGCAGCGAGAACAGCTCGACGCCCGGCTCGATCTTCGGCGCCTGCGGGAACATGGCGGCGACGTCCTCGGAACGGATCGGCCGCACGTAAGCGATCTCGCCGTCGCCGAGTTGCGCCAGCGCTTCCTGCGTAATCGCGGGATGTGCGCTATGGTGTTCGATGGTCTTGTTGTCGATCTTGTCGGTGGTCATGGCCCTCGACTCCTTTCTGAACGCTTGACGCGGTCGAGTCCTGTTATCGAGTTCGTCATTCTTGATCGTTGATGGCGATGGTCTTCACGATCCGCTCCGGCTGCGGGCGGATGAGATCGATCGACAGCAACCCATTTTTCAAGTCAGCCCCTGCAACCTCCATGCCGTCCGCCAGTACGAAAGTGCGCTGGAACTGACGTGCGGCTATGCCGCGATGAAGGTAGTGACGGGACTTGTCGTCCTGCTGACGCCCACGGATCACCAACTGGCTTTCCTCGATGGTCACATCAAGTTGATCGCGGGTGAAACCGGCCACCGCCAGGGTGATGCGCAGCCGGTCCGGGTTTTGCCCATCGTCGGCCAGCCGCTCGATGTTGTAGGGCGGGTAGCCGTCGGCGCCCTTGGTGACGCGGTCGAGAACGCGCTCGATCTCGTCGAATCCCAACAAAAACGGGCTGGACAGGGACGGAACTCGTGACATGGTCTCAAAGTCCTCGTTTGAAGCGACTTTGATGGGGCCCTTGATAGGCACCCCCTCAAGCCGGGCGACGCCTGCCGTCCGGCTGTTCCTAATATGGGCAGGGCCGGTTAAGGGTTCAAGAACACGGCCAAATCCGCCCCAAGGCGCCTATAATGGGTCCGGAGGGGGGATTTCTCATGCCGGACCAAGCCGCCTTCCCAAGCCTGACCGTGCGGGCCGTCCGCGCCCGGCCGGTCGAGGTCCCGCTCAATTTCGTGCTGGGGACCAGCCAGGGCGCGCTGCGCCATGTGCCGCTGCTGCTGGTGGACCTGGAGACCGAAGAGGGCGTCACCGGCCGTTCCTGGCTGTTCTGCTACGTCCCGGCCGTCGGCGCGGCGATCGCCAGCCTTATCGGCGAGATCGAGCGGATGACCAAGGGCGAGCGGCTGGCGCCGGACGCCCTCTGGGACAAACTGAACCGCCGCTTCACCCTGATCGGGGTGCAGGGGGTCGTGCGCATGGCGATGGCCGGCTTCGACACCGCCGCATGGGACGCAAACGCCGTCGCCGCCGGCCAGCCGCTGGCGCGTTTCATCGGCGCCGAGCCCCGGCCGATCCCCGCCTACAACAGTTGCGGGCTCGGCCTCATGGACGATCTGGGTGCGCTCGCCGCCGAGGCCGAGACCCTGCTCGCCGTGGGCAAATTCACCGCGGTCAAGCTGCGGCTCGGCTACCCGACGCTCGAACAGGACATCGCCGCGGTGCGGGCGGTGCGCAAGCGCATCGGCGACAAGCCGCAGCTGATGGTCGACTACAATCAGGCGCTGTCGCTCCCCGAAGCGCTCGAGCGCGGCCGCGCGCTCGACGACGAAGACATCTATTGGCTGGAGGAGCCGATCCGTCACGACGATTATGCCGGCGCGGCGCGGCTAACCCGCGAATTGAAGACGCCGGTGCAGATCGGAGAGAATTTTTCACTGCCGGCCGGCATGGCGGCGGCGCTCGAGCAAAACTGCTGCGATTACGTGATGCCCGATCTCGAGCGCATCGGCGGCGTCAGCGGCTGGCGCGAAGCCGCCAAGCTCGCCGCCGCGCACCGCCTGCCGATGTCGTCGCATCTGTTTCCGGAAGTCAGCGCACACCTGCTCTGCGACACGCCGACCTGCCATTTCCTCGAATACGTCGACTGGGCCAATGTGCTGCTGCAGGAGCCGCTCGTCGTCGTCGATGGCCATGCAGTGATCCCTGAGCGGCCCGGCAACGGCATGGTGTGGGACGAAGAAGCGGTCGAGCGTTATCGTCTGCGCTGACGTTTGTTAAAAAACATCGTAAAAATCGGCGCGTATATGGTTAAATTAATCATCTGTGTTTGCCTTGTTTGGCTAAAAATCTCCTAACGCCCGCCAAATCCCTAACGCTCCGTTTAAGATCGCCGCTGAACGGCAAAACCAAAAAGTCGGCGTCGATAGCGGGGGACGGGCAGTGTTGAAGCGAAGCATCTATCTCGACGATCCTTTCGAGCTGACCATCGAAGAAAAAGTCTTTCGGACGGCCAAGCTCACCTGCGTCATCTTTGCAGGTGCGGCGCTCACGCTCAGCGCCCTCGATCTGATGAACGTGAAGTCGGTCGAAAGCGCATCCGAGTTCATTCACACCCACAGTGTCGCCGATATTCCGAACGCGCTGCGCATGCAATTGAGCGCGTCGCTTTCGCCAATCCGTCGCCCTATGCGACGGTGGAGATCCCGCGCGGCAACATCGCTTTCGCTCCGGTGACGCACGTTGCCGCGGCGACCCACGACAACAAGATGCGCGCGGCGCTCGAGCGCGACCTGTCGCCGGTCGATGCGCTGTCCGACGCGCCCTATCAGGACGCGGTGGACGTCGCCATGGACGCGCCGCCGGTGCCAGCGTTCGCGAAGTTGCAGATGCCGATTCTCGCCAAAGCGTCGCCTGGCACGGCGGAAACGTCCGCGCCGCCGCCCGGCCTGTTCAAGCTCGCCAGCCTCAATCCCACGGAATTGCCGCAGGCCGTGCCGGCGCCGCCGCCGCCCCCGTTGCCGGCGAAGATTGCCGTGCTGCCGCGTCCGGCGCCGCCGTTGTCGCCGGCGCAGCGCCTGCATCTCGTCGGCAAGGCGCGCGAGCGCGCCGAAAATTGCCTGGCCCAGGCGGTCTATTTCGAAGCGCGCGACCAGCCCTATCGCGGCCAGGTCGCGGTGGCGCAGGTGGTGATGAACCGCGTGTTCTCCGGCGTCTATCCGCGCGACGTCTGCGGCGTGATCTTTCAGAACGCCCATCGTCGTCTCGCCTGCCAGTTCACGTTCGCGTGCGACGGCAAGCCTGAATCCATCACCGAGTGGCGGCCGTGGCAGCGCGCGCAGCGCATTGCCCGCAAGACCCTCGACGGCAAGCTCTATGTGCGGGCGGTGGGCACGGCGACGCACTATCACGCCACCTACGTGCATCCGTACTGGGTGCGCGAGATGCGCCGCTACGCGCGCGAGGGCATCCACCTGTTCTATCGCCCGCGCGCCTGGGGCAACGGCTCGAACGAGCCGATCTGGTCGAGCAAGGAGCTGGCGGCCAACGAGCCGTACAAGCGGCGGCGGTAACGTCATCGCATTCAGACTCGTTCACCGTTTCACGGAAACCGTGAACGAGTCTAAGTTTTTGTTCTATCGCGTTTCCGGACGGCGAACCGGTTTCCACTTCGCCTGGAAACGCTCTAGCTTAGCGGCAGCTTGAACAGCTTGATCGCGTTGCCGCGGCCGATCTTCAGCCGGTCGGCCTCGCTGATCTCCGCCTTGTCGAACCACGCGGCGCCTTCGCCGACGTCCTCGAACGGCCAGTCGACCGAAAACATCACCCGCTCCGGCCCGATTTCGGTCATCACATTGACCATCGCCGGCGTATGGAAGTTGCCCGACGTGGTGGTGTGGAAGTGCTTGCGGAAATAATGGCCGACGCCGTGCTTGGCCGGATAGTTGTGCAGGGCCTCCATCCAGCCATTGCGGCCGTCGATGCGCCAGAGCTGCACCGGAATGCCTTCGCCGAGATGGCCAAGGATGATCTGCAGCTTCGGGCATTCGTGAACAGCCCGCTGCCGATCAGGCGCAGCGCGTGCACCGCGGTCTCGGCCGCGAACGCCCAGTTCGGTCCCCACATCCAAGCGTGGCCTTCGTAGAACTTGCTCCAACCCGGCAGCGGATTGCGCGGATGCAGATAGAACGGCACATCGAGCGCTTCGACTGTCTTCCAGAACGGCCGGTACTCGGGCAGGTCGTAATAGAGGACGTTCTCCGGCGTGCCGCGTTGCGAGAAGCCGTTGACCAGCGCGCCGACCATGCCGAGTTCCTTGACGCAGCGGGTAAGCTCGGCACTCGCCGCCTTCGGGTCCTGCATCGGTAGCGCGGCGAAGGCGGCAAAGCGCGCCGGGCGCTTGCGCACTTCTTCAGCAAGGATGTCGTTTGCTTCCTTGGCGACGTCGATTGCGCGCTTCGTATCGTGGATCGCCTGCACCGCCGGTGCGTTGAGCGACAGGATCATCATCTCGACCCCGTGCTTGTCCATTTCCTTCAGCCGCATGTCCTGGATGTCGAGCAGGCGGGGCCTAAGCTTGTCCCACACATGCGCGCCGAACACTTGCGAGTCGCCGAGCGTGGCTTGCGTTGCGAAGTGCTCCTCGAGCGCGATCTTTCCCTGCATTGGCATTTCCCCCGAAGTTTTGCCGCATCATGCAACGGCGGCGTAGGGGCTGTCAGCCACGCGGCATGGTGACAGCAAAATAAAAAAGCCGCCCAGAATGGGCGGCGCACAAGCGGTGTGTGGTTTTGGCCTTGCTCGCCTGGGCGGGCCTGCCAACCGTAGCTCGCCAAGCGAGCGAAGCTTGGTGGAGCCAGGCGGGATCGAACCGCCGACCTCCTGCATGCCATGCAGGCGCTCTCCCAGCTGAGCTATGGCCCCAATCAGTGGAACTCTCTGCCGCCCCTTAGGCTAGGCGGCCGCACCATAATGTGCGTTTGCCGATCCGGCAAATCCCGATCAGCTCTCCTCTTCCTTTTCGATCCCGTCGCCAATGATGTCGCTAACGTCGGGATCGTCTTCCTCGTCTTCCTCGATGAACGCGGCGTCGTCCAGGCTCTCGTCGATCTCGACGTCGTCGTCCTCGGTGTCGGCTTCCGCCTTCGCGGTGCCCTTCTTCTTGCCCTGGGTCTCGGCGTCGGCGTCCTCGAGCGAAACCAGCTCGACGTCGGCGGTCTCCGGCGCGGCTACCTCCGCTTCCACGGGGGCAGCGGCTTTGGGGGCCGCCGGCTCAGGCCGCGAGCGCGACGCCGGCACCGCCGCGATCGGCACGACCTTGCCGGTATAGGGCGAGATCACCGGCGTCTTGTTGAGATCGTAGAACTTGCGGCCGGTATCGGGACAGACGCGCTTGGTGCCCAGATCGGTTTTCGCCACGGGTCGGTGTTCCTCGCAATAAGGCAGCTTGAATTGGTGCTTCACTTGGCTAGTTGCAGCGCGCCTGTCAATACCGCAGACGGTCTCTCGTTGCCGCGCCCCGGCGGGATGACGGCGCGCGCGGCCGCGTGCTAGGAGGACGCGGCCTTTCAAGGATAACGCCCGGTGAACACCGCCGTTTCGACCCCCGGTTTGACGCCGGATTTGATCCCTTTGACCGCCCGCCGCGGCGGCCCCCTGCAGGGCCGCGTCCGGGTGCCGGGCGACAAGTCGATCTCCCACCGCGCCCTCATTCTCGCCGCCCTGACCGTCGGGGAGAGCACGGTTTCGGGGCTGCTGGAGAGTGAGGACGTCCTGCACACGGCCGACGCCATGCGGGCGCTGGGCGCTCGGCTCACGCGCGGCGAGGACGGGCTCTGGCGGGTCCATGGGGTCGGGGTTGGGGGCTTCGCCGCCCCGACGGCGCCCCTCGACTTCGGCAATTCCGGCACCGGCTGCCGGCTGGTGCTGGGGGCGGTTGCCGGCTCGCCGGTGACCGCAACCTTCGACGGCGACGCGTCTTTGCGCAAACGGCCCATGCGCCGGGTGCTCGATCCCCTGGAGCGCATGGGCGCCCGGGTGATTGCGGAGGCCGAAGGCGGCCGATTGCCGATCACGCTGCAAGGCGCCGCCGATCCGCTGCCGATCGTCTACGAATCGCCGGTGCCGTCGGCTCAGCTCAAGTCGGCGGTGCTGCTGGCCGGGCTTTCCGCGCCGGGCGAAACAACGGTGATCGAAGCGGAAGCGAGCCGCGACCACACCGAACGCATGCTCAAGCATTTCGGCGCCAAGATCGTCACCAAGGCGCACGGCCAGAACGGCCGCCGCATTACGCTCACCGGTCAACCGGAATTGAGCCCGGCGCAGGTGGTGGTGCCGGCGGACCCGTCGTCGGCCGCGTTTCCGCTGGTGGCGGCGCTGATCGTGCCGGGCTCCGAGGTGGTGCTGGAAGCCGTGATGACGAACGCGCTGCGTACCGGCCTTTTTGCGACGCTGCGCGAGATGGGCGCCGATATCGAAGCCCTGGAAACGCGCTCCGATGGTGGCGAGGAAGTGGCCGACCTGCGGGTACGCTTCTCCAAGCTGAAGGGTGTCGAGGTGCCGGCCGAACGGGCGCCGGCGATGATCGACGAATACCTGGTGCTGGCGGTGGCTGCGGCGTTTGCTGAAGGCACGACGCGCATGAAGGGCCTGCAGGAACTGCGAGTGAAGGAGAGCGACCGCCTGGAAGCCACCGCCGACATGCTGCGCGTGAACGGGGTGACGGTGGAGATCGAAGGCGACGACATGATCGTGCACGGTGGGTCCGTGGTCGGCGGCGGCGAAGTTGCCACTCACATGGACCACCGAATCGCCATGTCGGCGCTAGTGATGGGGCTCGCCAGCCACGCGCCGGTTCGGATTGACGATTCCGCCTTCATCGCCACCAGCTTCCCCGGCTTTGTCGATCTGATGCGCGGGCTGGGGGCGGATCTGGCATGATCATCGCCATCGACGGCCCCGCCGCCTCCGGCAAGGGCACGCTCGGCAAGAAGCTCGCCGCCCACTACGGCCTGCGCCATCTCGACACCGGCCTGCTGTATCGGGCGGTGGCGAAGAGCCTGCTCGACGCCGGTGAGCGCCCCGACAACGCTGCCGCCGCCCTGTCCGCGGCCAGGGCGCTCGATCCGGCGAAATTCGACGAAAAGGCCCTCAAAGGGGCGGCGGTGGGCGAGGCCGCCTCCGTGGTGTCGGCGATTCCCGCTGTGCGCGAGGCCTTGCTGGCTTTCCAGCGCGAATTCGCCGCAAAGCCGCCCGGCGCCGTGCTCGACGGGCGCGATATCGGCACCGTCATCTGCCCGGACGCCGACGTTAAGATCTTCGTCACCGCCAGCCCCGAGGTGCGGGCCGGGCGCCGGGCCAAGGAATATGCCGCCGGCGGCCAGCCGGCCGACCTGGCGGCGGTGCTCGCCGACATCAAGAAGCGCGACGAACGGGACATGAGCCGGGCCGCCGCCCCTTTGAAACAAGCCCCGGATGCATACTTGCTGGACACGACAACTTTGGATATAGACGCGGCAATTAGGGCCGCCATCGACCTCGTCGAGGCTGGCCGAGCGGGCCGAGGGCGCGGTTAACGCCCCTCGTGTTGGAGGACAAAGTCCCGCTCGAGCCTCTGCGTTAGGCGCCCCGCCACGCTCAATCGTTCCAGACGCACGGATTTTGCGCCGGCCATTCGGGATTCCCGGAGGCCGCCGAAGCATTGCGGAAACTTCGGCCCGCGCTTCTGAAACGCCATTCCAACCCGCCGGCGCAACCGCTCAACAGGAGATTCTATGGCCACCGCTGCAACCCAGACCCCTACGCGTGAAGATTTCGCCGCCATGCTTGACGAGTCCTTCGAGGGCGGAAGCCTGCAGGAAGGTTCCGTCATCAAGGGCACGGTCGTCGGCATCGAAAAGGACCTCGCCGTCATCGACGTCGGGCTGAAGACCGAAGGTCGCGTCGCCTTGCGCGAGTTCGCGGCGCCGGGCCGCCAGTCCGAAATCAAGATCGGCGACGAGGTCGAGGTCTACCTGGAGCGCGTCGAGAACGCGCTCGGTGAGGCGGTGCTGTCGCGTGACAAGGCGCGGCGCGAGGAGAGCTGGGGCAAGCTGGAGAAGGCCTTCAACGACAACGAGAAGGTCACGGGCGTCATCTTCAATCAGGTTAAGGGCGGCTTCACCGTCGACCTCGACGGCGCCGTGGCGTTCCTGCCGCGTTCGCAGGTGGATATCCGCCCGATCCGCGACGTCACCCCGCTGATGAACGTCAATCAGCCGTTCCAGATTCTGAAGATGGATCGTCGCCGCGGCAACATCGTCGTGTCGCGCCGCACCGTACTGGAAGAGACCCGCGCCGAGCAGCGGCAGGAGCTGGTGCAGAACCTCGAAGAGGGTCAGGTGATCGAGGGTGTGGTGAAGAACATCACCGACTACGGCGCCTTCGTCGACCTCGGCGGTATCGACGGCCTGTTGCACGTCACCGACATCGCGTGGCGGCGCGTCAATCACCCGACCGAGGTGCTGTCGATCGGCCAGCACGTCAATGTCAAGATTATCAAGATCAACCACGAGACCCACCGCATCTCGCTCGGCATGAAGCAGCTGCTGGACGATCCGTGGCAGGGCATCGAGGCCAAATATCCGGTGGCCGCCAAGTTCAAGGGCCGCGTCACCAACATCACCGACTACGGCGCCTTCGTGGAGCTGGAGCCGGGCATCGAGGGCCTCATCCACGTCTCCGAGATGTCGTGGACCAAGAAGAACGTCCATCCCGGCAAGATCGTCTCCACCTCGCAGGAAGTGGAAGTGCAGATTCTCGAGGTCGATCCGGTCAAACGCCGCATTTCGCTCGGTCTCAAGCAGACCATGCGTAACCCGTGGGAGGTGTTCGTCGAGAAGCACCCGCCCGGTTCGGTGGTCGAAGGCGAGGTCAAGAACAAGACCGAGTTCGGCCTGTTCCTCGGCCTCGACGGCGATGTCGACGGCATGGTCCATCTTTCCGATCTCGACTGGAAGCGTCCGGGCGAGCAGGTCATCGACGAGTACAAGAAGGGCGACATGGTCAAGGCCCAGGTGCTCGATGTCGATGTCGAGAAGGAGCGCATCGCGCTCGGCGTCAAACAGCTCGCTGGCGATCCGATGGAAAGCGCCGGCGAACTGAAGAAGGGCGCGGTGGTCACCTGCGAAGTGACCGAGGTGAAGGATAGCGGCATCGACGTTAAGATCGCCGGCACCGACGTGACCGCGTTCATCAAGCGCTCGGATCTCGCTCGCGACCGTGGCGAGCAGCGCCCCGAGCGCTTCGCCGTTGGCGAGAAGGTGGATGCGCGCATCACCCAGTTCGACCGCAAGACCCACAAGCTCGGTATCTCCATCAAGGCCCTTGAAGTGGCTGAGGAGAAGGAAGCCATCGCCCAGTATGGCACCGCCGATTCCGGCGCTTCGCTTGGCGACATCCTAGGCGCCGCGCTGAAGCAGCGTGCCGAGGGCGAGCCCGAGACGGAAAAGAGCGACGACTGAGGCTTTTTCGTACGCAATAATCGGCCCCCGGGGCTCGTTCCCCGGGGGTTTTTCTTTTCGACATGTTCGTGCCAAAAATTTTGTGCCAAGAATTGGTCCGACAAGCGCCTTGATGCTTGTCGTCATGTTTTGAGGAGCGCTTTCCATGTCGCTCGATACCGATGCCATCGTCGATCGCCGCCGGCTGCGGCGCAAGCTCACCTTCTGGCGGGTCAGCGCGCTGGTCGTCGTCCTGCTGGCGGTGGTCGGATTGATCGTCGCGCTGATGCCCGGTGCGCACCTGCTGCCGCAGCCGGGCTATATCGCGCGCCTGCACATCAAGGGCTTGATCCGCGATAACGAGAGCCGTGTCGACGCGCTGGCCAAGCTCGCCGAGTCGAAGGCCGCTCGCGCGGTGATCGTGCATCTCAACAGCCCGGGCGGGACCACTGCCGGCTCGCAGCAGCTTTACGATAGCTTGCGCGCCCTGCAGGCGAAGAAACCGACCGTGGTGGTGGTCGACGGTCTGGCCGCTTCCGGTGCCTACATCGCGGCGCTGTCGTGCGACCACATCATCGCCGAAGACACCTCGCTGGTCGGCTCCATCGGCGTGTTGTTCCAGTATCCGAACTTCAGCGAAGCGCTGAAGACCCTCGGCATCAAGGTCGAGTTGATCAAGTCCACGCCGCTGAAGGCGGCGCCCAATGGGTTCGAACCGACCAGCCCCGAGGCGCGCGCGGCCATCCAATCGATCGTGCTCGATTCCTACGCCTGGTTCAAAAATCTCGTGAAGACGCGCCGCAACATGACCGATGCACAACTCGCGTCTGTCGATGACGGTCGCGTCTTTACCGGTCGTCAGGCGCTGCCGTTGAAGCTGATCGACGGCCTCGGCAACGAGAAAACCGCCGTCGCCTGGCTGGAAAAGGTGAAAAAAGTGCCGGCAAATCTTCCGGTGCGGGATTATTCGCTGGAGCCGCGCTTCAGCGAGCTTTCCTTCCTGCACGTGGCGGCCTGGACCTTCGACGCGATCGGCCTGTCGGCGATGGCGCGCCGGCTGGAAGATTGGGGCGCGGTGCGGGCGGTGGAGAGACTAAATCTTGACGGTCTGCTAGCACTTTGGCACCCTCCAGGCTCCCGATGGCCCGAGTAAGGCGGCGTCATGATCAAGTCTGAGCTTGTCCAACGCATAGCCTCCCAGAACCCGCACCTTTATCAGCGCGACGTCGAAAACATAGTTAACGCAATCCTCGGCGAGGTCACTGCCGCTATGGCGCGTGGCGATCGCGTCGAATTGCGCGGGTTTGGCGCGTTTTCCGTGAAGCACCGTCCGGCCCGAACTGGACGCAATCCCCGCACCGGCGCCCACGTCTCGGTCGAGGAGAAGTCGGTGCCGTTCTTCAAGACCGGCAAGGAAATGCGCGAGCGCCTGAACAAGGCCGATGGCGCCGCAGCGCCGCAGGAGCAGAGCGCCGCCTCGAGCGGGTAGTTCGGGACGCGCTTTTATCAAATTTAGCTGTCGTCGCCTGTCCCCGACGACACGGGGATAAACTCCCGCGGGCGATCCAGTATTTATTGGTGCGTGCAGTGGCGATAACCTCAGCGTAATGCCTGGGCGCCGCGCTTCTGGATGCCCTGCCTTCGCGGCGCATGACGGCTGGGGCGGCAGCACAAGAGAGGCCCAATGTTCCGCAAGATCGTCACTGCTGTCATCCTGATACCGCTGGCCGTGATCATTGTGGCCTTCGCGGTGGCAAACCGGCAGGCGGTGACCGTCTCCTTCGATCCGTTTTCCTCGGCCGCGCCCGCTTACGCGGCGACCCTGCCGCTGTTCGTGTTGATCTTCGTCCTGGTGATCCTGGGTGTGATCGTCGGCGGAGTGGCGGCCTGGTTCCGCCAGGGCAAGTGGCGCCGAGTCGCCCGCCGGCTCGAAAGTGACGTCCGCGACCTGCATGCCGAGATCGACGCCATCCGCCGGCGCGAGCACGCCGGTGCGCGCCCTGCCGAGGCCGGAAAAGCTTCCGGCCAAGGCGCCGGACTTGGAGCCGGACTTGGTCCCCATCCGCTGATTCCGCCGGGTAACCCATGAGCCCGGTTCCTGCTTTGCGGCGGGGGGATAAGGCGGTAGAACCCGGCCATTATGGCTTTGACGGTCAAAATCTGCGGCTTGCGGACCCCCGCCACGCTCGAAGTGGCGCTGGAGGCGGGTGCCGATCTGGTCGGCTTCGTGTTCTTCCCGCCGAGCCCGCGCCATCTCGGGCTGGAGGCCGCGCGTGAGCTCGCCCGCCGCGTGAAGGGCCGGGCCGGCATCGTCGCGCTGACTGTCGATGCCACCGATCACACGCTTGCCGACATCGTGCGCGAGGTGAAGCCCGACATGCTGCAACTGCACGGCCGGGAAACGCCGGACCGGGTGGTCGCGGTGCGGACCCGTTACGGCCTTCCGGTCATGAAGGCGCTGCCGATCGCGGAGCGCGCCGATTTGTCGCCGGTGCGTTCTTACGCGCACGTCGCCGACCGGCTGATCTTCGACGCCCGCGCGCCCAAGCACGCCACCCGGCCCGGGGGTCTCGGCAAGCCGTTCGACTGGCACCTGCTCGCCAATGTCAATCTCGGCGTGCCGTTCATGCTGTCGGGCGGCCTCGATGCCGACAATGTCGGGCGGGCCATCGCGATCACCCACGCGCCCGGCGTCGACGTTTCCTCCGGCGTCGAAAGCCGCCCCGGCGTCAAGGACCCGCATAAGATTCACGCCTTCGTCCGCGCCGCGCGTGCGACGGAGAAGCCCCTCGATCTGAAAGCGACGAACGCATGAGCGTGCAGCGTCCCAATTCCTTCCGCACCGGCCCGGACGAACGCGGGCATTTCGGCATCTATGGCGGCCGTTTCGTCGCCGAGACGCTGATGCCGCTGATCCTCGATCTGGAAAAGGCATACGACGACGCCAAGGCCGATCCCGCGTTTCAAAAGGAGATGGACGGTCACCTCGCGACCTATGTCGGCAGGCCCTCGCCGCTCTATTTCGCCGAGCGGCTGACCGAACACTGTGGCGGCGCCAAGATCTATTTCAAGCGCGAGGAGCTCAACCATACCGGCGCGCACAAGGTGAACAACGTGCTCGGCCAGATCATGCTGGCTTTGCGCATGGGCAAGAAGCGCATCATCGCGGAGACCGGTGCCGGCATGCACGGTGTCGCCACCGCTACCCTGTGTGCCAAATTCGGCTTGCCGTGCATCGTCTACATGGGCGAGGTCGACGTCGAGCGGCAGAAGCCCAACGTGCTGCGCATGAAGATCCTCGGCGCCGAGGTGCGCAGCGTCACATCCGGCTCGAAGACGCTGAAGGACGCCATGAACGAGGCGCTGCGTGACTGGGTCACCAACGTCGAGAACACCTTCTACTGCATCGGCACGGTGGCGGGCCCGCATCCCTATCCGGCCATGGTGCGCGATTTCCAATCGATCATCGGCAACGAGACGCGCGAGCAGATGCAGGCCGCCGAAGGCCGGTTGCCGGATTCGCTTGTCGCTTGCATTGGCGGCGGCTCCAACGCCATGGGCCTGTTTCATCCGTTCCTCGACGACGATGGCATCGAAATCTATGGCGTCGAAGCGGCGGGGCATGGGGTCAAGAGCGGCCAGCACGCGGCTTCGATCGCCGGCGGCCGACCGGGTGTGCTGCACGGCAACCGCACCTATCTCTTGATGGACGACGACGGCCAGATCGAGGAAGCGCATTCGATCTCGGCCGGTCTTGATTATCCCGGTATCGGCCCCGAGCACGCCTGGCTCAACGACATGGGTCGGGTGAATTTCCTCTCCGCCACCGACGACGAAGCGGTGGCCGCGTTCCAGCTCGTGAGCCGGCTCGAGGGCATCATCCCGGCGCTGGAGCCGGCCCATGCGCTAGCGAAAGTATTGGAGCTCGCGCCCGAGAGGTCGAAGGATCATCTGATGGTGATCAACGTCTCCGGTCGCGGCGATAAGGATCTCGATTCGGTCGAAGCGTTTCTCGAAAGCAAGAACAAATGACCAGCCGCATCGAAAGGCGCTTCGCCGCGTTGAAGCAGGAAGGCCGCGCCGCGCTGGTGACGTTCACCATGGCTGGCGATCCCGATCCCGAAACGTCGCTCGCCGTGATGAAGGCGTTGCCGAAGGCCGGCGCCGACGTGATCGAGCTTGGCATGCCGTTCACCGACCCGATGGCCGACGGGCCGTCGATCCAGGCCGCCGGCCAGCGCGCGCTCAAAGCCGGCCAGCGCATGACCAAGACACTTGCGATGGTGCGCGACTTCCGCAAGGACGATGACGCGACGCCGATCGTGCTGATGGGCTATTACAATCCGATCTACATCTACGGCGTCGACAAGTTTCTCACCGACGCGAAAGCCGCGGGCGTCGACGGTTTGATCGTGGTCGATCTGCCGCCGGAGGAAGACGTAGAGTTGTGCATCCCGGCCCTGAAGGCGGGTGTCAACTTCATCCGGCTGGCGACGCCCACCACCGACGACAAACGCCTTCCGGCGGTGCTCAACAACACGTCGGGGTTCGTCTATTATGTGTCGATAACCGGCATTACTGGATCGGCGGTTCCGGATACGTCCAAGGTCAACGCAGCGGTCGCGCGCATCAAGCGCCATACCGATTTGCCGGTGGCGGTGGGCTTCGGCGTCAAGAATGCGGCCAGCGCCCGCGCCATCGCCGAGGGCGCCGACGGCGTGGTGGTGGGGTCGGCTTTGATCGACGCGCTCGCCAAGAGCCTCGACAAGGACGGTATGGCCACCGCCGCCACAGTCAAGGCGGTCAGCGATACGGTAGCCGACATCGCACAGGGTGTGCGTTCAGCACGGCGGGTCGAAGCATGAACTGGATCTCCAACGTCGTCCGGCCGAAAATCCGTAGCTTTCTGCGCCGCGAGACGCCGGAAAACCTCTGGATCAAATGTCCGGAGACAGGCCAGCTCGTGTTCTACAAGGACGTCGAGGCCAACCAGTTCGTCATCCCGGCCTCCAATTACCACATGCGCATCTCGGCGCCGATGCGCCTGAAGGGCATGTTCGACAGCGGCGAATTCGAAGATATCGCGGTGCGGGAGGTGCCGGTCGACCCGCTGCGCTTCCGCGACGAGCGCCGTTACGCCGATCGCCTGCGCGACGCGCGCACCAAGACCGGCCAGCCGGACGCGGTGAAGGTCGGCGTCGGCCGGCTGGAAGGCCAGATGGTCACCATCGCCGTGCAGGATTTCGATTTCATGGGCGGCTCGCTCGGTATGGCCGCCGGCGAAGCGGTGGTCACCGGTCTGCAGACCGCGGTGCAGCGGCAGACGCCGTTCGTTATGTTCGCGGCCTCCGGTGGCGCCCGCATGCAGGAGGGTATTCTCTCGCTCATGCAGATGCCGCGCACCACCGCCGCGGTGCAGATGCTGCGCGAAGCCAAGCGCCCCTACATCGTCGTGTTGACCAACCCGACCACCGGCGGCGTCACCGCCTCCTATGCCATGCTCGGCGATGTGCAATTGGCGGAACCCGGCGCGCTGATCGGCTTCGCCGGCCCGCGCGTCATCGAGCAGACCATCCGCGAGAAGCTGCCCGAGGGCTTCCAGCGCGCCGAATACCTCGCCGCCCACGGCATGGTCGACATGGTGGTGCACCGGCATCGGTTGCGAGCGACGCTTGCCGAGCTCTGCCGGCTGTTGACCAAGACCCCGGCGCCCGTCAAGACCGCGCCATTGCCGCCGCTGCCCGCTGCAGAGCCGCAATCGGATGGGCCGCCTCCAACGCCAGCAGCGCCGGCTCCCCAAGCGCGGACGTGACCCTTGCATAGGCCGTCATCATCCGCGTATGCGGGTGATCCATTCCCCCCGGCCGTCGTAATATCGCGAGGGCGGTGGGCACTGGATGCCGGCCTTCGCGGGTATAACAGATGAACTCATGACTCCCATCGACTCCATCCTCGCCCGGCTGACGGCGCTGCATCCCAAGCGCATCGACCTCTCGCTCGGCCGTATCGAGCATCTGCTGGCCGCGCTCAATCATCCCGAGCGACATCTGCCGCCGGTGATCCACGTCGCCGGCACCAACGGCAAGGGTTCCACCATCGCCTTCATGCGCGCCATCCTGGAGGCGGGCGGCAAGCGGGTGCACACCTACACCTCGCCGCATCTGGTGCGCTTCAACGAACGCTTTCGCTTGGGGGCGGAAGGTGCGGGCAAGCTCGTCTCCGACGACGCGCTGGCCGCCGCGCTGGAGGAATGCGAGCGCGCCAATGGCGATGCGCCCATCACCGTGTTCGAGATCACCACGGCGGCGGGTCTGCTGCTGTTCGCGCGCAATCCGGCGGACATTCTCCTATTGGAAGTCGGGCTCGGCGGCCGGCTCGACGCCACCAACGTCATCGCCCATCCGCTGGCCAGCGTCATCACCCGCATTTCGATCGATCATATCGATTACCTGGGCGACAACCTGGAGACGATCGCCACCCAAAAGGCGGGCATCCTCAAGCGCGGCGTTCCGGCGATCGTCGCCTCGCAACCGCGCGACGCGCTGCGCGTGATCGAGCGCCAGGCGGCGCGGCTGGAAGCGCCGCTCAAGATCGCCGGCGAGGACTGGACGGCGACCGAGGAACGCGGGCGGCTGGTCTATCAGGACGAAGCCGGCCTGCTCGACCTGCCGGCGCCCAAACTCTACGGCCGCCACCAGTTCGAGAACGCCGGCATGGCGATCGCGGCCCTGCGCACACTGACCGCGTTCAAGTTGCCGCCGTCGGCCTACGAGATCGGCATGACCAAGGCCGACTGGCCGGCGCGGCTGCATCGTTTGCCGCAGGGCGCGCTGGTCGATCTGGCGCCGCCCGGCAGCGAGCTGTGGCTTGACGGCGGGCATAACCCCGACGGTGGCCGCGCCATTGCGGCGACGCTCGCCGATCTCGAAGAGCGCGTGTCGCGGCCGCTGGTGCTCATCGTCGGCATGCTGTCGAACAAGGATGCCGAGGGATTCCTGCGCAACTTCACCGGCCTGGCGCGCCGGCTGATTGCGGTGCCGATCGCGAGTGCCGTATCCGGCGTGCCGGCGGAACAGCTTGCCGCCACCGCGCGAGGTATCGGCCTGCCGGCGACCAGCCGCGACGATCTCCGCGAAGCGATGGAGGCTGTGCGCAAGCTCGATCTCGATCCGCCGCCGCGGATTTTGATTACCGGCTCGCTCTATCTCGCCGGCGACGTGCTGCGCGAGAACGGAACGTTGCCCGTGTAATCTTCTTATGTCGTCCCCGCGAAGGCGGGGACCCGGCAATTGCAACTTTTCACCGCCTCATCCTGAGGAGCATTGCTTTA
>CAWHJZ010000011.1:0-45127 GCA_963829785.1 uncultured Pseudomonadota bacterium | reverse complement strand
GTTGAAGAAGAACGCGGTGGTCACTTGCGAGGTGATCGACGTGAAGGACTCCGGCCTCGACGTGAAGATCACCGGCACCGATTTGACCGCGTTCATCAAGCGGTCGGATCTCGCCCGTGACCGCGGCGAGCAGCGCCCCGAGCGCTTCGCCGTCGGCCAGAAGGTGGACGCCCGCGTCACCCAGTTCGACCGCAAGACCCGCAAACTCGGCATCTCCATCAAGGCCCTCGAAGTGGCCGAGGAGAAGGAAGCCATCGCGCAGTACGGCACCGCCGATTCCGGCGCGTCGCTCGGCGACATCCTGGGTGCTGCGCTTAAGCAGCGCGCCGGCGGTGAAGCCGAGGCCGAGGCTGACGCCGACGCCGAGAGCGAGACCGAAAAGAGCGAGGATTGATCGCTTTCGGCGGCCTCCGGGCCGCCGCGAGCGGAATAGAACGCCCCCGGGGGTCGTCCCCGGGGGTTTTTCTTTTCGACATGTTCGTGCCAAGAATTTCGTGCCAAGAGTTGGGCCGATAAGTGCCTCGACAGCTTTCCGCCACGCCTAAGGAGCGCAACCCATGTCGCTCGATGCCGATGCCATCGTCGATCGCCGCCGGTTGCGGCGCAAACTTACATTCTGGCGCGTCAGCGCCGTGGTCGTCATCTTGCTCGCGGTGGTCGGTGCCGTTGCCGCACTGGTGCCGGGCACTCATCTGTTGCCGCAACCCGGCTACATCGCCCGCTTGCAGATCAAGGGCCTGATCCGCGACAACCAGCACCGCGTCGACGCGCTGGCCAAGCTCGCCAAGTCGGATGCCAAGGCGGTGGTCGTGCACGTCAACAGCCCTGGCGGTACCACCGCCGGCTCGCAGCAGCTCTACGATTCCCTGCGCGCTTTACAGGCGAAGAAACCGACCGTGGTCGTGGTCGACGGCTTGGCCGCCTCCGGCGCCTATATCGCGGCGCTGGCCAGCGACCACATCATCGCCGAGGATACCTCGCTGGTCGGCTCCATCGGCGTGTTGTTTCAGTTTCCGAACTTCACCGAGGCCTTGAAGACTCTCGGCGTCAAGGTCGAAGCAATCAAGTCCACCCCGCTCAAGGCCGCGCCCAATGGCTTCGAACCGACCAGTCCGGAGGCCCGCGCCGCCATCGAGGCGATCGTGTTGGACTCCTATGCCTGGTTTAAAAATCTCGTGAAGACGCGCCGCAATATGAACGACGCACAACTGGCGGCTGTTGCCGACGGACGCGTGTTCACCGGCCGTCAGGCGATGCCATTGAAACTAATTGATGGCCTCGGCAACGAAAAAACCGCGCTTGCCTGGCTGCAAAAGGTCAAAAACGTGCCTGCAAATCTTCCCGTTCGGGATTATTCTCTGCAACCGCGCTTCAGCGAGTTTTCCTTCCTGCATGTGGCGGCCTGGACCTTCGACGCAGTGGGCCTTTCGGTCGTGGCGCGGCGCCTGGAAGATTGGGGCGGGGTGCAGGCAATCGAGAGACTTAATCTTGACGGTCTCTTGGCGCTTTGGCACCCTCCTACTTCCCGTTGACCGAGTAAGGCGGCGTCATGATCAAGTCAGAGCTTGTCCAGCGCATAGCCGCCCAGAATCCGCACCTCTATCAGCGCGACGTCGAAAACATAGTTAACGCGATCCTCGGCGAGATAACCGCCGCCATGTCGCGCGGCGATCGTGTCGAATTGCGCGGTTTCGGCGCCTTTTCGGTGAAACACCGCCCGGCCCGCACCGGGCGCAACCCCCGCACCGGGGCCCATGTCTCGGTCGAGCAGAAGTCGGTGCCGTTCTTCAAGACCGGCAAGGAAATGCGCGAGCGGCTCAACAAGGCCAACGGCGGCACCGCGCCGGAGCAGAACGTCGCTTCGGGCGGGTAAAGCCTCGATTTTTGTCCCCGGGCTGCGGAGTCGGGACCCAGATGCTATGTAGAGAACGTTGAAGTCCCGGCGCTCCGTGCGCTCCGGGACAAGAGGTAGTCAATGTTCCGCAAGATCGTCACCGCCGTCATCGTGATTCCGCTGGCCGTGCTCATCGTCGCCTTCGCGGTGGCCAATCGGCAGACCGTGACCGTTTCCTTCGATCCGTTCTCTTCGGCTCAGCCTGCCTATGCGGCGACCGTGCCGCTGTTCGTGCTGATCTTTGCCCTGGTGATCCTGGGCGTGATCGTCGGCGGGGTGGCGGCCTGGTTTCGCCAGAGCAAGTGGCGGCGGCTCGCCCGCCGGCTCGAGAGCGATGTCCGCGACCTGCACGCCGAGATCGAGGCCATCCGCCGCCGCGAGCATGCCGGCGCCGCCTCCGCCCCGGCCGACAGCGGCCCGGGCCTCGGGCCGCATCCGCGGCTCCCGCCGAGCGATTCCTGAGGCCGGTTCCCGCTTTGCGGCTGGGCGGAGAAGGCTGTAGAACCCGCGCATCATGGCTTTGACGGTCAAAATCTGCGGTCTGAAGACCCCGGCAGCGCTCGATGCGGCGTTGGAAGCGGGGGCCGACCTGGTCGGCTTCGTGTTCTTTCCGCCGAGCCCGCGTCATCTCGGGCTGGAGGCCGCGCGCGAGCTCGCCAGCCGCGTCAAGGGACGCGCCGGTATCGTGGCGCTTACCGTCGACGCCACCGACCTTACGCTCGCCGACATCGTGCGCGAGATAAAGCCTGACATGCTGCAGCTGCACGGCCAGGAGACGCCGGATCGCGTCGTTATGGTGCGGACCCGCTTTGGCCTGCCTGTGATGAAGGCGCTGCCGATCGCGGAGCGGCGGGATTTGTCGCCGATCCGCAGCTATGCCCATGTCGCCGACCGGCTGATCTTCGACGCCCGCGCGCCCAAGACGGCCACCCGGCCCGGTGGCCTGGGTAAGCCGTTCGACTGGCATCTGCTCGCCGGCGTCAATCCCGGCGTTCCCTTCATGCTGTCGGGCGGGCTCGATGTTCGCAACGTCGCCGAAGCCATTGCCATCACCAACGCGCCCGGCGTCGACGTCTCCTCGAGCGTCGAACGCACGCCCGGCGTCAAGGACCCGGCCAAGATCCGCGCCTTCATCCGCGCCGCGCGCGCGACGGAAGAGCCTCTCGATCTGACGAAAGCGACCATCTTATGAGCGTGCCGCGACCCAATTCCTTCCGCACCGGCCCCGACGAGCGTGGGCACTTCGGCATCTATGGTGGCCGTTTCGTCGCCGAGACACTGATGCCGCTGATCCTCGATCTGGAAAAGGCCTACACGGACGCCAAGGCCGATCCCGCGTTTCAAAAGGAGATGGATGGCCATCTCGCGACTTATGTGGGCCGCCCGTCGCCGCTCTATTTCGCCGAGCGTCTCACGCGAGCATTTAAGAAAGACGGCCTCCGGCCCTATGGGCGCGAAGATCTATTTCAAGCGCGAGGAGCTCAACCACACCGGCGCGCACAAGGTGAACAACGTGCTCGGCCAGATCATGCTGGCTCTGCGCATGGGCAAGAAGCGAATCATCGCGGAGACGGGTGCCGGCATGCACGGCGTCGCCACCGCCACGCTCTGCGCCAAGTTCGGTCTGCCCTGCATCGTCTACATGGGCGAGGTCGACGTCGAGCGGCAGAAGCCCAACGTGTTGCGCATGAAAATCCTCGGCGCCGAAGTGCGCGCGGTTAGCTCCGGCTCGCGCACGTTGAAGGATGCCATGAACGAGGCGCTGCGTGACTGGGTCACCAACGTCGGCGACACCTTCTATTGCATCGGCACCGTGGCCGGTCCGCATCCCTATCCGGCGATGGTGCGCGACTTCCAGTCGATCATCGGCAACGAGACGCGCGAACAGATGCAAGCCGCCGAGGGCCGGCTGCCGGATTTGCTCGTCGCCTGCATCGGCGGCGGCTCCAACGCCATGGGCCTGTTCCACCCGTTTCTCGACGACCAGGGAATTGAAATCTACGGCGTCGAAGCCGCCGGGCATGGCTTGAACAGCGGCCAGCACGCGGCGTCGATCGCCGGCGGCCGGCCGGGCGTGCTGCACGGCAACCGCACTTACCTGCTGATGGACGACGACGGCCAGATCGAGGAAGCCCATTCGATCTCGGCCGGTCTCGACTATCCCGGCATCGGGCCCGAGCACGCGTGGCTGAACGACATGGGCCGCGTGCAGTTCTTGTCCGCCACCGACGACGAGGCGGTGGCCGCGTTCCAGCTCGTCAGCAAGCTCGAAGGCATCATCCCGGCGCTGGAGCCGGCGCACGCGCTGGCGAAAGTGTTCGAGCTGGCGCCCCAGAAGCCGAAGGATCACATCATGGTGGTCAACGTCTCCGGCCGCGGCGACAAGGACCTCGACTCGGTCGAAGCGTTTCTCGAAAGCAAGAACAAATGACCACGCGCATCGAAAAGCGCTTCGCCGCGTTGAAGAAGGAAGGCCGCGCCGCGCTGGTGACCTTCACCATGGCCGGCGACCCGGACACGGAGACGTCGCTCGCCGTCATAAAGGCGCTGCCGAAAGCCGGCGCCGACATGATCGAGCTCGGCATGCCGTTCACCGATCCGATGGCCGATGGGCCCGCGATCCAGGCCGCCGGCCAGCGCGCCCTGAAAGCCGGTCAGCGCATGACCAAGACGCTCGCGATGGTGCGCGACTTCCGCAAGGGAGACGACGCCACGCCGATCGTGCTGATGGGCTATTACAATCCGATCTACATCTACGGCGTCGACAAGTTCCTCGCCGACGCCAAGGCGGCGGGCGTCGACGGCCTCATCATCGTCGACCTGCCGCCGGAAGAAGACGAGGAACTTTGCCTGCCGACGCTGAAAGCGGGGCTCAACTTCATCCGTCTGGCGACGCCCACCACCGACGACAAACGTTTGCCGGCCGTGCTCAACAACACCTCCGGTTTCGTCTATTACGTCTCGATCACCGGCATCACCGGCTCGGCCACGCCCGACACCGGCAAGGTCACCGCCGCGGTCGCGCGCATCAAGCGCCACACCGATTTGCCGGTGGCGGTCGGTTTTGGCGTCAAGAACGCGGCGAGCGCCCGCGCCATCGCCGAGGGCGCCGACGGCGTGGTGGTCGGTTCCGCGCTGATCGATGCCTTGTGCAAGAGCCTCGATGGTGACGGCAAGGCCACCGCCGGCACGGTGAAGGCGGTGGCCGACGCCGTGAGCGACATCGCGCAAGGGGTGCGGTCGGCGCGGCGGGCGGCGGCGGAGTAGCGCATTGTCCTGTCGTGGCCGGGATAAGCCCGCTCCTGTCAGCAGAATGGGTGCGCGGGTTATATTCGCGTCAAAACGGGCCTATATAGGCGAGTCATGAATTGGATCTCGAACGTCGTCCGACCGAAAATCCGCAGCATCCTGCGCCGCGAGACGCCGGAAAACCTCTGGATCAAATGTCCGGAGAGCGGCCAGCTCGTCTTCTACAAGGACGTCGAGGCCAACCAGTTCGTCATCCCGGCATCCAATTACCACATGCGTATCTCGGCGCCGCAGCGCCTGAAGAGCATGTTCGACAACGCTGAATACGAGGAGGTCGCGCTGCCGGACGTGGCGGTCGATCCCCTGCGCTTCCGCGACGAGCGCCGCTACGCCGACCGGTTGCGCGACGCCCGCGCCAAGACCGGTCAGCAGGACGCGATCAAGGTCGGCGTCGGCCGGCTCGACGGCCAGATGGTCACCATCGCCGTGCAGGATTTCGATTTCATGGGCGGCTCGCTCGGCATGGCCGCCGGCGAGGCGGTGGTCACCGGCTTGCAGACAGCCGTGCAACGGCAGACGCCGTTCATCATGTTCGCGGCCTCCGGCGGCGCGCGCATGCAGGAGGGCATCCTCTCGCTCATGCAGATGCCGCGCACCACCGCCGCGGTGCAGATGCTGCGCGAAGCCAGGCGCCCCTACATCGTCGTGCTCACCAACCCGACCACCGGCGGCGTCACCGCGTCTTATGCCATGCTCGGCGATGTACAACTGGCCGAACCGGGCGCGCTGATCGGCTTTGCCGGCCCGCGCGTCATCGAGCAGACCATCCGCGAGAAATTGCCGGAGGGCTTCCAGCGCGCCGAATACCTTGCCGCCCACGGCATGGTCGACATGGTGGTGCACCGGCATCAGTTGCGTTCCACGCTGGCGGAACTCTGCCGGCTTCTGACCAAGAGGCCGGCGCCCGACAAGGCGACGCAACTGCCGCCGCCGGCCGTAACGGCGGAAGCGCCGGCACAGGCGGCGCCTGCGGCCCAAGCCTCGACGTGACGGCGCATAGCGTCAGGCGCTATACCTTCTCCAACACCTCCAAAGGGCGCGGCGTTTCAACCCGCTCATTCCCGCGCCAGCGGGCATCCAGGACGACAAGCGGTGACTTTCGACAATGTGGCCCTGGGTCACCGCTGGCGCGGAGACGAGCGGAGAAGGAATGTCGCGCCAGCCCTGGCGATGACAGGATCGTTGTTTAGCTAATTGACATGACCCCCATCGACTCCATCGTCGCCCGGCTGACCGCGCTGCATCCCAAGCGCATCGATCTGTCGCTCGGCCGCCTCGAGCGGCTGTTGGCCGCGCTCGACCATCCCGAGCGGCATTTGCCGCCGGTGATCCATGTCGCCGGCACCAACGGCAAGGGCTCCACCATCGCCTTCCTGCGCGCCATCCTGGAAGCGGGGGGAAAGCGCGTGCATGCCTATACCTCACCGCACCTGGTGCGTTTCAACGAGCGTTTCCGCTTGGGCGTCAAAGGCGAAGGCCAACTCGTCTCCGACGAGGAACTCGCCGCCGTGCTGGAGGAATGCGAACGCGCCAACGGCGACGCGCCCATCACGGTGTTCGAGATCACCACCGCGGCCGGCCTGTTGCTGTTCGCGCGCCATCCGGCGGACATTCTGTTGTTGGAAGTCGGCCTTGGCGGCCGGCTCGACGCCACCAACGTCATCGCGCATCCGCTTGCCAGCATCATCACGCGCATCTCGATCGATCACACGGATTTCCTCGGTGACAGCCTGGAGAAGATCGCCACCGAGAAAGCGGGCATCCTCAAGCGCGGCGTGCCGGCGATCGTCGCTTCGCAGCACAGTGACGTGCTCCGCGTGATCGAGCGCCAGGCGGCGCGGCTTAATGCGCCGCTCAAGATCGCCGGCGAGAGCTGGACCGCCACCGAGGAGCGCGGCCGGCTGGTCTATCAGGACGAGGCGGGCCTGCTCGATCTGCCGGCGCCCAAGCTCTATGGCCGCCATCAGTTCGAGAACGCGGGGCTGGCGATTTCCGCCTTGCGCACGCTGACCGCATTCAAGCTGCCGCCGTCGGCGTACGAGGTGGGCATGACGAAGGCCGACTGGCCGGCGCGGCTGCATCGCCTGCCGCAGGGCACGCTGGTCGATCTGGCGCCGCCCGGCAGCGAGCTATGGCTCGACGGCGGGCACAATCCCGACGGCGGCCGCGCCGTCGCGGCGACCCTTGCCGACCTGGAAGAACGGGTGTCGCGGCCGCTGGTGCTCATCGTCGGCATGTTGCAGAGCAAGGACTGCGAAGGCTTTCTGCGCAACTTCACCGGGCTGGCGCGCCGCATGATCGCGGTGCCGGTGCCGGGCGCCGAGAAGGGCGTGCCGGCCGAAGAACTCGCCGCCGCCGCGCGCGCGATCGGCCTGCCGGCGACCAGCCGCGACGATCTCACCGAAGCGCTCGAGGCTGCGCGCAAGCTCGATCTCGATCCGCCGCCGCGCATCCTCATCACCGGCTCGCTTTATCTCGCCGGCGATGTGCTGCGCGAGAACGGAACGTTGCCGGTTTAACCCACTCGCGTTGCTACACACTCGGCGTCATGCCCGGGCTTGACCCGGGCATCTATGCTGAGTGTCGGCAAAGCATTGCCTTACGTAAGGCTTTATCCGTGGCATCGCTGTATGGATTGCCGGGTCAAGCCCGGCAATGACGGCGGAGAGTTCGTGCTGGACCTCGACAAAGACAACTGGCCTTCACCAAAAACAAAACGGCCGGCGCAAGGCCGGCCGTTCGCTTAGGCAATCGCGTGTACGATTACACCGCGCTCGAAATCCACTGATGCAGCTTCTGCTTGGGCGCGGCGCCGACCTGGCGCGAGGCGATCTCGCCGCCCTTGAACATCATCAGCGTCGGGATCGACATGATGCCGTACTTGGCCGCGACGTTCGGGTTCTCGTCGACGTTGAGCTTGACGATCTTCACCTTCTCGCCGAGCTGCTCGGCGATCTCTTCCAGCGCCGGCGCGATCATGCGGCAGGGGCCGCACCATTCCGCCCAGAAATCGACGACCACCGGCTCGGACGAGTTGAGAACGTCCGATTCGAAGCTTGCATCAGACGTTTTGCCGACGGCCATGGCAGTACCTCATGAGCTGTAAGGGGGCGGGGTTTGGGCGCCCGGAAATTGCGAGGAGCCGAACCTATGAACCGGCCCGGCAAGCGTCAAGGCGGGCTCACGTGCGCTTGATGCGGGTCAGGGCCGCGTCCAGCGCCGCACCGGAAAGCTCCATGAGATCAGGCACTTCCGTCCAGAGCAGGGCGGCGCGGATGGCCCGGCCGGGGTAGAGCTTGTCAAGCACGGCGCGGTAGAGCGCGAGCTGGGCGACGTAAGGCTGCGGCACGTCTTCGATTCGCCGCGGGGCGGGACGGTTGGTCTTGAAATCGCAGATCAGCACCGAGTCCGGCGTGACCGCGAGACGGTCGATCTGGCCGGAAACGCGCACCGTTTCGCCATCGAGAACGATCTTGCCGACGATGGGAACTTCGGCCCGGCTGCCGGGCCGGAAGGCCTCGCGGAAGGCCGGATCGTCGAGCACGCGCAGCACTTGTTCGGCGATGGTCGTGCGTTGCTCCGGGGCAAGTTCGGTTCCAGCGCGCGTCAGGTAATCCTGCGCGGCGGCAAGACGCCGCTCGGCGGGGATATCCGGCAAGGCTTGCAGAAGCCGGTGACTGAGCGAACCGCGCAAGAGTGCCGCACTTACGCCCGCGCCGGCGGGCGCGCGCCTGTCATCCTCTTCGCCGGCGCTCGACGGTGTGACGGTGCGCATGGCCGGCGGCTCGATGGGTGCGGCGCGCGTCAACCAGGCGGGAAGATTGATCGGCTGCGCAGCCGATGCGGAGGTCGTTTCTTTCGCCGTCACTTCGGGTGCTTCGAGCTTGCGATAACGCAGCACGTTGCCATTCTTGTCGTCGGCTTCTTCGGACACGCATTCGTCTTCAAGCGCGTCGCGCACGAGCTGATACCAGCAGCCGTCGGAAATCTTGCGGTCGCCTTGCGCGCCGCAGACCACCAGCCGCTCGGCCGCGCGCGTCATCGCCACATACAAGAGCCTCCGGTATTCGTCGCGCGCGGCATCGAGCGCGGTCTGGCGCGCATTGGCCATCGCGTCGACGTCCTCGCTTTTGCCCTTGGCCCAGACAATGCCTCCGACTTTTTTTGATTGCGCATGATCTTTTCCGAAAACCGGTTCCCACTTTTCGGGATCATGCGCGGCCAGTTCGAGCAGCTTGGGTGGATGGGAGCCCGCCGGTGGCGTGGTGGTGTCGGCGAGGATGACGGTGTTGGCTTCCAGTCCCTTGGCGCCGTGCACGGTCATCACCCGCACCTCGTCGCGCCCCATCTCCATGTCGCGGCGCACCTCGCTTTTGGCCGCGCGCAGCCAGGCCAGGAAGCCCTGCAGCGACGGCGTCTCGCGCTGCTCGTAGTCGAGCGCGAGATTGAGGAATTCGTCGAGCGCGTCGTTGGCCTCCGGCCCGAGACGGGCGAGGAATTTCTGACGCCCGCGCCGCGCGCCCAGCACATGCGCGAAGAACCCAAAGGGAGTCATCGTGCGCGCCGCGCGCGCAAGTTCGTCGAGCGCTTTGCCGATGGCGCCGAACAGCACGTCGCCCGCCTTGCCGCGCAGGCTCGCGCGCAGCGAACCCTTGCGCTGCCAGGCGAGCTCGAACAACTGTTCTTCGGTGATCCCGAACAGCGGGCTCTTCAGCACGCTCGCCAAGGCGAGATCGTCGTCTTCCAACAACAAGCAATCGGCCAGCGCCATCAGGTCCATCACCGCGATGTGTTCGGTGAGCACCAGCCGGTCGGCGCCGGCGACCGGCACACGCGCGTTTTTCAGCGCGCGGATGATGGCCTCGAACAGCGGCCCGCGCTGGCGCACCAGGATCAGGACGTCGCCGGCCTTCTGTCCACGATCGCCCCACAGCTTGACGTAGCCGGCGATGCGGCGGGCCAATTGGACCCGCGGGCTTTCCTCGCTTTCGGTGTCGAAGGGCGCGTCCCAGCCTTCGATTTCCTTCTTGTCCGCAGGCTTCATCAGGTCCCAGATTTCGACCAGCCCGGGCGCGGTGTCGGGCAGCGCCTGGTGTTCGGGGATGCCGACCTCGTCGGTGGTGACGCTGGCATAGACCTCGCGCGCGGCGAACACGCGGTCGACCGAGCCGAGCACGTTCTGCCCGGAGCGGAACGAGCGGTGGAAGCGCAGATGCCGCCAGCCGAGCTCCGGCGTGTCGAATTGGCGGGCGAAGAGACGGCGCATGGTATCGAAGGCGAGCGGCGAGGCGCCCTGGAACGAAAAGATCGACTGCTTCTCGTCGCCGACCGCAAACACCGTGCGCTTGACGTCGCCGCGCGCGCCGCCCGGCATGAACTCGGACGCGATGGTCTCGATGATCTTCCACTGCTTGGGGCTGGTGTCCTGCGCCTCGTCGATCAGCATGTGATCGATGCCGAGGTCGAGCTTGTAGAGGACCCAGGCCGCCGACGACCGCGCGAACAGCGCCAGAGTCTTGTCGATCAGATCCTCGTAGTCGAGCAGGGCGCGGCGTTCTTTTTCCTTGCCGTAGCGCTCGATCACGTCCGCCGCGATGGTGATGAGCGCGCGGGTGCGCTCGCGGGCTTGCAGGGCACGTTCGCGGGCGATGAGGGCGCAGACGCGGGCCTGCTCCTGCGACAGCCGCTCGGCCCAGGTGGGATGCGCGGTGGCGAGCTTCTTGGTGAGGATGCTCTTTCGCGGCTCCAGCTCGGCGGTGCAGAACACCTTGAGATAGTGCTCGATGCGCTCGCGCCCCCGCGCCGTGCGCGCCGCTTCCAGCGCGGCGATGTGTTTCTGGTCGTTGGTCGAGCCGGTCGCGAGCACCTCCATCAGCGCCGGCCATTCGCCGGGTGGAACGAGCGACGCGGAAAAATACTCGGCTTCGACGCCTTCCAATGTGTCGTCGGGATCGAGGCCAAGGTTTCGCGACAGGCCATTGATCGCCGCGTCGAGGCCGCCGGCAGCATTGAGCCATTCGGCAATCGCGTCGCGCTCGCGAATGGCGTCGCCCACCACGTCCTTGAAGGTCTGGTCGGCGGCAACCACGATGGCGGTCGACAGCGCCTTGCCTAGCCTGCTTTCCGGGCTCGCCGCCGCCTCCAAGAGCACGTCGAGGGTCAACTGATCGAGCAGTTGGGTGGTCGAGGCCTCGTCCAGCACGGTGAAGCGGGCGCCGACATTGGCCTCGAACGGAAACTGATGCAGCAGCCGGGTGCAGAAGGCGTGGATGGTCTGCACCTTCAAGCCCCCTGGCGTCTCCAGGGCCGAGGCGAACAGCCGCCGCGCGCGCACGCGATCGGCAAAGGTGGCCGGCCTGCCGGTATTCAGCGTGATCTGCGTGTTCAGGTCTTCGTCGTCGAGCGCGGTCCATTTAGCGAGCGTCGAGAACACCCGGTTCGCCATATTGGCGGCGGCGGCCTTGGTGAAGGTGATGCAGAGGATCTTGGCCGGGTCGCAGCCACGCAGCAGCAGGTTGATCACACGCTGCGCCAAGACATGCGTTTTGCCGGAGCCCGCATTCGCCGAGACGAAGGCGGAGACGTCCGGGTCGGCGGCCTCGATCTGCACCGCGCTGACGTCGTTGGGAATGGTGCGCGGCGCGTTCATGGCAGCAACCTCTCGATGAAGCCGCAGCTTTGCCACACGCGCAGGCGGGCCCCCTCTCCCCTGGGGGGAGAGGGTTGGGGTGAGGGGGAAAGTGGCTCACCGCATTCCCGCTCCCCCTCACCCGGATCGCTTCGCGATCCGACCTCTCCCCCCAGGGGAGAGGTGAAGCGAGCGTGCCGCACGCGCATCAGTTCCAATTTAGGGTGACGAGTAGCGCTCATTCGCCGCCCTCCTCACCGCCGCTGCCGGTGAGCGACCATTCCTTCACCCGCGCGAGATGGTCGAAGTCGCCGTAGTGCGTCTTCCACATGGGGTGGACGAGCGAGTAGTAGGGCTTGCTTTCGTCCTCGAAAGTCGCGACCAGCGCCTTCAGCTTGCCGAGCGCGCTTTCGGCCTGGGTATCGGGGGTGCCCTCCTTGAAGTTGATGGGGCAGGGCAGTCCGGCCGGTTCGCCGCCCTTGAGCGTGACGTAGGCGATTTCACTCACGGAGCCGGACGCGATTGGCTTGAAGCCGCCTTCATGCAGGATGGCGGCTTCCAAGGTGAGCTGCGGCGCCAGCCCCGTGCGCACCTGCTTTTCGGTGCGCGCCTGGCCGGTCTTGTAGTCGAGGATGGCGTAGCGGCCGTCATTGCGGCGTTCGATACGGTCGGCGATGGCGGACAACGTGAAGGTGCGTTCGCCGGCGGCAAACGTGAGCTCGCCCTTGATCTCGGCAAACAGCGCGGCCAGCCCTTCGCGGCGCGCGTGGTCCCATTGCGCGAACCAGCGCGCGATGCGCTCGAAGCGCGGCCACCAGAACGCGCGCGCTTCCGGATAATCGGCGAGCGGCTTGAAACGCGCTTCGCCGAGCCGCATCAGCTCCTTCTGCGGATCGGCCGGTGCGCTTTGCGCGAATTCCGCGGTGTAATCGCCGATGGCGCCGTGGATGACGGTGCCGCGGTCGCGCGCGCCCGGTGGCGTGTCGACCGCGTCGAGCGGTGCGAGGGCGAGAATGTATTTGGCATAGATGGTGTAGGGATCGCGCAGCCAGTCCTCGATGGCCGTGACCGAAAGCCGGCTCGGCCGCGCCGCGCGCGGCGGTTTCGGCTCGGGGCGTTTGGCGGGGCTGACCTCCGCCGGATGGTCGAGCGCGCGGGCGTAATCGAGATAGCGTTCCCCGCGCGCAATCACCTGCTTCCAGCGTTCATCGCCCGCGAGCGCCGCGATGCGCTGCACGAAGCGCGAGGTCACCGTGGGCGCGCCGGCGAGCTTGGCGGCGCGCGCCAGGATCACGTCGGGTGCGCCGAAGGCTTGCGCGAAGTCGTGCGCCGACAAGCCGATGCGGCGTTCGGGTGGATCGAGGCCGAGCGCGCGCCGCATCGGCCGGGAGAGCCACGGATCGCTGCGCGTTTCCGGCGGCCAGGTGCCCTCGTTGAGGCCGCCCAGCACCACGCGGTCGATCTGTTGAAGGCGCGCTTCCAGGGGCCCATAGATGTGCACGCGCACGTCGCGGATTTCCGGCCGCCGCACCACGCGGTCGCCGAGCGCGGCGTAAAACAGTTCGGCATAGTCGGCGCGCGCCACCGCCAGCCCTTGCGCGGAGGGGCTATCGACCAGATCGTCGAGTGCGCGTTTCAAGGCTGTGCCGTCGTGGCCGGCGAAGGCCGCGATGTCGTCCCCCTCGCGGCTGAGGTTTTCAATCACTGTGCGATGGCACGTCGCGAAAGTTGCGAGCGTCTGGTCGTGGCCTTTAAGCGTTTCCAGGGGCGCCAGTGCTGGCGTGAGGTGCGCGATCAGATCGGCCGCGGCATCGAGCTCTTCGTCGCGAATTTTGAGGCGCGGATCGCTTCGGTGCAATTCCTCGTCGCGATTGTCGCGAAAATTCTTCAACGCGCGCGCCAGCGATTCACTGCCTGGGCTTGGCCTGGGGCCACGCAACAGGGCGCGTTCGAGCGTTGCAAGGGCGTGCGTGTGCGCGCCTTGCGCGGCGCCGAGCCGCAACAACGGATGCTTGAGCAGCGCCAACAGCGGCACCGGCTCCAGGCCATGCAGGGCCACTTGCACCGCCAATCGCGCGAACGCGCCGGCGGACGTCTCGGCGAGCGCGTCACCGCCGGAATCATCGACCGGCACGTTCCAGCGCTCCAGCGCCGCCACCACGCGGCGGGCGAGCGCACGGTCCGGCGTCACCAGCGCGGCGGACTTGCCCTTGTCTTGCAGCGTTTCGCGCAGGGCCACCGCAATGGCGAGCGCTTCTTCTTCGGCATTGGCGGCTTCAACGACGCTCAGCGAAGCGAGCCCGGAATCGACAGCCCGATGGAAGCCGGCGTTGCTCAGGCTCTGTTGCCAGCGCTCGGTGGTGGCGGCCGGGCGCAAGGCTTCCGAGATCAATACGTCGCGGGCGTGCGGTTCGCCGCCGCCCAGTTGTTCGACTTCATCGCGTTTGATGCCGATGCGGTCGAGCAGCGCATGCATGGCGAATTGCGCATGGCCGGCGGCCGGCAAGCCGTCGTGGCTGTCATCCTTCGCGTTGCCGGCGATGAGCTGCCACGACGCTTCGTCGAGATGCATGTCCAATCCGGGCAGCACCAGCGCGCCGTGCGGCAGGGTGGCGATGGTGGCGAGCAATTTGGCGGTCGCCGGCATCGAGCCGGTGGAGCCGGCGGCGATCACCGGCGCGTCGCTGCCCGCAAGGCGCTTGGCTTCCGCTTCGATCAGCTTGTCGCGGCGCTCGGCGGCTTCGATGGCGCCGCGTTCCGCGCGCAGCGCCGGCCAGGTATCGCGCGCGATCTTGAGGAAGCGCAGCGAATATTGCCAATAGGTGTCGAGATCGTCCGGCACCAGCGTGTCGAGCTCGTCCCAGCTCACCTGGCGCGTGGTCATGTCGTCCATCAGCCGGGCGAGGTCGTCGGCCAGCCCGAGCGCGGCCGACGGCGTGTTGGCGATCAGCGGCGCGCCGTGCGCCGTCCGCACCTCCGCCGAATTCGCCCATTTCAGGATCAGTTCGCTGAGCAGCAGCCGGCGCTCGAGCGGCGCGATCGCCGGCGGCAGGGAAAGCGCTGCTTCCGCGAGTTCCCCAGTGGCCGCTTCGGCAAAAGCGATCTCGTCTTCGTCGAGATCGCCGAGCGCGACGATGCGCGGCAGCAGCGCCGCGTCGCCCAGCCGGTCGAGGAACACCTCGCGCGCGAGCCGCCCGGCGCGGCGGGTCGGCAGATAGAGCGTGGCGCGGGCGAGCTCCAGCGGATCGTTCGAAGCCGGAAAGCCCTTCACCAACTTGGCCGGCGCACAACGCGTCGATCAGCGCCGGCAGGAACGGCGCCGAGGCGGGGATGTTGAAGACGTTGGGGCGGCTAGCTGGCATGGCGGCATGATACATGTCTCGTGTCCCGGGCGCAGCGCGGCATGAAATGACGCGCTGCAGACCTGGAACCCCGGTAAATTTGGAAGAAAGCGGGATCCAGGATCAGCGGTGCACCGCTAACGCGCTGCACCGCATCCGGGAAAGGGCGTCACCCCACGCTTTCCTTGATCGCCGCTTCCGCCTCGCCGATCGCCTCCGGCGTGCCCACGTGCATCCAGCGGCCTTCGAGCCGCAGGCCGTGCAGCCGGCCCATTTCGGCGGCGCGCGCGAACAGCTCGGTGAGGGCGAAGGCGTCCGGCGGCGGATCCATGAACAAAGCCGGCGTCAGGATCGACGCGCCGGCATAGACGAAGGGCGCCACCTCGCGCTCGCCGCGTTTTTCCAGGCGGCCGTCGGACAGCATGGTGAAATCGCCGCGCCCGTTATAGCCGACGCTGCCGGTGGTCGACGCCAGCAACAGCAGCGCGTCCATGGTCGCGGGATCGAAACTTGCCGCAAGCCGCGCCAGATTGGGCGTGACGCCGTCGATCCAGATGGTGTCGGAATTGATCAGGTAAAACGGCTCGTCGCCGAGATGCGGCAGCGCCTTGACCAGACCGCCGCCGGTGCCGAGCAGCACGCCGCGCTCGTCGGAGATCGTGATCTGCGGCTTCGTGCGATCGCTGAGATGCTTTTCGATCAGTTCGGCCTTGTAATGGACGTTGACCACCGCGCGTTCGACGCCCGCGTCCGCGAGGCGATCGAGCACGTGATCGATCAGCGGCTTGCCGGCCACTTCGACCAGCGGCTTGGGCACGCGGTCGGTGAGCGGCCGCATGCGGGTGCCGAGGCCGGCGGCCAGCACCATGGCGCGGCGGGGCATCTTTCGCTTCTCGGTCAAACGTTGATCCTCGGCACGTGCGCACGGTACCACGTCTTCAGCGGCGACAGCGCGGGGTGCGCCAGCGCGCGCTGTAGATAGGCCCATACGCGGGGCATGTGACGCAAATATTGCGGCTTGCCGTCGCGGCGGTCGAGGCGGGCGAAGATGCCGAGAATCTTGGAGGCACGCTGTGCGGCGAGCGTGGCGTAAACATGCGCGAAATGGCTTGCGTCGAAGCTCGCATCGGCTTCGCGCCGCGCGCGGGCATAGCGCGACAGCAAGGCGATTTCCGTCTTTTCGGGCACGTCGACTCGCGCGTCCTGCAACAATGAGGCGACGTCGTAGGCCGCCGGCCCCCACTGTGCGTCCTGGAAGTCGAGCAGGCCGACGCGCCTGACGCCGTCGCGTTGCGGCAGCCACAACAGGTTGGGCGAATGGTAGTCGCGCAGCACCCATGTCGGGGCTGCATTCAGCGCCGGCTGCAAGGCGTCATGCCAGAGCGCAAGGTAGGTTTGGCGCTCGGCCTCGCTGATACGCGCGTTGAAACGCGGCAGATACCAGTCGACCAGCAGCTCCACTTCGATGTGAAAGGCCCCGAGGTCATAGCGCGGCAATTGGTAATCGACGCTGGGGACCACCGGCAGCACGTGCGGCAGCGGTTCGCGGTGCAGCTCGGCCAGAAGATCGACCGCGGCTTGATAGCGTTCCTCGATCGGCGCGGGCGGCTCGCCGGCGACGACCGATTGATGGCCGAGGTCTTCCAGCACGAGCAGCCCGGCGTCGCGGTCGGCCGCGACGATTTCCGGCGCCGACAGCCCGCGCGCGCGCAGCGCCTTGTCGATTGCGATGAATGGCGTCACGTCCTCGGCCAGATGCGCGATGGCGCTGTAGGGCTTGCCGTCGCGCACCGGCGGGCCGTCCGGCCGCCGCGGTGCATTCATCAGAATGAAGTTCGTGCCGTCGCGGGTGAGGCGTTCATAGGCGCGCGTGGAAGCGTCGCCCTGCATGTGTCGGCGCTCCGCCTCGCCAAAGCCGGCCTCGGCGAGGAAGCGCCGCACCGCGGCGATGCGCTGCGCGCGCGGCGCGAAGCTGCCGTGGCCGGTGATGCGCGCGTTGCGGAAGGTCGGCCCCTGCTGCGGCAACAGCGTAAAGGCGATGTCGAGCCGGTCGGGCGGCAGCAGGCCGTCGGCGCGGTCGGGCCATTCCACCAGTTCGATGGCGTCCGGGCCGAGGTCGTCGAGGCCGAGCTCGGCGAGCTCGGCCGGGCTCGACAGCCGGTAGAGATCGGCATGGACCACGGTGCAGGCGGGAAGCTGATAGCTCTGCATCAGCGTGAAGGTCGGGCTCGGCACCTCGATACCCTCGTCGCCGGCGAGATGGCGGATGAGCGCGCGCGCGAAGGTGGTCTTGCCGGCGCCGAGATCGCCCGAAAGCGTGATCAGATCGCCCGGCATCAGCAGCGCAGCGACGTCGGTCATCAGCCGTCGCGTCGCCTGCTCGTCGGCGAGTGCCACCGTGAAGCTATAAATACCGTGCGCCGGGGACATCGAATCAATCCTGTCGAAGGAGACTTATAGGCGGCAGCAGCGCCGGTCCGCTAGATCGGCGGCCGGCATCCCAATTCGATGGATATCGAAGGTTCATCCGTCACCGGCCTGCCAAACTATCACCGCGAATGCGACGCCTTCGTGGGGCGCCCACCACATCATCGCCATTCTTGTGCGATCGCGGCGCCTCATTGGCGCGATCTTGCGAGAAAACAGGAACGCGATGCGTTCGGTCGGCGTTTCCAGCGCACGGGCGGCGAAGCCGTCGATGCGAAGGAGGCCAGATATGCGTAAGCTTTTCTATTCCACGATTTGCATTGCCGCGGCTGCGGCGATCGCGACACCGGCGCTGGCGCAGCCGCCGGGTTACCGCGACTATGCCTATGCGCCGCAAAGCGAACAGCAGGCGAGGACTGCCGGTGCCTTCGGGGCCGGTATTGTCGGCGGGACGGTCGCCGGTCTCGGTGTGTCCGAAGGCTGGTGGGGTTCGGCTGCGGCCGCTGCGCTTCCGGTCACCGCCGCTGGCGCGGCCGCGATCGGCGGCTTGACCGGAATAGGCGTGGTGGCGACGGTCGATGCGGTCACCCAGCCGTGCCGCGGCTTTGCTGCCGTGTTCGGTCTCAACCACGGCGAATGCGAGAACGGCCATTACGTCGGCGACGCACCGCGCCGGATGGCCCGGCCGCGCCGTTAGCGGGCCAATGCGCAGCGCCCTCTCCCCGCAGGGGGAGGGGGCGGGCGTCACGCCGCGCTCTGCTTTTCCGCCTGCCGGGTTGGAAACGCGCAGGTGACGGTGGTGCCGCGGTCTGGGCCGGAATTCGAGCGACACCGTGCCGCCGTGCAGCTCGACGAAGGAACGCACCAGCGAGAGGCCGAGGCCGGGCCCACGGTGCTGCGAGCCGCGCGGGTCGGTCTCGAACCAGTCGAACACCTTGTCCTTGGCGTCGGGCGGAACGCCCGGGCCCTGATCGCTGACCGTGAACACCACGGCGTCCGGCTGCCGCGCCGCGGCCAGTGTGATGACGCCGCCGGCCGGCGAGAAGCCGACCGCGTTCGACAACAGATTGAACAGGATTTGCCTCAGGCGCCGTTCGTCGGCGGTGAAGCTGCCGATGCCGGCCGGTACCGCGATGTCGAGCTTGAGGTCGTCCTTCACCAGCCGGTCCAGAACGCCCTCCGCTGCCGCGTCCATGGTGGCGCGGATATCGACGTCGCTGAGATTCAGGTTCATCGCGCCGGCGTCGATGGTGGCAAGATCGAGGATGTTGTTGATGATCGCGAGCAGTGCGTTGGTCGAGGTGGTGATGTAGCCGAGATATTCGCGCTGCTTGTCGGTGAGCGGGCCGAAGGCGTCGTCGCCGAGCAAATTGGCGAAGCCGATGATGTTGGTCAGCGGCGAGCGCAGCTCATAGGAGACGTGGTGGACGAAGTCGATCTTGATGCGGTCGGCGGCGACCAATGCCTCGTTGCGCTCGCGCAGCGCGCGCTCGACGTTCACCGTGTCGGTGACGGTCTGGAAGGTGACCAGCGTCGCGCCATCCGGCAGCGGCATGGTGGCGAGATCGATGACCTCGCCGTCGCGCCGCTCGATGCGCGCCGTGATCGGCTCGCGGCCGTCGATGGCGGTGACCGCGCCGCGCAATTCGCGCCACACCGCGCCGTCGTCGTGCAGCGCCTGGCACCAGGCGGTGACCGCTTCCACATGCGGATGCTGGTCGAGCGCATCCGGCGTCAGCTTCCACAGGCGCTGGAAGGCCGGGTTGTGCAGGCGCACGCGTCCGTCGGAGCCGAACACCGCGACCGCCTCCGCCAGGTGGTCGAGCGTCTCGCCCTGCACCTTGATGAGCGCGTCGTAGCGGCGGTGCAGGTCGAGCCGCTCGGTGACGTCGTCGTAGAGGTAAGTGACGCCGCCCTCCGGATTGGGCGCGGTGACCACGCGCAAGGTGCGGCCGTCCGGCAGGTACCACATGTGTTCCTGCGGCTCGACCGCGCGATAGGCTTCATGCAGCGCGCTCTTCCACTCCCGGAAGTTCTGCTCCTCGGGCAGCTTGCGGTCGGCGCGCAGGCGCTCGAGCAGGTCGCTGTCGCTCGGCGTCTGGTCGAGGAAGCCGGCGTCGGCTTCGAACAGCGAACGAAACGCGGTGTTGTAGAAGATCAGCTTGCGCTCGGCATTGAAGATGGCGACGCCGGTGGTGAGCTGGTCGAGCACGCGGCGGTGGGCGTCGACCATGCGGGTGTGTTCGGCGCGCATGGTCTCGACCTCGGTGCGGTCGATGGCGATGCCGGCGCTGCCGGCTCCGCTTGGGCCCGCCACCACGTCGAAGATGCGGCGCTGGCCGGCGGCGATCGCCGGCAGGCGGGCGGCATAGGTCTGGCGCGCGCCCTGCGCGCGCAACAGCTCCTCGCGCGCCGGCCGGTCGAGCAGCTCGATCTCACGCATGACGGCGTCTTCGGAGTCGACCGCTTCCACCGCCCGCGCATAGGCCGCGTTCACGAAGGTCAGCCGGCCGGTCGCGTCGCGCGCCCACACCGGCGCGGGCAACGTGTCGAGCAGCGCGGTCATGGTGGTGACGTCGGCCTGCAGCTTGTCGTGGCGCTCGGCGAGGTCGACCAGTTCCTGCTCGATGCCGCTGATGTCGCGTAGCCGCAAGACCGCGCGGCCGGCGACGGCGCGGCCCTCCGCTTCGACCGGGCGGCCGCCCGCGCTGGTCAGCGTCATCACGAAGCCGCGGCCCTCGCCGCGTAGGGTCTGCACCGCGTGTTCCATGCGCTGGGCGGCGGGGGGCTCCAGCCAGGAACCGAAGGCGAGCACGCGCTCGGGCACGGCGCCGGGCAGGATGATGGAGGTATCGCCGAGGATTTCCGGCTGGTCCGAGCCCGCCAGCCATTCCACCAGCACCTGCGGCTCCGCCAGGAGCAGCGCCTTCAGCCGGTCGATCTCGGCGTTGAGCACCATCGCCTCGTTGCCCGCCACGGTCTTGCGGCGCTCGGCGTGCCGGCGCATGCGCAGCAGCGCGATGGTCGCGAGCACGGCCAGGCAGACCAGGCCGAAGGTGAGGTTCAGCGTGCCGATGCCATGACCGGCGAGGTTGGCGACGGCGCCTTTCAGTCCGTCGACGATGGCGAACATGGAGCGGGGGGCGTCGGCGTGGGCCGGCGCGACATGACCGAAGGTCAGATTTGCGATGACGAAGGCGGCGAGGAATCCGCCTCGCCTCGGACGAGAACGCAGCCTCTCGTTCGCCGCCCGGATCGTCTCCGGCATTCAGGCTTGCCCCAAGGATACCGCACGGCGTCCGCCACGCCGCGCGCGAATCGTTGGACTTTACCCCCAAGGGGAATCGCGCCGTAAGAGTCCAGACCGTGAACGGGAGGCGGTAAAGCGAAGAGGGAACGACGCTATTTCAACGTCATTGCCTGCTGCATCATCTCTTCGACGTTGATGCGGGCGAGCGCCGTGGAAAACACGCGTTCGGCTTCGCGCAGCGCCGGCCAGACCACCGCGTCGACGAGCAAGGAACCGTCCGTGGGCGTCTCGTCGACGTTCTCGGCATTGCTGGCGGCGCGCAGGATGTCTTCCGCGCTGATGGCGTCTTGGGGGCGCGCCAGTTCGTAGCCGCCGCGCGGGCCGCGGATGCCTTTAAGGATGCCCTCGTGCACCAGCGCCTGCAGAACAGGCTCGAGATGGCGCGGCGGCAACTGATGACGCGCGGCGAGCGCCTTGGCTGATACCGGTCGCCCCCCGGCATGAACCGCGACGTCAAGGACAGCGGCAATAGCGAGCACACCCTTGCGGGATACCAGCGGCATTTGCGTCACCGGTCACATTTGCAACAACTTGCATTGATGGTAGTAATTTACAGCGGTCGAGCCGTCCAGATCAAATTGAAACTAATTTGCTCAACTTCCGGTCGAGCCAAATCCCCCGGTTCCGCGCAATGTCGGGTCAAGTACTGCAACCTCAGATAAGCGAATACGTGTGACCGGAGCGATCACCAATTGGGCAATCCGCATTCCACGGGTGACAATGAACGAATCGCCGCCAAAATTCACAAGTAACACCTGTATTTCGCCGCGGTAGTCCGCGTCGATCGTTCCCGGCGCATTGAGCACGGTGAGACCGTGCTTCACGGCGAGCCCGGAGCGGGGGCGCACCTGCGCCTCGAAGCCGGCGGGCAGCGCGAAAGCAATGCCGGTTGGTACAAGTGCGCGCGCGCCCGGCGCGATGGTGACTGGCCCGTCTGCCGGGACAGCAGCGAGCAGATCGAGGCCGGCGGCGAGCGCGCTCTGATAGGACGGCAGCGGCAGATCCTGGCCGTGCGGTAGCCGCGCGATCTCGACGGTGACAGTGCTCACGGCTTCTTCTCCTCCAGCGCCGTGGCGATGCGCGCGATCAGCATGGCGGCGACATCTTCTTTCGATTGCGGCGGCCACGGCTCGACGCCGTCGGCGGTGACCAGTTCGATGGTGTTGCGAGTCGCCGCCCATGATGCCGGTCGCGGCGACACGTCGTTGGCGAGGATCCAGTCGCAGCCCTTGCGCGCGAGCTTGGCCATGGCGTTGGCGGCGACGTTCTCGGTTTCGGCGGCAAAGCCGATCACCAGCCGCGGCCGCCCGGTCGTCTTGTGCGCGATGGTCGACAGGATGTCGGGATTTTCAGTGAGAGAAAATGCTGGCGCGGCTGTGCCCGGCTGCTTCTTGATCTTCTGCTCGCCGGCCTGCGCCACCCGCCAGTCCGCGACCGCGGCGGCGAACACCGCCACATCGGCCGGCAACGCGCGCTCGACCGCTTCAAGCATGTCGCGCGCGCTTTCGACATGGACCGTCTTGACGCCGGGCGGATCGGCCAGAGTCACCGGGCCGCTGATCAAGGTCACCTCGGCGCCGGCGCGCGCCGCCGTCGCCGCGATGGCGTGGCCCTGCTTGCCGGAGGAGCGGTTGGCGATATAGCGCACCGGGTCGATCGGTTCATGGGTCGGGCCGGATGTAACCAGGACGCGTACCCCGGAGAGCGGTTTGTCGCCGCCGGTGCCGAGGTATTGATCTACCGAACTGGCGATCTCCAGCGGCTCCGCCATGCGGCCCTTGCCGCTTTCGCCCGCTTCCGCCATCTCGCCTTCGTTCGGTCCGACCAGCGCGATGCCATCGCCGACGAGCTGCACGAGATTGCGCTGCGTCGCCTTGTTGGCCCACATCGCTGAGTTCATGGCCGGCGCCAGCAGGATCTTCGCGCGCGTCGCCAATAGCACCGCGCTGGCAAGATCGTCGGCATGGCCGCCGGCCATCTTGGCCATCAGGTCGGCGGTCGCCGGCGCCACCACGATCAGATCGGCCTCGCGCGCGAGGCGGATGTGGCCGACATCGAACTCGTGCGCGGGATCGAACAGGTCGGTGTAGACGCGGCCGCCGACCAACGCGCCGGCGGCAAGGGCCGTGACGAATTCCTGCGCCGCCTTGGTGAGGATGCAGCGCACGGCGTAGCCGCGCTCCTTCAGCCGGCGGATGAGGTCGAGCGATTTGTAGGCCGCGATGCCGCCGCCGATGATCAGCAGCACGCGTCTCGTCCGCGGCGCGCTTTCCGTATTCGGCGTATCCGCGGCGTGGGCGGCCGGGGAGGGCGTATCGTCCTCGGCGGCGGCGCGCAGGATGGTGCGGACCTCGTCCTCGACCGAGCGGCCGCTGCGGGCCGCGCGCAGCCGCAAGCGCTGCTTGAGCTTGTCGTCGAGCTGGCGGACGGTGAGGGAGGCCATGGAAAAACCCTTATGCAGCAGTGCACTAGCATAAGTGTGATAGCAATGCAATCATTGCAATCAACAACCCTGCAATCCAAATGTCGCCAGGGAGATTACGACAGCGCCAGCAGCGCGGCCCGCAGACCATTCGCCGAGGTGCCGGTGAGCAGCTTCTCGGTCGCTGCGTGGGTCTTTCTCCACACCGGATACGCTTCGTTGAGCAGCCGCCTGCCGGCCGGCGTGATCGCCAGGCGGCGGCTGCGCCGGTCCTCCTTGTCGACCTTCACCTGCAGCAGCTTGCGCCGCTCCAGCGGCTTGAGTGCGGCGGTGAGCGTCGTGCGGTCCATGGCGAGCAGCGTGGCGACGCTGCCGAGCGTCGGCGGCTCCGGCCGGTTGAGCGACATCAGCAGCGAGAATTGCCCGTTGGTGAGATCGAGCGGCCGCAGCGCCTCGTCGAAGCGTCGCGCCAACGCGCGCGCGGCCCGCTGCGCATGCAGGCACAGGCAGGCGTCGCGCACTTCGATCGTACACGCGTACGGTAACGCTTGCGGGTTTGACATGGGTCAAATATGTTGATATCAACCTATTGTGTCAAGGCCTGCAACAGCGGGCGGGAGGCGTTTTCCCCGCTGATGCGGGCCTGGAGAGCGGGCTTTGTCCCGCCAGCCCATAAGCAAGGGAGCTAGCGATGAACGTTCAGCCTTATCTATTTTTTGACGGCCGCTGCGACGAAGCCCTCGACTTCTACAAAACGACCCTCGGCGCGACGGTCGACATGCTGATGCATTTCAAGGATGCGCCCGACCAGAGCATGGTGACGCCCGAGAGCCGGGAGAAGGTCATGCACTGCGCCTTCCACGTCGGCGATACCCAGGTGCTGGCCTCCGACGGCCACTGCGCCGGCAAGCCGACGTTTCAGGGTTTTGGGCTGGCGCTGAGCGCGAAAGACAATGCCGAGGCCGAGCGTCTGTTCGCGGATCTCGGTAATGGCGGTCAGGTGCAGATGCCGATGACCGAAACCTTCTTCGCCACCCGCTTCGGCATGGTCGCCGACAAGTTCGGCGTGGGCTGGATGATTCTCGCCGGCCAGAAATAGATGCGCACCACGTCTTCTCGCTGCTCAGCACGAAGGAAGGGATGTATCGACGGTGTCGCTCAAGCTTTATTACCACCCGCTCTCGTCTTTCTGTCACAAGGCGCTGATCGCCCTGTACGAAAACGATGTCGCGTTCGAGCCGGTGTTCATCGATCTCGGTAACGCGGAATCGCGCGCCCGGCTCAGCTCGCTTTGGCCAGTCACGAAATTCCCGGTTCTGCGCGACGAGGCGCGCAAAAGCACGGTGGCCGAGGCGACCGTCATCATCGAATATCTGGATGCACACTACCCGGGACCAACGAAGTTCGTGCCGGTTGACGCAGATCTCGCCTGGCAGACGCGGATGTGGGACCGCTTCTACGATCTCTATGTGCACGTTCAGATGCAAAAGATCGTCGGCGATCATCTGCGTCCCGCCGATGCGAGGGATACCTTCGGTGTTGAGCAGGCAAAGGCGATGGTGCAAAAATCCTACGTCATGATCGACGAATTGATGAAGGGAAAGACCTGGGCGATGGGCGATGATTACGGTCTCGTCGATTGTGCCGCATCGCCCGCGCTCTTCTACGCCAATTGCGTCGTGCCGATTGACGGCACGATGTCGAACTTGATGGCCTATTTCGGTCGCTTGATGTCGCGCCCGTCTTACGGGCGGGCGCTCAAGGAGGCCGAGCCGTACTTCCATATGTTCCCCATGGAACCCAAACCCCGCCTACCGACGGAGAATGTTTGATGTCGGATCAGTCCACCAAGACTGAATCGAAGGATTTCGTCATCTCGCGTGTGTTCGACGCGCCGCGCGACCTGGTGTGGCGATGCTTTACTCAGGTCGAGCACTTGAAACAGTGGTGGGGGCCGAAAGGAGTCAAGATCGCCAAAGCTACCGTCGATTTGCGCGTTGGGGGCACGTTCCACTACGCCATGCAGCCACCCAGCGGCGACATCATGTGGGGCAAGATGGCCTACCGCGAAATCACGCCGCAGGATCGGATCGTGTTCCTCAACTCGTTCTCCGACGAAGCCGGCGGCGTCACGCGCCACCCGATGATGCCGGTCTGGCCGCTGCAATTGCTCTCGACTTTTACGTTCGAGGACGCGCCGGGCGGCAAGACCAAGTTCACCGTGCGCTGGTCGCCCTATGAGGCAACGCCGGAAGAGCAGGCGACCTTCGGCAGCGGTGAGTCGCACACCAGCATGACCAACGGCTGGACCGGTACCTTGGACCAGCTTGAAGCCTATCTGACGAAAGCGAAATAGGAAGTTTCGCCATGCAACACCGTATCGCGTCACGCGACGACTGGATTGCCGCCCGCAAATGGCATCTCGAACGCGAAAAGGAACTGACCAAGCTGCGCGACCAAGTGATGGCCGAGCGCCGCGAATTGCCGTGGGTCAAAATCGAGAAGGAATATACCTTCGACACAATCGACGGAAAGCGAACGCTGGCAGAGTTGTTCGACGGCCGCAGCCAACTCATCGTGCAGCACTTCATGTTCGCGCCGGACTGGGAAGAAGGCTGCACCGGCTGCTCCTTCGGTGCCGATCACATTGACGGCGCCAATCAGCATCTCGTGCATCATGACGTGACGTTTGTCGCGGTGTCGCGCGCCCCGCTCGAAAAACTTATCGCTTACAAAAAGCGCATGGGCTGGAAGTTTCCCTGGGTATCGTCGGCGAGCTCCGATTTCAACTACGACTTCAATGTTTCGTTCACGGCGGACGACCTGAAGAACGGCAAGGTCTTCTATAATTTCGAGCTTATCGAAACGTCGATGGAAGATCTGCCGGGCTGCAGCGTGTTCTTCAAAGACGAGGCCGGCACCGTTTTCCATACCTACTCGTCCTACGGCCGTGGCAACGAGGAGGTGATCGGCGCCTACATGCTGCTCGACATGACCCCGCTCGGCCGCAACGAGAATGGCCCCAACGGCAACCTCATGGACTGGGCCAAGCGCCACGACCAGTACGATGACGCGAATGCGCCCAAGTCGTGCTGCGCCTGAGGAGGCCGGACATGCAGCTCAAGCACCCGCTCACGCCTTGCCTCTGGTTCGACGCGCAAGCCGAGGAGGCCGCCAATCTCTACTGCTCGGTATTTCCGAATTCTAAGGTCACGGCGGTCAGCCGCTTTCCCGATGCCGGACAGGAGATCCACGGCAAGCCGGCGGGCTCGGTGATGGTGGTATCGTTTTCGCTCAACGGACAGGCATTCACCGCGCTCAATGGCGGGCCGCAATTCAAATTCGACGAAGCGGTGTCGTTCCAAATCTCCTGCGATACGCAAGACGAGGTCGACTATTACTGGAACGGGCTGACCCGGGACGGCGGCCAAGCGGGTCAGTGCGGCTGGCTCAAAGACAAGTTTGGTCTTTCCTGGCAGGTGATACCGAGCGCATTGCCGACGCTGATGACCGCCGCCGATCCCGCGGCCTCCGCGCGGGTGATGAACGCGTTCATGCAGATGAAGAAGTTCGATATCAAAACGCTGGAACAGGCGGCTGCCGGGAGCTGATCATGACCTATGTCGACGGTTTCGTCGTGCCGGTGCCGAAGCGCAAGCTCGAGGCCTATCGCAAAATGGCGCGCAAAGGCGGCAAGATCTGGCGCGAACACGGCGCGCTGGAATTCCATGAGTTTGTTGCCGATGACGTGCCATACGGCAAGCGCACCTCGTTCCCACGCGCCGTCAAGGTCAAACCGACCGAAACCGTTGTCTTTGCGTATATCGTCTTCCGTTCGCGCAAACACCGCGATCGCGTTAACGCCAAGGTGATGAAGGACAAACGTGTGGCATCGATGATGAGCGTGACGATCTGGCCTTTCGATACCAAGCGAATGATCTTTGGGGGATTCAAGAGCATCGTCGCGCTCTAGCGGCGATCAGGCGTGGTGCAGGCACGAGGCCTCAGAAAATCATCACCCCGATCCACAGCAACAGCAGCGCGATGATCCACAGCGCCGCGGCGGTCCAGCGGTTGCGACGGGCCTCGGCGCGGCCGATCGCCTCCACCGTCTCCGGCGACAACACAAATCCATCACGCGTGATTTCGTCGAGCTGATCGAGCAACGTGCCGGCCCGCGTGAGCAGGCTCGGCACCTGACCGACAAAGCGGCCAATCTCGCCGGCGCCCTCGACCGCGTCTTCCAGCTTGCCGACCGGCCCGAGATTGCGGGCGATCCATTCGCGCACGACGGGGTCGGCGGTGGTCCACATGTCAAGCTTGGGATCGAGCGAACGCGCGACGCCTTCCACCACCACCATGGTCTTCTGCAGCAGCAGCAGTTCGGGCCGCGTGCGCATGTCGAACAGGCCGGTGACCTCGAACAGCAGCGTCAACAGCTTGGCCATCGAGATGTCTTCGGCGGTGCGATTGTGGATCGGTTCGCCGATGGCGCGGATCGCCTGCGCGAAGCTCTCGACCGAATGATGCCGCGGCACGTAGCCGGCGTCGAAATGCACCTGCGCGGTGCGCATGTAGTCGCGGGTGATGAAGCCGAACAGGATCTCGGCGAGGAAACGCCGCTCCTTCGGCCCCAGCCGCCCCATGATGCCGAAGTCGACCGCCACCAGCCTTCCGTCGTCATCGACGAACAGATTGCCGGGATGCATGTCGGCGTGGAAGAAGCCGTCGCGCAGCGCGTGGCGCAGGAAGCTCTGGATCACCGTTTGCCCGAGCCCGGCCAGGTCGAAGCCTTTGGCGGCGAGCGCGGCGTGGTCGGCGAGCCGCGTGCCGTCGATCCATTCCAGCGTCAGCACTTCGCGCGCGGTGCGGTCCCAGTCCACCGTCGGGATGCGGAAGTCGGCGTCGTCCTTGGTGTTTTCCGCCATCTCGGAGGCGGCCGCGGCTTCCAGCCGGAAATCCATTTCGATCGCGACCGAACGCGCCAGCGTCGCCACCACCTCCACCAGGCGCAGCCGCTGCGCTTCCAGCGAGAACGCTTCCGCCTTGCGGGCGACAAAGAAGAAGGCATCCAGATCGGAGCGGAAGCGCCGCTCGATGCCGGGGCGCAGCACCTTCACCGCCACCGCTTTGCGCTCGCCATCCTCTTCGATCTCGGCGCGGTGCACCTGCGCGATGGAGGCGGCGGCGACCGACGGGCCGAAGCTGGCATAGACCGCGTTGAGCGGCTTGCCGAGGGCCGCGACGATGGCCGCTTCCGCTTCGGCCTGCGGGAACGGCGGCAGCTTGTCCTGCAGGCTTTCGAGGTTGCGCGCGATCGTCTGGCCGACCACGTCGGGGCGGGTGGCGAGGAACTGGCCGAGCTTGACGTAAGTGGGTCCCAGGCGCGTGAGCGCGGCGGCGAGCCGGTTCGAGCCTTCGCCGGCGCCGCGCCGTTCGATCAGCCGGCCGAGCGCGACCGCCCATCGGGCGCCGAGCGGCAGCGGCTTGGTATCGACCAGCGCCAGCACGCCCTCGCGCGCGAACACGAAGCCGGCGCGGCTGAGACGCAGAAGGTGGGCGGTGGCGGAGATCACGCGAGGACCATCTAAAGCTTCCAGCCAGAATGCAGCGCCACCACGCCGCCGGTCATCTGGGTATATGACGCGCGGCGGAAGCCGGCCTGTTCGATCATGGCGGCGAACGCCTTGGGCTTGGGAAACTTGCGGATCGATTCGACCAGGTACTGATAGGCCTCGCGGTCGCCGGTCACCGCGCGCCCGACATGGGGAATCACCTGGAACGAATAGAGCTCATACAGTTTGTCGAGCCCGGGCACGTCGACGGCGGAGAATTCCAGGCACAGGAAACGCCCGCCGAACTTGAGCACGCGATAGGCCTCGGCCAGCGCGCGGTCGATGCGCGGCACGTTGCGGATGCCGAAGGCGATGGTGACGCAATCGAAGCTCTTGTCGCCGTAAGGCAGTTCTTCGGCATTGCCCTGCTCGAACGTCACCACCTGATCGAGGCCCTGTTGCGCGGCGCGCTCGGCGCCGACGGCCAGCATGTCGGCGTTGATGTCGCAGACCGTGACGCGGGTCCCCTTGCCGCCGGCCGCCACCGTCCGGAAGGCGATGTCGCCGGTGCCGCCGGCGAGGTCGAGCAGCGCGAACGGCTTGCCGGATTTCGGAGGATTGACCGCGGTCACCAGGGCGTCCTTCCAGGCCCGGTGCAGGCCGCCCGACATCAGGTCGTTCATCAGGTCGTAGCGCTTCGCCACGGAATGGAAGACGTCGTCGACCCGCCCCTGCTTTTCCTCCAGGGGGATGTTCTCGTAGCCGAAATGGGTCTCGTCCTGGCTCTCTTTTCGGGCCGCGGTCATGTCCAATAGTCCTTTGCGGGCAGGACCATAGCGCTATCGGGCGGGGGAGGCTATGACGGTGTTCAGCCTTCCTGCCAAGGGGTTAAGAAAAGCGGCCATGCCCGAACTTCCCGAGGTCGAGACCGTCCGCCTGGGGCTTGCGCCCGCCATGGAAGGCGCGCGCTTTACGAAGATCGAGGTGCGCGACCGCCGCCTGCGCTGGCCGGTCGCCAAGGACTTCGAGAAGCGGCTGACGGGCCAAAAGGTCAAGGGCCTCGGCCGCCGCGCCAAATATTTGCTCGCGGACCTCTCCTCCGGCGACGTGCTGCTGATGCATCTCGGCATGTCCGGCTCGATGCGCGTCGGACACGAGTCGCGGCCGGGCGTCTACTACCATGAGAAATCGAAGAGCAAGTCGCACGACCACGTCGTCTTCCACATGTCGAACGGCGAGGTCATCACCTTCAACGATCCGCGCCGCTTCGGCTGCATGAAGATCGTGCCGCGCGCCAAGCTTGAGGAAGAACCCCTGCTGCGCTCGCTCGGGCCGGAGCCGCTCGGCAATGCCTTCGACGCCGCCATGCTGGCGAAAGCCTGTCAGGCCAAGAAGACCTCGCTCAAGGCCGCGCTCAGCGACCAGCGCATCGTGGCGGGCTTGGGCAACATCTATGTCTGCGAGGCGCTGTTCCGCGCGCATCTGTCGCCCAAGCGCCGCGCCTCCACCATCGCCGACCGCAATGGAAAGCCGAACGCTCGCGCCGAGGCCCTGGTCCACGCCATCAAGGCGGTGCTGCACGACGCCATTCGCGCCGGTGGCTCATCCTTGCGCGACCACCGCCGCGCCGACGGCTCGCTCGGCGACTTCCAGCACAATTTCCAGGTCTACGACCGCGAGGGCGAGCCCTGTCCGACGCCAGGCTGCAAGGGCACCATCAAGCGCGTCGTGCAGACCGGGCGCTCGACGTTCTATTGTCCGGCGTGCCAGAAATAGCCGACATCACCGGGAGAGAGCTATGACCTACGAACACATCCTCACCGAAACCACGGGCCGGGTCGGCATCATCCGGCTCAACCGGCCGCAGGCGCTCAACGCGCTCAATCTCAAGCTGATGGAAGAGCTCGCGGCGGCTATCGACGTGTTCGACGCCGACGCGAACATCGGCTGCGTCCTGATCACCGGCAACGAGAAGGCATTCGCCGCCGGCGCCGACATCAAGGAAATGGCCGACAACGATTTCATCGACGTCTTCCTCAACAACTTCGCCGGCACCTGGGACCACGCGGCGCATGCGCGCAAGCCGCTGGTCGCGGCGGTCGCCGGGTTTGCGCTCGGCGGCGGCTGCGAGCTCGCGATGCAATGCGACGTGGTCATCGCAGCGGACAACGCCAAGTTCGGCCAGCCCGAGATCAAGCTCGGTGTCATCCCCGGCATCGGCGGGACCCAGCGGCTGACCCGCGCGGTCGGGAAGGCGAAAGCCATGGACCTCATCCTCACCGGCCGCATGATGGATGCGACCGAGGCCGAGAAGTCCGGGCTGGTGGCGCGCGTGGTGCCGGCGGCGGACTTGATGGACGAGGCGATGAAGGTGGCCGGAACCATCGCCGGCATGTCGCTGCCGTCGGTGCTATTGGCCAAGGAGACGGTCAACCGCGCCTTCGAAGGCAGCCTCGCCGAAGGCGTCAACTTCGAACGCCGCGCCTTCCATTCCCTGTTCGCGACCCAGGATCAGAAGGAAGGCATGAAGGCCTTCGTGGAGAAGCGTAAAGCGGATTGGAAAAACAGATAATTCACGGTTGTTTAATTCAAAAGCGGTGAACTGACTCGACGTCAGCGGAAAGCGCGCTGGAGGCGAGGATGTTCAAAATCTGCAAGCGTACTCTCGACGAGCGGGGCAATACTGCGAGTACCCCTATTACCTCCTGCACTTTCAAGGAGAGAAGTGACGCGGTTTTATATTTGAACAAGGTTACTCGTTTCCTACGGCCGTATGCGGGGTACGAAGGCGAGCAGGGTTATTGGTGGGTTCGCCATGATGGCGTCGTGACCCAGCTCACGATCCAGTCGTAGGGTTACTTAATTCGCAACTACTTCCTGACGCAAATCACGCGCACCACCGCATCGCGCGGGTTGCCGGTGGCCGCCGTTGCCGGCGTCACGCCATGCGCTTGCAGAAAGTCGCGGATGGACTCCGCCGTGACCAGATGCACCGGCGCGATCGGCGGACCGTTGCTCGCGAGCACAGCGTTGCGCGTCTCCATCATGCCGAGCACTTGTTCGTGTCCTTGGCCGTCATTGCCGAGCACGGCGGCGCCGGAAAAACCCGCCATCGGCACCGGCTGTTGCAACTCGATCGCCGCGCCGCCGCCAAGCCGCGCCTTGATCTCCTTCAGCTGTTGCGTGCCGTGCAGTTCCTTGGGATCGGGAATGCCGATCAGCGTCAGCGCCCTGGCGCTCGCGCTTTGGCGCGGCAGCGGCAGCGCCGGCAGCTTGCGTTGTCCGTAGACGCGCAGCAGCGCCAGGCCTTTCGCTTTGTCCTCGGCGACGCGCTCGGCATTACCGAGGCCGGCGGCAACGATTACCTTGCAGCCATCGGTCACGTTGCGGTCGGTTACGATGTCGCCGCGCGCGCTGACGATCAACCCGGTGCCGTATTCGACCGGCTTCGCCAGTGTCGCGAACGGCATGGCGCGCGCCGGAAACGGCGCGAACGCACTCGCCATCGCGTTCGCCACCGGCGCCACGATGCCGATCATTGCCTGATCGTAGAGTAGCGTGAACCCGCGGATTTCGCCGTCGCGCTTTTCGGCGCGCACGTCGAAATATTTCAGGCCCTGCATGCCGTGGAGATAGAAGTCGTGGTCGTGCAGCGCGTGGCGCGATACCCGCCGCGTACGCGGGGTCTTCTTCTCCTGCGCATAAAGGTCGGCGAGTTTGAGCTCGGGGTCCTTGAGCCGGAAGGTCTCGATTTCGACCTCGCCATGCGGCGACGACCAGTGCGTGCCGTGCGCCGCATCATGGGCGTTCGGCACCAGCTTGGTCGGCAGGCCGATGCGGATGCCGGTCGCCGGGTCGGTCACCACGCGCCAGCCGAAGCGGCGCTCGTAACGGTCGCCGGCGGCGAGTAAGGCGGCGCGCTGCTCGACCGTCAGCACGCCGGTCACCTTGGCCTTGTGCCGCTTCTGGAAGTTCTTCACCGCGCCGCGCAGCGGTTCTTCGTCCTTGCCGATCTTGGTGTAGTCGCCCGCCCACAGCAGCGCCGACTGGATCTTCAGCCGCTCGCCTGCCGGAATGCCGCCGTGCTTGCCGGCCGGCAGCGATGCCGTGGTCATGACGTCCGGCCTGGGGGCCGGCAGCTCGACGTCGCGGCGCTTCTTCTTGTCGGCCTTCGCGGGCGTCGCCTTGGCGGCGATCGATTCCGTGGCCGGTGCTGTGCCGGTGGTGGATTTCGGCGCCTGCTGAGGCAGCGGCGGATGAGCGGCCGCGCGCCGGCGGTGGCGATGTTTCGTAGGACGCTTCTTAGCGGCTTTCTTGTCGCTGTCGGCCGGCTTGGGCTTCATGAACACGCCGGCGTCGCCCGGTCCGCTGTAGTGCTGCGCCACGGCCGTCCCGGAGCCCAAGGAGCCCAAAACGAACACGACCATGAGCAGCAAGGAACCGCAACGCATCGACATGAATGCCCCACCAGCGATGTAGCGGGCGAGCCTAGCCGATCGTCGGGAGCGCGCAAAGCGGGGGCGGCCTTGCGGGCCACCCGCGCAGCGGCCAATAAAGGCGCTGGCCCAAGGGCTTGCGCCCGCCTAGTGTTAACCTTGATGCTCGATCGATCCGAACTCGAACGTTACGCCCGCCACATCGTGCTGCGCGAAGTGGGCGGGCCCGGCCAGGCCAAGCTGAAAGCCGCCCGGGTGCTGGTGATCGGCGCCGGCGGCCTCGGCGCGCCGGTGCTGCTCTATCTCGCCGCTGCCGGCGTCGGCACGCTGGGCGTGATCGACGACGACGAAGTGTCGCTGTCCAACCTGCAGCGCCAGGTGATCTTCGGCACCGACGACATCGGCAATCGCAAGGTAGACGGCGCGGAAGCCATGATCGCGCGGCTCAATCCGCATGTGGCGGTCGAGACCCACATGACGCGGCTCGACGCCGGTAACGCGCTCGATCTGTTCGCGCATTACGATCTGGTGGTCGATGGCTCCGACAACTTCGCAACTCGGTATCTCTCGTCCGACGCCTGCTATTTCGCCAAGAAACCGCTGATCACCGCCGCGGTCGGCACCTTCGACGGCTCGCTCACCTCCATCCGCGCCCACGAGACCGGCGCCGACGGCAAGCCCAACCCGACCTATCGCTGTCTGTTTCCCGAGCCGCCGCCGGCCGGTTCGATTCCGGCCTGTGCCGAAGCGGGCATTCTCGGCGCGTTGCCGGGCGTGCTCGGCTCCATGATGGCGCTGGAAACGATCCGCGAGATCGTCGGCTTCGGCGAAGGGCTTGTGGGGCGCCTGCTGATGGTCGATGCGCGCTCGATGCGTTTCGAGACGCTGAGCTATGCGTGGGATCCCGACAATCCGCTGTCAGGCGAGAACCCGACAATCAAGGATTTGTCAGGGCACCGCTGACGCCTCGTGGAACGAGGCCGACCAACCAGATAAGCTTTGTTCGAACAGTGTAGCGAGCAGTAGATGGGAAAGATCGACATCAGCCGCGCCGAACGACCGACACGCGCGCGCGTGGGCGGAACCGACGCCGATCGGGCAGCTCGTTTTCGCCATCGGTTCCCGCCTGCCGCCAAACGTCGCCTCTATATCCGCAACGAAATCTTGCAACCGAATCGCCGACCGCCGGTCAATCCAACTCGGACGGAAATCGCCGACGTCGCGGCAACGACCGATGAAATCAAGAAACTCGTGCTCGAAATGGGCGCCGATGTCGTCGGCGTTGCCGATTTCGACGAACGCTTCCTGTTCACGCAAGCCGAGCCGACGCAGGACACCAGCGTCATCGTGTTCGGCATCGGCATGTCGTACGCCAACATGGCCGACATCGGCCCGCGCTCACAGGACGAGGTTCATCGTGTCTACCACAAGCTGGACGACATCGGTGTCAGGCTCGCGCAGGAAATCGCCGCGTACGGATACAGCGCGTGCATGCAGCCCAACGAGGGCGATCTTCCGCTGGTCGCCATGGCCCAGCTCGCCGGTCTCGGCGAGCTCGGCAAGCACGGCTCTCTGATTTCGCCTGAACTGGGATCGTCATTCCGATTGGGCGCCGTTTCGACGATGATGCCGTTGCGCGCCGACGGCCCGCAAGATTTCGGCATCGACGAAGTCTGCCTGAAGTGCGGTGTCTGCGAACGCTTCTGTCCCGGCGATGCGATCAAGCCGCAGAAGAAGATCGTCAATGGAGTCGAACGCTGGCATGTCGATACGCCGGCCTGCGAGCCGTACTTTCACAAGCTCTACGGCTGCAAGATTTGCCTGATGGTCTGCCCACTCAACAGCCGCGGAATCTTCGGCGATGAGTTCAAGAAGGCTTCAAAGATCTTGGTGAAGGCGAAGGACGCCAAAGGAATGCTCCGCGAAATCGAGGAGCAAGTCGACATGCATTACGAGGACTTCGAGTAGGCGCCGGCAGCGGCCTACAACATCGAGGGAAGAACTCTATCCGGCGGCCGGTGCCCATCCATGAACGTGCGGATGTTGATGATCACCTTCTCGCCCATATCGACGCGGCCTTCCATCGTGGCCGAGCCCATGTGCGGCAACAGCAGCACTTTGCCCTCGCGGGCGAGCTTGACGAGCTTCGGGTTCACCGCGGGCTCGTGTTCGAACACGTCGAGGCCGGCGCCGGCGATTTGGCCGCCTTCGACCAGCCGTGCCAGCGCGTTCTCGTCGATCACCTCGCCGCGCGACGTGTTGACGATATAGGTCTGCGGCCGCAGAAGCTTCAGCCGCCGCGCCGACAGCAGATGATAGGTCGCCGGCGTGTGCGGGCAATTGATCGAGATGATGTCCATGCGGGCGAGCATCTGGTCGAGGCTCTCCCAATAGGTGGCGTCGAGATCTTCCTCGATCTTGGGCGCCACCCGGCGGCGGTTGTGATAGTGGATCTGCAGGCCGAAGGCGCCCGCGCGACGCGCCACCGCTTGGCCGATGCGGCCCATGCCGATGATGCCGAGGCGCTTGCCCCAGATGCGGTGGCCGAGCATCCAGGTCGGCGACCAGCCCGGCCAGCCGCCTTCGGACGTGACGATGTTGGCGCCTTCCACCAGCCGCCGCGGCACAGCGAGGATCAGCGCCATGGTCATGTCGGCGGTGTCTTCGGTCAGTACGCCCGGCGTATTGGTCACCGTGATGCCGCGTTGAACCGCGGTGGTGACGTCGACGTTGTCGACGCCGTTGCCGAAATTCGCGATCAGCTTGAGCTGCTCGCCGGCCTTGCCGAGCACGGCGGCATCGATGCGGTCGGTGACGGTCGGCACCAGCACGTCGGCGCTCTTCACCGCCTCGGCGAGCTGCGCCTGGGTCATCGGCTTATCGTCGGGGTTGAGGCGGGCATCGAAAAGTTCCCGCATGCGCAGCTCGACATTGTCGGGCAGCTTGCGTGTCACGACCACCAGCGGCTTTTTCGTCTTCACCATTCTCAAGTTCCAGCGGCGGTCATCGTTTTGCCGAACGAAGCGCCGATTCAGCCCTCTTTAACCGTGCTCGCCCACACTGCCGCTTTACCGCATGCAGGCCCCAAATCCGTGCTTTTTTCCTAGCAGATGGCCGTCACAACACAAAGCTTTGGCGTTCCGCGCCGCCGCTTTGCCGCCGCCCTATTGGCGGCGGTTGGCCTGTTGCTTGTGGGGGTCGCGGGGGCCGTGACGCAGGCCGAGGGGCAGACTAAGGGCCAGACCAAGGGCACCGATATCGCGCTCGGCCGCGGCTCAGTCACCGGTCTTCCGGTTCCGCGCTTCGTCAGCCTGAAAGCGGACCGGGTCAATGTCCGATCCGGCCCCGGCCGCGATCAGGACGTGCGCTGGGTCTATACCCGCGCCGGCATGCCGGTCGAGGTCACCGCCGAGTTCGAGAACTGGCGCCGCATCCGCGACTGGCAGGGGGCGGAAGGCTGGGTTTACCACTCGCTCCTGTCCGGTAAACGCAGCGCGGTGGTGGTGCCGACCCTGAAGACCGAGCTGGTGCCGCTCCATGACAGCCCCGACGCCAAGTCGGCGGTGGTGGCGCGCCTGGAGCGCGGCGTGCTCGGCCGGCTGGTGTCATGCACCGGCTCCTGGTGCGAGTTCCGCGGCAAGGGCTTCGACGGCTGGATCATGCAGGTGCGGCTATGGGGCGCCTATCCCAACGAGAAGCTTGAGTAATTCACCCGCGCATGATCCCGAACGGTGGGAGCCGGTTTTCGGACAAGTTCTCATGCGCCAATAAAAATGGCCGGGACATCGGTGTTCTGAAAAAACGCCGTTCTTCGAACGGCCATGCCCGGCACCAAAATCGAAAGCGCTCGAAAAACGCCCGTTACTTCTTGCGCCGCAGCCGCACCACCACGTCGACGCGGGCGATCTCGTAGCCTTCCGGCGGGGTCGGGGTGGCGCCCAGCACCACGTCGGCGCCCGGAATGTCGAGCAGCTCGTTGTCGTCCTCCACGAAGAAATGGTGGTGGGACGTGGCGTTGGTGTCGAAATAGGCCTTGGAGCCGTCGACCGCGACCTGGCGCAGCAGGCCGACCTCGGTGAACTGATGCAGGGTATTGTAGATGGTGGCGAGCGACACCGGCACCTTGGCGCGGCTGGCTTCCTCGTAGAGCATTTCCGCGGTGAGGTGACGGTCGCCTTTACCGAACAGGATCCAGCCGAGCGCCATGCGCTGGCGGGTCGGCCGCAGGCCCACCTGCCGCAACATCGACTTCACATCGTGCCACGGGCACCCCGTGAGCGCGGACGTGTCGCCCGTCGGCAAGGTCATAGTACGCGTCTGCGTCATCGCTATACCCCGATGGGCCGGCGTCCCAGGGGGCCGGCATCAGACTGTTTCATCTGCAACATATACGACTCCGCCAGACAGATGCAACTCCCTCGCAACTGCACCAGGGGCGCCCGGAAGGCCGATTCCGCGGCCATATTGTCGCGCCTTTCATGGGGACAACCGAAATCGCCAAGGATCGGTCCTGACTCTCCACCTTGGCCCACCTAAGCCCCTTATGTTAGGAATTCGGCCATGGGATCGCAGCCAAATCCACTGCGCGGGGCGACAACGGCCATGGATGATCGGCGTCACAGCTTTGAATACGAGGACTTGCTGGCCTGCGGCCGCGGCGAGTTGTTCGGACCCGGCAATGCGCAACTGCCGCTGCCGCCGATGCTGATGTTCGACCGCATCACCGACATCCAGGAAACCGGCGGCGCGCACGGCAAGGGCATGATCCGGGCGGAGCTCGACGTGAAGCCGGACCTCTGGTTCTTCCTCTGCCATTTCAAGGGCGATCCCGTCATGCCGGGCTGTCTCGGTCTCGACGCGCTGTGGCAGATGGTGGGCTTCTTCCTCGGCTGGCTGGGCTCCCCCGGCCGCGGCCGTGCGCTCGGCATGGGCGAAGTCAAGTTCTCCGGCCAGGTGCTGCCGAGCGTGAAAAAGATCATTTACGGGGTCGACTTCAAGCGGGTGATGCGCTCCAAGCTGGTGCTCGGCATTGCCGACGGTTGGCTGTCGGCCGACGGTGAGGTGATCTACAAGGCCTCCGACCTCAAGGTCGGCCTGTTCAAGCAGGACGAGGCGCTGCAGCCGAGCGGCGTTTGAGCCCGGCGAAAGAGAGGGGCCGGCGGCGACTGCCGGCCGCCTATCCGGTGCCGGCAGGGGCTTGCGAGCCGGCCTCGCCCGGCCGATCTATGGTGATGGCCCCATGATCTCAGGTCCCGTAATCTCAGGCCCGCGGTCATCAGGCTCCACGATCTCTGGTCAAACGACCAATCCACTGCGCCAGTTGAGGATATTCTGATTATGCGACGAGTCGTCGTCACCGGGATGGGTATCGTCTCATCGATCGGCAACAACACGCAGGAGGTCTTGGCCAGCTTGCGCGAGGCCAAGTCCGGAATCGTCAAGGCCGACAAATATACCGAGCTCGGTTTCCGCTGCCAGGTTCACGGGGCGCCGACGCTCGACGCCAGTGAGGTCGTGGACCGGCGCGCCATGCGTTTCCATGGCGGCGGTACGGCTTGGAACCACGTGGCCATGGAGCAGGCGATCCGCGATTCCGGCGTGGAGGAAAGCGACATCTCCAACGTGCGCACCGGTATCGTCATGGGTTCGGGCGGTCCGTCCACCCGCACCCTGATCGAAGCCGCCGATATCGCCCGCACGAAGGGCCCCAAGCGGATCGGACCGTTCGCGGTGCCAAAGGCGATGTCGTCGACTGCGTCGGCGACGCTTGCCACCTGGTTCAAGATCAAGGGCGTGAACTATTCGATCTCGTCGGCCTGCGCGACCTCCAATCATTGCATCGGCAACGCTGCCGAACTGATCCAATGGGGCAAGCAGGACATGATCTTCGCCGGTGGTTGCGAGGAACTGGATTGGACGTTGTCCATGTTGTTCGATGCCATGGGCGCGATGTCGTCGAAGTATAACGATACGCCGCAAACCGCCTCGCGCGCCTACGACAGAGATCGTGACGGCTTCGTCATCGCCGGCGGCGCCGGCGTGCTGGTGCTGGAAGAGCTCGAACACGCCAAGGCGCGCGGCGCCAAGATCTATGCCGAGGTCGCCGGCTACGGCGCGACCTCCGATGGTTACGACATGGTGGCGCCGTCGGGCGAAGGTGGCGAGCGTTGCATGCGCATGGCGCTGGAAACCTGCAAGGCGCCGATCGACTACATCAACCCGCATGCCACTTCGACCCCGGCTGGCGATGGGCCGGAGATCGAAGCACTCCGTAATGTATTCGGTACCGGCGACAAGTGCCCGCCGATCTCGGCCACGAAGTCGCTCACCGGCCATTCGCTCGGCGCCACCGGCGTGCAGGAGGCGATCTATTCGCTGCTGATGATGCAGAACGGCTTCATCTGCGAAAGCGCCAATATCGAAAACCTCGATCCCGCCTTCGCCGACATGCCGATCCTGCGCGAGCGCAAGGACAACGTCGCGCTCGGCGCGGTGCTGTCGAACTCATTCGGCTTCGGCGGCACCAACGCTTCGGTGGTGTTCAAGCACGTAGACGCGTGAGCGTTTCGCCTGCGCCAATAATCTGTAATGTCCCGTTGCCAAACGTGAGGCATCCGGTCTTCGTCGGCCTTGCCTTGCCTGGAAGCGGCGGCTACTGGGTTACCTGTTTTCGCGGGTGACGACGGCTGAGGATGTGCAAATGCCAGGACTGATGGAAGGCAAGCGCGGGCTGGTGATGGGGGTCGCCAACGACCACTCGATCGCCTGGGGCATCGCCAAGACGCTCAGCGAGCATGGCGCCGAGCTCGCCTTCACCTACCAGGGCGACGCGCTCGCCAAGCGCGTTAAGCCGCTCGCCGAACAGGCCGGTTCCAAATTCCTGATGCCCTGCGACGTCGAGGACATTGCCTCTGTCGATGCGGTGTTCGACGAAATCAAGAAGCAGTGGGGCACGATGGACTTCCTCGTGCACGCGGTGGCTTTTTCCGACAAGAGCGAGCTGAAGGGCCGCTACGCCGATTCGACGCGCGAGAACTTCGTCCGCACCATGGTGATCTCCTGCTACGCCTTCACCGAGGCGGCCAAGCGCGCCGCCGCGCTGATGCCGAACGGCGGTTCGATGCTGACGCTGACCTATAACGGCGGCGAGCGCGCCATGCCGAACTACAACGTCATGGGGGTGGCCAAGGCGGGGCTGGAGGCGTCGGTGCGGTATCTGGCGGTCGACTTCGGCCACCAGAAGATCCGCGTCAACGCCATCTCGGCCGGGCCGATCCGCACGCTCGCCGGCGCCGGCATCAGCGACGCGCGCTACATGTTCGCCTTCCAGCAGAAGTATTCGCCGCTCGGCCGCGGCGTGACACTCGATGAGCTCGGCGGCGCCGGGCTCTATCTGGTGTCGGACTTGTCGACCGGCGTCACCGGCGAAATCCATTTCGTCGATTCCGGCTACAACGTCATCGCGATGCCGCAGCCCAACGCGCTGAAAGAAGCGGGCGGCGACGTGGAGAATGGCGGGTCTTAATTCGGATGTCGTCACCGCCTTCGCGAGGGCGACAGAATAGAAAACGGCCGGGGATTTTCCCCGGCCGTTTCATTTTGCTTATGAAGCGGCGCCTTATGCGCGCCCCTGCCTGAGATCAGGCCAGGTCGAAGCGATCCGCGTTCATCACCTTGTTCCAGGCCGCCACGAAGTCAGCCACGAACTTCGCTTGCGCGTCGCTCTGGCCGTAGACCTCGGCGATGGCGCGCAGTTGGGCATTGGAGCCAAGAACCAGGTCGACGCGGGTCGCGGTCCACTTCGCCTTGCCGGTCTTGCGGTCGCTGCCTTCGAACACATCCGCGTCGCCCGACGTCGGCTTCCACACCGTGCCCATGTCGAGCAGGTTGACGAAGAAGTCGTTGGTCAGCGTCTCCGGTTTGTCGGTGAAGACACCGTGCTTGGACTTGCCATGATTTGCGCCCAGCACGCGCATGCCGCCGATGAGAACGGTCATCTCCGGCGCGGTCAGCGTCAGCAAGTTTGCCTTGTCGACCAGCAGCTCCTCCGACGAAACGGCGTACTTGGTCTTTTGATAGTTGCGGAAGCCGTCCGCGACCGGCTCGAGCGGCGCGAAGGAGTCGACATCGGTTTGCTCCTGCGTCGCGTCGGTGCGGCCCGGCGCGAACGGAACCTCCACTTTCTGTCCGGCCTTTTTCGCGGCCTCTTCGACAGCGGCGCAGCCGCCGAGGACGATCAGGTCGGCCAGCGACACCTTCTTGCCGCCGGACGCTGAACCGTTGAAGTCCTTCTGGATGCCTTCAAGGGTTTTCAGCACTTTCGCCAGTTCGGCAGGTTGGTTGGCTTCCCAGTCTTTCTGCGGTGCGAGGCGAATACGTGCCCCGTTGGCGCCACCGCGCTTGTCGGAACCGCGGAAGGTTGCCGCCGACGCCCAAGCGGTCGAAACCAGTTGGGAGATCGACAGACCCGAGGCCAGGATCTTGGCCTTGAGGGCGGCAATGTCCTTGGCGTCGATCAGCTTGTGATCGACGGCCGGGACCGGGTCCTGCCAGATCAGGTCTTCCGCCGGAATCTCGGGGCCGAGATAACGCGACTTCGGACCCATGTCGCGGTGCACCAGCTTGAACCACGCGCGGGCGAAGGCATCGGCGAACTGATCCGGGTTCTCGTAGAAGCGCCGCGAGATCTTTTCATATTCAGGATCGAACCGCAGCGAGAGGTCGGTGGTCAGCATGGTCGGCTTGCGACGCTTGGTCTTGTCGTGCGCATACGGGATCTGTTCCGGCGCACCCTTCGCGACCCACTGCTGTGCGCCGGCCGGGCTCTTCTCCAGCTCCCATTCGTAGCCGAACAGGTTCCAGAAGAAGTTGTTGCTCCACTTGGTCGGCGTCGTTGTCCAGGTCACTTCCGGGCCGCCGCCGATGGTGTCATCGCCCATGCCGCTGCCGAAGCTGCTCTTCCAGCCGAGGCCTTGCATTTCGAGGCCGGCGGCTTCGGGCTCGGGACCGACAAGCGCAGCATCGCCGGCGCCATGGGTCTTGCCGAAGGTGTGGCCGCCGGCGATGAGCGCGACGGTTTCCTCGTCGTTCATGGCCATGCGCGCGAAGGTCTCGCGGATGTCCTTGGCGGCAGCGACCGGGTCCGGGTTGCCGTTCGGACCTTCCGGGTTGACGTAGATCAGGCCCATCTGCACGGCGGCGAGCGGGTTCTCGAGATCCCGGTCACCCGAATAGCGCTTGTCGCCAAGCCAGGAGTCCTCGGCGCCCCAGTAGGTGTACTCGTCCGGCTCCCAGACGTCCGGGCGTCCGCCGGCGAAGCCGAAGGTCTTGAAGCCCATCGACTCGAGCGCGACATTGCCGGCGAGGATCATCAGGTCGGCCCAGGAAATCTTGTTGCCGTATTTCTGCTTGATCGGCCACAGCAGCCGGCGCGCCTTGTCGAGGTTGACGTTGTCCGGCCAGCTATTGAGCGGCGCGAAGCGCTGCTGGCCTTGTCCGCCGCCGCCGCGGCCGTCGCCAATGCGGTAGGTGCCCGCGCTGTGCCATGCCATGCGGATGAACAGCGGCCCGTAATGGCCGAAGTCGGCCGGCCACCACGCCTGCGAGTTGGTCATCAGCGCGGTGAGGTCCTTCTTCAGGGCCTTGTAGTCGAGCTGCTTGAACGCCTCCGCGTAATTGAACCCCTTGCCCATCGGATCGGTCAGGGAGGAATTCTGGTGGAGCATCTTGAGGTTCAACTGGTTCGGCCACCAGTCACGGTTGGACTGAACGCCAACATTCGTGTGTTGCATGAACGGGCATTCGCCCGCGTTCTTGTCTGTCTTTGCGTCCATCTCGGGTGTTCCTCTTCTCGGTCGACCATTACGGGTAGGTCGCAGCGCCTGTAAAGCAGTTGCGATTGTAACTATTATCGCTCAAAATGACGATCAGGTCCAATCGTATTGATTGGGCCACGCAATAAGAATATCTGATCAACATGATCACTTTGCGGCAGCTTCGCTATCTGGCCTCGCTGGCCCGTCACCGCCATTTCGGGCGGGCCGCGGAGGACTGCGCCGTGACCCAGCCGGCGCTCTCCATGCAGATCCGCGAGCTGGAGCGCGAGATTGGCGGCGTTCTGGTGGAGCGGCGGCCGGGCGACATCGTGTTGACCGAGCTCGGCCGGGAAGTGACCGAGCGCGCGGAGGCCATCCTGACCGCGAGCCGCGACCTGGTCGACTTCGCGCGCCACCGCACTCTGCTCAGCGGTCATCTCAGGCTCGGTATCATCCCGACACTGGCGCCTTATGTGCTGCCGCGCGTTCTGCCGTGGCTGCAGGCGGCGCATCCGGCGCTACGGCTGGAGGTGCGCGAGACGCAAACCAAGATGCTGCTGGAGGAACTCGCCCGCGGCGAGCTCGATTGCGTGATGCTGGCGCTGCCGGCGGAAGGCGCCGATGTGGAGACGCTGCCTTTGTTCGACGATCCCTTCCTGCTGGCGCTACCGGCGGGCGAGCCGTCGCCCGTGGATGGCCGGCTAAGCATGGAGGATGTCGACCAGCGCCGGCTCATCTTGCTGGAGGAAGGCCATTGTCTGCGCGATCAGGCTTTGGCGTTCTGCGCCGCGCCAAAACTTAATGCATCAAGTCGCGATGCGCCGGCAGGTCTCGGCGCCACTTCGCTGGCGACGGTGATGCAGATGGTCGCCAATGGTTATGGCGTCACGCTGGTGCCCGAGGTGGCGGTCGATGTCGAGGTGCGCGACGAGCGGGTCAAATTGATGCGCTTCGTCGATCCGCAACCGGCGCGCACCGTGGGTCTTGCCTGGCGGCGCACCTCGCCGCGCAAGCAGGACTTTGCCGCGCTGGGTGAGGTCGTGCGGGACGCTGTGGTGCGCCCGCCGCCGACTGTTGTGCGCCACCCGGCGCCGGAAAAGGTGGCCTAGCCGCTCAGAGTTCCGCCTGAAATCCGTTCTCGGGCTACAGCACCTCGAACACCTGATAGATCGGCCCGCTCGCCAACCGGTGGCCGGTCGCTACCGCCACTACGTTGTTGATCCAGCCGTATTTCTCCGACGCGGTCTCGAAGAACGGCGCCACCCGGAAATAGTAGTCGGCCGGGCTGACGCTTTCGCCCTTGGCGATGCGGTCGAGCACCGCCTGCGGCCCATGACGAATGCCCTTGTAAGTCATGCCGATCAGGTGATTGTCGTCGGTCTCCATGACGAAGCGCACGTCGAGCACCCACGAGCCGTCACGGCGAACGGTCTGCCAGTCGCTGCCGCCGGAGAGAATCTTGCCACGCAGACGCTCGCCCTCGAACACGCCGCCGGTGATCTCGCCGACGCGGCGGTCGACGCTCGGCGTCTGGCCGATGACGCTCGGTTTGTTGACGTTGATGCGGAAGATGAACAGCGGGCGGAATTGCAGCGACTGCATTTCCTTCGGCAGCTCGGCGTCAAGCGAGGTCGTCATGAGTGTCTCCCGTTCCTGATGGTTTCTGGTTGGGCGCAAGACTAGATGGCGCGCGTGCAAACGAAAAGGGCGGCCACGAAGGCCGCCCTTTGTTGCCTTGATGTGAGGAGGCTTACTCCGCCGCGTCGCCGCTGGCCGCCTGCGGCTGGTCGCCGCGTTCGGCCTTCTGCTTGGCTTCGAGGTCCTCGCCGGTCTCCTGGTCGACGACCTTCATGGACAGGCGCACCTTGCCGCGCTCATCCATGCCGAGCAGCTTCACCTTCACCTTGTCGCCTTCCTTGACCACGTCGTTGACCTTGTTGACGCGGTTGGCGGCAAGTTGGCTGATGTGCACGAGGCCATCCTTGGCGCC